>CAVXBV010000011.1:0-262416 GCA_963760125.1 uncultured Actinomycetota bacterium | reverse complement strand
GCCCTCGAAGCGGGACAACTCCCGCGTTGAGCCGCCGCCTTGGGCTGGCCGTCCTCCTTCTGCTAGCCGTAGAATCGCTTCGTTCCCGTGAACGGCAGCCCGATCAACCTGGCCATCGGGGCGCAGGCGTCGTAGTCGTTCGGGGGGCAGGAGCGACGCGCTTCCTGGTCAGGTTCATGGTGGTTCGTGGCGTTCCCGGCGCGGGCACTGGGCTCGGCACCGCTCTACTGAGCCAGGTGTTCCGATGCAGCCTCACGGAGACGTCCTGTCGCAGGTCCCGGTCACCGAACAGATCACTCAACCGCCCGAACGGCTTTCTCCGTCGGCGCACAGCAAGGAGCGGCGGCGCTGCGCGCCGTTGGGCTGGGCGCCGCTTTCATCACTTGGAAGCCGACAAGCGCCCCGGGCCCGAGGCCGATGCAGGGCGACACGCTCGTCGCCGACGACGGCACGCGAAAATCGTCTACAAAAACTTCCGACTCGCGAACGCGTCAGGGATCATCGCGCTCCTCGGCGGAAGCGGTGTCGCGCGCCGGACCCGTACGTAGTAACTGCCGCCGCCGCCGCCGCCGCCTGGCAGGCGACGACGGCGCGCCACACCAGCTGTTGCCGGACGCTGTCCCCGAGCTACTTGCCAGCAAGGACGCTGCCCATACCGGATCCACTGGCCCGCTTGAGGTCAGTGGCGGGTCGTGACACGCGAATGCCCTACTGAGTGGGGAGGATGTGGCTTGCGACGGTCACAATCAATCCACAGAAGGGCATCCGCTGGATGCGACTATCTCACGGCGTCAACGGCGGTCTTCGACGATCCCAATCTCGTGTCGTGCGCCGGGCTGGCCCCGGTCATGGCGCTCGCCGCCCGCTGCGGGCTGGGGGAGCTGCTCGCCGAGCACGTACCCTGATCGGCAAGCCGGCGGCGCGAACGCCGCCGCGAAGGTCCCGGCGCTGGTCGCGGGCATGATCGCCGGCGCGGACTCATCAACGACATGGACCTGCTGCGCCACGGCGGGATGGCCCGGTTGTTCGACCAGGTCCGGGCCCCGTCGACGCTGGGCACGTTCCTGCGCAGTTCACCTTCGGCCACGTCCGCCAACTCGACGCCGTCGCCGCCCGGCTGCTGACCCGCCTGGCCGGCAGACGCCGCTGCTGCCCGGCGCGGACCAGTGGCCTTCGTCGACATCGACGACACCGTGCGCCGACCTACGGCTACGCCAAGCAAGGCGCCGGGCGCGGCTACACGCGGCGTCAAAGGCCTCAACGCGCTGCTCGGGATCTTCTCCACCCCGCGTCGGCGCCGGTGATCGCCGGCGCCCGGCTACGCAGGGCACAACCAACTCCGCCCGCGGCGCGCGCAACGTTCGTCGCCGACGCCCTGGCCACCGCGCAGCCGCCGGCGCCACGGGGGTGCTGATCGCCCGGTGGACTCGGCCTACTACGGCTACGACCTCGTCGCCGCGTGCTGCCGGCGCCGGGCCCGGTTCTCCATCACCGCCCGGCTGACCCCGCCGTGTCCGCAAGGCATCACCGCCATCGACGGCCACGCGTGGACCCCGATCAACTACCCCAACGCGATCTACGACGAGGACGAGCAGCGGTGGGTCATCGACGCCGAGGTCGCCGAAGTCGAGTTCACCGCATTCACCGGCCGTCGCAAGGCCAAGCAAGTCACCGCCCGGCTGATCGTGCGCCGGGTCCCCGACTCAACCCGAAGAACCAGAGCCCGAGCTGTTCACCGTCTACCGCTACCACGCGGTGTTCACCGACAGCCCGCTGCCGATGCTCGCGGCCGAGTCCACCCACCGCGGCCACGCCATCGTCGAGCAGGTCATCGCCGACCTGAAGAACGGCCCGATCGCGCACCTGCCCTCCGGGAAGTTCTGCGGCCAACAGCGCCTGGCTGGTCTGCGCCGCGATGGCCTTCAACCTCACCCGCACCGCCGGCGCCCTCGCCTCGGCATTCCACGCCCGGGCGACGACCGGCACGATCCGCGCCCAGCTGATCACCGTCCCCGGTCGGCTCGCCCGCTCGGCACGCAAACTCGTCCTGCACCTACCGACCGGCTGGCCCTGGGAAACCGCCTGGACCCAGCTGGCAGGCGCCGCCCGGCACGGGCCACCAGCCGCGGCCTGACCCCGTCCACTCAGTCCAACCAGGACCTACCGGAAAACCACGTGGAGACCCCCGGCCAACCCGGGGAACACACCCATGCCCCAGGCAGCCCACGGCGCTCGCGAGCCGCGCAAGCCCTCACCAGATCAACTGACGGTGGATCCGGGCTTAGCCCGGATCCACCGTCCCGGGCCGGTGAGCGGATTTCGGAACCTTCGGAAGTCGTCGAAGGCCGTGACGCGGGTCTGGGCGTGCCGGTGTAGCCGGCTGGTCCGGCGTTCTCCGGTCTTTCGGTGGGTCCGTGAGGACGGTTAATCCCGCAACCGCCAGATCAACAGGACGCTGCACATCATGGCGACCGTCCAGCTGCGCAACCCGACTGAGGGGCGCGCCTACTACGACCGCAGAAGGCATCGGGCAAGACCTCGATGGAGTCCATGCGCTGCCTCAAACAGAGGCTCTCCGACATCGTCCACCGGCACATGGTCGACGACGCCATCCGCGCGATGACGGGCCCGGGAGGACACCGGGGAGCGGCTACGGAGTCCAGCGCGACCGGCTTGCATCCCCACTCCGGCTCTTCGAACAAGTCACTTCCCGGACCCGCCGGCATCGAGCCTAGAACCCCGCTCCCAGTCGCCTCTTGACACAGAGGGGAGCCATGAGCGGATGAGAGGACGGACGTCGGCGTTCTTGCGTGACAAGATGCTTCCAAGGTCAGGCGCCGCTCTCAAAGCCACCACGATTTTCGATGGCAACCGCCCCGAAGGGGCGGGCGGCAGGCGGGCGAAGCCCGAATGACCACAGCCTCGCTGCAGGGGAAGTCAGGAGCGTAGGCAGCTCGGGTAGCAAGCGGCCCCGTTGGGGGCACCGGCGGAGAGCTCGGTCCCTCCGTCGGGAGGGGGCGGTGGTGCCAGGCGGTGAAGGCCACCAGCATGAGCGCGCAGAACACCATGACGACGCCCACGACGGCGACGCCGTCCGGATCGCGTCGTTCGCGGTGCCGCGCGTACTGGATCAGGAACACGCCGACGGCGAGGTCGGCAGCCGCGAGGACCAAGGTCCGCGTCATCGCCGGAGTCCGTCAAGTCCGGGCGTCGCGGCGGCTGGGCGGTCGGGGGTGAGCATGAGGGCCTCGATGAGCGTGGATGCCTCGCGTTGGAGACGGTCGATCCGGTGGGTGTAGAGGTCCATGGTGGTGGACCAGGAGGCGTGGCCGAGCAGCTGCTGCACGACCTTGGGGTGGATGCCGGCGGCAAGGGCCAGGGTGGCGCAGGAGTGCCGGGCGTCATGGAGCCGGATGTGGGGCACGCCGGCGCGGTCGGACACGGCCCGGAACATGCGGGTGAGCCGGTCGGGGTGGAAGGCGCTGCCGTCGGCGTGGGTGAACACCAGCCCGGTGTCCTGGTAGGCGGCGCCGGCGGTGAGCCGCTCGGCGGCGGCCTGGGCGCGGTGATGGCGCAGAGCGCTGACGGCGCCGGGTCCGAGGTCGATGGTGCGCCGGCTGGTGCCCTTGGGTTCCTTGGTGACGATGTTCCACTCGGCGTCGACGGTGCGCTGGTTGACGATCGTGACGGTCGCTGCGTCGAGGTCCAGGTCGATCCAGCGCAGCCCGGCGAGCTCCCCACGGCGTAGGCCGCACGCCAGGGCGAGCAGCCACGCGGCGTACAGCCGGTCGGTCGCGGCGCGGGCCAGGAAGGTGGTGGCCTGCTCGGCGGTCCAGGTCTTCATCTCCGGCCGCTGCCGGCGGGGGAGCTTGGCGTAGGTCGCGGGGTTCTCCGGCAGCTGACGTTCCCGCACGGCGTCGCCGAAGGCCTTGCTCAGGATCCGGTGGACGGTCCGGACGGTCGCCGGCGACAGCGGCCCGCCGGTGCGGTTGCCGGTGGCGAGCAGCTCGCCGTACAGCGCGGTCAACCGGGCGGCGGTGATCTTGGTGAGCGGCACGTCGCCGAGGCGGGTCAGGACGTACCGGCGAAGCAGGATCCGGTAGTTGGTGTAGGCGGTCGCGGCGAGCTCGAGCTGCACCCCGACCAGCCACTGCTCGAGGTAGACGGCGAGGGTCCGCTGGCTCGGAGCGACGTACCGGCCGGCGGCGAGTTCTGCGAGCAGGGCCGACAGCGCGTTCTGGGCGTCCTTCTTGGTCGCGAAGCCGCTGCGGCCGACCTGTCGGCGGGCGGCTCCGTCGGTGGCGGGGACGTCGACGATGAAGCTCCACGAGCCGTGCGGCTTGGTGCACGCGAGCAGGCGCCCGCGGGTGTCGTAGCGGACGGGGCACTGGCATCTCTTGCGTACAGAACCCTGCATGGGTCCGGCCTCCTCGAGCAGCGATGGATGGCTGAACTCGAAGGTAGGAACGTGATGGGCCACGTCCGGCCAGGGGCCGGCGGTGGGTTGCACAGTGAGTTGTTCACGAGCTCTGTGAACAACTGTGAGCAACCCTGGTCTCAGGAGGGGCCGGGAAAGCCTCCCGCACCCCTTCTGACCTGCGCGTTTGCGGTGCACCCGAAGGGATTCGAACCCCTAACCTCTTGATCCGTAGTCAAGTGCTCTATCCGTTGAGCTACGGGTGCGCGTCGCACCGAAGCACGACGCGGTGAGCATACCGGACCTCAGACGCGGACCCGGAAGTTCAGCACACGTCCCGACCGCCGGCCCCGAAGACGGCGAGCGTTCACCGCGTCCGTCGGAGAAACCGGGAGTGCACGGGGCTCAGGATCCGGTGTACCAGCGGGCGAGCTTGCCGTCCTTGCTCACGGCACGCAGTCGCTCCTCGGCGGCCGCCCGGCTCGCCACGGTGGCGACGACCAGCAGCTGGTCGCCGCGCTCCAGCCGGAAGCTCCCGTCGGGGACCTGACCCGCCCCGGCCCGCACCACCAGCGACAGGACCGCGCCGACAGGCAGGCGGAGCTCGTCGACGTACAGCCCATGCAGCTGCGAGCCGTCCTTGACGTGCACCTGCAGCAGGTCGGCGCCGGCCTCCTCGAGCGGGGCCGCCTCGACCTCGAGGTCGCGGGCCTCCAGGTCCTCGATGACACCCAGACGCTTGCCCACCCAGGGCAGGGTCGGGGCTTGCACGAGCGTGTAGAGCACGACGAGGACGAACACGACGTCCAGCACCTTGGTCCCCGAGGGGACGCCGGCGGTGACCGGGATCGTGGCGATGACGATGGGGACCGCACCGCGCAGGCCGGCCCAGGCGAGGAAGATCTGCTCGCGCCAGGGCACCCGGAACGGGGCTGTGGACAGCAGCACGGCCAGCGGCCGAGCGAGGAACGTCGCCGCCGCGCCGACGACCAGCGCCGTCGGTACGGCGTCGAGCAGCCGGTCGGGGTTGGCCAGCAGGCCCAGCAGCACGAACAGCCCGAGCTCGGCGAGCAGCGCCAGCGAGGTCGCGAACCCGAGCACGGCCCGGCGGTGCGGGAGCCGCGTGCTGCCGACGACCAGCCCCGCGACGTACACCGCGAGGAAGCCGCTGGCGTGCAGCGTGCCGGCGACGCCGAACGCCATCAGCACGAGGGCGACGGTCGCCAGCGGGTAGAGGCCGGCGCTCGGCAGGGCCAGCCGACCGAGAGTGGCGCGGCCGACCCACCCGATGGCGAGCCCGACGGCCAGTCCGACCGCGAGCTCGTAGGCGACGGTGCCGAGCACGAGGTACCAGGTGGTGTCGGCCCAGCCGGACGAGCTCGCCAACGTCACGAGCACGACGGCCGGCGCGTCGTTCAGGCCCGACTCCGCCTCCAGGACCGAGCGCAGCCGCGGTCGCAGCGGGAGGCGCCGGAGGACCGAGAACACGGCCGCGGCGTCGGTGGAGGCGACAGCCGCGGCCAGGATGACCGCCGTCCGGAGCGAGGCACCGACGGTGAGCATGGTGATGCCGGCGACGACGACGACGCTCACCAGCACGCCGAGGGTCGACAGGGTGACCGCCAGCGGCAACGAGCCGCGGACGGTCGACCAGCGCGTCGTGAGGCCGCCCTCCGCGAGGATGACGGCGAGAGCGAACAGACCGAGGTCGGCCGTGAGGGCGTAGTCGTCGAAGCCGACGCCCAGCCCCTTCTCCCCGATCAGCAGACCGATGCCGAGGTACACCAGCAGGGCAGGGACACCCGTGCGGCTGGAGAGCCGGACGGCGAGGACGGCCACCAGGACCAGACCGCACCCCACGAGGAGCGCGAGGTCGACCGTCCCATCCATCAGGACAGTCTCCCAGGTCCGGGCTGGCAGACTGCTGCGATGCGTCGGCGACCCCACTGGGCAGGTGAGCTCCTGGTCGTCCTTGCCCTGCTCGTGGTCTACGACGTCGTCGCCGGTCTGGCGAAGGTGCGGGCCGACGCGGCGTACTCCCACGGGCGCGACCTGCTCGCGCTGTCCCCGTTCGGCCTGGAGCAGGCGGCCGACCTGTGGCTAGCTGGCGTCTCCTGGCTGCGTGACCCTGCGGCCTACTACTACGACCTGGCCCACATCGACGTGACGATGGTGGCGCTCGTGGCCTGCTGGGTCTTCGTCCCCGCGGCCTACCGCCGGGCACGTACGGCGCTCGTCGCCGTCAACCTGATCGGGCTGGTCGTGTTCCTGCTCTACCCGGTGGCCCCGCCACGGCTGCTGCCGGGAGCCGGGTTCGTCGACATCGTCGGCGACTCAGGCACGTGGGGCTCCTGGGAGGGAGGTACCGGCACGGTCGCCGCGCGCGCGAACGAGTTCGGGTCGATGCCGTCGCTGCACCTGGCGTGGGCCCTGTGGGTGGCCCTGCTCGTGATGTCGATGACCGCCCACCGCGGCTGGCGGGTCCTCGCATGGGCCCACGTGCTGCTGACCTCCGTCGTCGTCATCGTGACGGGCAACCACTACCTGATCGACCTGGCGGCCGGCGCGCTGGTCACCAGCGCCGGATGGGCGGTGGCGCCGTGGGTGCAGCGACAGCTGGCCCGTCTCCGGATGCCCGTGGCTCACAGGGACCTCACAGCCAGTACCCAGGGTCCGGGCGGCTGAGAGGCAGGATGGTGGAACCATGTCCACCTCCCCCGCCCCCGAGGCGCGCCTGCTGATCGTCGACGACGAGCCCAACATCGTCGAGCTGCTGTCGGCGTCCCTGCGCTTCGCCGGCTTCGAGGTCGAGACCGCAGCGGGCGGCCTCGAGGCCGTGGAGACCGCGCGGACCTACCGCCCTGATCTGCTGGTGCTCGACGTGATGATGCCGGGCCTCGACGGGTTCGGTGTCGTGAAGCGGCTGCGGCAGGAGGGGGTGCGGACCCCGGTGCTGTTCCTCACCGCCAAGGACGCGACCGAGGACAAGGTGCAGGGGCTGACGCTGGGCGGCGACGACTACGTCACCAAGCCCTTCTCCCTCGAGGAGGTGGTGGCCCGGATCCGCGCGGTGCTGCGGCGCGTGTCCACCTCACCGCAGGCCGCGTCGCACCTGTCGTTCGCTGACATCGAGCTCGACGAGGACACCCACGAGGTGTGGAAGGACGGCGAGCTGGTGCCGCTGTCGCCGACGGAGTTCAAGCTCCTCCGCTACTTCATGCAGAACCCCGGGCGGGTGCTGAGCAAGGCGCAGATCCTCGACCACGTCTGGAACTACGACTTCGGCGGCGAGGCCAACGTCGTCGAGTCCTACGTCTCCTACCTGCGGCGGAAGGTCGACACCACCGAGCCCAGGATGCTGCACACGCTGCGCGGCGTGGGGTACGTGCTCCGGTTGCCCCGGACGTGACCGGCCCCGTGCGGCAGGGCGCCCTCGCGGGGGTGCCGCTGCGCGTGCGCCTGGTCGCCGCCGTGGTGCTGCTGTCGGCCCTGGGGCTGCTGATCAGCGGGGTGGCCGCCACCGCGTCGATCCGGGGTTACCTGCTGGACCGCGTGGACAACCAGCTGCAGACGACCGTGTCCGACCGCGGCGCGGTCAACGGGCTGCTCCGCGGGCAGCGGTTCAACGACGGGGACGGCGGCCCCGGACGCGCTGATGCGTTCAGCACGGTCTACGTGTCCCTGGTGCTCCCTGACGGGACCGTGGCCCAGCGCAGCAAGCTTCCCGACGGAACCGCCGCGCCTGAGCTCCCCCAGTCCGCGAGGACCAGTGGCGCGCCGTACACCGTGTCCGCGGTCTCGGGGGACACGCGCTGGCGGGTGGTCAACACGACCGTCGCCACGACCGCCGGGATCAACGGGGAGCTGTACGTCGCCGTCCCTCTCGACGATCTGCAGCGCACCGTCGGCCGGCTCACCCTCATCGAGGTCTTCGTCGGTCTCGTCGTCCTCGGGCTGCTCGGCCTCGGGGCCTTCCTGCTCGTCCGCCGCTCGTTGCGGCCGCTCGTGGACGTGGAGCGGACGGCCGAGCTCATCGCCGCCGGCGACCTGTCGCTGCGCGTCCCCGAATCCGATCCGCGCACCGAGGTCGGATCGCTGGGCCACTCGTTCAACGCGATGCTGACGCAGATCGAAGGGGCCTTCGCGGCGCAGGCGGAGTCCGAGGCGGACGCGCGCGCCTCGGAGGACCGGATGCGCCGGTTCGTCGGCGACGCGTCGCACGAGCTGCGCACGCCGCTGACGTCGATCCGCGGTTTCGCCGAGCTCTACCGGTCCGGCGCGCTGCCCGAGGGTCCCGACGTGGACCGGGCGATGTCGCGCATCGAGGGCGAGGCGTCGCGGATGGGCCTGCTCGTCGAGGACCTGCTGCTGCTCGCGCGACTGGACCAACAGCGACCGCTCGACCGGGCGCCGGTCGATCTGCTCGAGCTCGCCGGCGACGCCGTGCACGACGCCAGGGCCATCGACCCGTCGCGCGCGATCGACCTGGAGGTCGTGCCCGGCGGGCCGGCACCGCACGTCCTCGGCGACGCCCCGCGGCTGCGCCAGGTCGTCGGCAACTTGGTCGCCAACGCCCTGACCCACACCCCGGCCGGGACGGCGGTCCAGGTGCGCGTGCGGTCCTCGGACGGCTCGGCGATCGTCGAGGTCATCGACCACGGCCCGGGGATCTCGGAGCAGGAGCGACCGCGGGTGTTCGAGCGGTTCTACCGGTCCGACGTGTCACGGACCCGCGCCTCCGGCGGCAGCGGCCTGGGGCTGTCGATCGTCGCGGCGCTGGTCGCCGCCCACCACGGGACCGTGTCGGTGCACGAGACGTCCGGCGGCGGAGCGACGTTTCGCGTCGCCGTACCCCTGGGCTGAGGTCAGAAGCTGAGGCTGAAGGCGGTGACCGCGGCGCGGGAGCGGACCGCACGGGTCTCGGTGCCGAAGCTCGCGTAGGCGTTCGCGGGCAGCAGGCTGGTCACGCCGATGCTCACCGCGTCGGCGCCCAGGCCGGTCGGGACGCACACGAACGCCGGTAGCGACCCGCCCGGGCAGTGGGAGTAGTGGATCTGGACGCCGCCGCTGGTCGACGGGCTGCCAGGGCAGACGATGCCGGGGCTGACCGTCAGACCGGCGTTGAGCGCGCCCTCCTTCGTGCCGAAGCAGTAGCCGATGTTCGCCCGGTAGGCGTCCTCGGTGTCGAGCCGGACGACAGCACCGACGATCGCGGGGCCCGTGTTGCCCGGGGTGAAGGCCGCCTCGCTGCGCGGCTGCTGGTCCGCCGTGCTCGGGAGGGAGGACGCGAGGCTCGCCACGGTGAGGCGCGCGGTGCGGTCGGTGGTCAGGCTGCCGTGCAGCCCGTCGAGGGAGAGGGTCGCCTGGACCCGCGAGCCCGGGCGGCCGAGCAGCGCCAGCCGGTACGTGCCCGCGGGGAGCGTGACGTGCCCGGTGTCGTCGTAGGTGTCGCCCGAGCCGTCGGCGAAGTCGTACGTCGAACAGGGCGTGCCGAACGCGCACGGCGTGCCGATGACCTGACCGCGCGCGACGGTCAGCCAGTGCTCGCTGTGCGCATCGACCAGGGCGAGCCCGGCCAGGTCACCGCGGCTGGCCTTGAGCAGGACGTCGTTGCCGGCGAAAGAGAGCGACGCGCCGTGCTCGAGGACCACGGTGGTGAACGTCCCGGCGACGCCGTTGATGGTGACCGGTCCGCTGGGCGCGGCCTGGGCGGGGAGAGCCAGGGCCGCGCCGACGAGCGCGGACACAGCCAGCAGGCGCCGAAGCATGGTCCCCCCAAGGTGCGCTCGGTACCGGGTGACCGTGCGTCGCCGCATGGTGACGCATTCCGGGCATTCCCGGCAAGGGTCAGGCCCGCGTCACGACGTACGGCGTCACCGGTGCGTCGAAGCCGCGCAGCACCAGCGGCGAGGCGGGGGCGGTCAGCCAGGACGCGTCGAGCAGGTCGGTGAGGCTGCCGTCAGCGAGGACCTGACCGGGCTGGGCGCTCGCGACCAGCCGTGAGGCGAGGTTGACCGGTGTGCCGAAGTAGTCGCCGTCCTGGGCGAGCACCGGCCCGAAGCACAGGCCCGCGCGGACCTCGATGCCGGCGTCGGCAGCCAGGGAATGACGGGTGAGGTCCGCCGCGATCCCGGCGAGGTCCTGTGGCTGTGCCGCGACCCACATCACCGCGTCGCCGAGGAACTTCACGACCCGGCCGCCACCACGATGGACCGTCTCGGTGGCGGTGCGCTCGAACGTGCTGAGCACCCTCGACAGGTCGGTCAGGCTGAGCTGCTGGCTCAGGCGTGTAAAGCCCGAGAGGTCGGCGAACCCCACGCCGATGCTGAAGGTGACGTTGTCGGTCCACGTGACCTGCTCGAAGTGGGTGCGGGTCGCCTCGAGGTGCTGGCGGTGCACCGCGTCGAGCATCCGTCCGATCCGCGGGACGAGGGAGGCGATCTGGCCGAACGCCCGCGCGGTGCGCACCTCGTCCTGCGTCACGCCCAGGTCGACGACGCCCTCGAGGGCTAGCCGCATGGCCGAGGACTCGGCCTCACTGACCCGGGCGATGGCGGCGCCGATGGCGCGCGCGACCCCGAGCGCGATGTCCTCGCCGAGGAAGGCGCGGACGTCGAGGTAGGTCCGCAGCGTCTCCAGGTCATCGGCGGTGAGCTGGGGGGCGTCCAGCCCCTGGTCCGGCAGGCCGAAGGTGCGCCACGCGCCCGCGAGGACGTCCACGTCCTGGTCCAGCGCGACCGCGGTCTCCCTCAGGCTGAGCAGGCCGACCAGGGGGCGGATCTGCCGGTCCCCGGCCAGCGCGAACAACCGACCGCGGCCGTGGGCGAGGACCATCTCCTCGACCGTGCAGCCCTCGTCGGTGAGAAAGGCCAGCAGCTCGACGCGTTGCGGCGCGGACACGTCCTGCGGGTCGTAGAGACCCGCGCTCTGGAGCGCAGCAAGATCCACGGCCGCAGTGTGCCAGCCCGCGGGTCAGCAGCCGACGAGCTGCAGGTCGCTGCCGGTACGGGTCTTGGTCACCTGCACCTGCGCGGGGATGCGCTGGCGGAGGTCGGCGACGTGCGAGACGAGGCCGACGATCCGACCGCCCTCGCGCAGGCTGTCGAGCACGTCCATCACCTCATCGAGGGTCTCCTCGTCGAGCGTCCCGAAGCCCTCGTCGACAAACAGCGCGCCGATCCGCGCGCCACCGGCCTCGGCAGCGACCACATCGGCCAGGCCGAGCGCCAGCGCGAGGGCGGCGAGGAAGGTCTCCCCGCCGGACAGCGTCGAGGTGTCGCGGTCCTGACCGGACCAGCCGTCGCGCACCAGCAGCCCGAGGCCGGACCGCTGGTTGCCGCGGGCGGCGCCGTCGGTGTGCACCAGGGTGTAGCGCCCCTGGGTCATCCGCAGCAGCCGACCGCTGGCCGCCTCGGCGACCTCCTCGAGCCGGGCGGCGAGCACGAACGACGACAGCGTCATCTTCAGGCCGTTGGCACCTTGTCCGGCGCACAGGTCGGCGAGCTGCCGGATCTCGGTGGCGCGCTGCTCGAGCGGTGCGAGGTCGGTCAGCAGACTCGCGAGCTCGGGGACCAGACGCCCCAACGCCGTACGACGCTGACGGGCCTGTCCCTGCTCGGCGACCGCGACCGCCAGCACGTCGTCGGCCAGGGCAAGGGCCTCGATCGCGGCGGCGACGGGCGCGACGGGGTCGAGGGGAACGTCCAGCGCCGGGTCGGCGAGGTCGGCGGCGACCGAGGCCGCGGCGTCGGCGTGGGTCCGGAGCATGGCCATCGCCGGGACGCGCCAGTCCTCGTCGCGCATCGCCGAGACCGCCTCGTCAGCACCCGCGAAACCGGCGGCAGCGCAGGCACTCTCGGCCTGGGCCGAGGCGCGCTCCAGGTCATCGGTGCACGCGGACGTCTGCTGCACCGCGGCGAGGAGCGCGGCCACGACCTCGACGCGGCGCTCGACGGCGGCGAGCACTGCCGTGAGACCGAGCGACAGGTCGTCGCCCAGCTCCTCGCGCAGACCAGCAAGCGCCTGCGTGGCCCGCTGGTCGGCGTCGGCGGCCCGACGCCCTGCGTGGTCGGCGCGGGCAGTCAGGGCGACGTGCTGCTGGCCGAGGGCCGCGCGCTGCTCGTCGAGGCCGGAGAGGTCGGCCTCGGCCTGCTCCAGCCGGACGACGGCCTGCTCCAGCGCACCGAGCTCCAGGTCGAGCCCGGCGATGTGGTCGTCGAGCACGTCCAGGGTGAGCGGTCCGACGCGGGCCGCCAACGTGCTGCAGGTCGCGTGGACGCCGGCCTGTTCGGCCAACAGCCGGGCGACCTGCTCCTCGGCCAGATCGGCCTCGCGGCGGGCGCGGTCCTCGTCGTCGGTGCTGACGCCTTCGTCACGCAGCGCACTCGGGTCGGGGTGCTCCGGCGAGCCGCACACGTCGCAGGGAATGCCGTCGACGAGGTTGGCCGACAGTCGGGCGATCATCGAGTTGACGTTGGCGACGCGGAGGTCGAGAGCCTTGCGGGACAGCGCCACAGAGGTCTCTCGGGCGGCGAGCACCTGGTCGCGCAGCACCTGCTCGCGCGCGGTCTGCTGAGCCAGCGCGATGACGTCGGGGCGCAGCGCCACCAGCCGGTCGCGCTCGGCCCGGACGGTGGGGACGCGGGTCGCCGCAGCCCGAGCGGCCGCGAGCTGGCCGGTGAGCTCGACGCGCCGGGTCGGCAGCACGGACAGGGCTAGCTCGGTCTCGCCGACGGCGGCGAGCGCGTCGGCCTGGTCGTCGCGGGCCTGGGACGCCTCGAGCACAGCTGACTGATGGGTCCGGTCGACAGCAGCCAACGCCGCCAGCCGGCCGGCGCGCTCCTGCTCGCGAGCCAGCGCGGATCGCCACGCGAGAACGTCACCCCCGTCCGAACGCCCATCACCCTCAGGACTGACGCCGCCGGCCACGCGCTCCGCGAGCTTTGGGCCGACCTGCGCGCGCGCGGACCGCTCCTCGACCAGCGCGATGTCCCGCCGGGCGCGGCGCTCGGTGACGGCGGCGAGCACGCCCGCCACCTCGGCGGCGCGTGCGGCCGCATCGACCTCGACCTGCAGGGCGAGCACGCGCGGGCGCTCGAGCTGCAGGCGCTGTGCGCGCGCCAGAGCACCGGCCCGGCGCTGCTGTCGGCCCTCGAGCGAGGTCGCGTCCTCGAGCTCCCGACGCCGCCCGTCGCGCAGAGCCGCCACCAGCCCGACCTGCTCGTCACACCCCTGCTCCCCAGCAATGGCCGCGTCGAGGAGGTCCTGCGCCCAGGGCAGGGTGATCGCCTCTGGCGCGTCCACGGCCGCGACCTCCCCGAGCCGGCGACCACGCGGCTGATCTCCTCGCGGGCCACGGACACCCGCTCGGCCGTCGACCGGCGTTGGTGGGCAAGCCATTTCTCCACGTCGGCGAACCGCTCGGTGGAGAACAGCCGCTGGAGCAGCGCCGCGCGGTCCTGGGAGTCGGCGCGCAGGAACCTCGCGAACTCGCCCTGCGGCAGGAGCACGACCTGGAAGAACTGCTCGGCCGACATCCCGACGTGATCAGCGATCTCCAGGTCGGCTTCGCCGGCGCGCGTGGACAGGGACACCCAGGCGCCCGCGACGAGCTCTTCCAGGTGGACGCGCGCCTGCTCGGTGGTGGTGCCGGTCCCGCGGGTCTTCGCGCGCTCCCAGGCGGGCGAACGCGTGACGCGCAACCGACGCCCGAGCAGGGTGGCCTCGAGCCGCACCTCCGTGCGGACGCCGGCAGCGGCGTGGTCGGACCGCAGCCGCTTGGCCTCGCCCCGCGCGCCCGGGACCCGGCCGAACAGCGCGAAGCCGATGCCGTCGAGCAGCGTCGTCTTCCCGGCGCCGGTCGGGCCGTGCAGCAGGAACAGCCCCGCGTCGGCGAGGCGGTCGAGATCCACCTCGACGGTCTCTGCGTAAGGCCCGAAGGCGGTCATGGTCAGGTGGTGCGGCCTCATGCGGGGACCTCCAGGCGGACGCCCTCGAAGGCGTCGGACAGCAGCGTCTGCTCGACGCCTGTGGCCTCGGTGCCGCGGACGTGCTGCACGAACGCGGTGGCGACCTGGAGGTCGGTCCGGCCGGAGACCCGGGCCTTGTAGGACGCGGTGGAGCGCTCGACACCGGCGGGCTCATGAGCCAGGACCAGGACGTGGGGGAACCGGGTGGCGAGCCGGTCCATGGCCGCCTCGGGGCGCGCGGCGTCGGTCAAGACCACCGACAGCCAGTCCTGCTCCTGGCCGACCAGCGACGGGTCGACCAGCAGGTCGGCGAGGTCACCACGAAGCGTCGACAGCCGGCGCGGCACCGGGGCCGGCACGAACGCCTCGCCGACCACCCCCGTCGGCCCGAGGTCGATCAGCCACGAGCCCTTGTTGTGCGCGGCCTCGGAGAAGGAGTACGCCAGCGGAGACCCGCTGTAGCGCAGGGACTCGCTGAGCACCTGAGAGCCGTGCAGGTGCCCGAGGGCGGCGTAGGAGAAGCCGTCGAACAACGACACGGGCACCGCCGAGACGCCGCCGACGGTGATGTCGCGCTCGCTGTCGCTCGCCGCTCCTCCGGCCACCCAGCAGTGGGCGAGCACGACCGAGGACGGCGGCGCGACGACACGCACCCGGTCGAGCGCAGAGGTCAGGGCCGCGACGTGGGAGCGGCACCCGTGAGCGGCGGGCTCGAGGTACGGCACCGCGAAGAACGGCACGTCATCGATGACGACCGGCACGTCGGCGGTCGCGACGTCGGTGCGCAGGAACACGCCTCCGGCATCGATCAGCGCCGCGCCGAAGCCCAGCCGCCGGGCGCTGTCGTGGTTGCCGCTGATGACGACCACGCGCGCACCCGCCGCCCGGAGCCGGGCGAACGCGCTCGAGCAGAGCTCGACCGCGTCGACCGGAGGGATGGCCCGGTCGTAGACGTCTCCCGCGACGACCACCACGTCGACCCGCTCGGCCCGCACGACCTCCACCAGGTGGTCCAGGAAGGTCGCCTGGGCGTCGCGCAGGTCGGCCCGGTGCAGCGTCCGACCCAGGTGCCAGTCGGAGGTGTGGAGCAGTCGCATTCCCCGAACGTACGGCGGGGGTCCGACACAACCGGGGACGTCAGCAGGGCACGTACGACGAAGGGCGCCCCTGGCGAAAGGAGCGCCCCTCGTGACCGGCGGAGGTGGGGAGATTTGAACTCCCGATGGGCTTGAGACCCAAACCGCATTAGCAGTGCGGCGCCATAGACCGGGCTAGGCGACACCTCCTCGATGACCGGAGCCATCGGTGGGCAAGCGTAGCCGAGCCGCGCGAGGGGCGCGGACGACGGCTAGCTGAGGTCGGACGCGCCGATCGGCGTGCTGTACGGGTCGCACCAGATCAGCACCGACCACGCAGCGGTCGCGTCGACCGACGCCGGCAGGGCGTAGCTGAAGCTGCCCTTCTCGGCCTTCAGCTTCCCGAGCCGTACGCCACCCTTCGGCGAACGGGAACCCGGCGGGACCAGGTGCACCGACGGTCCGGGCTCGCGGTTGAACGAGACGTCCTCGAAGCGCAGGACGTTGCCGCCGGACACCCGGTAGATCGCCACCCCGCCCGACGCCTTGTGGTTGATCCCGGACAGCCGCCCGGACGACAGGCGTACGGCGGACGCCGGCGCTGCCGTCGAGGCGCGGGCCGCGGGGGTCGGCGCCGAGGTCGCGGCGCTGGGGCGCGCCGGCGACGTCGCCGCCGGAGCAGGAGCGGGCGGCGCCGGCGCGGCGACAGGGGCAGCGGGTGTCGGGGACGGCCCGGCAGCGGCAGGCAGGTCGGCGGCCGGCTCGGCGGGTAGGTCCGCGGTGGTGTCCGCGGCCTCGATCACCGCCGGGAAGTCCTCCACCACGGTCCGCTGACCGGCCAGCGAGGGGGCGATCAGCGCCGCCAGCAGCCCCAGCGTGACCGCCGTACCCGCCCAGGGGGCGAGCGCGGGACGGGACCGGGCCACCAGCCGTCGCACCCCGAAGGCCACCAGCACGACGACCGCAGACGCCACCCACGCCCGCCACGACCCCAGCGCTCCGGTCAGCAGGTCCGGGCGCACCAGCAGCACACCGAGCAGGGCGAGGGGAACGGGCAGGAGCGACAGGCGGGCCATGCCTCCAGGGTGACGCAGGAGGGGTCCGCGCGCGGTGACAGCCCGGTGACGCCGGCTCCACCGCGGGGTGCGCAGGGAGTGCCCGGACCGTAGGATTGCCCGGTGACCACTGAGACAACGAGCGATGTCATCATCATCGGCAGCGGCTTCGGTGGCTCCGTGAGCGCACTGCGTCTGGTGGAGAAGGGGTACCGCGTCACGGTCTTGGAGGCCGGGCGGCGCTTCACCCCGGACACCCTGCCGAAGACCTCCTGGGACCTCAGGGCCTTCCTGTGGATGCCGCGGCTCGGGCTGCACGGCATGCAGCGCATCACCGTCCTCAAGGACGTCGTCATCCTGTCCGGCGCCGGTGTCGGTGGCGGTTCGCTCGTCTACGCCAACACCCTGTACAGCCCGCCCGCGCCGTTCTTCCAGGACGCGCAGTGGGCCCACCTCACCGACTGGCAGGCCGAGCTCGCGCCGCACTACGAGCAAGCCAGCCGGATGCTCGGCGTGGTCACCAACCCCACGACCACGGCCGCCGACGTGGTGTTCCAGAAGGTCGCGACGGACATGGGGGTCGGTGCGTCCTTCCACCCCACGCCGGTCGGCGTGTTCTTCGGCGAGCCGGGCGTCGAGGTCGACGACCCCTACTTCGGCGGCGCCGGTCCGAAGCGCACCGGGTGCACCGAGTGCGGTGAGTGCATGATCGGCTGCCGGTACGGCGCCAAGAACCGCCTGGACCTCAACTACCTCTACCTCGCGGAGAGCCGCGGCGCGGTCGTCGAGCCGCTCACCACCGCGACCGCCGTCCTCCCGCAGGCGGACGGCTCCTGGGTCGTCGAGACCACCCCGACGGGGAAGAAGGGGCCGGTCACGCGGCGCACCGCCGCCCACGTCGTGCTCGCCGCCGGCACCCTGGGCACCCAGGGCCTGCTGCACGAGATGAAGGCCCGGGGGGTCCTGCCGGACCTCTCCGACCGGCTCGGGGAGATCACCCGCACCAACAGCGAGGCGCTGCTCGGGGCCCAGGCCCCTCACGTACCGGCGAACTCCTTCGACCAGGGCGTGGCGATCACCTCGAGCTTCCACCCCGACGGCGTCACCCACGTCGAACCCGTGCGGTACGGCAAGGGCTCGAACGCCATGGGGCTGCTCTCCACGATCCTCGTGGACGGCGGCGGCCGGCTCCCGCGGTGGCTGCGTTTCCTGCTGCAGGTGCTGCGCCATCCGTACGTCTTCGCCAAGTCCCTGTCGGTGCGCCACTGGTCGGAGAAGACCATCATCGTGCTGGTGATGCAGACGCTCGACAACTCCATCACCGTGAAGCGCACCAGGCGCGGAAAGCTCACCAGCGCCCCCGGGCACGGAGCGCCGAACCCGTCCTGGATCCCGGTCGCGCACGACGCGACCCGGCGGGTGGCGAAGGAGATCGGTGGTTTCCCCGGCGGCACGGTCGGCGACCTGGCCAACGTCCCGATGACCGCGCACATCATCGGCGGGTGCGTCATCGGGGAGTCCGCCAGCACCGGCGTCATCGACGCCTACCACCGGGTGCACGGCTACCCCACCCTGCACGTCGTGGACGGCGCGGCGATCAGCGCCAACCTCGGCGTGAACCCCTCACTCACCATCACGGCGCAGGCCGAGCGGGCGATGTCGCTGTGGCCCAACGCCGGGGAGACCGACCCCCGCCCGGCACAGGGACTGGCGTACGTCCGTCTCGCCCCCGTCCCGCCGCGGCATGCCGTCGTCCCCGCCGGCGCCCCCGGCGCCCTGCCCCTCACCGTCCTCTAGCGTGAGTCAGATGACGCACCCGGCGTGCGTCCTCTGCCGGTTCCACGACGCGGGTCCGCCCCGAACCTGAGCGCACCACCCGGAGCCAGGGACGCGACGGGTCCGACCGGCGGAGGCGACCTCCCTTGCCTTACCCCACATGGGCGACCCACACTGCGCGCATGACCTCGGACCTCGCGGTCCCCGGGTCCACCGCTGGGTTCCTCGACCTCCTGCCCCCTTCCGTCGCCGATCGAGTGGTTCTCGAGGGCCGCCGCCGTCATCGCCAGGGCTCCACGCTGTTCCGCGTCGACGACCCGGCCGGCGATGTGCACGTGCTGATGACCGGCCGCGTCAAGGTCGTGACCGAGACGCTCATCGGCCGGCCGGTCCTCCTCGCCCTGCGCGGTCCGGGAGACCTGGTGGGCGAGCAGGTCGCGTTCGACGGCGGACGTCGCTCGGCAACGGCGGTCGCGCTGGAGGACGCCGTGTCGGTCGCGCTCCCCGCTGCGAGGTTCCGCGAACTGCTGATCGACCACCCGACCACCAGCCTCGGCCTCCTCGGCATCGCCTCCCGTCGGCTGCGCGACGCCGACGCCAAGCGCATCGAGTTCACTGCCCTGGACTCCGCCGGACGGGTCGCCCGACGGCTGGTCGAGATGGGCGAGCTCTGGGGAGAGCCGACCCCCGAGGGCCTGCTCATCGACCTCGGCCTCACCCAGGACGAGATCGCGAGCTGGACCGGAGCGTCCCGCGAGGCCCTGACCCGCGCCCTCGGCGCGTTCCGCAAGCGCGGCTGGCTGACCACCGAGCGCCGCCGGATCCTGCTGCTCGACGTCGAGTCGCTTCGACGCCGCGGGACCTGATCAGCCGGAGAGCAGCCGACGTACCCGCTCGGCCTCGGCGGTGTCGCCCGCCCGCTCCAGGCACAGGGCGTACGACGCGGACAGGCCCAGCCGGGCCCAGGCCTGCGCTGCCGCCGCCCACGCCTGCTTCGCGCCGCCGTGAATCGCCTCGCTCTCGGCCGCCCACGCCGCTTCGGCAAGCGTGAGCGCTGGTCCCTGCTGCGGCTGGCCCGCGGCAGCGCGCGCGAGACGGGCCGCCGCGGGAGCGTCCTCGTTGTCGTACAGCGCGGCGAGGGCCAGCAGCCCCGCGGGCGCGTCGGCGTCGCCCAGGCGGCGGCGCGCGAGGAGCGCCCCCATGGCGTCCTCGGCCGCCGACAGCGTCCACCCGAGCTGGACCGACTCCCACTCAGCCCGCTCGAAGGGGCGCACCGCGTCCGCCCACTGACCGCGATCGAACGCAACGAGCCCGTCGGTCGACGCGGACTGGGCCCGCTCGGCGGGGCCGAGCAGCCGCAGGACCTCCTCGATCTGGGCGCGGCAAGCCTGCGCGCCGGCGTGGTCCCCGAGCCGGACCAGGGCTCGGAAGCGCACTTCGAAGGCGTTGAAGCGCTGCCGCGGACGACCGACCAGCGCGACCTCCTGCAGCTCACGATCCAACCGGCGCAGCGCCGGCTCGTCCCCGAGGGCGAGGACCGCGTCGCCGAGCAGCGCGAGGGCCCACACCTCCAAGTCCCGGCTGCCGATCGAGCGGGCGTACGCCAGGGACTCCTCCGACGCCCTGCGGCAGTCCTCCCACGACTGAAGGGTGCGCGCCCTCATCGCTCGCGTCCTCGCGAGCAGGACCTGCCCTCGCAGGTGGTCGTGCCGCGTCAGCGCCACGGCCCGCTCGTTCCACGGCCTGAAGTCCGCGGCTCCGGAGACGGAGTGGAACCACGCGAGCGCCCTGGCAGCGTCGCCGGCCCCCTCGTCGTCCTTCGCCGCCACGAAGCAGTCGTAAGCCTCCGCGAGGGGCGCGGCATACCCCGTGAGCTCGTAGGAGCGGGTACCCGCCAGCACGCACAGCGCCCGGCCCCGCCAGCGAGCTGGCAGGTCCACCTCCTCGAGCAACGGCGCCAGGTGCTGCCGAGCCTCGTCGGGCGCACCACCGACGAAGCAGGCCTGGGCGAGCACCAGCCGCGCCCGGTGACCAGGGGCCGGTTCGCCGGAGCGGGCTGCGAGGTCCAAGGCCTGCTGGGCGCACACCTGCGCCTGGTCGGGACGCTCGATCTCCAGCAGGCACTCCGCCTCGAGGCTGGCGAGCCGAGCGCTGGTCGCCGGGTTCGCCTCCGCCTGCAGGTCGCGGAGCCGCCGGTACCGCGCCAACGCCTCCAGGGCCGAAGGGACGTGCACCGGCTGCAGGGTCTCGGCCCACCGCAACAGTGCAGCCAGGGCTGTCTGCGCCGCGGCGGCAGCCTCGAACGGGTCCACCGCCAGCTCCCACGACCGCGTCAGGTGGTGGACGCGGGCGGCGGGGTCGTCGCTCTCGCGCGCCAGCAGCGCGTGGGCCTCGGCCCGCTCACGCTTGGGCAGGGAGCCGTAAACGACCTCCCGGACGACGGCGTTCACGAAGCCGACGCGTCCGCCCGCGTGGCGGAGCAGGCCTCCGGCGACCAGGTCCGACACCACCGCAGGCTCGAGGGCCGCGGCGGGCAGCCCGTCCGGGAGCACGCAGAGCTGACGCAGGAGAGCTCGCTGCTCGGGAACGAGCAGGTCCAACCGGGCGGTGACCACGAGCCGGAGGGCAGCCGGCACGTCCGCCGAACCGTCAGCGCCTGGACCGACGTGGAGCTCGTCGGTGCCGCTCGCCAGCCGCAGCTCGAGCAGCTCGCGCAGCCACAAGGGGTTGCCCCCGCTGCGGCGGTGCACCTCCCGCACCAGGTCCGGATCGGGCGGGCCGCCCAGGAGATCCGTGGCCAGCCGCGCGGTCGCCGGCTCCCCGAGCCCGGTGAGGACCACCGTGTCCGGCGCGACGGGGTCGCCCCGCCCGACCACCAGGACCAGCACCGGCGCAGCGAGCGGCTGGCGGGCGAGGTGACCGAGCTCGCGACGCAGCTCGTCCCCCACGTGCTGGACGTCGTCCAGCAGGACCACGAGCGGGGCACCTCGCCCGAGCTCAGTGAGCAGCTCCCGCAGCTGGGCGAGGATGCTCTCGTCGTCTTCCCGCGGACGCGGGAGGTCCGGGCGAGCAGGGTCAGCAGGGGTCAGCAGCGCCGCCAGGCGGCTGGCCGGCGCCGCCCCCCGGGTCCCCCGCAGCTGCGCGGCGAGCTGCGCCGCCGAACCCTCGGCCAGGGAGAGCACCGCCTCGGTGAGCGGGCCGAGCGGGAGCGCGTGGCCGTAGTCACGGCAGGCCGCCCGCAGCACCAGATCGCCCTGCCGCCGCGCCAGCCAGGTCTCGACCAGCGCGGTCTTGCCCATGCCCGCGTCACCGGTCACGCAGAGCACCCGGCTGGTCCCGACCGCGACGACCTCCTCCCAGGCCCGATCGAGCAGGTCCAGCTCGCCGGACCGGCCGTGCACGACCCCGGCGGCGGCCTGGAGCGCCGGTCCCGAGGAGGGACCCGCGGAGGACGTGGGGAGCAAGCGGTGCGCCACGACCGGCTGGGGGAAGCCCTGCAGGACGTACGCCTGACCTGGTCCGAACCACCCCGGTTCGCGGCACAGCGCGACGCACGCGGCATCGACGAGCACGTCGCCCCGGACGGCCTGGTCGTTCAGGCGCGCGGCCAGGTTGACCGCCGGTCCGGTCAGGCTGCCGATCCCTTGGCGGACGAGTACCTCGCCGCTGGCGACCCCCACGTGCAGCCCAGGGACGGCGGGATCCACGGCCCGTCGGAGCTCGATGCGCTCCCGCATCGCCTCGGCGGCGCGGACTGCCCTGCGGGGATCGTCGTCGCGCACCGTGCGCGCTCCGAAGACCGCCAGGAAGCCGTCGCCCTGGGGTGGCCGCACCTCGGCCCCGTGGTCAACGGCGACGGCGGCGAGCTCGAGCAGCAGAGGCGCCACCAGCCCCTCGACGTACTCCGGGTCATGGGTGTTCGTGAGCTCGGTGTAGCCCGAGAGGTCAGCGAAGAGCAAGGAGAGCGGTCTGCGCTCCACCGCGACGGCCGTCGCCGGCGGCGCCAACGGCAGGTCCGAGCGGGTCACACGTGCGGGCTCCGCACGAGGTGCCGCCCGCTCGAGCGCAGAGCCCGGACGGAGCGGACCTGCGGGACGGCCTCCCAGGCGTTGAGATAGGCCGCCACCACTGAGCGGTCGTCGTCGGCAACCTGAACCAGCAGCCGGCGCCCGCCGTCCGTCGGCGCGCACGCCACGTGGGCCTCGGTCGGCGGCGGGACCAGCGTGCCCACCTCGTCCTGCGCGACCTCGATGAGCAGGAACGCGTAGAACTCCAGCGGGGGCAGCTGCACGGGCTTCACCCCGAGGAAGAACTCCTCGATGCGGCGGCAGTCCACGGAGTCACACGGGTCGAAGCTGAGGGTCGTGGCCTGGCCCCCCATCGCCTCGTGCTGGCCGTCGACCGCCTGCCGGTCCGCGCCCTGCAGCGCGTAGAGGTGCGTGAGCTCACCCAGGGCGTCCTCGAGCGGCAGTGCCGCCCGCAGCCCGTCCCCGGGCCGGTGCTGGGTGACGAGTGCCGCGATCGCGGCGAACTCCTCCGGCGTGTGCGAAGCAAGGACGTAGCGCTGCATGTGGGCCCCCGGGACGTGCGCGATACCCCGAGTGTGCTGCGCGCCACGAACCATGACAAGACCGGTGATGCCGGTCATCTGACGCAGGGGATCAGGCCGCGGCGTGCTCCCGCAGCGGCGGGGCGACAGCATCGGCCGCGCCCGCGTCGCGCCGGTCGCGCCAAGCGCCGGTCAGGTAGAGCGGGATCGCCACCACGACCACGCCGCCCACGGCGTCGAGCAGGTAGTGGTTCGCCGTGGCGATCACCACGAGGGTCGTGACGAGCGGGTAGAGCCAGGCGAGGTGGCGCAGCCGGTGGGTGCCCAGCCGCACGACGACCACGGCGCACCACAGGGCCCAGCCGACGTGCATGCTCGGCATGGCCGCGATGTCGTTCACCCAGCCGGCGACACCGTGCCCGCCCGAGGCGAGCACGTCGTGCACGGTGTCAACGGCCCCGCTCATGGCGTAGCGCGGCGGGGCCATCGGCCACGCGGCGTAGATCACGAGGGCGATGGCGCTGGCGATCACCAGCGACGAGCGCATGGCGGCGTAGTCGCGGTCGCGCCGGCGCCACAGCCAGATGAGCACCACCGACGTGACGACGTAGTGCAGGGACACGTAGTAGTAGCTGGCGATGATCTCCAGCCAGTCGTGGCGGGTCAGGAAGGCGTTCAGCCGGCCCTCGTCGGACAGACCCAGGGCACTCTCCAGCGACGCGACCTGCGTGGCGTTCTCGAAGGCGGCGTCGACGCGGTGGGGAGCCAGCACGCGGATGACGCAGTAGAGCGCGTAGAAGAACAGGATCGAGCCGAGCTCAGCCACCCAGGGCAAGCGGCGCCAGGAGAGCCTGGTCGCGACAGCGTCCACACCCGACCCCTTCCGCTCAGGACCCCCGGGGCAACGGGCGTACTGACTGCGCGCCGCTGGTGCGGGCGCGGTGCTCCATTGTGCAACGAACTCGTGACACTGCAAAGGAGTTCCCCCGGCAGGACAACTCTCCTGCGTACCGAACAGAGCCAGATGCGCCTGCACCCCACGCTCCCGTTCCTCGCCCTCCCCCTCGTCGTCGCGCTCGCCGCAGGCCCGGTCGTCACCCCGGCGGCAACGCCCGCGACGCACCCGCTGGCGGTCACCGCCTCGGGGCTGATCGCCGCCCAGGACCAGGACCCGGGTGACGCGATGCTCAGCCGGGTCGGGGGCAGTGTCCCGACCGGGGCGTGGCAGCGCGCCACGGCGCAGGCCCGCGCGACGGCCGTACGCACGGCCGCCACGGAGCCGGGACTGGCCGCGGCCGCCTGGCAGCTGAAGGGGCCGACCAACATCGGCGGGCGGGTGCTCGACGTCGTCGTGGACCCGAAGAAGACCGACTCGGTGTACGTCGCGACCGCCTCCGGGGGCCTGTGGCACACCGTCGACGCCGGCAAGACCTTCACCAGCGCCTGGCCGGACACCAACAGCCAAGCGGTCGGAGCCCTGGCGATCTCCAAGACCGGCGTGCTGTGGGCCGGCACGGGCGAGGCGGGGCCCGGAGGAGGCTCCATCACGTACGGCGGGGACGGGGTCTGGCGCTCCGCCGACGGCGGGAAGACCTGGCAGAACATGGGCTTGCGCGGCACGGAGCGCATCGGCCGGATCGTCGTCGACCCGCGGGACGAGAAGACCATCTGGGTCGCCGCCAACGGCTCCCTGTTCACCCCCGGCGGTGAGCGCGGGCTGTACCGCTCCACGAACGCCGGGAAGACCTGGCAGCTTGTGCTGGCAGGAGAGACCCCGACCACCGGCGCCGTCGACATCGCCCTGGACCCGGTCGACCCGAAGGTCGCCTACATGACGATGTGGGACCGCATCCGCTACCCCGACCGCCGGGTCTACACGGGCCTGGGCAGCGGCGTCTTCAAGACCACCGACGCCGGCTCCACCTGGAAGCGCATCGGGGCGCCGTACTTCGTGACCAACCCGGAGCTCGGCCGCCTCGGCGTCGCGGTCGCGCCGAGCGACCACAACCGGGTCTACGTGCTCGCCTCCACCGAGGCCGGCCTCACCGCCGGCCTGGCCCGCTCGGAGGACGGCGGCGCGACCTTCACGCCCGCGGTCGACGTCCCCCTCGTGACGGGTGGGTTCGTCTACGCCTGGTGGTTCGGAAGGGTGTACGTCGATCCGCTCGACCCCGACCACGTGTTCGCGACCGGCGTGAACATGAGCGAGAGCAAGGACGGTGGCGTGTCCTTCTCGAGCAGCCCCGGGCTCCACTCCGACCAGCACGCCATGGCCTGGGACACCCGCATCAAGGGCCGGGTGTACGTCGGCAACGACGGCGGCTTCTACCGGTCGGACAACAACGGCGCGTCGTTCAAGCACGGCGAGTACATGCCGTGGAACCAGCTGTTCAGCGTCGACGTGTCGCAGCAGGACAAGCGCAAGCTCGTCGTCGGCCTGCAGGACAACGGCGGCAACCGCAACTACAGCGCGCAGAACGACCCGGCCGACGACGGCTACAAGGACATCACCGGCGGCGACGGCACGGAGATGGCCATCGACCCGGCGGACGAGAAGTTCGTCTACGGCTGCAGCCAGTACGGCGCCTGCGCGCGGAGCACCAACGGCGGCACCTCGATGAGCGACTTCAGCAACGAGATCATCGGGTCCCGCAAGAACTGGCTCACCCCGATCGAGTTCGACCCGACCGAGAAGCACGCGGTGTACACGGCCTCGGAGATCGTGCACAGGTCCACCGACGACGGCGCCACCTGGACGCCCATCAGCCCTGACCTGACCGGCGGACCGGGGCGCGAGACCAACCCGCTGTTCCGCAACTACGGCACGGTCACGACGATCGCCGCGGCCGGGGGCGCGGAGTTCGCCACGCTGTACGCCGGGACCGACGACGGCCGCGTGCAGTACACCCACGACGACGGGACGACCTGGACCCGCGCGACGGGCCTGCCGAACGACTGGGTGACCGCGGTTGCCATCGACTACCGCGACCCGTCGCGGACGGCGTACGCGACGTTCTCGGCCTTCCGGTCCGGCGGCAAGAAGTCCATGGTCTGGCGCACGCGCGACGGCGGCCGGACCTGGGTCGACGTCACCGGAGACCTGCCGCTCGCACCGGTGAACGACGTGCTGCCGGTCGGCGACGACCTGCTGGTCGCCTCGGACGTGGGCGTGTTCCTCACCCACGGGGCGCGCACCGCCACCACGCCGCGCTGGCTGCGGGTGGGCACGGGCCTGCCGAACGCCCCCATCACCGACCTGAAGTGGCAGGCGAAGGCGAAGACGCTGTTCGCGGCCAACTTCGGGCGCGGAGCGTTCTCCGTGGCGCTGCCGTCGCTCGGCTCGGGCAAGGCCGCCGCGGCGGGTGCCGCTCCGGCGGCCCCGCCCGCCGCCCCGCCGACCACGCCGGTGCCCCCGACCGCGGCGCCCACGGGGACGCTCGCGACCACCGGGCTCGGCAGGGACGCAGCGGGCCTGGGGCTCGGGGTGCTCGCGCTCGCGCTGCTCGTCACGGTTGGGCTGCGCCGCCGTACCGCCTGACCGCGGGGCTCAGCCCGCCTGGTCAGTCGACGGTGCCACGACGGCGCGTCCACCCGGGGGCCGGGTGGTCGAGCTCAGCAGAGCGGCGGCGTGACGCGGCAGTTCGGCGTCGGGGAGGCGGTGGCCGTCGCGGACGGGTCCGCGCTGGGCTCGCCTGACGGGTCCGCCGACGGGTCCGCCGACGGATCGGCGGAAGGGTCGGCGGAAGGGTCGGCGGAAGGGTCGGCGCTCGGGTCGGTCGACCCGGACGGGTCCGGTGTCGGCGACGCGTCGGTCGAGCCCGGGACCACGACGTAGCCGACGAGGTCGGCGACCAGGTGGGTGGCGCCGTTGCCGCCCAGGGTGATCACCGGGTTGCCGGAGCCGAGCGCGACGACGACCTGGTGGGCGCGGTCACTGACCTTCGTGAGGTTGATCGTCGAGGTGTTGTTGAACGACGTGCCCCCCGGGTGGACGGTGGCGTAACCACCCTCAGTCGACTGCGTGGACGTCACCTCGAGCACGACACCCACGGTGCCGGCAGGCAACTCCGTCGTGGGCAGCTGGACGGCCGTGTCGCTGCCGTTCTGGCGCTTGCCCTTCGGGCCGCCGAGGCCCGAGCGGGTGTCGAGCAGGCGCAGCGGCTTCTCCCGCGGCGCGATCGTCCCGGAGGTGCTCGTCGCCTCGCCGTACGTCCCGAGCAGGTCGACGACCACCCGGGCGACGCCGACGTTCAGGTCCACGATGAACGTGCCGGTGGAGTCCAGCGCCACGAGGGTCTCGTTGGACTGGATCTCCTTGCTGGTCGCGTTGACCGTCGAGGTGCCCGTGCGGGACTTGTCGCCCGGGTAGACCGAGAGGTAGGCCGGGGTGAACGGCTTCACCAGGGTGACGTTCAGCAGCGCACCCCGGGTGCCGGTGGGACGCATGGACAGCGGGACGGTGATCCGGGTCGGACCGTCCTCGACCTTCTTGTCGAACACCCGGCTCGGCGTGCGGAGCGTGAGGGTCGACGCGTCGGTGCTGCTGTCGGTGACGTAACCGATCAGGTCGACCACGACGTGGGTCTTGCCGGCGCTGCGGATGTCGACGTCGAGGCTCTTGGCGCTGTCGATCGCCGACGTCACCTCGTTGGCCTGGTTGGCGCCCTTGGACCAGTTGAGGCTGGAGGTCCCCGGGTTGGCGGTGCCGGTGCGGTGGACCACGAGGTTGCCCGAGGTCGTGCTGCCGGTCGCGGTGACGTTCAGGACGACCGCCGTCGCGCCGTCCGGGACCCGGGTGGCCAGGCCGAAGGAGAACGAACCGTTCACCGGGCCGCTGACGGTCCCGACGCGCTTGGTGCCGCCGCGGGTGTCGAGGACGCGCACCGGAGCGGCGAGCCCGACGTAACCGGCGGTCCCGGCCGTTGCGGTCGGCGTCGCCGTCGGCGAGCCGCTGTCGGTCGGCGTGGCGCTCGGGTCGTCGGTGGGTGCGTCCGTCGGCTCGTCGGTGGGTGCGTCCGTCGGCTCGTCGGTGGGTGCGTCGGTCGGGTCCGTCGTCGGGTCGACCTGGCCGACACAGGTGTCGCCGAAGGTGTACGCGACGCCGTCCGGCGCCGCCGCGGAGTCGGTACCGGTGAGCGCCGGGAGACCCCCGTTCATCGTGGCCGTGCTGGCCTTCATCGCCGAGAGCGGCTTGCCGGTCAGCGGCCCGCCGGCGGCGGTCTCGAGGTCGGCGACGGCGGACGACAGGGTGACGGTGCTGGCCTTGAGGTCGAAGTCGGCGGTCGTCTTGACCGCCTTGCCGTCCAGCGTGCCGGTGATGGTGAACGTCGAGCTCGGGAACTGGTCGCGCTGGACGCTGAAGCTTGCGGCCTTCTCGGCGACCGTGAAGGTCGTGCGGAAGATGTCCGACGCGGCGTTCTCCGGGCTCGTGCCGAGGGCGACGACCTTCAGGATCGTCTGGAAGCGCCCAGCGCTCACGGTGTGCGTGATCGCGGTGAGGTCGATGTCGTCCTCGCCGAGGTCTGAGGTGTCGTCGCCGGCCGGGTCGGTGTAGGTCGGGCACGCGTACGTCGCCGCCGACGCCCCGTGGACCATGAGCCCACCGGCCAGCAGACCCGCAGTGGCCAGGCCCGCGACGGTGCGCAAGGTGGAGGGGGTCAGACGCATGGGGGAACTCCTCGGCGTGACATCGACAGGTGGCCGTACGGGCACTGACCGAAGGCATTCTGCACCTTCGGCCGATGTCCTGCCCCGACGCGTGTCCGGTTTGTCAGGGGGTGGGCAGTACCAAGCGGGCCAGCAGCGCGCGGTGGTCGGTGTTCGGGACGGGCAGCACCGCGGTCGAGCGCGCGTCCAGACCGCGGACCAGGACGTGGTCGAGGTGCAGGAGCGCGGGCCCGCCGACGATCGGGCCCCAGGTGCGCTGCAGCCCCGAACCGGCGAGCTCGGAGGCGTCCCGGAAGTCCGTCCCCATCAGCGTCCGCAGCGCCGCGTCGTCGACGCTCGCGTTGAAGTCGCCGGCCAGGACCGTCGGCCCGGTGGGCAGCGCGCGCACCTGCCGGGTGATGCCGGCGTAGTCCGACCGGTACAGCCCGCCGCCGGCCAGGGTCGCGGGGAACGGGTGCAGCACCCGGACCGTCACGTCGCCGCCGGCCGTGTGCACGACGGCCCCCGGCGCCTGGAACCGCGCCTCGAACGGCGGCAGCGCGTCGATCGGCAGCCGCGACCACAGCCCGCACCCGTCGGCGGCCCGGAACGCCCGGAGCTCGGAATGCGGGAGCACGTCCTCGAGCCCGGCGGCCTGCAAGCGCCGTACCCCCGCCTCGGTGAGCTCCTGGGTCGCCAGCACGTCGACCTGCTGGTCCCGCACCATCCGCACCACCGCGTCCGGATCAGCCATCCCGAACCGCAGGTTCAGCGTCATCACCACCAGCCCCGTGCCCGAGCGCACCGGTGAGGACGTCCAGAGGGGGACGAGCCAGGCGACGTCGAGCAGCAGCAGCACCGACACCAGGCCCGCGAGCACGCGGCGACGGAGCACGGCAGCGACCACGCCCAGGGCGAGCAGGGGCAGCACGAGCAGCGGGACGCAGACCGCTGCGAGCACGAGCAGGCTCCGGCCGTGGTCGCCGACCAGGCGGATCACCGTGGGCGCGCCCAGCAAGAACGTCACCACGACCAGCGCACCGGTGACCAGGCGTGCGCGCATCGGCCCATCGTGGCAGGCGCGACACTGGTCGCGTGTACCGCTCCACGACCTCCGTCACGCCGGAGGACACCCGTCCCCTCATCGCCGACGTCGACCCGACCGCGCCCGGCTACGGCTACCACCTGTCCTTCGACCGCATCCTGCGTCGCTGCGGACTGGCCTGGACGGAGTTCCTCAACAGCACCGGGGCCTTCGACGGCGGCGTGATCGTGCCGCACCTGTCGGTCGACTACCTGGCCGAGGTCGGCGAGGGCACGCTCGACGTGGACGTGTCGGTGCTGTCCGTCGGTCGCACGTCCTTCCGGATCCTGTGCGCCGTCGAACAGGCCGGGGTCCCCGCCGCCAAGGTCGAGGTCGCGCTGGTGTCCTACGACTACACCGGCCGGACCGCCGTACCCCTGACCAAGGCCCAGCGGAGCTGCCCTCTCCGGCGAGTAGAACGCGTTACAGTTCGGCCATGGAGCAGAGGTACGTCGGGAAGGTCGCGTTCGTCACCGGAGCCGCCCGCGGGCAGGGGCGCGCCGAGGCCGTCCGGTTCGCGCAGGAGGGCGCCGACGTCGCGGTGCTCGACATCTGCCAGGACTTCGCGACGACCGGCTACCCCGGTCCTTCAGCCGACGACCTGGCCGAGACCGTCGCCCTGGTGGAGAAGGAGGGGCGGCGCTGCCTGTCCTTCGTCGCCGACACCCGGGACCGTGCGGCGATGCAGGCGGCCGTCGCCCGCATCCTGGCCGACCTCGGGGGACTGGACGTGGTCGTCGCCAACGCCGGCATCTGCACCGGCTCGGCGTTCGTCGACGTCAGCCCCGAGCAGTTCGAGGCGACGATGTCGGTCAACGTGACGGGCACGTGGAACACCTTGCAGGCGGCCGTTCCCGCGCTCATCGAGCAGGGGCGCGGCGGAGCCATCGTCGTGACGTCGTCCGTCGCCGGCCTGCGCGGACTGCCGTTCCTGTCGGACTACTCGACGTCCAAGCACGCGATCACGGGTATGGCACGGTCCGTGGCGAACGAGGTCGCGGAGCACCGGATCCGCGTCAACACGATCCACCCCGCGTCGGTCCCGACCGGCATGACGACCCCCGAGCTGTTCCCGCTGGTGGCCGAGTCCGCCCGGACGCTCGCCCCCATCTTCATGAACGCGCTGCCGGTCAGCACCACCCCGACCGAGCACATCGCCGCGGCCGTCGCCTGGCTGTGCTCCGACGAGGCCGCGAACTTCACCGGGATCGCGCTCCCGCTCGACATGGGGACCCTGCTGCGCTGACGTCAGGGCAGGATGGACCGATGGGGCGGTCGCTGGTGCTGGTGCGCGCGCTGGTGCTGCTCGTGTTCGCCGTCCCCCTGCTCGTCGTCGTCGCGGGGTCGCTCCGCAGGGTCGGACTGCCGCCGCCGGACGGGGTCGACCTGCTCCCCGTGCCGCCGTCGCTGGACGGGTACCGCGGCCTGGAGCTCGGCCGGGCGTTCCGGAACTCCGCGATCGTGGTCGGCGTCGCCGTCCCGATCGGGGTCGCCGTCGCGAGCAGCGTCGGCTTCGCGCTGTCCCAGCTCGGCCCCCGTTGGCGTCGCCGCGCCGTCGCTGCCGTGGTCGTCCTGCTGTTCGTCCCGTTGCCGATGCTGTGGGTCGCGCGCTTCGTGCTCTACCTGAAGGTGGGGGTCCTCGACACCCTGGCCCCGCTGGTGGCGCCGGCATTCGCGGCCTCGACCCCGCTGGCGGTGCTGCTGGCGTACGCCGCGTTCCGTCGCATCCCCGTCGAGCAGTGGGAGGCGGCCCGGCTCGAGGGCGCGTCCGCGGTCCGCACCTGGTGGACCGTCGGCCTCCCGCAGGTGCGGGGGACCACGCTGGCGGTCGTCGCCCTGGTCTTCGCGGTGCACTGGGGCGCGTTCCTGGACGCGCTGCTCTACGTGCGGGCCCCCAGCGACCAGACGCTGCCGCTGGCCCTGTCCCGCCTCCGGAGCCTCGACCCGACAGAGACGCCGATCGCCCTCGCCGGGGCGGTGGTGCTCGCCGCTCCGCCCCTCGTCCTGCTCGTCCTTGCCCAACGCCGCCTGTTCGAGAGGAACGTCTTGTGAAGTCCCCCGTGACCAGCGCCCTGCGCGTCGCCACCGCCCTGTCCGTCAGCCTGCTCGCCGTCGCGTGCGGGAGCGAGGACGAGAAGCGCGCGATCACCGGAGGTTCGCTGACCGGGACGATCACCGTCGCCGCCGCCGGTGGAGGCGGAGAGATCGGCGCGCTCAAGGACATGGCCGCGGCCTTCGAGAAGGACCACCCGGGGACGACCGTCGTCGTGGACGGCGTCGACGCAGCAGGTGAGCTCACCGCCAAGCTCGCGACCGCTTTCGCCGCCGGCTCGCCGCCGGACGTGTTCGTCATCAACTACCGCCGCATGGGCGCGATCGCCGCCAAGAACGTCATTGAGCCGCCGCCGGCCGGCGCGACGGACGGGCTCTACCCCGGCCCGCTGAGTGCCTTCACCTTCGACGGCACGCTGCTGTGCCGACCGTCGAACGCCTCGAGCATGGTCGTCTACCTGAACACCGCGCTGTTCGCCCAGGCCGGTGTGCCCGTGCCGGAGAAGGGCTGGACCTGGGACGACATGCTCGGCACCGCCACGGCCCTGAAGGCGAAGGGGGTCAAGGCCATCGGCTTCGAGACCGGCCTGATCCGCTTGGCGCCCTTCGTCTGGAGCAACGGCGGCGAGATCGTCGACTCCACCGAGGCTCCGACCAGCGTCGACCTGTCCGCCGCCCCTGCGAAGGAGGCCGTGCAGTTCCTGCTCGACCTGCAGGAGACGGGTCTGTCGGCCACCGACCGGGCCGCGCAGGACCCCGAGGACGCGTTCAGCGCCGGCAAGGTCGCGATGTTCCTCGACAGCCGTCGCGCCGTACCCGGCCTGCGCAAGACCGAGGGCCTGGCCTTCGACGTGATCGGCGTACCCACCAAGAAGACGGCGGTCTCCGTGCTGCACAGCGACGCCTACTGCGTCAGCAAGGCCGGCAAGAACAAGGCGCTCGCCGACGCGTTCTCGGCGTACGCCGTCACGGGCGCGGGAGCCGTGGTGCTCGCCGAGTCCGGCCGGACCGTGCCGGTGAAGCAGTCGGTGGGCGAGAGCGCGGCGTTCCTCGCCCCCGACAGGGCCCCGGCCCACGCGCAGGTGTTCCTCGACCAGGTGGCCTCGCTTCGGCCGCTCCCGCACGTCCCGACGTGGAACGAAGCCGAGGGCGTCGCCGAGGAGATCCTCACCCAGCTGTTCGCCGGGCGGACCACGCTCGACAAGGCGATCGCCGACATCGCCGCGCAGACGAAGGTCGAGCTCGCGAAGTCGTGAGCCTCGCCCTCGAGGGGCTGCTCCACACCTACCCCGGTGTGGAGCGGCCGTCCGTGTCCGGAGTCGACCTCGTGGTCGAGCCTGGTGAGGTGCTGGCCCTCGTCGGTCCGTCCGGCTCGGGCAAGTCCACCCTGCTACGGCTGGTCTGCGGCCTGCTCACGCCGGCGTCCGGCCGGGTCGTCGTCGGCGGCGTCGACGTCACGCGCGCGGCGCCCGAGCGACGTCCGGTGGCGATGGTGTTCCAGGGCTACGCCCTGTTTCCGCACCTCGACGTCGCCGCCAACATCGGCTTCGGCATGGCCGTGCGTCGGACCGGCGGGCGCACGAACCGCGTCGCCGAGGTGGCCGAGCGGCTCGGTCTCACCCCCCTGCTGCACCGCCGGCCGGCCGAGCTCTCCGGCGGGGAGCGGCAGCGGGTGGCGCTGGCTCGCGCGCTGCTGCGCGACCCGCTGGTGTTCTGCCTCGACGAGCCGCTGTCGGCCCTCGACCCGATCCTTCGACGGACCGCCCGCGTCGACCTCGAGGACCTGCTCCGCGCGGACGACCGGTGCGCGCTGCACGTCACCCACGACCAGGGCGAGGCGATGGTCCTCGGCGATCGCGTCGCGGTCCTGCGCGACGGTGTGGTGGAGCAGGTCGGCACCCCCCGCGAGCTGTACGAGCGTCCCCGGTCGACCTTCGTCGCGGCCTTCGTCGGGACCCACCCGATGTCACTGCTTCCCGGGAGCCTGCTGCGGCTCGACACCCCGACGGTCGGGGTGCGTGCCGAGCACGTCGTCCCGGCGGAGGGGGCAGAAGCGCTCGTCGTCGCCGTCGACGACCTGGGCCACGAGCGGCTGGCGGACCTCGACGTGGACGGTCACCTGCTCCGCATGGTCCTCCCGTCCGGCTCCGCGCTGCGCCGCGGTGACCGCACCGGCTTCCGGTTGACCGCGCACACGGACTTCGACGTGGACGGGTTGCGGGTCGGGTGAGTCGCGCCGCGCTCAGCCGCTACGACCGCGGTGTCGGGCTGCTGGCCGCGCCTTTCGTGCTCGGCACCCTCGTCCTCGTCGTCGTGCCGGCGCTCGTGACCATCGGCTACGCCTTCACGGCGTACGACGGTCTGTCCGCCCCGGCGTTCACCGGTCTCGGCACCTTCCGCAAGGTCCTCGCCGACCCGGAGCTGTCCGCCTCGCTCCGCGCCACCGGATGGTTCCTCCTGCTGGCCGTGCCGCTGCGGGCGGTCGGTGCGTTGCTGCTGGCCCTGCTGGCGCAGGGCTCCGGCCGGCTGGCCGGCGCGACCCGCGCCTCGGTGATGTCGCCCGCGTTCCTGCCTGATGCGGCCACGGCCCTGGTGTGGCTGTGGGTGGTGAACCCGCTCTACGGCCCGCTGGGGCTGCTGCTCCGGCTCGGGGGCGTGTCGCTGGGACCGGTGCTGCTGGACCCGTGGGGGGCGCGGCTGACGGTCGTGGCGATCTCCGTGCTGGCGCTCGGCGAGGGCTTCCTCGCCACCCTGGCGGCGCGCCGCGAGCTCCCCGAGGAGCTGTACGACGCCGCCCGGTGCGAGGGGGCACGCACCTGGCAGCTGCTGCGCCGGGTGACCCTGCCCCTGCTCGCGCCGGTGCTCGTGCTGCTGGCCGCGCGGGACGTGCTCGTGAGCATGACCGCGGTCCTCGTGCCGACGCTGCTGCTGACCCGCGGCGGCCCGCTCGACGCGACGAAGACCTTGCCGCTGCTGGTCTACGAACGCGGCTTCCGCGAGGGCGACCTCGGCGAGGGTGCGGCGCTCGCGGTCCTCACCCTCGTGCTGGGGATCGCTGCCCTCGCGGTCGCCGGGCTGTCCCTGCGGCTGCTGCGACGTGCTCGGGCCTGACCGGCGCTAGCCGACCCGGCCGGTGCGCAGGGTGTCGAGGTTGTTCGCGATCCGTTGGGCGTCCAGCGCGGCCAGGTGCTCCGGGTCGCCCTTGCTGCCGTGCTCCGCGCAGGCCGCGGACCACCGCTCGTACGCCGTCTTCGCCCCCGCCGCGTCCCAGTAGTCCTCCTCCCGCCGGAACAGCCCCTGCCCGCCGTACGTCAGGACGGTCAGGCCGGCGAAGTCGATCGGGGAACCGCCCGGCGACGGGTGGAAGTAGCGGTTGGTCATGTCGAACACGACGCGGTCGCCGGCGACGATCCACCAGTTCAGGACCGCGTGGACGTCGGACCGGACCGCCATCAGCGACGTGATCCACGCCCGCACCTCGTCGCGGCCGTGCATGGTGCCGAAGATGCGCTCGACGTACTCCACGTCGGGGGTCAGGTGCTCGACCCACCCCGCCCAGTCCTCGTGGGTGGAACCGACCGTCCAGATCGCGTGGAACGCCCGCACGACCTCCTCGTCGGGGACGTCGGGGCGTGGCTCGAGGGGCATAGCGGAACCGTAACGGCAGTGGCATGCTCCGCCCCACTGCACCGGAGGACGTTCCTCCCCTCGCGCCGGGAGACCTCATGAGCACCAGCACGACACGACGCGTGGGCGTGGTCGCCTCGCTCAGCGCGCTCCTTGCCGTCGGCTCGGGTCACGGGGTCGCCCAGGCCCTCCTTCCCCCCGGCGTCCCCGTCGCGGCCTGCCACGACCTGGCCATCACCTTCCAGGACGTCACGCCGCAGTCCTTCGTGGCGGTCATCTCCGCGACGGTGACCCGGACGGGTGTCTTCCAGCTCGGGGAGGGGCACGCCTACTTCGGCTCGTCCCAGGCGGGTGTGCTCCCCCCGGAGGGGACGCCGATGTCCACCACCCAACGGAGCCAGGCCCGCCCGGGCACCGACGTCACCGTGCGTGCCTCCTGCGAAGGGGACGCCGCCGTGGCGACCGTGCACGTGCCGGACCTCCCCCCCGTTGAGCTGCCGTTGCTGCCTCAGGTCGACATCCTCGGGGGGCCCACCAGGTTCGCCGCCTCGGGACCGCACGGCCACAGCAACCCGGTGCGCGCCGTCGCCGTCGACTACCTCGGGCAGGCACTGGCTGTCACGTGCCTCCCGCGCGTGCTTGCGGTGACCCCGCACCACAGCACCGTGACCTGCACGTCCGCACCGGATGCGTTCGGTCGGGTCGCCCAGGCGCGCCAGGAGATCACGATCGTCCCGCCGGAGACGACCCTCGCCCTGGTACGCCGGCAGTTGCCTCCCGGCCCGTGGACCGCCATCGGGGCCCGTGCACTGCAGGCGATCCGTACCGGCGACCGGGCCGCGCAGACCCGGGAGCTGGCGCTGCTGCGCGACGCCGTCCTGTCCCACCCGCTGGACCCGGTGCTCCGGACGCGCGTGCGCGAGGCGGTGGCGTTGTGCCGTCAGGGCCTGGGGGTCCGCTCGGTGGCCCTGCACACCGTCCTGCCCGGGGAGCACCTGTGGCAGATCGCCCGGCGGCTGGCCCCGGCCGGTGCCTCGGACGTCGTGGTGCACGACGTCGTGAAGGCGCTGCTGGCGCGCAACCCAGGGGCGCTGGACAGCCGAGGCCTGCTGCGAGTGGGCTCGGTCCTGGACCTCACCACCTGAGCGAGGGCTGGCGTTGGGGCCTGGGTGCCGTCATCGCGCTGGCGGAGGATGAGGGATTTGAACCCCCGATGGGTTTCCCCATTCCTGTTTTCAAGACAGGTGCGCTCGGCCGCTGCGCGAATCCTCCCGGTCGGTCCAGGCTAGCCCTCGCTGCGCGACGGATCATGGCGCCGCCGCCTACCCTCCCTGCGTGACCCTCCTGCGCTCCACCGCAGCCGTTGCTGCGGGGTACCTGCTCGGCACCGTCCCGTCGGCGGACGTCGCCGGCCGCCTGGTCGGGCGCGACGTCCGGGCGGGCGGTACCGGCAACCCCGGCGCGGTCAACGCCGCCGTCGTGCTCGGCAAGCGGTGGGGCCTGGCCGTCGCGGGCGTCGACATCGCCAAGGGCTGGGCGGCCGGCGCCGTGGGCAAGCGGGTCGGCCCCACCACCGCGTATGCCGCCGCGACGGCCTCCGTCGTCGGCCACGTGTTCCCGGTGTGGTCCCGCTTCCAGGGCGGCAAGGGCGTCGCCACGTCGTACGGCGCGGTGCTCGGCGTCTTCCCGGGCTACGCCGCACCGGACCTCGCGGTAGCGCTCGTCGCCGCCCGGACGAGCAACAGCCCCCGCCTGGCGAACGACCTGTCGAGCGTCGTCTGGACGGGGGCTGCGCTGCTGTGGTGGAAACGCCAGTGGCCGAACCTGTGGGGTCCGCCGCCGACGGTGGCTCTGCCGGTGACCGCGGCGCTGACGAGCGGCCTCATCGCGTGGCGCTTCCGGCAGGCCGAGCGGATCGCCGGCGGCCCCCGCCTGGGTGACGGGCGCCGCTGACTGACCCGCCCCGAGGGCCAGTTAGGCAGCGAGTGGCGGGATGGTGCTGCGGACACGCGCGTGTGTCGACACCAACTCGCCATCCACGAGCCGAGTGTGCGGTCAGGCGTGCGAGCGCTTGCCCGCGGTCGCGTTGTAGACGAGCAGCGCGATGATGGCGCCGACGACCGAACCGATGATGCCGGCGGGCTGGAGGTAGGACTCGCCGTCCTCGCGACCGAACAGCAGGGCGACGAGGAAGCCGCCGACGAACGCGCCGACGATGCCGAGCAGGATCGTGGCGCCGATGCTCATGGAGTCGTCTCCGGGGACGATGGCGCGCGCGAGAAAGCCGGCGATGAGGCCAACGATGAGCAGGACGATGAGGAAGCCGAGCATGATGCCCTCCGAGGGTCGCGTAATGGTGAGGCACCTGTACCCCGTTGGGTGCTGCTCTACCGTCGACGTGTGAACGAACGCGTGCGTCTCCCCGGGTCCCTCTCGATCGGCCAGGACTGCTTCGCCTGCGGGCTGAACAACCCGGCCGGCCTGCACATCCCGTACGAGAAGGTCGGCGACGTCGTCGAGGCGGTCTTCACCCTGGGGCCGGAGTACTCCGGCGCGCCGGCGTACGTGCACGGTGGCGTGGTCATGACGGTCATCGACGAGGGGATGTCCTGGGCGACGATCGCCGTGCGCCAACGGTTCGCGGTCACCCGTGAGTTCACCTCCACCTTTCGCCGCCCCGTGCTCGTCGATGAGCCGCACACCCTCCATTGCACGTGCAGCGAGCTCGGCGAGGACGGCCGGACGCTCACCGTCACGGCGACGATCAGCCGGGCCGACGGCAAGGTCTGCACGACGGCCACTGCGTCGTACTGGGCGATGACCGTCGAGGAGACGGCCGCGGCGTCCGGTGTGCCCGAGCTGCCGGACGAGATGGTCGCGGCCTTCGGCTTCGTCCCGTCATGAGCATCGAACCGGCATGACCTGGGCGGTCGTCGGGGCCGGCTACAGCGGGATCGCCGTCGCCGGCGCGATGCTCGCGGCGGGGCTCGAGGTCGACGTCCTGGACGCGCGCGGCGCACCCGGCGGTCTGTGGATCGACGGCGTGTACGACGACGTCCGCCTCATCACCAGCCGGCGAGTGACGGCTTTCCCCGGTCACCCGATGCCGCCGGGCGACGTGTTCCCCACCGGGCCGGAGCTGCTCGCCTACCTGCAGGCCGAAGCCACCCGGACCGGCGTCACGGTGCGGCGGCAGCTCGTCGAGGCCGTGACCCGGGTCGACGGTCGCTGGGACCTCGACGGCACGGCGTACGACGGGGTGGTCCTCGCGACCGGGTTGTTCACCCGGCCCCGCGTGCCGATGCTGCCCGGCGAGCTCACCATCCCTGCGCTGCACACCGCCGACTACAAGGACGTGTCCCAGCTCGGACATGACGTGCTGGTCGTGGGCCTGGGGAACTCCGGGGCCGACGTCGCCCAGGCCTGCGCCGACTCCGGCCGCCGCGTCACCCTCGCCGCCGGTCGCGGGCGCCACGTCGTCCCTCGACGGGTCCTGGGACGGCCCGTCGTCGAGCTGCGCCGGCCGTCACTGGTCCCCGACCTGCTGCTGCGCGCTGGCCTGGACGCGACCGTCCGCCTGACCTCGGCCTTCTGGCGGACGGGTCGCCTGGGCGAGCCCGGTCACCTGATGCTCGCGGAGACCCCGGTCGTCCACTCCGCGCTGCTTCCTTTGGTGCGCAAGGGATCCGTGCGCGTGCGACCCGGGGTCGTCGCGCTGCTCGGCGACGAGGTCGCGTTCAGCGACGGGACGGTCGAGGGCTTCGACACCGTGGTCTGGGCCACCGGTTACCTCCCGCACCTGCCGATCGCCCGGCGCCTCATCGACCCCTACCCCGTCCCGCTGTCGGCCCGGCCGCTGTCGCTGGTCGGTGGCGTCTGGTCGTCGGTGTCGCCGGGGCTGGCCCTCGTCGGGCTGCGCGAGCCGCGCCACGGGCGTGGGGCCTACCTGGCTGCGCAGGCCGACCTCGTCGTCGCCGGCGCGCGGGCTCAGGCAGGCCACAACGTCCCCATCGGTGGACTGCTCGCGCAGGTGCAGAAGCCCGACGCGACGTGGGTGGTGGACGACACCCGCGAGCTGCCTCGCCTTCGGCGGTTGACGCAGGCCGCCGGCCACCTCTGAGCCCTCCGACGCAGGAGCCGAAGTTCCCGCCGAACACCGTCGCATGCCAACTCGACGGACGGTCGCGTCCCTCAAACGGGGTGGAAGCAGCACCCCGCGGTCCCGAGGCCGGTGTGCACGGCCACCGAGGGACCCATGTCGTACCGCACGAGCACCTCGAGGTCGCCCCGCTCCCGCAGGGCGGCCTCGAGCGCGTTCGCGACCTCGTCAGCTCCGATGTGCCCGACCCCGACGCGCAGCCGTCGCCCCCCAGCGTGGGCCAGGACGTAGTCGACCATCGCCTCGACGGCCTGGTCGCTGTGCTCGACGTGGCCGACCTGCCGCAGCTGGCCCGCCTCGAGCGCGAGGACGGGCGCGCCGTTCACCCCCTCGGCCAGTCGGCCGCCGCGCCGCGCCAGGTCCAGCGCACGGACGACGAAGACGTTGCCCATGCCGTCCAGCGCTGCGCGGGCGGCCGTGACCGCGCCCTCCAGCGAGGGGAGCGCCTCGGAGGCAGCCCAGGCGGCCATGGCCACTGGGAAGGAGACGCTCTCGGTGTCGAGCACCTCGACCGGCAGCGGTGCCATGCCCGCCGCCAGGCGTGCGGTGTTCGCCGTCCCGGAGGCGGCACCGCCGGAGTGGATCGACAGCACCTGCGTCGCGCCCTCCGCGGCCGCCAGCTCGTAGGCGGCCAGGAACTGTCCCGGGGAGGGCGTCGAGGATCCCACGGAGGCCCCCCGTGACAGCGCCGCCGTGACACCGGCGAGGTCGATCTCCGCACCCTCCAGCAGGGGCACGCCGTCGATGGTCACCGTCAGGGGTACGACGAGGGCGCCGGTCTGCCGCAGCAGGTCAGCGGTGAGCTGCGCCGCGGAGTCGACGACGAGCCGGATCATCCGCGCTCGGCCGGCCGGGGCTGCCGTCCGCCGTACCCGCCGCCGAAGAGCTGGGCGACGGCCTGCTGCACGCCGAGCGACCAGGTCGGGTAGGCGTGCGTGGCCTGCGCCAGCCGGCCGGCGAACATCCCGGCGCGCACCGCGAGGACCACCTCGGCGATCATCTCGCCGGCCCGCGGGCCGACGATGGTGGCGCCGATCACCTTGCCGCCACCGAGGTTGCGGGTCAGCAGCTTGGGTCCGACGACGATCTTCACGAAGCCCTCCGTGCGCTCGGACGTACGGGCACGGTCCACGTCGGTCATGGGGACCTCGACGACGCGGGCGCCCTTGACCTGCTCGGCCGCCTCGGCCTCGGTCATGCCGAGGCGTGCGACCTCAGGGTCGGTGAAGGTGACCCACGGGACGGCGTGCTCGGCGAACGTCTGCGGCAGGCGGCCGAGGGCGTTGCCGACCGCGACCCGGCCCATCTCGTCGGCGGCGTGGGTGAAGGGGAGACGCCCGGTGCAGTCGCCGGCGGCGTAGACGCCCTTGACGGACGTGCGCATCCGCAGGTCGACCTCGATCGCGCCGTTCTTCAGCGTCTTCAGCCCCAGGGCGTCCACTCCACGGACCGAGGGCCTGCGCCCCACAGCCACGAGCAGGTGGCTGCCCTTCACCGTGCCCTTGTCGGTCGTGACGGTCAGCACGCCACGGCTGCGCGTCACCCCCGTCATCTTCTCTCCGGTCCGTACGTCGATCCCCAGCTCTCGGAAGCGCGCGGTCACGACCTCCGACGCCTTTGGCTCCTCCTTGCTCAGGAGCCGGTCCGCAGCCTCCAGCACGGTCACCTGCGCACCGAAGCGCCGGAAGGCCTGCGCCATCTCGGCGCCGATCGCCCCACCCCCGAGCACGATGAGGTGCTTGGGCAGCTCGGTGAGGTCGAACAGGTTCTCGTTGGTGAGGTAGGGGACCTGGTCGAGCCCGTCGATAGGCGGGACCACCGGCTGGCTGCCCAGCGCCAGCACCAGCTTGCCGGGCCGGAAGGTGGACCCGTCGACACGGACCTCCTTGCGCGACAGCACCTCTGCGGTCCCCTCGACGACGTGCACACCCTCCTCGCGCAGGGTGGAGGCGTCCTCGTCCGCGGCGATCGAGGCGATCGTCGCGTGGACGCGGGCCATCGCGTCGGCGAACGGCAGGTCCCCGGACGACAGCAGGGTCTTGGACGGGACGCAACCGGTGAAGGTGCAGTCACCGCCGAGCGGGCTGTCGGAGACGAGCACCACGGAGGCGCCACGACGGCGGGCGGTCCGGGCGACGGAAAGCGCCGCCGTCCCACCGCCGACGACAAGCAGATCAGGTGTGTCCATCCTGTGACGCTAGTGGCGCCGGCCCTCAGCTGCGACGGCGCGCCAGGCGCTGCGGGCCTGGCGCATGGCGGCGATCACCTGCTTTCGGGCCTCATCCGACGCCAGCGCGGCCTGGCGCAGCTGCTCACGGCCGTGCGTCCCCTGCACCACCATCGCGAACGACCAGAGGCCGGTGTCCAGCAACCGGGCGGCCCGTCGGACGTCCGAGACGACAGCCCGCTCCGCGCTTTGGGCGTCCGGCGCGATCTCGGCCTGCCGGTGCATCGCGCGGAACTGCACCCCGAACAACCCCATCAGCGCGGTGGCCGCAATTTGCGGCTCCGGGGACTGCGGGTCGACGCCGGCCCGCTGCGCCATGGCCTCGGCGGCCACCTGGCTGGTGCGGTCCATCATGTCGCGTTGCGCCGCGCGGAGGGAGGCCGTGCCCTCGACCATCTCCCGGAACCGCAGGATGCTGCGGAAGCCGTCGTCGTTGTCCTCCCACATGCCGTAGAACTCCCGGACGCCGTCGAGCAGCACCCGCAGGACCGCGTCGATGGGCGACGCGTCTGGGGCGCCGGGCCCCAAGGCCTCGCGCAGGGCCTCGGCTATCGGCTCCTCGCGGTCGAGCAGCAAGGACTCCTTGGTCGTGAAGTAGTTGTAGACCGTCTTCTCGGACACGCCGGCCGCCGCCGCGACGTCGGAGACCCGGACCTCCTCGAAGCCGCGCTCGAGGAACAGCCCGGTAGCGATGTCGCTGATGTGCTGGCGGGTCTCCCGCTTCTTGCGCTCGCGCAGCCCTTCGGTCACGGCACCGATGGTAGGGCAAGAAGTACAGTTGCAGTACCTTTACAGTGACTATAGGTTCCCTGCATGACCTCACCTTCCGTCGTCACCGAGGGGCTCACCCGCCGCTTCGGGGACTTCACCGCCGTCGATGCCCTCGACCTCGTCGTCCCCACCGGCGGCGTGCTGGCCCTCCTGGGTCCGAACGGCGCGGGCAAGACCACGACCGTCCGCATGCTCGCCACCCTGACCGCGCCGAGCGCCGGCCGAGCGATCGTCTGCGGTCACGACGTCGTGACCGACGGCGAGGCCGTTCGTCGCAGCATCTCCCTGACCGGCCAGTTCGCCGCCCTCGAGGACAACCTCACCTGCCGCGAGAACCTCGTGCTCATGGCGCGGCTGCGCGGCTTCGGCCGTCGTGAGGCGCACGCCATCGCGGACGGGCTGGTGGACCGGTTCGACATCGGGGAGTTCCGCGACAAGCTCGTCAAGGCGGTGTCCGGGGGCCAGCGCCGCCGTACCGACCTCGCGGCGTCCTTGGTGATCCGCCCAGAGCTCCTCGTGCTCGACGAGCCCACCACCGGTCTCGACCCGCGCAGCCGTCAGGCCGTGTGGGCGACCGTCCGCGACCTGGTGGCCGAGGGTGTGACCGTGCTGCTCACCACGCAGTACCTCGAGGAGGCCGACGAGCTCGCCGACCGCGTCGTGCTCATCGACCACGGCCGCAGCGTGGCGAGCGGGACGCCGAGCGAGCTCAAGGCACGCATCGGCGACCAGCGGGTGGACATCGTCGCCACCGACCTGGCCGGCTTCGACGGGCTGCACGCTGCGTTGTCGGAGCGGTTCGACGTGAGCTCCGTGCGCGAGCGCCGGTCGCTGTCCATCCCCGCCCCCGGCGACAGCGCTGACCTCGGCGCCGTCGCCGCTGCCGTCCACGCCACCGGCATCCCCGTCGACGAGATCGCGTTGCGCCGGCCCACCCTCGACGACGCCTTCCTCGCGCTCACCGGGGCGCCCACGAGCTCGGAGGACGCCGCGTGACCACCGCCCAGCCGCCTCTCAACCCTGGCGTCGCCCCGCTGCAGGGGACAGGTCCCGCGCGGTTCGTGCGCGACACCTCCCTGCTCGTGGTGCGCGGCCTGCGGACGATCAGCCGCGTGCCGACCCGCCTGTCCGACGTGACGATCCAGCCGGTGGTGTTCACGCTGCTGTTCCTGTACGTCTTCGGCTCGGCGATCGACATCCCGGGGATCCGCTACCAGGACTACTTGTTGCCCGGGCTCATCGGCCAGTCGCTGGCGTTCGGGATCATCGGCGCCGGGGTGGCGACCGCCACCGACTTCACGACCGGCGTCGTGGACCGCTTCCGCTCCCTGCCCGTCAGCCGGCTCGCCGTCATCACCGCCCAGGTCGTGGGGCAGATGCTCGAGCAGCTGCTCGGGCTCGCGATCGTGGCCGGCATAGGGCTCGCCCTCGGATGGCGGCCGCAGCTCGGCGTCGGCGGGTTCTTCGCGCTGCTCGGCCTGATCCTGCTGGGGCTGCTGGCCTTCACGTGGTTCGGCGTGCTCATGGGCATGATCGTGCGCAGCTCGGACGCCATGCAGGGCATCGGCTTCGCCCTCGTGTTCCCGCTGTCCTTCCTCGCCGGGACGTTCGTGCCCATCGAGGGGATGCAGACGATCCCGCGGGTCATCGGCGAGTGGGACCCGCTCGCCGCCTTCGTCGCGGCGATCCGTCAGGTCAGCCAGGGCACCGAGTCCCACGGGAGCTGGCAGCTCGAGCACCCGATCGTGGCAATGATCGGCTGGTGCCTGCTCATCATCAGCGTGTGCATCCCGCTGGCGCTGCGGCGGTTCCGCAACCTGACCTGACGATCAGCCCTTGCCGACGTGCAGCGGGCCGGTCTGCCGGTAGCAGGTGCAGTCGGCCTTCCACACCATCGCGTGGACCAGCTCGCCGCCGCTGGTCTTCCCCGGTGCGAACACCGATTTCGGGCTGAACGCGCCCTCGAAAGTGCCGAGCGACTGCACCGCCTGCGCCCAACCGGCGCGTGTCAGGGTGGGCCCGGCCTTGATGGCAGCCTTCACGAAGATGGCGAAGTAGTCACACATCGCGTTCGCGTCGGCGTTCGGGTAGGTGTTCTTCAGACCAGGGAGACCCGCCGCTTCCAACACCTTGGAGCACGAGGCCTGCTGCGCCGACCCCTTCTCGATCCCGGTGTAGAAGTTCGTGATCGCCAGGGACCCGTCGAACTGGTTCTTGTTGAAGTTCCGGGTGAACAGATCGCCGGCCAGCAGCGAGTAGTCGCTGGCCATGTACTTGAACTTCGACGGCCCCGAGCCGCACGGCCCGCCGTCGACGGCTTGCAGGAAGGTCTGCGCGGCGACGAACGACGTCGCGAGCACCACGTGGGTCACCCCATCGACGCACATCTGCTGGGCGAGTGCGGGGGGCTGCGACTGCGCGTAGGCAGCGCTGCAGTCGGTCTCGTAGGTCTTCACGGACGTGACCTTCAGCGCCCGGATACCGGGGATCAGCAGCTTGTCGACCACCGAGTGGGACGGTTCGCAGTTGTCCTCGAGCACCCCGACCTTCTCGCCGCCCTTGAGGAAGCCGAGCTTGCCGATCTCGTCCGCCCACTCCACGGCGATGCGGTCCAGCGACCGGGTCTCGCTGACGTCATACCCCTTGCCGGCGTCCATGAAGGCCTCGGACTCGGCGTAGCCGTGGACGTAGGGCGTCGCGTTGACCTGGGTCAGGCACGCCTGGGGGTTGGCGAAGATGAACGACTGCGTGTCGATGACGCCGAAGACCTTGTCGTCGGCGGTGAACTGGGTGCAGGCCTGCTGCTGGTCACCCTCGTCGATCGGGTCGGTGTCGCGGAAGACCGGCACGATGGTGCGGCCGTTGATGCCGCCCTTCTTGTTCTGGTCGTTGATGAACGCCTGGACGACCTGCTTGAGGTCGCCGCGGACGTTGAGGGCGAAGCCGCTCTGGTCCAGGCCGCCGATCTTGGCGAGCAGGACGCCGAGCTTGACGCAGGTCTTGACGCCCGAGCAGTTGTTGACGCCGCGGTCCGTGGCCTGGGAGATGTCGCCCGACCGGCCGCCGGACGTCGACCCGCTGCTCCCGCCCGCGCCACCGGTGCCGCTCGTGCCCGAGGACCCTGACCCGCCCGTGGAGCCGCTCGTCCCTGACGTCCCCGAGGAGCCGGAGGTGATGCCGCCGCTCGTGCCTGAGGTCGAGCCGAACGACGTACCGCTGCTTCCTCCCGACGTGGCGCCCCCTGTCGTCCCCGACGCGCCGGACGACCCGCCGCCGGTGCTGGTCCCCCCGGTCGAGCCCCCGTCCCCCGGAGCCTGCTCGCCGGTGAAGACCTCCGCACCCGAGCCCAGGGCATCGGTCGGCGCGCCTCCACGCGACAACGATGACGCGAAGAGCACGAGCACGACGGCGAGGACGCCGAACGTGGCTCCCACCTGGCCTCGTGAGGCGCTGCGCAGCCACAGCCTGATCTGCATCCCGGGGGTCATGAGCGCTCCTTCACGAGCGAGGTGGTGGCCGTGGAGCGGTCCACGGCAGAGGGGTCGGTACCGAGGTAGGACGCGACGACCAGCGGGTCGGCGCGCACCTCGTCGGGAGTGCCGGCGGCGAGGACCGCGCCGTTCTCCAGGCAGTAGACGCGGTCACACAGCGACAGCAGCAGGGGCATGTCGTGCTCCACGATGACGATCGAGCAGCCGAGGTCGTCCCGCAGCGAACGCAGCAGGGGAGCGAACTGCTCGACCTCGCGCTGGGCGATGCCCGCGGTGGGTTCGTCCAGCAGCACGAGCTTCGGTTCGCCGGCCATCACGGTCGCCACGTCGAGCAAGCGGCGCATGCCGGTGGAGAGCTCGCTGACCATCACGTGCTGCCGGTCCTGCAGACCGACGCGCTCCAGCAGGGCCAGGGCTTGCGTGCGCTTGGTGCGTTCGGGACCGCGCACCCACGGCATGCCGGTCAGCGCAGACAGGGTGTCGCTCCGGCTGCTGCGGTCCAGCGAGACGAGCACGGTCTCGAGCACCGTGAGGCCCGGGTACAGCCGAGCGTCCTGGAACGTGCGCGCGAGGGACAGGTGCGGTCGAAACTCCGGTGGCAGCCCCTCGACCTGTTGGCCGAAGACGGCGATGGTGCCGCCGTCGGGGGTGGCGTGACCGGAAATGCAGTTCATCAGCGTCGACTTGCCGGCGCCGTTGCCGCCGATCAGACCGACGATCTCTCCGGGACCCACCTCCAGCGACACCCCCTGCAGCGCCTGGATACCGCCGAAGGCGAGCCGGACGTCCCGGACCACCAGGGGTAGGGAGTCCTGCACCGGGCCGAACGGCCGGTCGGGCAGGCCCGCCTCCAGCCGACCCAGCAGGCGCTGTCGCGTCCGCTCGACGACGCCGGTCACGCCCTGCGGGAAGAACAGGAGCACGTTGAGCAGGAGCGCGCCGGAGAAGAACGCGCGGTAGGACGGGGTGTCGAAGTAGCTGATGAGGAACGGCGCGCCGAACACCAGGAACGAGCCGAGGACCGGTCCGTAGAGCGACCCCAGCCCTCCGACGATCGCGATGCCGAGGACCGTGAGGGACAGGTCCGGGGAGAAGCGGTCGAAGTTCCACGACCCGGTGCCCATCGCCCAGACCGCGCCGCCCAGCCCGGCGAGGAAGCCCGAGACCAGCAGGGCGACGACCTTGACGGCGGCGGGCGGAATGCCGTGCGCCGCCGCCGTCCCCTCGTTGTCACGGACGGCGAGGAGCGCACGACCCGGGCCCGTGGCCCGCAGGGCCGTCAGCGCCAGGAGCGCCAGGCCCAGCACGACCAGCGCCACCCAGTAGACCTGCTGCTTGCTGGTGAGCGTCCCGAGGCCGGGGACCCACAAGTCGCTGAGCAGCACCTGCGCGTTGCCGGTCGCCTTCTCCCCGAAGACCCCGAGCCGGAACAGCCACGTCGGGGCGACGACGGCAAAGCCCAAGGTCGTCACCGCGAGGAACAATCCGCGGTAGCGCAGAGCGGGCAGGCCGACCGGCAGCGCGACGAGGGCAGTGATGACGCCGGAGTACAGCAGCACCAGCGGGATGGCCCAACCGTGCGATACGGCCTCCGCGGCCGAGTAGGCACCGACGCCGAGCAACGCCACATGGCCGAGCGAGATCTGCCCGGCCCACCCGGTGAGCACGGTCAGGCCCAGCGCCACGATGGCGAACGCGACGATGAGCACCAGGCTCTGTGCCTGGGCCTGCGAGCCGAGGCCGGGCAGGTTGGGCAGCAGGACGAGGACACCGAACAGCAGCGCCCAGCCGTAGCGGCCGAGGTTCCTGGCGAACGCGACCTGCTGGAGGCGGTCGGACAGCGGCGGGCGGGACACCGGGTCGGCCACCCGGTCGTCGCCGGCGCGGACGCCACGGGCCAGCGCCGGGCCGCGCCACAGGACGGCGATGAGGATGGCGCCGAAGACCACGACGTTGGACGCCGTCGGGGAGACCTTGAAGAAGACCTCCTGCTCCACGACGCCCAGGCCGATCCCGGCCAGCATCGCGAGGCGGAAGTCCACCATGCCCGCGAGCAGCGCTGCGGCGAGCCCCCGAACGAGGAGCGTCGGCCCGAGCTGACTGACGTCGATGCCCGCCCGGTCCGGGGCCTGCAGGATGGCCGTCAGCGTCGAGAGCACGCCGGCGATGACCCAGACCAGGCGCGAGGTCTTGCGGACGCTGATACCGGCAAGGCGCGCCGCCTCCGGGTTGGAGCTCGCCGCCCGGATCGTCCGACCCAGCTCGGTGCGCGTGAACAGCAGTTGCAGCCCGAGGACGATGAGCGGAGCCAGTACCAGGGTGAGCACCTGCGACGGCTTCAGACCGACCCGGCCGATGGTCAGTCCATGGTCGAAGGGGACCGGGAAGGACTCCGAGCCCAGGCGCAGCAGGAACGGGTTGGGGATCGGCCCGATGCCCACGCCCAGGACGCTGAAACGGGGGATCTCCAGAGTTCCGACCGCGAAGGCCACCTGCGCGATGCCGATGCTCCCGATGAGCAGGACCAACCGGGGCGCGTTGAACAGCGGCTGGACGAACTGCCGCTCGAGCAGCGCCGCGAACAGCGCCCCGAACAGCAGCGCCGCGAGCAGGGCGAGCGGGTAGGGCCACCCGAGCTTGAGGGCCAGCCCGCCCAGGACCAGGGAGCCGAGCACCCCCATCTGGCCGTGGGCGAAGTTCACGAAACGACTGGACCGCCAGACCAGGACCAGGCCGAGGGCCAGCAGGCCGTACTGCAGGCCGTAGCTGACCCCGACCATCGCCAGGCCGATCTCGTCGAGCAGCATCAGCTCGCCTTCTTCCTGGGTCGACGCACGGGCTTCGGCTTCTCGTCTCGCTGGTCGGCTCCGAGGAACACCGACCGGGCGATGTCGCCGCGATCCAGCAGCTCGCGCGGCGGTCCCTCGAAGCGGATGGTGCCCTTCTCGAGGAACACCGCGCGATCGCACAGAGAGGCGGCGATGTTGAGCGATTGCTCGACCACGACGACCGTCGTGCCGGCGTCGCGCACGTCCCGAACCGTCTGCAGCAGCCCCTCGACGATGACCGGCGCGAGCCCCAAAGACAGCTCGTCGATGCACAGCAGCACCGGGTCCAGCAGCAGGGCCTTGGCGATCGCGAGCTGCTGCTGCTCACCACCCGACAGCGACCCCGAGGCGCTGGTGCGGCGCTCAGCCAGGCGAGGGAAGCGGGCCAGCTCGCGGTCGATCCGCTCGCGCCGCAGCGGCTTGGGCACCAGCCGCGCCCCGACCTCGAGCGACTCGACGACCGTGAGGTCGGCGAACATCGCCTTCCCCCCGGGGACCATCACCAGCCCACGCGGGACGAGGTCCTCGGCCGGGACGCGAGAGATGTCCTCGCCGCGGAAGGTCACCGTCCCGCGGGTGGCGGGCGCGAGCCCGGAGAGCACCCTGAGCACGGTGGACTTGCCCGCGCCGTTCGTGCCCAGCAGACCGAGCACCTCGCCGGTGCGGACCTCCAGGTCGACGCCGAAGAGCACCTGCAGCTGCCCGTAGGAGAAGTCGACGCCGCCGAGCGACGCGACAACGGTCATGCCGCCTCCACCGCGAGCTCCCCCAGGTGCAGGTGCCCGTCGCAGGCCGAGCAGTGCAACACGGGGACGAAGGCGTCGTCGCACTCGCTGTGCCGGGCGAGCAGGGCCGGACCCTCGGGGACGCCCTGCCAGGTCTCCGCCCAGCGGACCAGCAGGGTGACGACCGGGAAGAGCGCGTCTCCCTTGCTGGTCAGCGCGTAGCTGTCGTCGAGGACACCGAGGTCGACGAACTGCCGAAGCCGCTCGGAGACGACGTTGGGCGGTGCGCCGAGCGCGGCCTCGAAGTCGGTGAACCGGCGGGCCCCGAGGAACGCCGCGCCGAGCACAGCTGCTGACCAGCGGCTACCGAGCAGCGTCATCGTGGCCGGGAACAGTCCCGGTCCGTCGGGCCGGCTGGAGCCGGTGCGCCGTCGGGTGCTGCCGACCGGGACGGAGCGCGCCATGCCGCCCGACGGACCCCAGCTGATGACGACGTCACGTCGGCCTGCCAACGCGCCGCAGGACGCGCACGCGAGCTCCGGGGTGAAGACGTCACCGCACACGACGTGCCGCATGGTGGGGAGCGCCTGCCCCTGCACCCATTGCTGCTCCCAGGCCCAGATGCCCAGCAGGACCGACCAGAGGTCCTGCCCACTACGGGTGAGCTGGTAGGCCTGGCGCCCACCGTCCGGGACCTGCTCGAGGACCCCGGCGTCCAGCAGCGACGTCAGCCGCGCGGACAGCACCGTCGGGCCGATCCCCAGCGCGGACTGGAACGCCGAGTAGCGCCGTACGCCCAGGAAGCACTGCTGGACCAGCAGCAGCGCCCACTCGTCCCCGAGCAGCCCGAGGGTCCGGCCAAGCGGGTTCGGTGCGAGGACGGTCTCGGTCGTCGTCACAGCGCGGCGGCGGGGGCCCAGCAGGAGTGTGTTCCCGACGAGATCCGCTGGGGCAGGCGGATGCGGGCGACCACGTCGAGGTCGGAGGCGGACAGGATCAGCGCCTCGCTCCTGTCGCGGTTCACGTCGGTGGTGAAGGTCAGGAGATACCCGTCGTCCTCGGCTGTCCCGCCGAGGCGCGGGGCCATCGGGGCTTCGCTGCCGAAGACCCCGTCCCCGAAGGACACGCGCTTCTCCGCGCCCGTCACGTTGTCGTGCTTGATGAGGCCGTTGAACAGGAACCAGCCCGGCTCGCCGGTGACCGACCAGGAGTAGCGGTGCGCGCGCCCGGCGTACTGCGCGTTGATCATGCCGAACTCGGTGATGGCGTCCGAGAGGTCCTCCTCGCTGACGCTGCCGGTCGTGAGGTTGAGCTTCCAGCGGTGCAGCCGCGGCCGGATGCGCTCGATGTCGATGTGCCGGTAGAAGCTGCGCCAGAAGTCCGCGCCGTCCGCCTTCTTGGGCATCGGGTCGCGCTGCGGGTAGCCCTCGAGCCACACCTCGACCTCGCCGTAGGCGTTGGTCACCTCGTAGGCGTTGGTGAAGTGCAGGGCGTACGTCGACTCCGCCTCGAACCAGCGGATCTGCTCGGTGCTGCCGTAGCGGGGGATCACCGCGAAGCGCGACGGCAGGTCGCCGAAGAAGCGCGGCAGGTGGATGTCGTCCTGGAGCAGCGTCGGGTCCCAGAACAGCGGGAAGTCGTTGAGGATCGAGTAGTTCTCGCTGAAGGCCATGTCGTGCGGCAACCGTGGGCCGGGGAGCGGCACGTCGACCCAGTGCACCAGCTCACCCGCAGGGGAGACGACGCCGTACTGCAAGTAGGGCTCGCTCTTGCCGTAGCTGAAGACCAGCATCTCGCCGGTCCGCTCGTCGACCTTGGTGTGGGCGCTGATTCCGCACGCCGGGACCCACTCCTGCGGGCCGAGCTGGTCCAGCGTCACCGGGTCGAGTCCGTAGACGTCGCCGCACATCCAGAAACTGCTCAGCGCCTTGCCGTTGTGGACGACCACGTCGGTGGACGAGCCGTCCTTCATCCGTCCCCGGGCGCCCCAGCCGTCGGGCCGCAGCGAGTTGGCCGGCATGTCGAGCATCCCGGTCCAGAGCGGTCCGGCTGCCTCCTGCTCGGCGACGAAGCCCGCCGTCCGGACGAAGCGGTTGCGGTACGACGCCTTCCCGTCCGCGAGGTGCAGCTGGTGGATCATGCCGTCGCCGTCGAACGGGTGGTACATCCCGATGCTCGGGTGGACGGGGTTCTCGGTGTTGCGCAGGTAGATGCCCTCGAGGTCGGTGGGGATCGCTCCCTCGATCACCTCGAGGTCGGTGGCGTCCCACTCGGCGAGGTTGGGCTGCCAGGCTCCCGTGCGGTACGGGTGGTCGTCGTCCTGGGGGAGCGTCGAGAGCGGTGCGGATACCTGGACAGCGGTCATCTGGTCAGACCCCGATCACGAGGGAGACGGTGGTCGTCGTCGAGCCACCGATGTTCAACGTGCCGACGGTGCGCGCACCCTCGACCTGGTAGTCGCCGGCGGTGCCGGTGACCTGCTTCATCGCATCGAGAGCCATCCGCACACCGGTCGCCCCCACGGGATGACCGCCACCGATCAGGCCGCCGCTCGGGTTGACCGGCAGCTCGCCGTCGCGCTCGAGCGTTCCGGACTCGACGGCCTTCCAGCTCTCCCCCGGCGCGGTGATGCCGAAGTGGTCGATCGCGAGGTACTCACTCGGCGTGAAGCAGTCGTGCGTCTCGATCGCGTCGAGCGCGAACACGTCGGGCACGGCCGCCCGGGAGAAGGCGTCGGTGATGGCCCGCCGGACGTGCGGCATGACGTACTCCTGGTCCTTGGACCCCTCGACCTTGGCGGCGTACGACAGGCCGGCCGTGCGGTGACCCCAGCCGAGCAGGCGCGGGACGGTCGTCAGGTCGACGCCGTGGCGCGCGGCCCACTTCTGGGCAAAGGCCTTCCCCGCGACGATGACGCCCGCGCCTCCGTCGGTCACCTGGGAGCAGTCGGTACGACGAACCCGGCCCGCGACCGACGGGTTGGCCACGTCGTCGGGCCCGAACTCCGTGACGTTCCACGTGCGCGTCTGGGCGTTGGGGTTGCTGCGGGCGTTGCGGTAGTTGAGCTCGGCGATCGCCGCGAGGTGCGCGTCGTCCAGGCCGTAGCGCGCGTCGTACTCGTTGGCGAGCAGGTCGAACTGGTGCGGCCAGACGTAGGGCTGGTCGCCCTCGTGGCCCACCCACGACGCGGCCCCCAAGATCCGGGCGGCCTCGTCGCCGGGCACGGACTTCTCCTGCTCCACGCCCAGCACCAGCGCGCAGTCGTAGCGCCCCGCCTCGATCTCGGCGGTCGCCGCGAGCAGGGCCAAGCTGCCCGACGCGCAGGCGGCCTCGTGCCGCATCGCCGGCGTCCCCCAGAGCCCGGGCTCCACCGTGGCGGGCATGGCTCCCAGGTGGCCCTGGCCGTTGAAGAGCATCCCGAAGGCGTTGCCGACGTGGATCGTCTCGACCTCGGTCGCCTCGACTCGCGCGTCCGCCAAGGTGTCACGGACGACGTCCGCGACCAGGTCGCTCACCTCGAGCCCCTCACGGGCGTAGTTGCGCGCGAAGTCGGTCTGGGCCCCGCCCAGCAGGAACAGGGTCACACCCGCACCTTCTTCGGAGGCATCGGGATGAAGGCGCTGGTGGTGGCGATGTAGTCGACGTACTTCGGCTTGGTCTTGGTGAGCGACTTCTCCAGCAGCGTGACGCCACTGACCTTGAGCAGGAAGAAGGTGATGATGGCCGGACCGATCGCGGCGAAGACCGTGGGGCCGTTGACGACCGCGACGAGGAACAGGCCCCACCACGTGCACGTCTCACCGAAGTAGTTGGGGTGGCGCGAGTAGCGCCACACGCCCCTGTCCATGACCTGACCCGCGTTGGCCGGGTCCGCCTTGAAGCGGGTGAGCTGGGTGTCGGCCGTGGTCTCGTAGACGATGCCGAACAAGGCGAGCACGACGCCGACCACGTTGAGGGCCGTGAGGCCGACGGGCTCGGCGTACACCTGACCGAGCTGGACCGGCAGCGCGGTGAGGGTGAGCACGAACGCCTGCACCAGGAACACGCGCCGCCAGATGAAGACCTTCTCGTTCCCGCCGCTGCGGGTGGCCAGGATCGCCTGGTAGCGCGGGTCGGGCCCGTGCTTGCGCCAGCGCCAGAACAGGTAGCCGCTCAGGCGCAAGCCCCATAGGGCGGTAAGACCGAGCAGCCAGCCCTTGCGCGCGCCGTCGCCGTCGGTCTGCACGAAGCTGCTCAGGGCGAGGATGACGAAGCCCATCCCCCAGAACGCGTCGATGTAGCTGGGATCGCGGGTGGAGAACGACGGGATCGAGATCAGCGTCATCACCACCAGCATCACCAGCAGGTTGATGCCGAGCAGTCCCCAGATCTCGCCAGCCATATCGTTCGCCCCTCGTCGCGTTTGCTACGTCATCTATAGCAACTCGGGCAGGACGGGCGCAAGGGGTCAGCGCCGGCGATAGGTGACCCGCACCGGACCGGACGCGCGCGCGACCCCGCCGATCTGCTGCCGACGGGGTGCCACCTCGGTGAACTCCGGGGTCACGTCGTAGGTCGCCAGCAGGCGGCGCACGGCCACGCGGATCGCCGTGACCGAGAAGCGGGCGGCAGGGCAGGTGTGCGACTTGTGGCCGAACGTGCTGACGAGCTCCTTGGCCGGGAGGTCGAGGGCGAGCTTGCGGTTCGCGGTGTAGTGGGAGGGGTCGTAGTCGGCCAGGCGAGGGTCGACCGTCGTGTTCAAGACGCTGAGCATCGTTGCGATGAAGGTCCCGGGCTCGACCCGAACGACGCCGTCCCCGGTGTCGATGTCGACAGGCTTCAGGACCTCCCGCAGCGTGAGCGACCGCTGCGCCACGCGGATCGACTCGTTCGCGCACTGCTCGAGCAGGGCGTCGTCGCCCGCGCGGACCCGGGCCAGCAGGTCCGGTCGCTGGAGCAGGTGCACGAGCGTCCACGAGAGGGCGGCGTAGAGGTTGGACAGCGAACCCAGGTGAATGAGGACCAGGTCCCGGCTGATGCCCGTCGCGGCGTCGGTCTCCCCGTCCCACGCCTGCGCGATCGTGCCGAGGAAGCCGGACGGCTCCTCCTGGTCCAGCACCTCCGCCACGATCGCGTCGATCGCCCGCATCGCCTTCTTCTCCCGCCGCTGCTTGGTGGCCGCCGTGCGAAACGCCTGCACGGGGCGGACGAACGCCTCGGCGCTGTCGAGCTGGTCGAGCAGCGGCGCCAGCTCATCGAGGCGCGAAGCGAGCATCGGTCCACCCCAGGACATCAGCCCGAGGCGGTGCGCGATCCGCCGCATCTGCCCGAACACCTCGACGGAGCCTCCCTCGCCGAGCTCGTCGACTGCCGCGGACATGGCCGCGTCCAAGGCGGAGAGGTAGGACTCGGTCAGCTCGCGGCCGAACAGCTGGTGCGGGGTCACCCGTCGGCCGAACAGCAGCTCCTCCGGCAACTTGAACTTGATGAGCCGGTAGGTCGCCAGGCCGAAGCTGGCGACGTTCTCGTCCAACGCGTAAAGGCTGCGCACGCCCTCGGGGCTGAACAGGCAGAGCAGGCGGAAGCCGAAGGCGTCGGTGACGTAGGTGTCGCCGTGTCGGACCCGAGCACGGGTGAAGAAGCCGGTGGGGTCGTGGAGGAGGGCCAGGCCTGCCCCCACCCGCGGAAGACCGCGGACGGCGGGGGGCATCGGGGTGATCACCGGCAGCGGCATGGCCGGAGGGTAGGCCGGGCCCAGAGGCCTGCGAAACGGTGTAGGAAGATCGCATGGCCTACTTCGTGACCGGGGCAACCGGGTTCATCGGCAAGCGACTGATCGCCAAGCTCCTGGAACGCCACGGCGACATCCACGTCCTGGTGCGCGAGCAGTCCGTTGAGAAGGTCCGTGAGCTGTGGAGCGACGAGCGGGTGAAGCCCGTCACCGGCGACCTCGGTTCCCCCCTGCTGGGCGTCGATCCCGCTTCCCTGAAGGGCGTCTCGGAGTTCTTCCACCTGGCGGCGCTCTACGACATGACGGCCACCGCCGAGGCCAACGACCTGGCCAACGTTGCGGGGACGCGCCACGCGGTGGCACTGGCCAACGCGCTCGGCGCGACCTTCCACCACGTCTCGTCCGTGGCCGTAGCGGGTGAGCACCGCGGGCTGTTCCGCGAGGACCACTTCGCCGAGGGGCAGAAACTCCCCACGGCCTACCACCGCACCAAGTACGAGTCCGAGGCGATCGTCCGCGCCGAGGCCACGACGTGGCGCGTCTACCGACCGGCGGTCGTCGTCGGCGACAGCCGGACCGGCGAGATGGACAAGATCGACGGCCCGTACTACTTCTTCACGGCCATCAAGAAGATCCGGCACCTGCTGCCCGAGTGGATGCCGCTCATCGGTCCGGAGCTCGGCTGGACCAACATCGTCCCGGTCGACTTCGTCGCGGCGGCGCTGGACCACATCGCCCACCAGCCCGACCTCGACGGTCAGGCGTTCCACCTCACCGACCCGCGCGGCATCCGGGTCGGGGAGGCGCTCAACGCCTTCGCGCGCGCCGGCCACGCCCCCCAGCTGGGGATCCGGGTCGACACCAAGCTGCTCGACCTGCTGCCCAAGGGCGCGTTCTCGATGCTGCTCAAGCTGCCCCAGCTCCGCGACATCCGTCGCACCCTGCTCGCGGACCTCGGTATCCCCGAGGAGGTCGTCGGGCACATGGCGCTCGAGCCGCAGTTCGACACCCGCGACACCGAGCGCGCCCTGGCCGGCTCCGGCATCTCGGTGCCGCCCTTGACCTCCTACGCCGACAAGCTGTGGGACCACTGGGAGCGGACGCTCGACCCGGAGCTGCACAAGGACCGCTCGTTCTCCAAGGCCGTGACCGGCAAGCGGGTCCTCATCACCGGCGGCTCGTCCGGGATCGGCGCCGAGGCAGCACGTCAGATCGCCGCGGCGGGGGGCGTCCCCATCATCGTCGCGCGCTCGCTCGACAAGCTCCTCGAGGTGCAGCAGGAGATCACCGAAGCGGGGGGGCAGTGCCACGTCTTCACCTGCGACCTCAGCGATCTCGAGGCGATCGACACGCTGGTGAAGGACGTCACCGACACGCACGGCGGTGTGGACTTCCTGGTCAACAACGCCGGCCGGTCGATCCGACGTTCGATCAAGCTGTCCCAGGACCGCTTTCACGACCTCGAGCGGACCATGCAGCTCAACTACTTCGGGGCGGTGCGCCTCATCATGGGTTTGCTGCCCGGCATGACCCACCAGCGGTTCGGCCACATCATCAACGTGTCCTCCATCGGCGTGCAGACCGGAGTCCCGCGCTTCTCCGCGTACGTCGCCTCGAAGGCCGCGCTCGACGCGTACTCCCGCATCGCGGCGTCGGAGACCCTGGGGTCCGGGGTCACCTTCACGACGATCCACATGCCGCTCGTGCGGACGCCGATGATCGCGCCGACGAAGATGTATGACGCCTTCCCCGCCATCTCGCCCGCGGAGGCCGGCGAGATGATCTGCGAGGCGATCCGGTCGCGGCCCAAGAACATCAACACCCGGTTGGGCACGACCGCCGAGGTCCTCTACGCCGTGGCGCCCAAGATGGTCGACCAGGTGCTGCACCTCGCGTACAAGGTGTTCCCCGACAGCACCGCGGCCAAGGGAAAGACCTCAGAGCCCACAGAGGAAGCACCTCGGTTGTCGGGAGAGCAGCTGGCGATGGCCCACATCCTCAAGGGCGTGCACTGGTGAAGATCGGGCTGGCCAGCGTCTACGTCACCGATCAGGACAGGGCGCTGGACTTCTACACCCGCGTGCTGGGCTTCGTCCGCAAGACCGAGATCCCCATGGGGGACTTCCGCTGGCTGACCGTGGTCTCCCCCGACGATGCCGGGGAGGTCGAGCTCGTCCTCGAGCCGGCCAACCATCCCGCGGTGCAGGCGTTCCAGAGCACCCTGCGCAAGGACGGGATCCCGTTCACGTCGTTCCTGGCGACCGACGTGGTCGCCGAGCACGCGCGGTTGGTGGCGCTCGGCGTGACGTTCGTGCACCCGCCGACCGTGGTCGAGGGCGTCGCGTTCGCCGTGCTCGATGACACCTGCGGCAACCTCATCCAGATCGCCGACGCGCGCTCGTAGTTCTACGCGCTGTCAAGGCGGGTTGTGGACCGGTTTTCCTTGTCCACAAAGGCTTTTTGGCTTCCAGAACTGTCGGACCGACCCCCTATCGTAAGGGCATGTTCGCCGCCCTCTCCGCCTTCGAAAGCGACGATCCCGCCGCTCCGGACGAGCGTGCGTGGAGCGACCGCGCGCTCGACACAGCGCTGTCGCCGGAGCGCCTGGCCGCGCTGATCGCCCGCACCGAGGACCGCTTCGAGGGACTCCTGTTCACCGCGACGCCGGCCGAGGAGCTCGACGACATCGGCCGCTGGCAGCGGCTCGCCGACCTCGCCTGGGTCGGTCAGGTCCGCGCGGTCGTGGCGTCGTACAACCGGGCGACGGCGCGCGATCGGGAGTTCGTGCCCGACGAGGCAGCGCTCGCCCTGCGGGTCAGCCCGATGACCGGGGCAGGGATCACCGCCGAGGCGCTGCAGGCCGCCGAGCTGCCCGGGCTGCTCGAGGCCGTCGACGCCGGGGTCCTGACCGTGCGCCACGTCAAGGCGGTGCTCCGCGAGCTGGCCGCCGTCGACCTGACGCTGGAGCAGCGGCAGGCGGTCGTGCTCGTGCTGCTCGCGCGCTACCGCGGCGAGCTCCCCGGCCAGCTGTCTGCCCTCACCAGGCGGCTCATCCTCACCGTCGACCGCGCCGCCGCCCGGGCCCGTGAGGAGCGCGCGCGCCGGTCCCGTCGGGTGCGCTTCCTCCCCGGCGTCGACGGCCAGGCGAGCATCTGGGCGCAGGGCCCCGCGGCGATGATCGCCGCGATCCAGGCGAGCCTCGAGGCCACCCTGCCGCTCGAGATCGGCGGAGGGGACGAGCGGAGCACCGACGAGCGGACCTTCGACCTGTTCGTCGACCTGCTGACGGGCGGTGCGGCGGCAGGCACGTGGACGGCGTCGGTGATCGTGCCGTTCAGCACCCTGGACGGCGGTGACCTGGAGCTGGCGGAGATCCCCGGCCTGGGGCCTGCCCTGCCCGAGACGGCACGGGACCTCGTCGACCAGTGCACGGCGGCCACGCAGATCAGCGTCGACGCCGGCACGGGGCAGGTGCTCTGCGTGAGCGACCCGATCCCGGTCGGGGCGGCCGACCACCGGACCCGGCACACCAGCCTGGCGAGGGAACCTGGCCGAGCCGCCCGTGCCGCAGGTCCTCGGCACCGCGAGCTACCGGATCCCCGCGCGACTGCGTCGCCTCGTCGAGGTCCGGGATCGGACCTGCGTGTTTCCCGGTTGCCAGCGCCCAGCCGGGCGCACCGATCTCGACCACGCCCTCCCCTGGCCCCGCGGGCAGACCGACGGGGCCAACCTGCACTGCCTCTGCCGTCGCCACCACCGCGCCAAGCAGGCCGTCTTCCGGGTCCGACGCGAGCCTGACGGCAGCACCACCTGGATCACCCGGGGCGGCTGGCGCTTCCGCCGCCCTCCGCCGCGCTACTAGCGCATCCCGTCTCGCCACCCGGCACGACCCCGCACCACCGGACCTCAGCAGCCGGAACCTTCGAGGGGACCGGCGCTCAGGCCTGCTCCGACCTAGGCTCGGCAGGGTGACCGGCGACAGCGACAGCGACAGCGACAGCGGCGAAGGAAGACCGCGACAGCGACAGCGACAGCACCCGCGGCTCCGACCTGATCGAGGCCGAGATGCGCCTGCCGGACGGCCGCACCCTCCGGTACGCCGACGGTGGCGACCCAGGCGGGTTCCCCGTCATCGGCCTGCACGGCACCCCCGGATGCCGACTCAGCCGGCTGATCGACGACACCGTCTACCGGCGCGCAGGCGTGCGGTACGTCACCACCGACCGGGCCGGCTACGGCCGGTCGACCCGGCGCCGAGGGCGATCGGTCGCCGACGAGGCAGCCGACATCCTGGCGCTCGCGGATGCCCTGGGCCTCGGTCGGTTCTCGGTGGTCGGCGGCTCCGGCGGCGGCCCGCACGCCCTGGCCTGCGCGGCGCTGCTGCCGGACCGCGTTGTGCGGGTCGCCTGCCAGTCGTCGCTCGCGCCCCTCGGGGAGGACGGGCTCACCCGCGAGGAGTGGATGTCGGGGATGGATCCTGACATCGCTGCCGAGCTCCTGTGGGCCGAGGCCGGGGAGGAGGTGCTGACCCGCGAGCTGGAGCGTGAGCAGGCCCTCATGGAGCAGCGGATCAGGGCGGACCCCGCAGCCCTGCTGGGGAATGAGGCGTCCGCGGGCGACGTCGCGTTCCTCCTCCGGCCGGAGGTCCGAGCTGCGTTCGAACGCATCGTCCCGGAGCAGGCCCGCGAGGGCGTCGGCGGATCCGTCGACGACACCCTGGCCTTCGTCCGCCCGTGGGGGTTCTCGCTGTCGATGATCGCCGTACCCGTCCTCCTGACCTACGGCGACATCGACTCCTCCTGCCCTGTCGCCCACGGGCGCTTCCTCGCCGCGCGCCTCCCCCAGGCCACGGTCGTCGAGACGTCCGGCGGTGGGCACTTCGCCGAGGACCCCGTGCAGGAGGTGACGGCGACGCACGTCTGGCTGCGCACCGGGCACCTCCCGGAGGGATAGCGCCGCAGCACAAGGGGAACAGCGCCCGCATGGCCGACCTGCTCAGCATCTACCTCAACGACCACCTGATGGGCGCGACCGCCGGGCTGGAGCTCGCCAAGCGGGCCGCCGCCACCCAGCCCGTGCTCGAGCCCCTCCGGCAGGAGATCGAGCAGGACCGGGACGCCTTGCTCGACCTCATGCGGGCGACCGGGACCTCGGTCGACCATGTCAAGGCCGCCGCCGGCTGGGTCGGGGAGAAGGCCGGCCGACTGAAGCTGAACGGGCATCTGGTGAGCAGGTCGCCGCTGTCAGACCTGATCGAGCTCGAGGGCCTCAGCGTCGGGGTCGCCGGCAAGCTGTCCGGCTGGCGGCTGCTGCGGGCGCTCGAGGACCCGCGGCTCCCGGCGGTGCTGCTCGACGACCTCATCGCCCGCGCCGAGCGCCAGCGCGACACGCTCGAGGCGCTGCGGCTGCAGCGCGGCACCGAGGTGCTGCGGGAGTCGTGACCCGGGATCAGCCCGAGGTCGCGACCAGCTCCGCCAGGGCGTCCCGCAGGTCCTGCGCCAGTCGCTCCAGGTCGGGCACGTTGTCGGCATCCGCGATCAGGCCGTACGTCACGTGCCCGTGGTAGCTCATGATCCCGATGGCCAGCGTGTGCTCCGGGGCCAGGAACGCGAGCGGCACCAGCTCCTCGAGCTGCGCCCCGAGCAGGTAGATGGGGATCTGCGGACCGGGCACGTTGGTGACCAGCAGGTTGTACAGCCGCGAGGAGAAGCCCAGCCGTGAGGCGCGGGCCAGCATCGCCGGCGGGAGGGCGTTCTCCAGCGACGTGAGCACCTTGGCGCCCTCGGCCTGCTTCGAGGACTTCAGGTGCTCCATCGCCTCGCGCACCCGTGCCAGCCGCGCCCGCGGGTCGCGGATCCCCACGGGCAGCGGCGCGTTCATGATGGCGATCTCGTTCCCGAGCGCCCCCCTCTTCGCCTCGGCCCGCAGCGACACCGGGACGCAGGCCCGCAGCTCGACGCCGTCCACCGACAGGCCCCGGCGGCCGAGGAACGTCCCCAGCGCTCCGGCCACCGCGGTCAGGACGACGTCGTTGACGGTCGCACCCCCGGAGGAGGCCTTCACCAGCTTGTAGTCAGCCAGGTCGGTCTCCACGATCGCCAGCAGCCGATGTGGTCCGGGCTTGCGGTTGAGCGGCGTGCGCGGCGCCGCGTCGATCAGCGGGCGGGTCGCCTCGGCCAGCGCACCGACCTTGTCCACCGTGGTGCGTACGGCGTCCTGGGGGTGCAGCGCCAAGCCCACGCCGTCGCGCGCGAGGTCCACGACGTTGCGCACCAGGCCGTGCACGCCAGCCGTCAGCAGGCCCACCGTGCCGGGCGTCGGCGCCGCGGTCCAGGCCGGCGGGGGGGCGTTCTGCACGTCGGGCGTCAGGTCGAACAACACCGTCATGAGGTCGACCCCGCTGACGCCGTCGATCATCGCGTGGTGGGTCTTGGCGACAAGGGCCCAGCGCTCCGCGCCGTCGGCAGCCTGCAGCCCCTCGACCAGCCACATCTCCCACAGCGGCTTGCTGCGGTCCAGGCGCTGGCCGATGATCCGGTCGACCAGGTTGAGCAGCTCGCGCTGAGACCCCGGTACGGGCAGGGCCGTGTGCCGGACGTGGTAGTCGAGCCGGAACGTCTCGTCCTCCACCCACAGCGGACGGCCCGTCCCGAACGGCATCTCCTGGACCCGCTGCCGGTACCTCGGGAGCAGCGGCAGCCGGGCGTCGATGTGCGCGCGGAAGGCCTCGATCGACGGGGGCCGGCCGGAGAACACACCGAGCGCGCCGATGTGCATGTGCGCACCGCCCTCCTCCATGTGGAGGAAGCCGGCGTCCACGCTGGTCAACCGGTCGAGGTGTCCCTGGTGCCCCGTGCCCTGCGCCGTGTCGGTCATGGCTGCAATCTGCCAGAGAGCCCTAGGGCTGCGCAGCCGCTCAGTCGAGGATGGCGAGCGCCGGGCTGTGGCCGCCGGTGGGGTTGAGCACCGTGCCCGTGCTCGGCACGCCCTCGCGCGCGGCGTGCCGCGGCGTGCTGGCGTCCTGGAAGCTCATCGCGATGCGGCCGTTCGGCAGCAGCGTGACGCTCGGGAAGTCGAAGCGATCGGCGGCCAGGCCCGCGACCAGTCCGACCGCAGTGGGGGCGTTGCCCAGCCCCACGGCGTAGACCTTGGTGACCTTCGGCTGCGCCCCCTTGATGTCGATCCGCCAGACGACGTCCTGGCCGAGCCCCTTGGCGCTGTCCGCGCGGGTAGCGACGACGGCCTGCCCGAGCTTGCCGTTGACCTTGACGTCGAAGAAGCTGCCCGAGCTCTCGATCTTCGCCAGGCCCTGGGGCAGGACCAGCGTGGTGGTCTTCCACGTCTTGCCGCCGTTGGTGGACTGCGCGAAGTCGATCTCGTTGCCCTTGCGCGTCGTCATCGACAGCCACCCGCGGGAGTCCTGCCGGATGACGCCAGTGGGCTTGAAGGCGAGCTTGACGCGCTCCCACTTCAGCGTCGCGGCGTTCAAACGCGCAGCGTCGGCGCCGAGGTTGTCGCCGCTGTTGTTCAGCAGCAGGACGCCACCGGCGTTCAGCGGCACGGTGAAGGTGCCGGGGTTGGGCTGCCAGTAGTCCGCGTCGGGGTTCTTCACCACGGGGATCGTGAAGTTGATCGGCTCAGCGCTGTTCTGCGAGACGTCCTGGTTCGGGTAGGACGCCGTCGTGTACGACAGCCCGTCGGTCGCGATGAGCTCCACCGCCTTGGTCGCCGTCCCGCCCCGGACGAGCGTCAGGAAGGGGACCTGCTTGCCGTTGTCGTTCCACGGTCCCTTCGCGTAGGTGATCCACTCGCGGTCGAACACCGGGGTCTTGATCGGCGCCTCAGCGGTCTCCCACGTCTTGGTCGCCGCCGTGTAGCGGACGCCCTGCAGGTGGTCCCCGGTGTACGGGTCCCAGCCGATGCCGAAGATGTCGCCCTTCGGTCCGGCGACCATCGCGCCCTCACCGTTGTACAGCGGCGTCGGGAACACGATCTGCTTCCAGGTCTTGCCGTTGTCGCTGCTCTGCAGCGGCAGCGAGCCGCCGTACTCCAGCAGGCTGCCCTTGGCGTCGCTGGTGATGTACACCTCGCAGCAGTTGCCGCCGGCGGGCGTCCAGTGCCACTTCGCCGTGCCGGTCTGCTTGCCGGCCGCGTTGAACGTCTTGTACGTCGCTGCGGTCGACGTCGCGGGGTAGTCGGTCGGCGTGCCCGGCGCGCCGGGAAGGCTCGGGCCGGCCAACGCAGCGCCGGCGACGCTGACGGACAGGGCGACGGCGACCAGGGACAGGGGGCGGAGACGGAGAGCCATGCTGCTCGTTTCGCCACATGTCTGCGAACTCCTGCCCGCCGCGTCCCACCGTCGACGACGAGGGCAGACTGGTGCGGTGCGCCTCACTCCCCTGCTCGTCGTCCCCGTCCTCGTGCTGACCGGCTGCTCCGGGGGATCTCCTGCGGCCTCGCTCGACGTGAAGGCCTCCGCCTCCGCGGCACCCACCGCGTCGCCCGCGCCAGTGGTCACTGCCTCGGAAGGGGCATCGGGCGCGACCTCGGGGGGTGTGGTCGCCGGCACGTCCGGGAGCACCACAGGCTCCGCCGGCGCGGCGGGTCCGACGCCGACCACGTCCGCCGGGCCGGCGGTGACCACAGCGCCCGGAGCGGTGGCGCCGTCGAAGGCCACGCGCAGCGGTACGTACACCTACGACAGCCGCGGCACGGTCACGCTCGGCGACCCGGGGACGCCCCAGGACGTGAGCGGTTCGCCCACCCTGACCGTGACGCCGGTGAGGGCGGGTGGGCAGCGGCTCACCCTCCACAGCGAGAGCACCGGCGACACCGTCGAGGACGTCCTGGTGCGCGACAGCGGGACCTACCTGTCCGTGCTGACCCTGACCACGCCGGCGTTCACCAAGGAGTTCCGTGCCAACCCGGCGGCGCTGCTGGTGCCGGACCCGGCCACGATCGGTCGGGCGTACTCGACGTCCGGGACCTCGACCGACGGCAAGACCCGCATCTCCTCGAGGTCGGAGGTGATGCGCAACGAGACGCTCACCGTCGGCGGCAAGCCCGTCCCGTGCGTCGTCGTCACCAACCACCTCGAGCTCACCGGCGACGTGACGTACACGGCAGACGTCACCACGTGGTGGTCCCCCGCGTACCGGTTGGCGGTCAGGGACCACACGGTCGGCAAGGGGAGCTACAACGGCTTCCCGTTCAGCACCGACATCACGTCGGTCCTCCGCTCGGTCGAGGCGTCCTGATGCGCGCGGTCACGCTCCCGTCGTACGGCGGACCCGAGGTCCTCACCCTCGCCGACGTCGCGGTACCGGTCGCCGGTGCGGGCGAGGTACTGATCGACGTCGTCGCGACGGCGGTCAACCGGGCCGATCTCCTGCAGCGCCAGGGGTTCTACAACCCACCGCCGGGGGCGTCGCCCTACCCCGGCCTGGAGTGCAGCGGCGTCGTCAGCGCCCTCGGCGAGGGCGTCGCAGGCTGGGCGGTCGGCGACGAGGTGTGCGCCCTGCTCTCCGGGGGCGGCTACGCCGAGCAGGTCGCGGTCCCGGTCGCGCAGCTGCTCCCCGTACCCGAGGGGGTGTCGTTGCTCGAGGCTGCGGCGCTGCCCGAGGTGGCGTGCACCGTGTGGTCGAACGTCTTCGACCTGGCCGGCCTCCAGCCTGGCGAGCGGCTGCTCGTGCACGGCGGCACGTCCGGCATCGGCACCCACGCGATCCAGGTCGCCGCGCGGCACGGGGCGACGGTGACCGTGACCGTCGGTTCGGCGGAGAAGGCGACCCGGGCTCTGTCGCTGGGGGCGACCACGGCGGTGCTCTACAAGGAGCAGGACTTCGTCGCGGCCGGACCGTTCGACGTGATCCTCGACAACATGGGCGCGGCCTACCTGGCGCGCAACGTCGAGGCGCTCGCGACCGGCGGTCGGCTCGTCGTCATCGGTCTGCAGGGCGGGGTGAAGGGCGAGCTCAACCTGTCGATGCTGCTGGGCAAGCGCGCGGCGGTGCATGCCACGTCCCTGCGCGCCCGGCCCGCGGAGGAGAAGGCGGCGATCGTCGCTGGCGTGCTCGCCGCGGTCTGGCCCGCTGTCACCGCGGGCGAGGTGCGGCCCGTCATCGACCGGGTGCTGCCGCTGGCCGACGTCGCAGACGCCCACCGGCTGCTGGAGCAGAGCTCCCACATCGGCAAGGTCCTGCTGCAGGTCCGCTGACCGCCCCCTCGCCGCGCGCTGGCTCTCCGCCCCCTCCATGATCATCGGAGTCGCCGTACACAGGTTCGGGCCCAGATCTGTGTACGCGGATTCCGATGATCATGGGGGTTGGGGGTGCTGGGGGGCGCGTCAGCCGAGGGAGGGTCCGCGGCCGAAGGTCCCGGCGTCGACGATCGCCTTGGCCATCGGGCCCACCAGCTCGACCAGGCGCGCGGCGCCCGCTTCGCCGAGGTGCTCCCAGGGCGCGAGCGCGAGCCGGTCGGTCGTGGCTTCGATGTCCTCGCGCCACGCGGTGCCCTCCGCCGACAGCGTCGCCTCCGGGGTGAGCCAGCCTCGCTCCGCGAGCGAGGAGCACGCGGACTCCCACTGCTCGTCGGAGTAGACGCGGGTGGCCTGCAGCGCCTTGCGGTTCCACGTGTCGCCCAGCGCGACGTGCAGGACGGCAGCCTCAAGTCCGGTCAGGCCGGCCGCGACGAGCGCCGTGATGTGCCCGTCGCCGCGGTACTCGCGCAGCAGGGTCAGGGCGTGCCAGAGCTGGAGCACCGCCGGCTCCGGCCAGTCGAGGCCGGCGTGCGCGGCGTACAAGGGTCGGCCGTACGGCGTGCACGCCTCCGTGGCGCGGCGCGCGAGCTCGGCGGCCTCGGGGGCGGCCTCGAGAAGCGGGCCACACAGCCGATCGAGGGCCCGCTGCGCTCCCCTGCGGCGGGCCGCCTGGACGTCGGCCGGGGACACGCGGTCCCAGACCCCGTCGATGCCGAGCTGGACGGCGAACGGGCTGAAGTTGAAGAACGTTGCCTGAACGGTCGGCCAGGTCACCGCGCCCATCGCTGCCGCACGCGCCGGGAAGTACCCGTGGGCCGGGTTCGCCTTGGCGTCCAGGCCGAGGGCGGCGTACTCCTCCTGCGGCTCCGGGGAGAAGTAGACCATCGCGTGGACGGGCTCCAGCGTGCGGCAGGTGCGGCGGACGGTCTCGGGGTTCACAGGGCCTCCAGCAGGCGGTCGACGTCGTCGTCGTCGGTGTAGCCCACCACACCGGCACGGACCGCTCCGTCCGGCAGGCCCAGCCGCGCCATGAGCTCGATCGCGTAGTAGTGACCGGCCCAGACCGCGACGCCCCGCTCCGCGAGGCGCGCCGCCGTCTGCTGCGGAGTCTCGCCTCGCTTGAGGAAGGCGACGGTCGGGGTGCGGCGCTCCGGGTTGCCGACCAGGGTGATGTCCTCGCGCTCCCGCAGGCCCGTGAGCAGCCGCGCGAACACGGCCTCCTCCTGCTGGGCGAGCGCGCCCATGGCGCTGACCAGCTGCTCGCGTCGCGTGGCACCGGTCCCCAGGGAGGCCAGCCAGTCGATCGCGGCGGTCAGGGCGACGTGCTGGGCGAACGGGGAGGTCCCGTGCTCGAAGCGGTCCGGCACGTCCTCGGTCGACGCCGTGAGCTTGTCCGGGTGGAGCGTCTCGAGCAGGGCCGGGGCTGCCGCCGTGACCCCGAGGTGCGGGCCGTACCACTTGTAGGCGCTGCAGGCCCAGAAGTCCCCGAGCCGCTCGACCGGACCGTGCGGGGTCGCGTGGACCCCGTCGACATGGACCAGAGCACCTGCGGCGTGGGCGATCTCGACGATCCGTTGGACGTCTGGCCGTGAGCCGGTGGCGTTGCTCGCGGCGGTGACGGCGACAAGCCGCGTCCGCTCGGTGACGAGATCGGCGTACTGCTCCGCCGGCAGGTTGCTGGCGTCGTCGACGTCGGCCCAGCGGACCGTCGCCCCCACGCGCTCGGCCGCCTGCACCCACGGCCGGATGTTGGCGTCGTGGTCGAGGACGCTCACGATCACCTCGTCGCCGGCAGACCAGGTCTTCGCGAGCGCGCCCGCCAGGACGTAGGTGTTGGCCGTCATCGAGTGCCCGAGGACCACCCCGCGCGGGTCGGCCCCGAGCAGGTCGGCGGCAGCCTGGCGGGCGTCCTCGACGATCGCGTCCGCCCGGTCGCTGCTCGTGAAACCGCCGTGCCGGTTGCTCACCGCGCTCCGGTACGTCGCGGCGACGGCCGCCGCCACCGCCTCCGGCACCTGCGTGCCGCCGGGGCCGTCGAAGTGGGCCAAGCCTTCAGCCAGGGCGGGGAAGTGGGACCTGAGGTTCACCCCGGCACCGTATGGGACAAGATGAGCAGATGAGCGAGCCGGATCACCAGCAGGGCCAGAGCATTGTCGTCGTGGGGGAGGACGGGCAGCAGATCACCGTCCCGCCGGCGACCGGCGACGAGGAGCGCAGCCCCGCAGACATGGTCGAGCAGCCCGCGAAGGTGATGCGCATCGGCTCGATGATCAAGCAGTTGCTCGAGGAGGTGCGGACCGCACCTCTCGACGACGCCGCCCGCACCCGGCTGCGCGAGATCCACCAGAGCTCGATCAAGGAGCTCGAGGAGGGGCTCGCTCCCGAGCTGCGCGAGGAGCTCGATCGGCTGACCCTGCCGTTCACCGACGACACGATCCCGTCGGACGCCGAGCTCCGCATCGCGCAAGCCCAGCTGGTGGGCTGGCTCGAGGGACTGTTCCACGGCATCCAGACCGCGCTGTTCGCGCAGCAGATGGCCGCGCGGGTGCAGCTCGAGCAGATGCGTGGCCGACCTGCCCTGCCGGGTGGGACGACTCCGGGTGAGGGTGGACCCAGCGCCACGGGGCAGTACCTCTAGATGGCCACCTACGTCGCGACCGTCCCGTCTCCCGCTCCCCCCGCCGTCGTGTTCCGCTACATGGCCGACTTCCGCTCCGCCGGGGAGTGGGACCCGTCGGTCCGGTCGACCAAGTTGCTCAGCGACGGCGACCCGGTGCGGCTCGGCGCGCGCTTCCACGTCAACGCCAACGGCATCCCGCTCAACTACGAGATCACCGAGCTCGTGGCGGACAGCAAGGTCGTCCTCTACGCCAAGCAGTTCGCGATGATCTCCCTGGACACCATCACCATCGAGCCCCGTAGCGACGGTGGCTCGGACATGACCTATCACGCGACGATCAACCTGCGCGGGCCGTTCAAGGTGTTCTCGCGCCTGCTGGACAAGGGTTTCCAGGGGCTCGGCGACGCTGCCAAGAAGGGCCTCGAGAAGCACCTCGGCGAGCTCTCCGCCTGATCTCCGGGTGACCGGTCCCTCGCGCTAGGAGCCGAACCAGCGCTCGAGGACCAGGGCGACACCGTGGTCGTCGTTGCTGGCGGTGACCTCGTCGGCGACCTCGAGCACCTCCGGGTGCGCGTTGGCCATCGCCACGCCGTGACCGGCCCAGGTGAGCATGGGCAGGTCGTTCGGCATGTCCCCGAACGCCGTGACGGCCGCCTGGTCCACCCCGCGCTCCTCGGCGTACGCCGCGAGACCACTGGCCTTCGAGACGCCGGCGGCGCTGATCTCGAGCAGCCCGTCACCGTTCGAGTGGGTCAGGGTGGCGCCAGACGCCACGGCCACCTGCGCCGCGGCGAGCAGCGCGTCGGAGTCCAGCCCCTCGTGGCGTGCGAGCAACTTGACGACGTCGCCGGTCAGCAGGTCGTTGATGGGCGCCTGGGTCCGCGGATCACTGGAGTCCCAGCGGGGGACGTAGGTCGGCTCGTGGGCGAACCCGCTGTCGAGCCGCTCCACGGCGAAGGCGATCCCCGGGATGGCCTCCCGCAGCGCCGCGGCGACCCCGCGGGCGGCCTCGGCCGTGAGCAGGCTGGAGCGCACGATCCGCTCGGTGTGCAGGTCGTAGGCGATCGCGCCGTTTGCGCAGATGGCCACGCCCCGGTGGCCCGTCTTGTCGGCGATGTCGGGCATCCAGCGCACCGGTCGGCCAGTGACCATGACGAACGGCACGCCCGCTCGTTCGACCGCGGCGATCGCCGCGAGCGTGCGCGCGGAGACCGTGCCGTCCGTGCGCACGATGGTGCCGTCCACGTCGGAGGCGACGAGCCGCGGTGCCGGTCGGTCCGACGCGTCGATCCGGTCGCGCGCGCTGCTGTCGGGGCTCACCGTGGCCACGTTAGCCGCGTGGGGCGCGGCGCCAGCCAGCGCAGACCACCCTGTCGACCTGGACCTGCCCCGGGAAAGCGGGGCATGCCCCGCGATCGCGGGGCAGGGTCGCAGAGGAAGGGTGCGCTCAGCGAAGAACCCAGGGCCCCAGCGGGGTGACGAGGGACGGGCGTGCTCGAGCGGCAGAGCGGGGCTCAAGCGGGGTGACGAAGGAAGGACGTGCTCAGCGAAGAACCCAGGGCCCCAGCGGGGTGACGAGGGACGGGCGTGCTCGAGCGGCAGAGCGGGGGCTCAGGCGGGGTCGAGCTCGGCGCGTCCACCGAGGTAGGGGCGCAGCGCTGCGGGGACGTGCACGGACCCGTCTTCTCGCTGGTGGGTCTCGAGCAGGACGGCGATGGTCCGCCCGACGGCGCACAGGGTGCCATTCAGCGTTGCGGCCGAACGCGGCCCGTCCGCCGTCCGCATGCGGATGTTCAGGCGCCGGGCCTGGAAGTCGGTGCAGTTGGACGTGGAGGTCAACTCCAGCCAGCGCTCCTGCGACGGCAGCCAGGCCTCGCAGTCGAACTTGCGCGCCGCCGACGAACCCAGGTCGCCCGCCGCGACGTCGATGACGCGGAAGGTGAGCTCCAGGTCAGTGAGGAAGGACTTCTCGTGCTCCAGCAGGCGAGCGTGCTCGGCCTCGGCGTCGGCGGGGTCGACGTAGGAGAACATCTCGACCTTGTCGAACTGGTGCACGCGGATGATGCCGCGGGTGTCCTTGCCGTGACTGCCCGCCTCGCGACGGAAGCAGGAGGAGAACCCGGCGTAGCGCACGGGGAGCCCGTCGAGGATCTCCCCGGAGTGATAGGCCGCCAGCGGCACCTCGGAGGTGCCGACGAGATAGAGGTCGTCGGCCTCGAGCTTGTAGACCTCGGAGGCGTGGGCCCCGAGGAAACCGGTCCCCTCCATCGCCTCGGACCGCACGAGGGCGGGGGCGATGACAGGGATGAAGCCGGCGCCCGTCGCGCGGGTGACCGCCATGTTCACCAGGGCCAGCTCGAGCAGCGCACCCGGACCGGTGAGGAAGGCGAAGCGGCTGCCGGACACCTTGGCACCGCGCTCGGTGTCGATGGCCTTGAGGATCTCGCCGACCTCGAGGTGGTCGCGGACCGGGAAGGCGTACGTCGGGATCGTGCCCACCTGCTCGAGCACCACGAAGTCCGCCTCACCACCGGGCGGGACGCCGGGCAGCACGACGTTCGGAACCGCGAGGTGCGCGAGCCGCAGGGCCTCGTCGGCGGCGGTCTGCGCGACCTCGGCCTCCTTGACCTGCGCGGCCAGGGCCTTGGCCCGCTCGAGAACCGCCGGCCGCTCCTCGGGCGTGGCGGTCTTCACGGACTGGGAGACGGACTTCTGCTCGGCGCGCAGGTTGTCCGCAGCAGTGACGGCCGCACGCCGGGCCTCCGCGGCGGCGAGGAGCGCGTCAACGAGCGCCGGGTCGTCGCCGCGGGCGGTCTGGGAGGCGCGAACCCGCTCGGGGTCCTCGCGCAGGAGCTTCAGGTCGATCACCGGCTCAGGCTATCGGGCAGGCTGGGGGGAGGCGGATCCGTTTCCGCCGTACCCACGACGTGAAGGAGCGCCCGTGCGCAGCACCCTGTTCGGAGAGAACCTCGAGACCACCAGCACCGAGCGGCTCGCGCTGCAGAACCCGCGGCTCCTCAAGGTGACGCTCGACGGGGAGGTGCTGGCCCGACAGGGCGCGATGGTCGCCTACCAGGGTCAGATCGCGTTCGCCTACGAGGGCGCCGGGGGCATGGGCCGCTTCCTCAAGAAGGCCCTCACCGGGGAGGGCGTCCCGCTGATGCGGTGCACCGGTCGCGGCGACCTGTTCCTCGCGCAGGACGCGAACGAGCTGCACGCGATCGACCTCGACGGGGACTCGGTGACCGTGAACGGCGCCAACGTGCTGGCCTTCGAGCCCGGTCTGACCTGGGACATCCGGCGGGTGGAGGGCGCGTCGATGTTCTCGGGCGGGGTGTTCAACATGGTGTTCACCGGAACCGGGCGCCTGGTGCTCAGCGCCTGCGGCACGCCCGTGGTGCTGAACGCGGCGGAGGCCCCGACGTTCGCGGACCTGCAGTCCGCCATCGCCTGGTCCTCGACGCTGCAGACCAGCCTGGTCCGTTCCGCGACGGCAGGCGCGCTGGTCGGCCGCGGGTCCGGAGAGGCCTTCCAGCTCGGGTTCACCGGTCAGGGGTTCGTCATCGTGCAGGCCTCTGAGGGGCCGACCGTGCCGAAGCACAACCACAACTGAGCGGCTGAGCGGCCAGACTGCTCGTCAGCCGCCCTGGCGCAGCGCGGCGAGCCAGGCGGCGGCCGACATGAAGTCGCTGTCCGCGACCCCCGCTCGCGTTGTCGGCGCGACGCGATCGGCCCGCGGGTAGGAGCCGAGGAAGCGCACGTCGGCGCAGACCCGCTTCAGCGCCGACAGCGCCTCCCCTACGCGCGCGTCCGCGACGTGGCCCTCGAGATCGACCGAGAAGCAGTAGCGACCCAAGCCGTGGCCAGTCGGGCGCGACTCGATGCGGGTGAGGTTGACGCCCCGGACCGCGAACTCCGTCAGCAGCTCCAGCAGCGCACCGGGGTGGTCGTCGGCGATGAAGGCGACGAGGGTGGAGCGGTCCGCACCCGAGGGCGGCGGGACGGGACCTGGCGCGCTGACGACCACGAAGCGCGTGACGGCGCCCTCGTTGTCCTGCACGCCCTGGGCAAGCAGCTCCAGGCCGTAGTGGGCAGCCGCCACCGGGGCGCTGACACTCGCGTCGTGCACCCCCTCGGCCACCAGCCGGGCGGCCTCGGCCGTGGAGGACACCAGCACGACCGTCGCGTCGGGGAGCGCCTGGGCCAGCCAGCGGCGGCACTGCGCCTCGGCATGCGGGTGCGTGGCGACCGAGCGGACCGCCGAGAGGCGCATCCCGGGGCGGACGAGCAGGGCGAAGGCCACCGGCAGCAGCACCTCGTCGACCACCTGCACCGCCGGACCCATCGCGAGCTCGTCCAGGGTCGTCGCGACCGACCCCTCGACGCTGTTCTCGAACGGGACGACCGCGCGATCGACCACCCCCACCCGGACCGCGTCGAAGGCTGCGGCGACCGTCGGCATGGGCCACTGCTCGGTGTCACGATCGGCGTCCGTCCGGGCGAGCAGGGCGTGCAGGGCGGCCTCGGTGAACGTGCCCGCCGGTCCGAGGTAGGCGTACGCCGCCATCAGGACCGCCCCCCCAGGCGAGCCATCACCGGCGGCTGAAGCGACCGCGTCGCGGCTCGGCCTCGAGCGGCTCGGGGGGCTGGACCGCGTTCCGGCTGGCGTACGCGATCGCCTGCTCCTCCTCGGGGCTGAGCGAGTGGTCGCTCTCCCCTGCCTTGACGCCCTTGGCGTAGGTGCGGGTCTCGGACCGGCCGTTGATCGAGGTGAGCACCAGCCCGTCGCCCGCGTCGTCCAGCAGGGCGGCCGAGAAGCTCAGGCGCCCGCCCATGTCGCCGAACGCGTCGTACCGCACGACCGCGACGTGCCGCAGGGCGTCGGACAGGTCGGCGCGCGCGGCGGCGAGGTCCTCGCGGAGCTGACCCACGTCGGTGCGCAGGCCCTGGGTCTCGCGGTGCTGCCGGGTCACCGACTCCACGAAGGTCGCGCCGTCGTCGCCGCCGGTCAGCTGACCCAGGGCCTTCGACAGCCGCCGCATCCGCACCAGCGCCGCGAGGGCGAGCACCAGCGCGAGCGCCGCGACCCCGGCCGCTGACAGCGCGACGATCTCGAGGGTCTGGGGGGCGAGGAGCACGGGGCGAGCCTACTCATCTGGAGCCGAGCGACCGGCGTCCCGCGCGGGTCCTAGTCTCCGAGCGTGGATCGCGACCAGGCACGTGCGCTGCTCGACGCCGTCGCGTCCGGGCACCTGGACCCGCAGGACGCCCTCGACCGGTTCGCGACCGCGCCGTACGACGCCCTCGCCCACTCCCTCGTGGACACCCACCGCGCGCTGCGGACCGGCGACCCGGAGGTCGTCTACGCCGAGGGGAAGACCACGCAGCAGGTGCTCGACAACGTCGCGGCGCTGCGGGCCGACAGCGACCGGGTGCTGGTCACGCGGTGCTCGCCCGAGGTGGCGTCGGCGCTCGGCGGAGCAGGGCGGACCGTCCTGGTCGGCGAGGCGCCGCCGCCGCGCGGCACGGTGGTCGTGGTCGCCGCCGGCACGTCCGACGGCCCCGTCGCGCAGGAGGCGGCGTTGACGGCGCGGGCGTTCGGCGCGAACGTCGAGCGCATCGACGACGTCGGGGTGGCTGGCCTGCACCGGCTGCTGGCCGCCCGGCCCGCCCTCGACCGCGCGGATGTCGTCGTGGCAGTCGCCGGCATGGAGGGCGCGCTGCCCTCGGTGCTCGGTGGACTGGTCGGGACGCCGATCGTCGCCGTCCCGACGAGCATCGGCTACGGCGCGAGCTTCGGTGGGCTCGCGGCCCTGCTGGCCATGCTCAACTCGTGCTCGGCCGGCGTCACGGTCGTCAACATCGACAACGGGTTCGGCGCTGGGGTCTTCGCCGCGCGCGTCGCCCGGCGGGTGCAGCCATGATCGGCTGGGTCGACGGCTCGGCGGGGGCCAGCGGGGACATGCTGCTGGGTGCCCTGGTCGATGCGGGTGTCCCGCTCGACGTGCTGCAGGACGCGGTCGGGGCCTTGGACCTCGGCATCACGCTGACCGCGGCTGCCACGTCCCGCGCCGGGCTCGGCGCGACGAAGGTCGACGTCCACGCGCCGGACGACGCGACCACCCGTACCTGGGCCGAGGTCCGCGCTCTGCTGCCCGAGGGCCGCTCCCGCGAGGTGTTCGCCCGCCTGGCCGAGGCCGAGGCCGCGATCCACCGGGTGCCCGTGGACGAGGTGCACTTTCACGAGGTGGGCGCGCACGACGCCCTGGCCGATGTGGTCGGGGTCTGCGCGGGACTGGCGCACCTCGGGCTGGAGGCGCTGCACTGCTCGACCCTCTCGCTGGGCTCCGGCACCACGCGGGGTGCGCACGGGCCCTTGCCGGTACCCGCGCCGGCGGTCCTCGCGCTGCTGGCGGGCTGCCCGGTCCAGGCCGGCGCCGTGCCCGCGGAGATGACCACGCCCACCGGGGCCGCGCTGCTGGCCACCCTCGTCGACACGTGGGGATCCCTGCCGACGCTCGCGGTCGACCGCGTCGGGTACGGCGCGGGCGGGCGCGATCCGGTCGAGGTGGCCAACGTGCTGCGGCTCGTCCTGGGGACGCCGGCAGAGACCCGCGCGACCGAGGTGCTGCTCGCGACCAACGTCGACGACCTCGACCCCCGGTTGTGGCCGGCGGTCCTCACCGCCCTGCTGGACGCCGGCGCGGCCGATGCGTGGCTCACGCCGATCCTCATGAAGAAGGGGCGGCCGGCGCACACCCTGTCGGTGCTGAGCTCCCGGGCGAACGCCCCGCACCTGCGGGCCGTGGTGTTCCGGGAGACCAGCACCATCGGGCTGCGTGAGCAGGAGGTGACCAAGCACGCCCTGGAGCGCACGACCGGCGAGGTCCTGGTGGGCGGTCACGCCGTACGGGTGAAGACGTCGTGGCTGGACGGACAACCGGTGACCTCCACACCTGAGTGGGAGGACGTGGCCACCGCGGCGGCGGCGCTGGGACGGCCGGCGAAGGACGTGCTGGCCGAGGCGTTGCGCGGCCTCAACAGTGCTGACGGACGCGGCTGACTCAGACGCGGGTGAGGAAGCCCAGCGCCCCGGTGCCGGACTCGAGCGGGACGCCGACGACGTCGAAGGTCGCAGGGCCAGCCAAGGGGAGGCGGAGCCGGACGAGCCCGCGCGCCAGGCGCTGGCTGCGGAGGGCGCGCAGCGGCGGGGTGCTGCGCTCGGCGTCGACGAGGGGCAGACCGGTCTGCGTGAAGTCGACCATGTAGACGAGGTCGAGCAGCAGTGCGCCGACGCAACCGTCGGGCTGCAGCTCGAGCAGCTCGCCGCACGACGGGCTCATGGCCACGACCCGGCCGGCGGCGTCGACGGCCAGGCAGGCCTCGGCACTCGCCCGCACCTGCTCGACCCACCTACTCAGACCGGAGTCCGGGCGGGCGTCGAGGTGGAGCAGTCGAGACACGAGCGGGCGGCCCTCATGGGGGCGGGCCTCGGGCGCGGGCGACGGCAGCCGGCGCAGCGGCAGGATCAGCCGGGCACCCGGCTGGACGGCGAGCGCCATCAGCGGGTCGCCGCGCAGCCTCGCGAGGCGCCATCGGACCAGGTCATTCCACGAGGATAGGGGCCAGATGGCCCGATTTGGGACCGCCTGTGGGCAAATGATCACTATTAGTCACCCAGACGGCGTAGTGGACCCCGGACTGACCCCACCCCCTACGCTCACAGGCGATGACCACCGGGGAAAAAGCGACGGGTCCGACCAGCGGCGTGACCAGTGAGGTCGGGCGGCTGCGCACCGTGCTGCTGCACCGACCGGGGGCCGAGCTGCAGCGCCTGACCCCCCGCAACAACGCCGACCTGCTGTTCGACGGCGTGCCGTGGGTGGGGCGCGCGCAGGAGGAGCACGACGCGTTCGCCCAGGCCCTGCGCGACCACGGCGTCGAGGTCCTGCACCTGCAGCAACTGCTGGCCGAGACCCTGGACGTCCCGGCGGCGCGCGACGAGGTCATCACGTCCGCCGTGAGCCCCGTCGAGGTCGGACCCGCCCTTGCGGCGACCCTGCGTTCGTGGCTGCTGGACCTCCCGAGCCCCGAGCTGGCACTGCACCTCACTGCCGGGCTCACGCACGACGAGCTGCCGCGGACCGGACCCGAGGGCGTCGTCGCCCGCCTGGCAGGAGCCGGGGACTTCGTCGTCCCGCCCCTTCCCAACCTGCTGTTCACCCGCGACTCCTCGGTGTGGGTGGACGGGCACGTCGCCGTCACCAGCCCGTCGATGACCGCCCGCCAGCGGGAGGTCTCGTTGACGCGGGCCGTCTACACCCACCACCCCCGGTTCGTCGGGACCCCGCTGCTGTACGGCGGGACCGGCCCGGAGGCGTGGTTCGAGGGCGGCGACGTCCTGCTGCTGGCTCCCGGGGTGGTGGCCATCGGCGTCGGTCAGCGGACCACCCCCGCCGGCGTGGAGGCCTTCGCGCTCCGGGCCTTCGCGGCCGGGATCGCCCAGACCGTGCTCGCGGTGCCGATCGCGCAGGAGCGCGCCACGATGCACCTGGACACCATCTGCACGATGGTCGACGTGGACACCGTGGTGATGTTCCCGGCCGTCGCGGACACCCTGGCCGCGTGGACGATCACCCCCGACGGCGACGGCCTGCGGGTCGGCGGTCCCCAGCCGTTCCTCCTCGCGGCGTCCCGGGCGATGGGCCTCGAGCGCCTCAACGTGGTGGACACCGGCCTCGACCCGGTGACCGCCGAGCGCGAGCAGTGGGACGACGGCAACAACACCCTGGCGATCGCCCCCGGGCTGGTCGTCGCGTACGAGCGCAACGTCGTCACCAACGCCGCGATGGAGGACGCCGGCTTCGAGGTCGTCCGGATCGCCGGCAGCGAGCTCGGCAGCGGCCGGGGCGGTCCCCGGTGCATGTCGTGCCCCGTGCTGCGCGATCCCCTGCCGGCCGGCTGACCGTCGGACGCGGCCGGCGCTCGGGCCACCTGAACCTTCCCGACCTGGCGGGCGAACACCACGCGTGGACTCCTTGAAGCTCGTCAGCCCGCTCCGTCGTGATCGCCTGTCGCTCGTGCTGGCGGTGCTGGTCGCCCTCGGGCTCGCCTACGACGCCTACGTGCACCTGGACCTCGCGCCGTCGTACGACGCGGTCAAGGCCACGGTGTCGCAGGGCCAGCTGTTCCGCGCCGAGGCGGTCGCGGCGCTGCTCGCCGCGGTGCTCGTGCTGGCGTCCGACAGCAGGCTCGCCTGGCTGTTCGCCGGATCGATCGGCCTCGGCGGAGTCGTCGCCGTCGTGCTGCTGCGGTACGTCGAGGTTCCGGCGATCGGGCCGTTCCCGTCCATGTACGAGCCCGTGTGGTTCGCCGAGAAGACCTACTCGGCGATCGCCGAGGGTGCGGTCGTCGTCCTGTGGCTCACCCGCGAGGCCCTACGTCGCGGGCGTCCCACCACCGTCTGACTCAGCGCAGGGTGACCTGGCGGTTGAGCAGCCCCTGACGGGCGCGGCGCTCCTCGGGGCTCAGTGCTCCGCCGGTGAGCGCCTCGTCGAGGCGGCTCCGGAAGGCCGCGGCCGGTTCCTCCAGGGCGTCGGCCTCGGTGTCGTGCGGCAGGTCCCACACGGGGACCAGCAGGCCGTGGGCGCGGAAGCTCCCGACGTACCTCGTGTCCGGTCCGAGACCGAGGCCGCCGGAGACCGACAGCCGGGCGAGGGCGTCCAGGAGCGGGTCCTCGTCCTCGGGGAGAACCCAGCGCAGGTGGGCCTTCTCCTTCATGCGGCACCAGTAGGCACTGGGCACACCGGTGAGCCGCGCGGTGGGGACGATGGTGGCGTTGGCGCGCTCCATCGAGGCGAGGACGTCCTCGTCCTGCTCCGCGTCCTCGAGCCAGTAGTCGAAGCCCTGGTGCACCGAGACGTCGATCGGCGCGGGGTCGAGCAGGTCCTGCAGTCGCGCGCCGGGGCCGGGCAGGTCGGTGGGGACGACCGAGCTGCCAGGAGCGGCCGAGACGACCTGTTCGAGGACGGCCGCGAGGTCGCGGCTGGCGTCACCGGACCGGCTCTGGACCTGCAGGCCCAGGAAGCGGGTCCCGCCGAGCGTCACCATCCCGGGCCAGGCGAGCGGCAGGACGGTCGAGAGCGTGACGTCGACGCCGCCCACCTTCAGCGGCGCCGTCGCCGCCGGCACGACCTCGCGCAGCGCGACCCACTCCGTCTCGTCGGCGCGGCCCGCGAACGGCCGGGCGACGAACGGCGTGCGCGCGGGCTTGTCCGGCTTCGCGGTCTTGCGGCGGGTGCTCATGGATCTCCGGGGGGCTCGTGCTCCAGCGGCGGGACGTGCGGGGCAGCGTAACGGTCGGCGAGGATGACCTGATGCGCGTCGCCGTGGTCGGAGCCGGGATCAGCGGGATCGCCTGCGCGCAGGTGCTGGGGGCCCGGGGGCACGAGGTGGTGGTCCTCGACCGCGGGCGGGTTCCGGGTGGTCGGCTCGCCAGCCGGCGGCTGGCCGGGAGGTACGTCGACCTCGGGGCGTCGTACTTCACGGTGATTGACGCGGCCTTCGCCGAGGTCGTGGACGGGTGGGCGGACCGAGGGCTGGCCCGGCCGTGGACCAGTGCCTTCGAGGTGTACGACGGCGACTGGCGCGGTCCGAAGCCGGGACCGGTCCGCTGGGCGGCGCCGGGCGGCCTGCGGTCGCTCGTGGCCGATCTGGCGACGGGCCTCGAGGTCCGGCAGGAGGTGCACGTGGAGCGTGTCGGCCCCGGCCCGAGGGTCGACGGGACGGCGTACGACGCCGTGGTCCTCGCGATGCCCGATCCGCAGGCGCTCGCCGTTCTCGACGACGCGGCGGCGGCGAGGCTCGTGGCCGGCCGGTCCTGGGAGGCGGTGCTCGTCCTGGCCGCCCGCTGGGCCGAGCGGACCTGGGACTGGGACGGCGTGTTCGTCCACGGGTCCGCGGTCCTCGACTGGGTTGCCGACGACGGCTCCCGCCGCGGTGACGGTGCCCCGGTCCTCACGGCCCACAGCACCCCGGCCTTCGCCGCGACGCGGCTCAGTCACCCCGCGGCAGCGGCCGACGCCCTGGTGGCAGGAGTGACCGCGCTCGGGCTCCCCGCACCGGCGGAGGTCCTGCGGGTGCAGCGATGGACCTACGCCAAACCGGTCGGGGGCCGGGACGACCTGTTCGGCCTGACGCGCGGGGGGATCGGCCTGTGCGGCGACGGCTGGGGCCAGGCCAAGGTCGAGACCGCCTGGCGGTCGGGGACGGCGCTCGGAGCCGCGCTCTCGGCGCGCGGGCTCAGCGAGCCAGCGCCGTCAGCACCCGCGACGGGTGGTTGCTGATGACCGCATCGACCCCGAGGTCGAGCACGTAGGCGATGTCGTCGGGCGTGTCCACCGTCCAGCAGTGCACCCGCCCTCCGGCGTCGTGCACGCGCTGCACGTACCCCGGATGGGCCTTGAGGACCTTCAGGTCCGGACCCGCGATGGGGATGCGGGGCGGCAGGGAGCCGTCGCGGTAGCGCAGCGGCACCCGCGCCATGAGGAACACCGTGGGCAGGTTGGGTGCCAGCACGTGCACGCGTCGCAGGCTCGTGGGGGCGAAGCTCATCACCGTGACCGTCGATGCGCGCTGGCTGGCCGGGCGCGCCAGGCCGTAGCGGTCGAGCAGCTCGACGAGCGCCCGCTCGACCAGGCCGCCGTACCGCGTGGGGTGCTTGGTCTCGATGTGCAGCTCGACCGGGCGCTGGCGGCGGGCGTCGGGCTCGACCGACAGCTGCACCAGCCGTTCCAGGGTCAGGACCCGACCCTGATCGCGGTCGTAGTCCTCCCAGCTGGCCTCGAGCAGCGGGTCGTGGTCACGCGCCTTCCAGGAGGCGAAGTCGAGCTCGTCGAGGTCGGCGAGCTCGAGCGCCGACACCGAACCCCGGCCGTCGGAGGTCCGGTCCACCCGGCGGTCGTGGACGCACACCAGCACGCCGTCCCGGGTCAGCCGGACGTCGCACTCCAGGGCGTCAGCCCCTTCGCTGACAGCCTTCTCGTACGCCGTGAGCGTGTGCTCGGCGTGGTGGGCGGAGGAGCCGCGATGGGCGACGACCAGGGTCACGCCGCGTCATGCTGCCGTACTCCGCGCCCCGGTGGGGGCTGAACTCAAGAACGCGGGGTGACGAGCGGGTCGACGTCGTTCACGAGGTCGACCACGGGTTCGCCGGTCAGCACCCGGTCGAGGTTGGCCTTGGCCTGCCCGACGATCCGCATCGCCGCCTCCTGCGTCGATCCGGCCATGTGGGGGGAGAGCAGCAGCCCGGGGGCGGTGCGCAGCGGTGAGTCCGACGGGAGCGGCTCGACCGCGAAGACGTCCACCGCCGCCATGACCTGCCCGGCGTCGAGCGCGGCGAGCAGGGCCGCCTCGTCGACGACGTCCCCGCGCGCGCCGTTGACCAGGAGCGCGCCCTGCTTCATCCGACACGGATCGACGAGGGCGCGGGTCTGCGGGGTGAGGGCGATGACGAGGACGACGACGTCGCTGGTGGTCACGAGAGCGTCGAGGTCCTCGTAGCCGACGGGCGCGTCGGGGTGCTCGCGGCGCGACCAGTACGACGTGCGGCAGCCCACGGCCGCGAACAGCTCCGCCGCGCGCCGCCCGATCGCCCCCATCCCGACGACCCCGACCTTGAGCCCGGCGAGCTCCCGACCCCCCAGGGAGGTCTGCGGCCAGTCCTGACGGCGTACGGCGGCATCGGCCTCGACGGTCTTGCGGAGCAGCGCGAGGGTGGCGCTCAGGCACCACTCGGCCACCGAGCCGGCGTTGGCGCCCGCGGTGTTCGCGACCGGGACGCCCCGCGCCGTGCAGGCCCCGACGTCGATGCCGTCGACGCCGACGCTGGGCTGCTGGACGAAGCGGACCCTCGGCCCGGGGTCACCGACCCGCAGCTGCGGCGTCCAGTCACCGAGGACCAGGTCGGCGGTCGGCAGCAGGTTGTCGACGTGCTGTTGCGTCCGCTCCGGCACGACCAGTTCCAGCCGGGGATCGCCGAACAGCGCGGTGAGCAGCTCGGCAGGGAGCGGCGGGAGGGCGAGCAACCGCAGGGGGGAGGAGTCCGTCACGGGCGGGCTGCGACGGCGGCAAGGCGGTCGGCGTCGATGCGGCAGGCCTGGTCCAGTCCGAGCACCTGCATGAAGCGGCCCATCGACAGGTACTTGCCGACGACCAGGGCGAGGTCGGTCACGCCGGCGGCTCCCAGATCTGCTTGCAGGCAGGCGATCAGCTCGTCGTCGATGGCGGTGCTGTCGGTGCAGAAGAGCTCGGTGAACAGGAGCACCTGGCGCTGGACCTCGTCGAACAGCGGGCTGGTCTGCGCCTGGTCGACCGCGGACAGCTGCTCCTCGGTGGCCCCGCTCCCGGGGCGGCGGAACTCCAGGCAGACGGTGCACTGGTTGAGGGTGGCGATCCGGTAGCGCACCAGCTCGTGCAGCGTCGGGTCGAGCGGGCTCGCCGCGACGGCCTTCTCGTACCCGACCACGACGTCCACGAAGTGCGGCGCGAGCATCAGCGCGTGACCGACCTCGAGGCCGTCGGTCGCGGGCAGGTCGATCCGGGCCATCGGGTCCTCCTCGTCGCAGCTCCCTCGACCGTAACGCGTCCTACTTGAGCAGCCGCGACATGCGCCGGTCTGCGAGCGGCTTGCCGCCGGTCTGGCACGTGGCGCAGTACTGCAGGGACTTCGTGGCGAACGAGACCTCCCGGACCTCTTCGCCGCAGCGCGGGCACGGCAGCCCGGTGCGGCCATGCACGCTGAGGTTGCTCTTCTTCTCCGCCTTGAGCTCGCCCGCCGCCGACCCGGCCGACCGCACCACGGCCGCTTCCAGCGTGCCGACCAGGGCGGCGTGCAGCCGCTCGACCTCCTCGGCAGTGAGGGTCGCGGCCATCCTGAACGGCGACAGGCCGACCTCCCACAGCACCTCGTCGCTGTAGGCGTTCCCGACGCCGGCGATCACGGTCTGGTCCGTCAGCACCCCCTTGATCTGGGCGCGGACGCCGGACAGCAGGTCGCCCAGCCGAGCGGACGTGAACTCCGCCGACAGGGGATCGATGCCGAGTCGCGCCACGCCGGGGACCTCGGCGGCGTCCTTCACGACGTACACCGCCAGGCGCTTCTGGGTCCCGGCCTCGGTGAGGTCGAAACCGGACCCGTCATCGAGGTGGACGCGGATCCCGATCGGGCCCTTGCCCATCCGCGGCGGGGCCGGAGGGAGCGAGGCGCGCCAGTGCAGCCAACCGGCCCGGGACAGGTGCGTCACCAGATGGATCCCGCTGACGTCGAGGTCCAGGAACTTGCCGTGCCGATCAGCGCCGGTGATCTCCAGGCCCGCCAGGGAGGTGATCGGCGGCGCGTAGGTCTTCAGCACGTGGATGCCCGGCACGTCGATGCGCGCGACCACGCGGCCCACGGCACGCTCGCGCAGGAACGACACCAGGGACGCGATCTCAGGCAGCTCCGGCACAGGTCCCACGTTCCCAGACGACCGCCCCCGCTGCCAGACCTGCGCGGGACCCGGCGAGGGTGGGTGACGGGGGGGTGAACGACCGGCCAACACCTGCTCGCGCGGCGCCGACGTGGCGCAGCCGCCCCTACGCTCTGCCCCGTGAGCACCGGACAGGTCGCGCTCGGCGGGCTCAGCGCCGTCGGCGGGCTCGCTGTCGGCGTCCTCGCGACCTGGGGGACCCTGCGCCGTCGCTCGCCCGCGCGGCCGCCGGTTCCGCCTGCGACGTCGGTGCTCGACGCGCTGCCGGTCGCCGTGCTGGTCATCGACGCCGACGAAGAGGTCGTCGTCGGCAACCGTGTGGCGCAGGACCTCGGCCTGATCCGTGGGGGAGTCCTTGCCGCCCTGCCCGAGCTGCGTCGGTTGGTCCGCGACACCCGCGTGCACGCCCGCGCCCAGGAGACGGAGCTGTCCGCGCCGCTCGAGCGCCCCGGACGCCCACCGGCGGTCTACCGCGCCCGGCTGGCGCCCCTCGGCGACGGGACCGTGGCGGTGCTGCTCGAGGACGTGACCGACGCCCGCCGTCTCGAGGACGTCCGACGCGACTTCGTCGCCAACGTCTCCCACGAGCTCAAGACCCCCGCTGCGGCGCTCGGGCTGCTCAGCGAGGCGCTCCAGGGGGCCGCGGACGACCCCGAGGCCGTCCGGCTGTTCTCGGCACGCGCCCAGCGCGAGTCCACCCGGCTCGGCAACCTGGTGCAGGACCTCGTCGCGCTCTCGCGGCTCGAGGGCGCGGAGCGGCAGCCGGCCCACGAGCTCGTCGGCCTCGACCGCCCGATCGCCGAGGCGGTGGACCGGGTCCGCACCACGGCGCAGGCCCGCGGGATCCGGGTGGTGCGCAGCGGCGTACCCCGCCGCCAGGTGCGCGGCAACGAAGCCCAGCTGACCACCGCCCTGGGCAACCTGCTCGAGAACGCCGTGAACTACAGCCCGGACGGCGCGCGGGTGGTCATCGGCGCCCGGCTCGTGCAGGAAGGCGGGCACGACCTGCTCGAGGTGAACGTCGTCGACGAGGGCATCGGCATCGCGCCCCAGGACGTCGAGCGGGTCTTCGAGCGGTTCTACCGCGCCGACCCGGCGCGCTCTCGGGCGACCGGCGGCACCGGCTTGGGCCTGGCGATCGTCAAGCACGTCGCGACCAACCACGGCGGCGCGGTGTCCGTCCGCTCCAGCGAGGGCTTCGGCTCCACCTTCACCCTGCGGCTGCCTGCCGCAGGGCCGCACCACCCCGAGGAGAGCTCATGACCCGTGTCCTGGTGGTGGAGGACGAGGAGTCGATCTCCGAGCCCCTCGCCTACATGCTGCGCAAGGAGGGCTTCGAGGTCACCGTCGCCGAGACGGGACCCGCCGGCCTCGCGGCGTTCGACCGCGACGGCGCCGACCTCGTGCTGCTCGACCTCATGCTCCCCGGCCTGTCCGGGACGGAGGTCTGCCGCGCGCTGCGGGCGCGCCCGATCGACGGGAACGTCCCGGTGATCATGCTGACGGCCCGCGACAGCGAGGTCGACAAGGTCGTCGGGCTGGAGCTCGGCGCGGACGACTACGTCACCAAGCCCTTCAGCCACCGCGAGCTCGTCGCGCGCATGCGTGCGGTCCTGCGTCGTCGCGGGGGTACGGCGGACGAGGTCACCAGCGCCTTGGAGGCCGGCCCGGTCCGGATGGACGTGGACCGGCACCTCGTCACGGTCGACGGCCAGCCGATCCAGCTCCCCCTCAAGGAGTTCGACCTGCTGGAGCTGCTCCTGCGCAACACCGGCCGCGTCCTGACCCGCGCCCAGCTGATCGACCGGGTCTGGGGAAGCGACTACGTCGGCGACACCAAGACCCTCGACGTCCACGTGAAGCGGCTGCGCGCCAAGGTCGAGCCGGACGCGGCGCAGCCCCGTCACCTGGTGACCGTGCGTGGGCTGGGCTACAAGTTCGAGCGGTGACGTCGCTCACGCCGGCCCGGGCGCAGCAGGACAAACCGGACAGCACCCCGGACTCGTTCACCTGCCGTCCATCTTGGTCCCCCTCGCGCGACACCCCGCCCCGGTAGACCTCTCACGACCCACCCCGACCCCTGCGTGCGGCCGACCGGCCGCCACCATCTCTCGGAGGACCCTGTGAAGCTCACGAGCACCGGCCGCGTCGTCGGCCTGCTTACCCTGGGCGTTCTGTCGCTCAGCGCCTGCGGCAGCGACAACAACACCGGAGCGCCCGCGGGCTCCGGCGGCGGCGGCGACGTCAGCTGCGCCAGCGGTGACCTGAAGGGTGCCGGGTCGACGTTCCAGAAGAACATCGTGGCCCAGTGGATCAAGGACTACACCGCGGCCTGCTCCGGCGCGAGCGTTGACTACCAGGGCATCGGTTCGGGGGCGGGCATCAAGCAGTTCGGGGAGGCAACCGTCGGCTTCGCCGGGTCGGACTCCACCATGAAGGACGACGAGCAGGCGGCCGCCGATGCGCGCTGCGGCTCGCCGGCGCTCCACCTGCCGATCACCGCCGGCGGCATCGCGATCGCCTACAACCTCAAGGGCGTCGAGGGGCTGCAGCTGTCCCCGAAGACGATCGCCGACATCTTCCAGGGCACCGTGAAGACCTGGGACGCCGCCGAGATCAAGGCCGACAACCCCGACGCATCCCTCCCGTCCACCCCGATCACCGCCGTGCACCGCGAGGACAGCTCCGGCACCACCGACGTGCTGTCGAAGTACCTCACCGCCACCGCCGCGACCGACTGGAAGCTCGGCACCGGCAAGGAGCTCACGTGGCCCACCAGCGTCCAGGGCGCTCCCAAGAGCGACGGCGTCACCCAGGCGGTGGCCGGCACCGACGGCGGCGTGACCTACGTCGAGGTCTCGTTCGTCGACCCGGCTGGTCTGCAGTCCGCCAAGGTCAAGAACGGGGCCGGGGAGTACACCGAGCTCTCGGCCGCCTCCGTGTCGGCGGCTCTGGGCGGGGCGACGGTTCCGGACAGCGGTAACGACCTGAAGGTGAAGTACGACTTCACCAACACGACGGCTGGCGCCTACCCGATCAGCGCGGTCAGCTACCAGATCGTCTGCACCAAGGCCTCGGCCGGGCAGGACCTGCTGAAGTCTTTCCTCACCTACGAGGCGGGTGACGGCCAAGAGGCCGCCGAGGACGCCGGGTTCGCGCCGCTGCCCGACGCCCTCGCCAGCCGCGTGCAGACCGCGATCGACAGCCTCAGCTAGTCCCGCTCGCCGACCCGGCGCCGCGCGTCCACCCCACCCGGGAGGCCGCGCGGCGCTCGGGCGTCCAGGCCGTACGCTCGTTGCGCCCCCACCTTCGGAAGGACCCCGATGACGGCCTCCCCCTCGGGACCCGCCGCCCCCACCCTCCCGGAGGGCAGCGGCCTCGGCGCGCGGACCTCTGGGCGCGGCGACCGGGTTTTCTTCGGCGCGACCGGCATCGCCGGAGCACTGATGGTCGTCATCATCGTGGCGATCGGGGCCTTCCTCGTCGGCGAGGCCCTGCCGTCACTGCGCGACAACAGCGTCAACTTCTTGACCAGCAAGACCTTCCGGCCGGAGTCCGACCCGCCGGCCTTCGGGATCGCCGTGCTGCTCGCCGGGACGGTCCTCACCAGCCTCGTCGCGATGGTCCTCGCCGTCCCCGTCGCCCTCGGCGTGGCGCTGTTCGTCACGCAGTACGCGCCGCGGAAGCTGGCCGGGTTCCTCGGCGGGGTCGTCGACCTGCTCGCCGCCGTCCCCTCGGTCGTCTACGGCCTATGGGGCCTGGCCTTCCTCAACGCCAAGATCCAGCCGTTCAATGCCGGGCTGAACGACAACCTCGGCTGGATCCCGCTGTTCGGCGACACCGGCGGGCGTTACGGTAAGTCGCTGCTGCTCGCGTCGGTGGTGCTGGCCATCATGGTGCTGCCGATCATCGCGGCGCTGTCGCGTGAGGTCATCTTGCAGGTGCCGTCGGCGCTCGTCGAGGCGGCGCTCGCCCTCGGCGCCACCCGCTGGGAAGCCATCCGGGTGGCCGTGCTGCCGCCGAGCCGGCCGGGGATCGTCAGCGCCGTGATGCTCGGTCTCGGTCGCGCGCTCGGGGAGACGATCGCGGTGGCCCTCGTGCTCGGGTTCACCCCCGAGATCACCGTGAAGATCCTCGGCCCGGGCAGCAACACGATCGCGGCGAACATCGCGACCAAGTTCACGGAGTACTCCCAGTCGGGGCGGGGAGCGCTCATCGCCACCGGCCTGGTGCTGTTCGTCATCACGTTCGCGGTCAACGCGCTGGCCCGCACGATCGTGCTGCGGTCGGCCCGTCGGAGGCTCACATGACCGACCTGCTCACCTCCCCCCCGCCGGCCCCCGTCAAGGTCGGTCCGAGCCGGTCGGTGTCGTCGACAGGACTGTCGGCGGTCGGCGTGGTCGCCGTTCTCGTCGGTACCGGGCTCGCCGCCGTGCTCGGCGGCGGGCTGGCCAGCCTCCTCGTGCTGGCCGCCCTGGCCTACACCGTCCTTGCTCCCGTGACGGTCGCTGTGGTCCAGGGGCGCCGCGCCGCGACGGACCGGCTGTTCACCACGCTGGCCTGGGGCGCCTTCCTCCTCGCGCTGGTCCCGCTGGTGAGCGTCGTCGGGCTGGTGGTGAAGAACGGCGCCGCGCGCTTCGACGTCGCCTTCCTCACCCACTCGTTGCGGGGCATCGGGCCGCGCGACACCAACGGCGGCGCGTACCACGCGATCATCGGCACGCTCGAGCAGGTCGGCATCGCGAGCCTGATCGCCATCCCCCTCGGCCTGCTCGCCGCGGTGTACGTCGTGGAGCGCGGCACCGGGGTGCTGGTGACCGCCGTCCGCTTCGTCACCGACGTCATGACCGGCGTGCCCAGCATCGTCGCCGGCCTGTTCGTCTTCTCCTTCTGGGTCATCGCTCTCGGCCAGGGCTTCAGCGGGTTCGCCGCGGCGCTCGCCCTCGGCATCCTCATGCTGCCCACCGTCGTCCGGACCACCGAGGTCGTCCTCGGGCTCGTGCCCGACGCCCTCCGCGAGGCCTCCCTCGCGCTCGGCGTGCCCCGGTGGAAGACCGTCCTGCGGGTCGTCCTCCCGACCGCCGCTTCCGGCATCACGACCGGGGTGGTCCTGGCCATCGCCCGCGTCACCGGCGAGACGGCCCCCCTCCTGCTCACGGCCCTGAACTTCGACTCGATCAACACCAACCCGTTCTCGGGACAGCAGGCCGGGCTGCCGAGCTTCGTGTTCGCCCAGGCCGGGCAGCCGCAGCAGAGCGCGATCGACCGGGCCTGGGCAGGAGCGCTCACGCTGCTCCTGCTCGTCCTCCTCCTCAACCTCGTCGCGCGGCTCATCGCGCGACGTACCCGCCTGAAGGGCTAGAGCCAGTGGCCAAGCGCATCGTCGCGACCGACGTCGACGCCTTCTACGGAGCGTTCAAGGCGATCGAGGGCGTGTCCCTCACGATCGAGCCCAAGAGCGTGACCGCCCTCATCGGCCCCTCCGGGTGCGGGAAGTCCACCTTCCTGCGGACGCTGAACCGGATGCACGAGGTGATCCCCGGGGCCCGCGTCGAGGGCAAGGTGATGCTGGACGAGCAGGACCTCTACGGCGACGGTGTCGACGCGGTCGCCGTACGGCGCACCATCGGCATGGTCTTCCAGCGTCCCAACCCGTTCCCGACGATGTCCATCTACGACAACGTCGCTGCCGGGCTGAAGCTCAACGGCGTCCGCGACCGGAAGACCGTCGACGAAGCCGTCGAGCGGTCGCTGCGCGGGGCCAACCTGTGGAAGGAGGTCAAGGACCGTCTCGGCAAGCCGGGGGCGGGCCTGTCCGGCGGGCAGCAGCAGCGCCTGTGCATCGCCCGGGCGATCGCCGTCGAGCCGCAGGTGCTCCTCATGGACGAGCCCTGCTCGTCGTTGGACCCGATCTCGACGCTGGCCATCGAGGACCTGATGGCTGAGCTCAAGGACCGCTACACGATCGTCATCGTCACCCACAACATGCAGCAGGCCGCCCGCGTCAGCGACTCGACCGGCTTCTTCACCATCGACGGCCCCGGCCAGCCCGGGCGGCTGGTCGAGATCGACGCCACCGAGAAGATCTTCAGCAACCCCACCGAGAAGCGGACCGAGGACTACATCACCGGCCGCTTCGGCTGATCCGCCCGCCCGTTCCAGGAAGGACCGCACCGTGCGCAACAACTACCACGAGCAGCTCGCCGAGGTCGGCGACGGCCTCATCGAGATGAGCCGCCTCGTCGGGTCGGCCGTCAGCAAGGCCACCAGCGCCCTCCTCGACGCCGATCTTGCCGCGGCGGAGTCCGTCATCGCCGGGGACGAAGCCGTCAACGCGCTCTACCGCGGGCTCGACGACACCGCCGTCCAGCTCCTCGCGCGCCAGCAACCGGTCGCCACCGACCTGCGCGCGATCGTCACCGGCCTGCGCATGAGCTCAGACCTCGAGCGCGTCGGCGACTACGCCGTCCACATCGCCAAGGTCGCCCGGCGCCGGCACCCAGCGACCGTCGTCCCCGTGGAGCTGCGCGCGATCATCCTGGAGATGGGCCAGGCCGCGACCCGCATCACCGTCAAGGCCGGCACCGTCATCGCCACGCGCGACCTGTCGCTGGCGGCGCAGCTGCTTGCCGACGACGACACGATCGACGACCTGCACGCCAACCTGTTCGAGAAGCTGCTGTCGGGCACGTGGGACCACGGCGTCGAGGCCGCGATCGACCTCGCCCTGCTCGGTCGCTACTACGAGCGGCTGGCCGACCACGCCGTCAGCGTCAGCCACGCCGTGACCTACCTGGTCACCGGTGAGCACTCCGACCCGGAGTCGTACGCCGCGGAGTGAGAGCCAGCACGACCTGACCGACGGGCGTCATGAGGTCTGCGATGATCCGCAGGTGTCCGACCAGTCCCCGCTCCGGGTCTTCCTCCTCGACGACCACGACGTCGTGCGCAAGGGTCTGGCCGCGCTGCTGTCGGACCGCGACGACATGGTCGTCGTCGGCGAGGCCGACACCTGCGCGGGTGCGCTGTCCCTGGTCCCGCAGCTCCGTCCGGACGTGGCGGTGCTGGACGTGCGGTTGCCCGACGGCGACGGCATCACCGTGTGCCGTGAGCTCCGTTCCCGGCTGCCAGGGCTCGCCTGCCTCATGCTCACGTCCTACGGCGACGAGCAGGCGATGGTCTCCGCGGTCCTTGCCGGCGCCGCCGGGTACGTCCTGAAGCAGGTCGACGGACCGGACCTCGTGGAGGCCATCAGCACCGTGGGCCGCGGCGGCACGCTGCTCGACCCCGCCGCGACCACCGCGATCATCGAGCGGATGCGGTCGATGGCCCGCAGTGACCCTCGGGACGTGCTGAGCGCGCAGGAGCGCCGGATCCTCGCCCTCATCGGCGAGGGCCTCACGAACCGCGAGATCGGCACGCGCCTCACGCTGGCCGAGAAGACCATCAAGAACAACGTCTCGTCGGTGCTCGGCAAGCTCGGGCTGGTCAGCCGCACGCAGGCTGCCGTCCTCGAGACCGAGCTCCGCTCCGGGCTGGGCAGCGACGCCGACGTTCCCCCCGGCTCCTGACCGAGCTCACGGAGGCCGGGGTGACGGGAGCCGGGCCGTCTGGCACACTGGCCGGATGGGAATCCCCAGAGGGTCAGTAGGGAACGGCACCGACCTGTGCCGCTGCCTGCTCGCCATGTCGTTGACGGTCGTCGACGACGCGCTGTGTCGCGCCTGACGCGCACACCGCCCCGACCCTCTTCCTGACAGGACCCTCCCGCGTGTTGCTCGACCCCGCCCCGCTGGCTGCCGCTCCCGCCTCGCTCCCCACCACCGCCGCGCACCTGCCGGTGTCCAGGCTGGCCACCGGGACGCCCTCGGGTTGGGCCAGGCTGACCGCCGTGCTCCGCGCCGCACATCAGGCGCGCATCCCCTTCTGACCCCCGCGCGCGCCTTGATCAACGGAGTGCGCGTACACAGATCTCGGCGCAGATCTGTGTACGGCGACTCCGATGATCATGAGGCGGCTGGTGGGCCGCCTGCCGGGCCCGCCGGGCTCCCCAGGCTCAGCGGGTGATCGGCACCCCGGCCTTCTCGGCGTTCGCGAAGTCGTCGTCGAGGTGCACGACCTGCACGTCGGCGCGGTCGAGCAAACTAGCGGCGATGGATGCGCGGTAGCCGCTGGCGCAGTGCACCCACACGGCGCCCGCGGGGAGCTCGTCGATGCGGTCGGCCAGCTCGTGCAGCGGGATGTGGACCGACCCGGTGACCTTCCCGTCGCGCACCTCGTCGTCGCGCCGGACGTCCAGCACCGTCACCCCGCTCGCCTCCAGCAGGTCCGAGAAGCGACGACGCTCGTAGGACCGCACCGGCGTCCCCTCAGCCAGGTCCTCCAGCCCGCCAGACGCCACGCCCGCCAGGTGGTCGATCCCGATGCGGGTCAGCTGTCGCTGAGCCTCGGCAACCTGCTGCGCCGACTCCCCGATGAGGGTGATCGGCGCGCCCCACGGGATCACCCATCCGGCGTACGTCGTGAATTGCTTGCCACCGCCGAGGTTCACGCTGCCGGCGAGGTGGTGCGCAGCGAAGGCCTCGCGGTCGCGCAGGTCGACGACCCACTCGCCGGTGCGCAAGCGCGCCGCGAGGTCGGACGGCGTCACGGCCGACGGAGCCGCGAGGTCGGAGGCATCTGGTCCGAGCACGTTGAGCGGCATCATGTGCGCGTAGTAGGCCGGGTAGGCGGTGAGCCCCGCCACGAGCCGGTCGACGAACTCCTGCTCGTCGTCCGTCGTCAAGGCGTCGTTGCTCTGCTTCTCCGCACCGATCGTGCTCTCGGACGCACCGGTCGCGCCGCCCGAGCTGCAGAAGCTGCCGAAGCCGTGCGTCGGGTAGACCGGCGCCTCGTCCGGGAGGGAGGCGGCGAGCTTGCGGGCCGAGCGCCACTGCTTGCGCGTCAGGTCGTCGGTCCGGTCGTCGCCGAGCAAGTCGGTCCGGCCCACGCTGCCGTACAGCAGCGACCCACCCGTGAAGACGGCGGGCGCGGCGCCGGTGTGGTCGCGGACGACGTAGGCCAGGTGGGTGTCGGTGTGCCCGGGCGTGGCGACGACGTGCACGAGCATCGACCCCGCGGTGAGCTCGTCACCGTCGTGCGCGGCGCACCGGGCGAACGCCACCTCGTCGCGGCCGGCGACGACGTACGTCGCTCCTGTCCGCCGGGCGAGCGCGTGCCCGCCGGTGACGTAGTCGTTGTGCAGGTGGGTCTCCAGGACCAGCACGACGGGGACACCGAGGTCCGCGAGCACGACCTCGATCCGGTCCAGGTCACGCTGGGGGTCGATGACGATCGCGGCGCTGTCGTCGCTGACGACGTAGCTCCGGTCGCCGAGGTCGGCGGTCTCGATCACGGTCACGTGCACAGCTGCCTCCAGGGGGTTTCCCTCATCAACGTAATGTCCGTACAATTGCTTCCATGCCTGCTCCGCGTCAAGCCCAGGGTGCCCATCCCCTGACGCGTGCCGCCTCCGAACCCCTCTGGGCCCAGCTCCTGGCCGACCTGCGTCGCCGCGTGGCCAGTGGTGCGTTCACGACAGGATTTCCCGGCGAGCTGGGCCTGGTCGAGGAGTACGCCGTAAGCCGCCACACGGTCCGCGAGGCCTTGCGCCACCTGCGCGCCGAGGGCGTGGTGAGCTCCGCCCGCGGTCGGCGGCCGCGCCTCGGGCCGGCGGAGGTCGAACAGCCCCTGGGCGTCCTTGGCAGCTTGTTCACCTCCGTCGAGGAGGCCGGGCTCGAGCAGCGCTCCGTGGTCCGGTCGCTCGACGTGCGCAGCGACGGGACCGTGGCCGCGCGGCTCGGGCTCGAGGAGTCCACCCCGCTGGTGTTCCTCGAGCGTCTCCGGCTGGCCGGCGACGAGCCGCTCGCCCTCGACCGGGTCTGGCTGCCGCACGCCCTGGCCGCCCCGTTGCTCGAGGTCGACTTCACGCGCACGGCGCTGTACGCCGAGCTGCTCGCCCACTGCGGGATCGCGCTGACCGGGGCGCAGGAGCAGGTCCGGGCCGTGGTCCCGAACGCCGGCGAGAAGGTGCTGCTGCAGGTGCCCGCCGACGTGGCGCTGCTCGCGGTCGAGCGCCTCGGCCTCCTGGACGACCGCCCGGTCGAGGTACGCCGCACGCTGGTCCGCGGCGACCGGTACGCCCTCACCTCCCGCCTCACATCGACCCTGTCCGCCAACCCGTTCCACCCCCTGTTGAGGAGAACCCCATGAACGAGACCTCCGTGACCGACGCCCAGACCCGCGCCCAGGCCGGCGACGTGCTGCTGCTCGACGTCCGCGAGCCGCACGAGTGGGAGGCCGGGCACGCTGAGGCCGCTACCCACCTCCCGCTGAGCGCCTTCGACGTCAGCGCCGTCCCGACCGACCGGCCCGTCTACGCGATCTGCCGCTCCGGCAAGCGCTCGGCCCAAGCCACCGAGGCCCTGCTCGGCGCCGGGAGGGACGTCACCAACGTCGAGGGCGGGATGCTCGCGTGGGCCGAGGCGGGGCTCCCTGTCACGACCGACGGCGGCGCAGCCGGTCAGGTCGTCTGACCCGTGCTCCTTGCGTCCCTGGCTCTGGGGCTGCTCATCGGCCTCACGCTGGGGGCGCTGGGCGGTGGCGGCTCGATCCTCACCGTCCCCGTCCTGGTGTACGTCCTGGGGCTCACGGCTCAGGAGGCCACCGCCGGCAGCCTGGTCATCGTCGGCGTCTCGTCCGCCGTGGCCAGCATCGGACACGCCCGCGCCGGTCACACCCGCTGGGGCCGGGGCCTGGTCCTCACGGCCGCCGGCGTCCCAGCGGCGCTGCTCGGCACCGTGCTCAACCGGCACACCGACCCGACACTTCTGCTGCTCATCTTCGGTGCCGTGATGATCCTCGCGGCGGTCGGGATGCTGATCCGTACCCGCTCCAACGAGGACCTCTCACCCACCGCCCCGCACCCCAGGAGCTCAGGACGCGCTGCCGTCGAGGTGCTGCTTGCCGGGAGCGGGATCGGGCTGCTCACCGGGTTCCTCGGCGTGGGCGGCGGTTTCGTCATTGTCCCCGTCCTCGTGCTGCTCCTCGGCTATGCGATGCCCGTCGCGGTGGGGACCTCCCTCCTGGTTATCGCCCTCAACTCCGGCGTCGCCCTGGTGGCGCGCCTCGGCCACGGTTCGCTGGTGTGGCACGTGGTGCTCCCGTTCACGATCGCGGCGGTGGTCGGCTCCCTCGGAGGCCGGCGCGTCACGGCCTCCGTGGATCCCGACCGGCTCACGCGCGCGTTCGCCTTCCTGCTGTTGGCCGTGGCGGCGTACGTCCTGCTCGATACCCTGCTGGGCTGATCGCCTGCCGGACCGTCAGCAAGACGTGTCTTGCACACTGGTCGACATGAGCCTCGTTCCCCCTCGGTCCCCGCTTGTCGACGACGCCCTCCTGGCACGCGCCGCGCAGGGGCTGCCGTCCCTCACGTTCCTGGTCGGGGACGACGCGGTGACCTACCGCTGCGCGGAAGGCGTGACCGTCACGCCGGACGCCGGTGGCGACACGGTCGTCCGGCTCGACGCCAAGGCCTGGACCGACCTCACCGGCCAGGTCCGCAGCTTCATCAACCTGTTCCTGTCCCAGGACCTGGTCTTCGAGCGGGGCGGGTTCGAGCAGCTCGGCGACTGGGACCCGGTGCTGACCTACCTGCACGCCGGCATCCCGCCGTACGACCCGATCCGAGCGGACCTGCGAGGCCGCGACCCCGAGGCGGTGCACACGCTCGACGACTCCGACGACGAGCTGCGCGCGCAGCTCACGACGATGGGCTACCTGCACCTGCGCGGCGTGTTCAGCCCCGAGGAGATGCTCGCGGCGAACGCGGAGGTCGACCGGCTCGCGACGATCGCGCGCGAGGGAGACGAGCAGTCGTGGTGGGTGACCGGCGAGGACGAGCGGAAGGTGCTGTGTCGCCTGGTCTACGCCACGCAGCGCTCCGGCGTCCTGCAGTCGCTCGAGCAGGACCCGCGCATCGCTCGGCTCGGGACGCTGCTCGACCCGTCACTGCGCGTCGCCCCGGACCGGATGGAGGGCAGCGCCGTCTTGCTCAAGGTGCCGGGCAAGACCACCGGGCTGTCCAACATCCCGTGGCACCAGGACTGCGGCATGGGCGGGCACGCGATCTTCTGCCCCGCCGTCAGCATGGGGATCCAGCTCACCGGCTCGACCGCCGAGACCGGCAACCTGCACGTGGTACCGGGCAGCCACGGGCAGACGCTGCACTACCAGTGGCAGCAGCGGCTGCCGGACGTCCCGGTCGTGCGGATCGACACCGCGCCCGGCGACGTGACGGTCCACGTGCAGGACGTCATGCACGCGAGCCCGAAGCCCACCGGCGTCGGGGGGCGGCGGACGATGTACGTCACGCACTACCCCGCGACCCTGTGGGACCACATCGGTCCGGGCGAGGCCTACAACGACCTGGTCCGCAACCGCACCGAGCAGGTCGCGTCGCTCGCCTAACAGCGCTGGCGGTTAGGAGACCTTCCAGGTCGTGGCGGTGCTGGCGTTGTCGCTCGCGAACGCCTCGGGGGCCGTGCCCAGCGGGCTGCCCTCGAAGAACACCGGCACCGACGTGCCGTCGACCGGCTCCGCAGCGGTGGTGAGGGCGCGCAGGGCGGACAGCTCGGCGCCCGGCTTGAGGCCCATGTCGGCGAGCGCCAGGGTGAGGACCAGGTTCTTGCCGGCCACCGCGACGGTCATCGGGATCTCGTTGAAGTCCCCGTCGTAGGCGTAGCTGCTGGTGCCGAAGACATCGAGGAGGTACGTCGTGTTCGGGGCGGTGAAGCGCACCTCGTGGCCCGCGCCCGGGTTCATCGTCACCGCGTCGGCGTACCCGATGGTGACGACGAGGTTCTTCGGCGTGTAGACCGACCTCCCGCCGACCTTGGCCGTGGTGCCCGTCGTCGACCAGAGCCCCGAGACGATGTCCATGCCCCCCATCGGCGCGTAGCTGTCGCCCGCCGGGTCGGTCATCTGCGGGACCGGCGCGGTGGCGGCGCCGCTGGGCAGCGCGAACGCGCCGAGGCCGACGAGCAGGGCAGTGGCGGTGACGAGGCGTGCGCGCATGAGGTGTCCTTCAGCTGGGGTCTGTTGCCAGCAGGTTTCGACGCCTGAAGATCATTTCCTGCCGGTACGGCGGTCGCCACACCTCCCGACCCTGAGGCGAGGCAGGGCTGTCCTGCGCGAAGGGTTGTCGCTCGCTGATCCGCGGAAGGGCGCACGCATGATGAAGATGACGGACGAAGCGGCCTCGCTCATCGTCAGCCTCCTGACCGAGACCGCGCTTCCCAGCTCAGCGGGACTGCGGCTGCGCACCGACCCGCACCGCGGGTCCCTTGACATGAGTTTGAGCGCGCAGCCACGCAAGCAGGACCTCGTGGTCGACCACGGCGGCGCCCTGCTGTTCGTGACCCCCGCGGTGGCCGAGCGACTGGCCGACACCACCCTGCACGCCCAGATCGACGACCGGCCGGCGTTCTTCCTGACCTGATGAGGCCCGCTCATCGACGTGAACTGCGCGTCAGCGACGTCGCGGGCGTCCTCCATGCCTGGAGGGCGGGGTGGTTCCCGCTGACAAAAGTGCTGGTCACAGCACAGTTGTGGATGTGGGCGAGGGGGGAGTTGAACCCCCACGTCCTTTCGGACACACGGACCTGAACCGTGCGCGTCTGCCATTCCGCCACTCGCCCGAGTGTGCGCGACCACGCTAGCAGGGTCGCGAGCGCGCTCGCGGATACGATCACGCCTACCAGGGAAGGGGTGACCGCGTGGGAGTACTCCAGCGCTTCGAGCGACGGCTCGAAGGCCTCGTTCAGGGTGCCTTCGCGCGGACCTTCGGCGGATGGGTCGAGCCCGTGGAGATCGCCGCTGCGCTGACCCGCGAGGCGGAGGACAAGAAGGCCATCCTCGCCGCCGGCCGCGTGCTCGTCCCCAACGCCTACGTCGTCGAGCTCTCGCCCGACGACACCGACCGGCTCGCGGAGTGGGACGCGCAGCTGCGCGCTGAGCTGGCCGGCATGCTCACGGAGAGCGCCGGCGAGCAGGGCTGGTCGTTCGTCGGTCCGGTCGAGGTCGCGTTCGAGAAGGTCGACGAGCTCGACACCGGAGCCTTCCGGGTCCGTAGCACCGTGCGCCAGGGCGAGCTGCCGCCCCTGGCTCCCGACGCGGGACCGCACCTGGTCGACGGCGCCCGGCTCGTCCCCCTCCTCGCCACCACCGTGATCGGGCGAGGTGCCGAGGCAGACGTCCAGGTGCACGACACCGGCGTCTCGCGGCGCCACGCGGAGCTGCGCCGTGCGTCCACCGGCTCCTCGGACGAGGCCTCCACCAGCGTCGAGGTCCACGACCTCGGCTCGACCAACGGCACCCGTGTCAACGGCAAGCGGGTCACTGCCGCCACCCTCGTCGACGGCGACGTCGTCACCGTCGGGACGACGGACCTCATCTACCGGGACGGTCACTGATGGGAAGCGCTCTGGTCGTCGCGGTCGTGAAGTACGGGCTGCTCGCGCTGCTGTGGGTCTTCGTCCTGCTCGCGGTGCGGACCGTCCGTGCCGACCTCGTCGCGCGCTCCGGTCCGCCGTCCGTGCCGGCCGGGAAACCCGGCAAGGCCCCGAAGGCGCCCCGACCGGTGAAGGCGCCGCGCAAGAAGGGGACCCCGCGGACCCTGGTCGTCACCGAGGGCGCGCTGCAGGGCACGACGGTCACCCTGGGCACCGGGGCTGTCACCCTCGGCCGCGCGCAGGACTCCACCGTCGTCCTGACCGATGACTACGCCAGCACCCGACACGCCCGCCTCGTCCCCGGTGAGGACGGTTGGCAGGTCGAGGACCTCGGCTCCACCAACGGCACCTACCTCGCCGGCGCGAAGGTCACCCGACCCACGGAGGTGAAGGTCGGCGTCCCGATCCGGATCGGCAAGACCGTGCTGGAGCTTCGCGCGTGACGCTCGCCGTCCGCTACGCCGCGCGCTCCCATGCCGGGCTGCTGCGTCCCCTGAACGAGGACAGCGTGTACGCCGGACCGCGCCTGCTCGCCGTCGCGGACGGCATGGGAGGGCACGCTGCGGGCGAGGTCGCCAGTGCCGTGGCGATCGCCAGCCTGGCCCCGCTCGACGAGGACGCTCCCGGCCCGGACCTGCTCGAGGCCCTGCGAGCCGCGGCCACTCAGGCCAACACCCACCTGCGCGACATGGTCGCCGCCGACCCCGACCTCGAGGGCATGGGGACCACCCTGGTGGCCTTGCTGTTCAACGGATCTCGCCTCGGTCTGCTGCACGTCGGCGACTCTCGCTGCTACCTGCTGCGCGACGGGGAGCTGGCGCAGATCACCCATGACCACACCCTGGTGCAGGCCCTCGTCGACGAGGGACGCATCACCGAGGAGGACGCGAGCAGCCACCCGCAGCGCTCGGTGATCACCCGGGTCCTCGACGGGCGCGACGACGTCCAGCCCGACCTGTCGGTCCGGGAGGCTCGGGCCGGTGATCGCTACCTGCTGTGCAGCGACGGGCTCACCGGACCGGTCGGCAGCCTCGAGACGCTGACCGCTGCCCTGACCATCCCCACCCCGCAAGACGCCGTCGACCGCCTGGTCGATCTCGCCCTGCGCGGCGGCGGCCCCGACAACATCACCGTCATCGTCGCCGACGTCGTGGACGCCGAGGTGCCGAACGCCCCCCCGGTCGTTGCTGGCGCCGCGGCGGAGTCGCCGCAGGCCGCTCCGCCGGGCATCGCGGACAGCGCGGCCAGCCGAGCGCGTACGGCGGAAGGGCGCGACACCGCACCACCGGTCGCGACCGCCCCTGTCGAGGCGCCGCGGCATCGGGGCAAGGCCGTCCTTGCACTTGTGCTCGCGCTCCTCGTGCTCGCCGGCGTGGCCACCGCTGGGGTCTTCTACGTCCGCACCCAGTACTACGTCGGCCTCGAGGGCCCTGACGTGGTGGTGTTCCAGGGCGTGCACGGAAGCCTCGCCGGCGTCGACTTCCACACCGTCGCCGAGCGGACCGAGCTCCGGACGAGCGACCTGTCCGACCTCGAACGGGAGCGGCTCGAGGACGGCATCCCGGCGATCGACCGCCAGGACGCCGAGGCGATCGTGCAGCGCCTGATCACCAGCGCCTGTGCCACCGCGAGGCCGGCGGCCACCCCCGCCCCCGTGCCGTCGCCGGTCGCCTCAGGACCGGCCCCCACGCCGTCGCCGACCCCCGCGACGAGCCCGACGCTGGACTGCCCGTGATCGCTCCGGGGCTGGGCCGGGGGACGAGGCGGAGCACCGAGCTCGGCCTGCTGCTGCTCGCGACCCTTCTCGCTGCGCTGGCCAACAGCTCGGTCTCCCTGGCGCAGACCGGCGCGGTGCCCCTCTCCGCGCTCACCTATGCCGCCGGCCTCGGTGTCCTGTACCTGAGCGCCCACCTCGCGGTCCGCCGGTTCGCGCCGTACGCGGATCCGCTGATCCTCCCCTGCGTGGCGCTGCTGAACGGTCTGGGCCTGGTGCTCATCCGGCGACTGGACCTCGCGCAGCAGGTGGCGGCGCGACAAGCGGGCAAGGCACTGCCCAGTGCCGACGCGCCGCAGCAGATGGTGTGGACCACCGTCGGGATCCTGGGGTTCGCCGCGGTGCTGTTCGTCATCCGCGACCACACCCGCCTGGCCCGCTACACCTACACCGCCGCCGCCGCCGGCCTGGTGCTGCTGCTGCTCCCGGCCATCCCCGGCATCGGCAAGACCATCAACGGCGCACGGCTGTGGATCCGGCTCGGACCGCTCACCATCCAGCCGAGCGAGCTCGCGAAGATCTTGTTGATGGTCTTCTTCGCCGGCTACCTGGTGTCCAAGCGCGACGTGCTCTCGCTGGCCAGCCGTCGCGTGCTCGGCCTGGACCTCCCGCGCGCCCGCGACCTCGGTCCGGTGCTGCTCGCCTGGGCGGCGAGCATCGCGGTGCTCGTGCGCGAGAAGGACCTCGGCTCGAGCCTGCTGTTCTTCGGGATCTTCGTCGTGATGTTGTACGTCGCGACCGAACGGACGTCGTGGCTGCTCATCGGTGTCGGGCTGTTCGGCGCCTCGAGCCTGCTGTCCTACGCGTTGTTCGGTCATGTGGCCCGCCGGGTCGACACCTGGCTGCACCCGTTCGCCGACGCGAGCGGCAGCGGCTACCAGCTCGTCCAGGGACTGTTCGGCATGGGCACGGGCGGGATCCTCGGCACCGGCCTGGGCGAGGGCTCCCCCAACACCGTGCCGTTCGCCAAGACCGACTTCATCCTCGCTGCCCTCGGGGAAGAGCTGGGCTTGGCCGGCGTGATGGCCGTGCTGGTGCTGTTCGGTCTGATCGTCGCCCGTGGGCTGCGCACCGCCGTGACCTGCCGCGACTCGTTCGGCAAGCTGTTGGCCGGAGGGCTTTCGTTCTCCCTGGCGCTGCAGGTGTTCGTCATCGCCGGCGGGGTCACCGGGCTCATCCCCCTGACCGGCGTCACGCTCCCCTGGTTGTCCTACGGCGGGTCCTCGATCGTCAGCAACTACCTGCTGGTCGCGATCCTTCTGCGCATCAGCGACGCCGCGCGCCGTCCGGCCCCTGCCCCGGTCAGCCCGGCCGCTGCGCGCGCGTCGCTCGCCGAGGCGATGACCACGGTGGTCCGCCGATGAACCGCCCCCTGCGGCGCGTGGCGGCCGCGTGCCTGGCTCTGTTCGCCCTCCTGCTGGTGCAAGCCAACTGGGTGCAGGTCATCAAGGCCAAGGAGTACCGCGACGACCCGCGCAACCGCCGGGTGCTGCTGCGGACCTACGACCGCGAGCGCGGTCCGATCGTCGTCGGGGCCGGAAAGGACCGGCAGGCCGTTGCCGTGTCCCGGGCCACCGACGGCACGCTGAAGTACCTCCGTACGTACCCCGGCGGGCCGTCGTACGCGCCGATCACCGGGTTCGCCTCCCTCGTCTACGGCTTCAGCGGCGTCGAGAAGCTGCAGGACCCGGTCCTGTCCGGCGACGACGACCGGCTCTTCGTGCGTCGGCTGTCCGACTACATCACCGGGCGCAAGATCAGCGGCGGCTCGGTGCTGCTCACCATCAACCGTGCCGCCCAGCAGGCGGCGTACGACGCGCTCGCCGGCAAGGTCGGGGCGATCGTGGCGCTCGACCCCTCGACCGGCGCGGTCCTCGCCATGGCCACGAGGCCGTCCTACGACCCGACGGTGCTGAGCTCCCACGACCCCAAGACGATCCGTGACGAGTACCAGCGCTTGCTCGGTCTGGACCTGTCCCCCCTGGCCAACCGCGCGGTCGAGCGCACCTACGCGCCGGGGTCGACGTTCAAGCTCATCACGGCAGCGGCAGCGCTCAGCAACGGTGTCGCGCAGCCGGAGACGCTGATCCCCGCACCGACCGTGCTCACCTTCCGCAACGGCAAGCCGCTGCGGAACTTCGCCGGCGAGACCTGCGCCGCGGGCGGCAAGCAGACCCTCGCGGCCGCCCTTGCCACGTCCTGCAACACCGCGTTCGGGGCGCTCGGCATCCAGGTCGGGCAGGACGACCTGGTGAAGCAGGCCAACGCGTTCGGCTTCGGGAGCAACGACCTGCGCCTGCCGCAGCCGGTCGCCGACAGCCGTGTCCTCGGCGACGACACCGACCTCGCGGACCCGTTCCTCGCGCAGTCCGCCATCGGTCAGTACAACGTGCAGGCCAGTCCGCTGGAGATGGCGATGGTCGCGGCGGGCATCGCCAACCGCGGCGAGGTGATGACTCCCTACCTGGTCGACCAGGTGCAGGGTCCGGACCTCAAGCAGCTCGACCGGACGAGTCCCTCGGTCCTGTCTCGCGCGGTCTCACCGGCGGTGGCCGCCCAGCTCACGGCGATGATGGAGGGCGTGGTCTCCCGCGGAACCGGCACCCGTGCGGCGATCGCCGGCGTCCGGGTCGCCGGCAAGACCGGGACCGCGCAAGGGGCAGCGGGCGCCGATCCCCACGCGTGGTTCGTCGGCTTCGCCCCTGCCGACGACCCGAAGGTCGCGATCTGCGTGTTCCTCGACAGGGCGAGCGGTCTGGGCCCCTCGGCGACCGGCGGGACGATCGCTGCACCGCTGGCCGCGGCGGTCATGCGGGCGGTGCTCGGGCGGTGAGCACCCTGGTGGGTGGACGCTACGAGAGCGGGCCGGTGATCGGTCGGGGCGGCATGGCGGAGGTGCGGCGCGGCCGCGACGTGCGCTTGGGGCGCGACGTGGCGATCAAGGAGCTGCGCGAGGACCTGGCCCGGGACCCCTCCTTCCAGGCCCGCTTCCGTCGGGAGGCCCAGGCCGCGGCCTCGCTCGACGCCCCCACGATCGTCGGCGTCTACGACACCGGGGAGGACGAGCGCGGTGTCCCGTGGATCGTCATGGAGTACGTCGACGGCCGGACCCTGCGCGAGATCCTCACCACCGAGGGTCGGTTGCTGCCGCAGCGCGCGATGGAGGTGACGGCCGACGTCTGCTCCGCGCTCGACGCCGCGCACGCCGGCGGCATGGTGCACCGCGACATCAAGCCCGCCAACATCATGCTCACCTCGCGCGGCGAGGTGAAGGTCATGGACTTCGGCATCGCGCAGGCCGCCGCCGGCAACGAGTCGACGATGACCACGACCCAGGCGGTCATCGGGACCGCCGCCTACCTGTCTCCGGAGCAAGCTCGCGGAGAGCACGTCGACGGGCGCTCCGACCTCTACTCCACCGGCTGCCTGCTCTACGAGCTCGTCACCGGCGCGCCGCCGTTCGTCGGCGACTCGGCGGTCGCCGTCGCCTACCAGCACGTGCGCGAGGACCCGGTGCCTCCGTCGGAGTTCGACCCCACGCTCCCGGCCGTGGAGGCCGCGAACCTCGACGCGGTCGTGCTCAAGGCGATGGCCAAGAACCCCGCCAACCGCTACCAGTCGGCCGAGCAGATGCGCGAGGACCTCCTGCGTGCCGCCGCGGGGGCTCCCGTCCGGGCGACCCCTGTCCTGACCGCCGACGAGCGCGTCGCCGTGGCGCCCCTCGCAGCGGCTGCGGACCCGGTCCGGCGGGCCCGCGTCGTCTACGCGGTGTTCGCGATCATCGCCCTGATCGGTCTGGTCTCCTCCCTGCTGGTCGTGCGGGCGCTGCTGTCCAACGACAGCAACCTCATCAAGCCGCCGCCCGTCCTCGGCCTCACGCAGGCGCAGGCGATCAGCCAGCTCGCGACGTTCGGCCTGCGGGTGGAGAAGGTCACCGCGGAGTACAGCCCGAAGCCCGTCGGTTCGGTGATCGCGCAGAGCCCGGACGCGAACTTCCTGGTGCGCCGGAACGGCAACGTCGACCTCACGATCTCGCAAGGCATCGAGCGCGGACAGGTGCCGTTCGGCATCGGGCAGCAGCAGGCGGCCATGGAGGCCGACCTCGCGCTGGTGAAGCTCACGCCGGTGGTGCAGACCCGCGACGTGCTCGCCCCCGCAGGCCAGGTGATGAACGTGTCTCCCGCGCCCGGTACGGTCCTGGCGGTCGGCAGCGAGGTCACGCTGATCGTCGCCTCCGGCAACGTCGCCGTGCCGGACGTGCGAGGCCTGACCCAGGAGACAGCAATCGGCACACTGGACGCCGCCAGCTTCGGGATCGGCATCCAGTACGTCGAGGCGAGCCTGGCCCCCGGTGTCGCGCCCGGGACCGTCCTGGACCAGTCCCCCAGCTCCGGCGTGCTTCCGCAGGGGTCGGACGTCGTGATCCAGGTGGTGCAGGAACCGGTTCCCGGGCCGACGCCCGCTCCGACGCCGACGGGGACCCCGGGTCCGACCACCAGCCCGTCGGCTGCCCCGACCCCCTGACCGCCTGACCCGCCTGGCCGGCGTCAGGCGAAGGCGGCGAGGCGGAGCGCCTCGACGCGCTCGGACAGCGCGGGCGCCAGGCCGACGGCCTGCTGATCACCGCACTGGCGCAGCCACGCGGCGAGCAGCAGGTGCCCGCCCTGCGTGAGGACCGACTCGGGGTGGAACTGCACGCCCTCGATCGGCTTGTCGCGGTGGCGGAGGGCCATGACGACCCCACCCTCGGTCCGGCCGGTGACGGCGAGCTCGGAGGGCAGCGTGCTCTCCTCGACCGCGAGCGAGTGGTAGCGCGTCGCCGTGAACGGTGACGGCAGGTCGTGCAGGACGCCGGCGTGCTGGTGCAGCACCTCGCTCGTCTTGCCGTGCAGCAGCTCCGGAGCGCGTGCTCACCGTGGCGCCGTGGGCGACGGCGATCGCCTGGTGGCCCAGGCAGACACCGAGCAGGGGCACGCCCTTGTCCTCGCAGACACCGACCAGCTCGATGCTCATGCCGGCGTTCTCCGGGGTGCCCGGTCCGGGACTGAGCAGGACCCCGTCGTACCCGTCGACGTCCTTCGCCGTGACCTCGTCGTTGCGCCGGACGACGGTCTGCGCGCCGAGCTGGCCGAGGTACTGCACCAGGTTGAAGACGAAGCTGTCGTAGTTGTCGACGACGAGGACGCGGGTCACGCCCCTACGGTACGGCGCGCAGCACCGGCCCGCGTGGGCGCTTCCGCGCAGAGGCGACCGGTCAGGCGCGCTTCGCCGGAGCCTTCTTGGCGGGAGCCTTCTTGGCAGCCGCCTTCTTGGCAGGGGCCTTCGCCGCAGCGGTCTTGGCAGGGGCCTTCTTGGCAGGGGCCTTCGCCGCAGCCGTCTTGGCAGCCGCCTTCTTGGCGGGGGTCTTCGGAGCGGCCTTCTTTGCGGGAGCCTTCGCCGACGTGGCCTTCGCGCGCGCACGGGCTGCGGGGGCGGGTGCGCCCTTGCTCGGGGTGGCCCCGGACGCGGCCTGGATCTCCGCAGCGCCCTCAGCGGGGACGTCCGCCTCCTGCGCCTTCGACACCGACCCGGCAGCCTTGGCGCGAGCCTTCGGTGCGGCCGGCGGCACGGATCCGGGAGCCGCCGTGGCGCCCTCGGACTTGGCCCGCTCCTCCTCGACGAGCACCCGGCGCAGCACCTTGCCCACGGCGGTGCGCGGCAGCTCGTCGCGGAACTCCACCAGCTTCGGGACCTTGTACGCGGTCAGCGACGCCGCGCAGTGCGCCACCACGGCATCTTCGGTCAGGGACGCACCAGGGGCCTTCACGACGTACGCCTTGACGGTCTCGCCCCGGTACTTGTCGGGGACGCCCACGACGACGGCGTCCGCGACGCCGTCGAGGCTGAACAGGACCTCCTCGACCTCCGACGGGTAGATGTTGAACCCGCCCGCGATGATGAGCTCCTTCTTGCGGTCGACGATGGTGAAGTACCCCTCGTCGTCCATGACCGCGACGTCACCGGTCAGCACGTAGCCGTCCGAGGTGAACACGCCGTCCTGGTCCGCACGACCCCAGTAGCCACTGAACACCTGCGGCCCCGCGATGGCGAGCTCTCCGGGCTGACCGACCGCGACGAGCTTCGAGGAGTCGTCCTGGTCGACGATCTTGCAGTCGGTGCCGGGCAGCGGCAGACCGATGCTGCCGGCCTTGCCGCCGGTGACCGGGTTGGCGTGCGTCGACGGCGAGGTCTCGGTCAGGCCGTACCCCTCGATGAGGGTCGCGCCGGTGAGCCGCGTGAACTGCTCCGCCACCTCGACGGGCAGCTTCATCGCCCCGGAGACGCAGAGGCGGATGCTCTTGAGGTCGTGGCTCTTGGCCTTGGGGCTGTCGGCCAACGCCTTGTAGATCGGGGGAACCCCGGGGAACAGGGTGGGCTTGTGCTCGTCAATGGCGGCGAACACCAGGTCGAGGTCGAACTGCGGCAGGAGGACGAGGGTCCCGCCGAGCAGGATCGTGTTGGTCATCGCCACCGTGAGGCCGTAGGCGTGGAACAGCGGAAGGACCGCGAGGGTGACCTCCTTGCCGGCCTTCGCCTCGGTGTCCCACAGGCGGTTCATGTAGGCGTTGCTCAACAGGTTGCGGTGGCTGAGCATCGCGCCCTTGCTGAGACCGGTCGTGCCACCGGTGTACTGCAGCAGGGCGAGGTCGTCGCTGCTGACCGCGGCCTGCCGCGACTGCGGCGCCGCGGCCTTGAGCAGCGCCGAGAAGTCCTTGACGGCCGCCGACTTCGGCAGCTCGGCGGACAACCTCGCGCGCTGCGCGCGGGCCTTCGCCACCGGGAGGCGCAGCTGCAGCTGCGCGCGCTTGGGCAGGAAGTCCACGAGGGAGGTCGTCACGACGTGCTCGACGGAGGTGTCCTTGGCGACCTTGGCGACGTTGGCGTAGACGCGGTCGAGGCAGACGACGACCTTCGCCCCGCAGTCGGCGAGCTGGTGGCGCAGCTCGGTCTCGGTGTACAGCGGGTTGTGCTCGACGACGACCGCGCCGAGGCGCAAGGTCGCGAAGAACGCGATGACGTTCTGCGGGCAGTTCGGCAGCACCAGCGCGACCCGGTCGCCCTGGGTGACACCCAGTCCGGCGAGGGCACCGGCGAACGCGTCGACCTGCGCCTTGAGCTGCTTGTACGTCGTCTTGGCCCCGAGGAACACCAGAGCCGTGTGGTCCGGGTACGACGAGGTCGCGTCGTCCAGCAGGCGCGTCAACGGGTAGTTCGGGAAGTCGTACGACGCCGGCACGCCCTTGGGGTAGCTGGCCACCCAGGGCCGGGCCTCGTAGCTGACCGGTCCCTTCACCGTCGCGGGGCCGGCAGCCTTCGACGTCCCCTTGCTCGCGGGCGGCGTGGCCTTCGCGGGGGTCTTCTTCGTCGGCGCCTTCTTCGCAGGCGCCTTGGTCACCGGGCCTTCTTCGCGGGAGCCTGCGTCGCGGGAGCCTTGGTCACCGGCGCCTTCGTCGCGGAAGCCTTCTTCGCGGGGGCTCGGGTGGCGGTGGACCGGGGGGTGGGGCTGGCGGGGCTGGGCACAACAACGCCTCTCACTGCACGCGCACACACGCGTGGGTCGAACGAGCACGGGGGCTGCAAGCACGGAAGGGCCTGCGAGGGGGAGATTGTGCCACGAACCGCCCATCACCGTCAGTGACGATCCGCTGGCCCGCCGTTCACGGGGCGAACCCGGTCCACTGTGGCGTCTGAGCAGGAGCAGCGGCTCACCCGCTGGTCATGACCGCTCGACGTGGGGCAGGACGAGCGCACCGTCGTACGCCGGCATCCGTTGCGTCCGCTGAGTGCTGACCTCGAAGCCGAGACCGAAACGATCGACGTACTGCTGGAACAACGCCACGCCGGGTTCGACGTCGAGCGCTCGCTGCATGCCGTCGGTGTCGCCAATCGCCCGGATGATGAACGGCGGACCGACCAGGCGTCCGGCGATGAGCAGCGTGTTGCCGACACAGCGGATCGCTGTCGTGGAGATCACCCGCTCGCCCATGAGGGTCATCGCCTCGGCACCGCCCGCCCACAGGGCGTTCACCGTCGACTGGACGTCCTGCTGGTGAACGACCAGGTCGTCCGGGTTGGTGCTTGCCGGCGCCGCACCCGGATCGCGGCGGGGGGCGTCGTCGAGGGAGACGGTGATCCCTGGGCCGGTCACGGCCTCGAGGCCCGCGGGACCGCGCAGCGCGTCCGCCTGCTCCGTCTCGCGTGCCACCGTCGTGGACCCCGCGGCGGCGTCGCTCTGCGACCGAGCGATGTCCGCCCGCAGGGAGGCGGCTCGCTGCTCGTGGCGCTCCACGTCGTCCGCTGTCGCGTCGATCAGCTCGGTCACCTGGGAGAACCGGCCCCCGCGAAGGTCCGTCCCGCGCGCCGTCGCGGCGCTGGTGGCGAACAGCAACCCGGCCGCGAGCGCGGTGATCGGAACCAGGGCGCGCCAGGCGGGGCTCCGCTTCGCGCCCCGCGTCCCCGCTTCCCGACCGTCCACACCGTTACGCTAACCCGACAAGCATCGATCGGAAGGGGTCCTGGACGTGCCTGAGTCCAAGAAGCGGAAGAAGAGCGTGTACACGCCACCACCCGCTCCCGGCGCGTCCAAGAAGAAGGGGCCGAGCCCGGTCTGGCTCGCGCCGCTGATGCTCGCGTTCTTCCTGTTCGGGATCGCGTGGCTCGTCGTCTTCTACATCGCCGGCACTGATGTCCCGATCATGCGGGACTTCGAGAACTACAACCTGCTCGTCGGCTTCGGCTTCATCATCGTCGGCTTCGGCCTGTCCACCCAGTGGCGCTGAGGACCCGCACGCGCGCACGACTCACATCCATGTAGTTCTCCCCAGGAGATCTCCACAGTGTGGACATCGTCAGCGCTACCCCTCCCATGAGCACTTCACACCTCCCTCATCCCCCGCCCCCGCCCCCGCCCCCGCCCCCGCACCTGAGCCTCACCCCGAAGGCGGGGCTGGTGGCGGCGCGGGCTGCGGGCGGACTGCTGGTGCTGCTGGCCAGCGGCCTGGTCGAACCGATCGGGCGGTTGTTGCTGCTCCCGGCTGCGGCAGCGCTGCTGGCGCTGTGCCTGCGCGACCTGCTGCTGCGGCCGGTCGTCTCGGCGGACGGCACCGACCTCGAGGTCGTCGACGGCTGGCGCCGCCGGCGCGCGCCCTGGGCAGCCGTCGAGGGGCTGCGGGTGGTGCGCGACCGCCGGACCTCGCTGCTGGAGATCGACCTCGGCCAGCACCTGGTGGTGCTGTCCGCCCATCGGCTGGGCACCGACCCGGACGCCGCGCTGCTCCTGCTGGAGCCCTACCGCGTCACCTGAGGACTCAGTGGGCGAGGATCAGCCGGTGAGGATCAGCCGTGAGGATCAGGGACGACGTGCGGACAGCGACGACGCCGACGATCAGCACCAGCACGCTGGCGAACGCGACGCCCTGCAGCAGGGACCGGCGGTTCCCCCGCGGCGCGTAGACGAGCGCGGCTGCGAGCAGACCACCCGTGATGAGCCCACCGACGTGGCCGCGCCAGTCGATGAAGCTGACGCTGAAGCTGATGTACAGGTTGATCCCGATCGTCAGGGCGATCCCGCCGACGTTCCCGCCGCGCTTGCGCTCCAGGACGAAGAACGCCGCGAACAGGCCGAACACGGCGCCCGAGGCGCCCGCCGCCTGGACGAACCTCGAGCCGCCCGCGATGCCCGAGTAGGACAGGGCCGACCCCCCGAGTCCGGACAGCACGTAGAGCCCGATGAAGCGGAGCCGGCCCAGCGACCGCTCGACGTACGGGCCGAGCTGGTAGAGGCACAGCATGTTCAGCGCGATGTGGACGATCCCGTAGTGCAGGAACATCGCGGTGAGCAGCCGGTAGTAGCCGCCGTTGGCGACGCCCTCGCCCACCGTCCCGGGGACCGTGAAGCCGTTGAACTCGGTGAGGGGGACCATCGCGAGCCGGCGGAACAGCTCGGACGGGTTGCCGCCCGCCAGCAGGCCGGTTCCCGTCAGCGTGGTGAGCAGGAAGATCGCCACGTTGACCCCGATGAGGACCTGGGTGACCAGCGGTCGGGTGTGCACCTTCCCGCCGTACGGCGCCTGGGCCTGCCGGACGCTCGCACTTCCCTCCTTGACGCACACCGGGCACTGGAAGCCGACGGACGCCGGGCGCATGCAGTCGGGGCAGATCTTGCGACCGCACCGGGCGCAGCTGACGAAGGTCTCCCGGTCGGTGTGCCGGAAGCAGACCGATGGCGCTTCCGGCGGGGTGGCGCCTGTCAGGACTCGACCTGCTCGACGGTGATCTTCTCGATGACGACGTCGGTGACCGGACGGTCCTGGCGGCCCACCGGGGTGGTGGCGATGGCGTCGACCACGGCGCGTGAGGCGGCGTCCGCGACCTCACCGAAGATGGTGTGCTTGGCGTTGAGGTGCGGGGTGTTGGTCACGGTGATGAAGAACTGCGAACCGTTGGTGCCCGGGCCGGCGTTGGCCATCGCGAGCAGGTAGGGCTTGCTGAACTGCAGCTCGGGGTGGATCTCGTCGTTGAACCGGTAGCCCGGGCCGCCGGTGCCGGTACCGAGCGGGTCGCCGCCCTGGATCATGAAGCCGTTGATGACGCGGTGGAACACGGTGCCCTCGTACAGCGACCCCTCGCCCTTGCCGCCGGACTTCGGGTCGGTCCACTCGCCGGTGCCGTCCGCCAGACCCACGAAGTTCTTCACCGTCTTGGGCGCGTGGTTCGGGAACAGCTGGACCCGGATGTCGCCGAGGTTGGTCGTCAGGGTCGCGTAGAGGTCGGTGGCCACGAGGGCTCCCATCGGGTCAGTGCGGGAGGCGGAGGGCCCCGGCCGCAACAGGTGCGTCGTCGGGTCCGACTGTAGTTGCCCTCAGGTGTCGCGGCTGCGCGGCGCAGGGGCGTGCGGCCCCGACTCGTCCTCCGGCGGGCGACCGAGCCGCTGCGAGACGGCCCGGCGGACGAGAGCATCCACCTGGGCCTCCGGGGAGACGCCCGCGGACGTGCTCGTCCGGTTGCGGCCCGCGGCCTTGCTCGCGTAGAGCGCCTGGTCCGCCGCCCGCACCAGCGTGTCGACGTCACCGGCGTGCGCGGGGAAGGTCGCGACGCCTGCCGACGCCGTGACCTGCACCGTCCCCGGGACGAGAGCCACCGACGACCGCAGGCGCTCCGCGATCTCGAGGGCCTCCTCGGGTCCGCAGCCGGGCAGGATGACGGCGAACTCCTCGCCGCCGTAGCGCGCGGCGGTGTCGAAGTCACGACACTCGCAGGAGAGCGCCGCCGCGACGTTGCGGAGGACCTCGTCTCCTGCCTGGTGCCCGTGGTTGTCGTTCAGCGCCTTGAAGTGGTCGATGTCGATCATCACGAGGCTCAGGTGCTCGGCGCTGCGCGTCGCTCGGGCGATCTCCCGCTCGAGGGTCGTCTCGAACGTGCGACGGTTGGCGATCTTCGTCAAGCCGTCCGTGGCCGCGAGGCGCTGCACCTGCTCGAGCAGCCAGGCGTTGCGCAGGGCCAGGGCGGCATAGGTCGCGGAGCGCTCGAGGCCGGTCACCACCCGGCGCTGGATCCGGACGTCCTTGGGCGCCTCGACGACGAGCGCACCCAGTGACCGGCCCTCGGCTGACAGCGGGACGACGACCAGGTTGCGGGCATCGGGCAGCAGCCGCGACAGCCACGGATCAGCCTCGGGGTCCAAGCCCTGGACCAGGACGGTCGCCTTCTGCGCGTGCGCCTCCTGGACGACCTCACTGGGGCCGGCGCGCCCGGGCCGTCGGGCCACCGTGTCGTCCAGCCCGTACGACGCCAACAGCGGAAGGTGCCCGTCGGCGCTGGCGAGCACGATCCCCCGGGGGAACCCGAAGCTGGCGACCGCCGCATCGAGCAGGGTGCGCGCCACGCTGCTCGAGTCGTCCGTCCGCTCGATCTGCTCCGCCAGGTGGGTCAGCGCCTCGAGGTCCCCGCGTCGGCGGCGCAGCTCGCGCTCGTTGATCGCCGACAGCGTCGACGTGCTGATGGCGACCAGCCACAGCACGACGACGAAGATGATGAGCCGCTGGTCCTGGCTCGCGGACCCGATGAGATCGGACTGCGTGGTGTCCGGCAGCACGCGCGCGTCGACGAGGTTGCGGCTCGCGAGCAGCAGCAGCGAGTGCCAGACGGCGAGCTTGACGCCGGTCCGGTAGCTGGCGAGCAGGGTCACCGCGCCCAGGTGGAGCAGGACGCCGTACCGCACGGGGCTGGTGGTGGCCCCGGACAGGTAGGTGAGGGTCGACAGCCAGATGCCGTCGAGGATGAGGAACGTCGAGAACAACCCGAGAGCCCGCTGCGGTCGCAGCCGCACGGCGACCTCACCGAGCCCGGCGACCCCGAGGTAGCCCAGCAGCCACGGCACCATCTCGTTGCCCTGCGGCTCGAAGGCCGACGGGAGGGTGAGCAGGCCCATCCCGAGCAGGCCGGCGAACGCCACGCGCAGCCACTGGCTGACCCGGAACCGCTCCGTGACAGGAACCGCGTCGCCGGCCGCGACGGAGATGCGGGCCTGCCTGGTCGTGAACCTCATGCGGTCAGCCCTCCGGACGGGGCGCTGCCTCGGGGTGTGCGACCGAGCACGGGGCCGAACTCCAGCTCGGGCTCGGCGCCCATCGGCGCCTCGGCGAGCTTGGGGTCGCGGCGGTCGATCCGGTTCTGCAGCAGCAGGAAGCCCAGCACGATCGACAGCAGGAGCAGCGGGATGGTGGGCCGACGTCCGAGATCGGTCAGGGCCTTGCCGATGATGCGCGGGACCTCGTCCAGGGCAGGGCTGGGAAGCACCGGACGGGCCAGGGGCACCGACGCCCGGGAGGGAGCGAGAGCCGTCGGGGCCGTCCGTCCCGGACCGCGGGGAGCCTGCGGATCGATGCCAGGGGCGCCGGGCGGCGCAGCGGGACCAGGCGCGACAGGACCTCCTCCAGGACCCGAACCCGGGCGCGGTGCCCGAGGTCGGACGGGTGCCGGGGGCACGGCGGGGTCCACGGTCGGCGTCTCCAGGAAACCGGTTCGCACCGGCGGGGTGTACAGGTAACTCGCGAGTCCGGGAATGCTGCTCGTCAACCCGTCACCCAGCACCACAGCCAGGGTGTACCCCCCGGCGACCTCCGGAAGCGCCACCGAGAAGGTGCCGCTGCTGCAGTCCCTGTTGGCGGCGACACCAACACCCCCCGGACCGGTGACCGAGCACAACGCGGTGAGACCGCGCGGCACCGGGAAGGACCACGTCGGGGTGGGGTCCTGGCCCGCAGCCGGACCCCGGGGCGCAGGGATCGGCACCAGCGGCAGGAACCCGTAGGTGGAGACGGCGGTCGACGCGGAGCGGCTCCCCACCGGGTCGACGGCCACGACCTCGAAGGTCCAGGTGCCGGTGGTGGGGAGGGTGACCGCCGCCGGAGAGGTGCAGGGCTGGTAGTCGGTCCCCCCCGGGCCGACCGGTCCGCCCTTGGAGAGGCGGCAGCGGAAGCGGTCGGTGTCGTCCTGGCTGACGAAGGTCCACACCACGTTCGGGAGGTATCCCTGGAAGAACGACTCCGGGGTGAGCAGCGGGGTGCTGGGCGGGACGTCGTCGTAGTGGTAGACCGCGCTGGCGCGAGGACTGCGCCGTCCGTCGGCGGTCAGGGTGCGCACGGTGAGGACGACGCTCCCGTCCCCGGTCAGCGGTCCGAGCAGCGCTGTGGTGAGAGTGAGGTCCGCGGTCACGTCGCCTGGCAGGCAGGGCGTGACCGTCGCCGGGCCGCCGTCGAAGCGGGTGACCTCGCACTCCAGCGCGACGGTCGTGGTGTCCTCTGCCTGCCGCACGATCGTGAACACGGGGTTGCGGTTGCGGTCGTGCTGCCGGTTCGGGGCGGCCGTGCCGCTCGGGGGCAGCACCTCGACGGTCCACGGCGCGGCCGGGTCCAGCGTGTACACCGCGGAGCTGGTCACCGGCGACAGGTTGCCGACGGCGTTGGTCGCACGGACCTCGAGCTGGTACTGCCCGCTGGTCGCGGGCGCGAGGGAGAACGTCACCGGGGACGTGCAGGCCGCCCAGTCCGAGCCGGAAAGTCCCGACCAACCGGCACTCGAGCACGTCGCCGGCCGACGCGGCCGCGAGGCGCCAGGTCGGCGTGGTGTCGGGCGAGCGGTTGGCCGGGGACGCGGTGATGGCCGGGGCGCCGGCCGGCTTGCGGTCCAGGACGTAGGTCCCGATGACGGTCTCGCTGGTGTTGCCCGCCTCGTCGACGGCGCGGACCTTCAGCTGGAACGGCCCGTCCTCACCGAACGGCGTGAGCTCCGTGACGTACGGCGCGACGCACCCCACCTCAGGGCGCGTGACGCCCGTCGGGGAGACGAGCGTGCACAGGGCCAGCGCGCCAACGTCCGTGGTGAACGTCCACGTCACCGTCGTGGTGTTGCCGCGGTCCTTCTGCGGCTGGGGTGCCGACGGGGCCGTCGGACGCACGCTGTCGAAGGTGTAGCCGGAGGTGGTCTCCGGTCCGAGGTTGCCGGCGCCGTCCCGGCTGCGGACGGTGAGCACGAAGGTGCCTTGGGCGGTCAGCTGGGCGGTGAACGACCCCAGACCCGGGACGCCGGCCGTGGTCGCGCACGGAGCGAAGGCCGTCCCGGTGACGCCCGGCCCGGTCAGTCGGCACTCCAGTGCCGCGTCGGCGTCGCCGACGAGCTGCCAGACCGGGGAGGCGCTGTTGCCCGGACTCGCGGGCGCCGTGATGAGCACGGTGTTCGGGGGGCCGGTGTCCAGCACGTAGGCGCTGCTGGTCTCGACCCCGACGTTCCCTGCCTGATCGGTGAGCCGCACGACCAGCCGGTAGGTGCCGTCGTCGGCACCGACGAGGTCCAGCCGGTAGGGCGAGCCGCCCTCGGTCACGGCGCAGGGCGCGGAGGCCTTGAACACCGCGCCGCCCGCCCCCAGCACCTGGCACTGGGCGCTCGCGCCCGCCTCGCGCGTGGCGACGGTCCAGACCGGTGCGCGGTCGGTGCCCGGCGAGGTCGGGGCGGTCAGCAGCGCCGCGGCAGGCCCCTGGGTGTCCAGGACGTAGCGGCTCAGGACCTCGCTGGAGGCCACGCCCCTGGCGTCGACCACGCGCACCGCGACCGCGTAGGTGGTGTCCTCGGTCAGTGCCGCGCTGTACGTCGGTCCGCACCCGGCAAAGGGACGCAGTACCAGCGCTCCCTTGCGCAGCTCGCACTGCACCTGGCCGGCCGTCGCGGGGGTGACGCTGACGGCCCAGGCGACGGGGTTGCTGCGCCCCGGGCTGGCCGGCCCGACCACGTCCGGCGTGACCGGGGCGGTGGCACTGAGCAGGTAGCTGGTGACGAGCGGCGTGCTGACGTTCCCGGCCGCGTCGAAGGCCCGGACCGTCAGGGTCCAGGTGTCGTCGGTGGGCAGTGCCGCCGGCGTGAAGGGACTCGTGCAGGGGGCCTCGGGCAGCCCGGCACCCGCGGTCGGCGTGAGCTTGCAGGTGAACGTGACCCCCGGGACGGCGGAGAACGTCCACGTCGGCGTCCGGTCCGGGCTGATCGCGGCGGGACCGGTCAGCAGGACCGGTGCGGCCGGCGGGGTGGTGTCGAGCACGTATGTCGAGGTCGCCGCGGCTCCGGCGTTGCCGGCGGCGTCGGTCGCCACGACCGACAGCGTGTAGGCACCGTCGGGCAGCGGGACGGGGTTCGCCGGATCCGTGCTGTCGACGAGGTTCACCAGCTGCGGGCTGGTGCAGGCGCTGGGAGCCTGCAACACCAGGGGGCCGCGGCTGAGCCGGCACTGGAAGGTCGCGCCGCTCTCGCCGGTCCAGGCGAAGGACAGCGCGCGCGTCCGCCCCGGGCTGGCGGTGGTCGCCGTGAAGACCGGCGCGGGGGGAGCGGTGGTGTCCAGGACGTAGTCGGCGTGGCCCACCTTGCTCGTCAGCCCCGCCGCGTCCGTGGCCCGCACCACCAGGGTGTAGGCCCCGTCGGTGGTGAGCGGCGTGACCAGCGGGAGCAGGCAGGGCGCCCAGTCCGACACGACGCTCGCGCCGGCGAACAGCTGGCACTCGGTGGTGGCACCGGTCTCGACCCTGGCCGACCAGCTCGGGGCGGTCGTGCGGCCAGGGCTCGTCGGTCCCTGGACCACCGGCGCCAGCGGCGGGACGGTGTCCAGCACGTAGCTGCCGCTGCGGCCCACGAGACTGCGGTTGCCGGCCAGGTCGAACAGCTGCACCGTCAGGACCCACTTGCCGTCGCTGGTGAGCTGCGGCGCGTACGGGGCGAAGCAGGAGGTGGCGCCGGCGCCCTGCGCAACCCCGTCGAGCTCGAAGCGGCACACCGAGCCGGTCCCCGCCTCGGCGGTCCAGGTGAAGGAGGGTGCGAGGAGCGGCGACGGGCCGGACGGGCCGGTCACGACGGGCGCCTCGGGCGCGGTCGTGTCCAGGACGTACGGCACCGCCTCGCCGACCGGGCCGGTGTTGCCCGCCCGATCCGTTACGCGGACCTGAAGGAGGTAGGGGCCGTCCGGCAGACCGGCGAGGTCGAGTGTGAAGGGGCTGGTGCACGCCGCCCAGTCCTGGACGAGCGCGCTGCCCCGCACGACCCGGCAGCTCGGCGCGGCACCGGTCTCGCTGCTGAACGACCACGACGGGAACAGCCGGCTCGAGGGGCTTGCGGGGGCGACCACGGCCGGCAGCGCCGGGGCCGTCGCGTCGTACAGGTAGGTGGGGCTGGCCCCGACAGCGCTGGTGTTGCCGGCCGCGTCGGTCTGGCGCACCTCGAGCCGGTAGCGCCCGTCGACCGTGAGCGTCCGGACGTCGCCGCTCGCGCAGGTCGCCCAGGGGCCGGCGGCGTCGTCGTGCACCACGCGGCACTCGACAGCGGCGCCCGGCTCGGGGAGGAACGTGTAGACGGCACGCGGGTCGTTGCCGGTGCCAGTCGGACCGGTCACCACCGGGACGGCCGGCGCGACCCGGTCCAGGACGTACGCCGGCAGCGTGACCTCGGGCCCGGTGTTGCCCGCTGCGTCGGTCAGTCGCACGAACAGCTGGTAGCTCCCGTCCGCCGGCAGGGCGACCGTGGCCTGGTCCACGGCCAGGGAGCTGCCGCAGGCGAAGGGCGTGCCCGAGGCGCCGTCGCGGTCGAGGCGGCAGGTCGCTTGGACGGCCTCGCCGGTCCAGCTCCACGTGACGGTCGGGAGCTGGCTGGGTCCGGTGGGTCCGGTCAACGCCACGGCCAGCGGCGCGGTGCGGTCCGAGAGATACGGCGGCGTGCTGGCCCCCGGGAGGCCGACGTTGCCGGCGGCGTCGGTGAGCCGGACCTCGAGGACGTAGCTGCCGTCCGCGAGGTCACTGACGTCGTACGTGCCGCCGTCGCAGCTGGTCCAACCGCCGACCGCGAGACCGCTGACCAGTCGGCACTCGGCGGTGGTCCCGGCGGGCTGCACGAACGTCCAGCGCAGGGCTATGGCGTTGCCGACCGTGCCGGGCGCGGTGACGGCCGGAGCGGCGGGGGCGAGGGTGTCGAGCTCGTGCACGGAGGTGGCGCTCGAGGTGTTGCCGGCGCTGTCGGTCGCCGTCACCGTGAGCGTGTACAGCCCGTCGGCCTGGCCGGTGAGGTCCACGGCGAGGCCGTTCGTGCAGGCGACCGGGCTGGTGAGGACGCCGGGGGTCAGGGTGCACGTCAGGGGCGTGCCGTCGCCAACGACGCCCCAGCCCAGGAAGAGGACCGACGAGGGGCTGACGGGTGCCGTGATCTGCGGGACGGCCGGCGGCGTGGTGTCGAGCTCGACGTCGGTGCTCGTGGTCGTCTCGTTGCCGGCCTCGTCCCGCACGGTGATCGTCAGGGTGTAGCTGCCCTCGGCGAGGATCGGCGGGGTCCACCTGCCCGTGCTGCAGTCGCTGCTGTCCAGCGGCACGCCCTGGGACAGCACGCACGTGGCGGAGCCCCCCGTCTCGACGGCGAAGGCGAGCGCGGGGACGACGGCCGTGACCGCCGGCACGCGCGAGAGGTCCGCACCGGCCGGCGCGGTCCCGTCGTACACCAGGTCCGGTCCGGGACGGACGGCCCCGATGTTGCCGAGGTCGTCCAGGACGCGGGCCTCGACGTGGTAGGTCCCGTCGGCCGTCAGCGCGGTGGTGACGCTGCGCGTGGCGGTGCAGTCGTCCCAGGCCGGGTCCAGCACGACCCCCGCCGTGGTCACCCCCACCAGTCGGCACTGCACGACCGGTCCTGCCTCGGTCGGCGTGACGTCGTAGCGCTGTGTCGGCACGTTGGTCAGTCCGGCGAAGCCCGTGACGTCCGGCGCCGTCGGGCCCGTGAGGTCCACGGTCCACGTCGGCAGCGGGCTCATCGTTGCGGCGTTGCCGGCAGCGTCGTACGTCGTGACGGCCAGCGACCAGGTCCCATCGACGAGCCCGGTGAAGGTGGCGGTGCCGTCCTGGCAGTCGGCGTCCACGAGGTCGGTCTGTCCCGGCGCGGACAGCGTGCACGACGTCCGGACGCCGGGGGTGGTGAAGGTCCACGTGACGGACGTAGCCGTGCCCCGGGCCGTCGGGGGGCCGGTGAGCAGCACCGGGGCGTTCGGGGCGGTCCCGTCGAAGACCACGTCCCGCGCCGGGTCCGAGGCACCGGTGGCGCTGTTGGTGGCCGCGTCCGCCAGGTCCACCCGGAGGGAGTAGCTGCCGTCGCTGGTGGCTTGGGCGTCGTACCGCCCGAGGGAGGTGCAGGCGCCGGTCGCGACGTCGACCCCATCGCGGACCAGGGTGCAGGTGGCCGTCGTCGCGTCCGTTGGGTCCCAGGTCCAGGTCAGCGACGGGTCGTTGGTGAGCAGCGCACCCGCCGGCACCGGGATCGGGGTCGCCGGCGCCGTGGTGTCGATCTCCACCGTGGCGGTCTCCACGTCGACGTTGCCCAGGTCGTCGGTGACCGTCACCGTGAGGGTCGTGGTGCCCTGGGGGAGCGTGACCGGGGTCGTCCAGGTGCCGGAGCACGCGGCCGGAGCGGTCATGCCCGGAACGAAGCAGGTCGCCGAGGACCCGGCGTTCTCCGGGGTGACCAGCCAGTCGGGCGAGGTGTTGTTCGTCGGGGTCGTGACGGGAGCGACCGTTGCCGTGGCGATCGTGTCGAGGGTGTACGTCGCGGACTGCGCGATGAGCGCGAGGTCGCCGGTGACGACCTGGCGGACGGAGAAGATCCAGTCGCCGTCGGCCGTCAGGGCGGGCGCGTAGTCGCTGGTCGGCTGGCCCGCGACGCCGCAGGGCTGCCACGCGGTGGGGGCAGTCGCGGGAGCCACGTCGACCGTGCACTCCCAGGCGGCGCTGGGGTCGGTCGTGTCGAACGACCACGTCGGGGTGACGGAGGAGGCTCGCGCGGGCGGACTCGCGGTGATCGTCGGCTTGGGGACGTCACCTAAGGCAGGAGCCGCCAGCGTGACCAGACCCGTGGAGGCGGTGGCGAGGGCCACCGACACCGCCGTGAGGAGCCGCGCGCCCCGCGAGCCCACGACGCGCGGAGAGAGCAGCGACCGGCGCGGCCGGTGCCGTCCTGCCTCACCCACGCTCGTCTCCCCGCGCCTGTGTCACGTCCCTGTCGATCGACAGGGATCCCTGACAGGACTCGGGTCGATGGTCCCAAAACTGGAGGGCCGATCGCGACGCAACACGCGCACGGGCGCCGTGACCGCTAGGCCGAATGGCCTAGGCGCGCCTGCGCGCGCTCATCGCGCCCCACCGAGGTGAGGAGAGCGTGTCGCGCAGGTCAGCGCGGGAGTGGAGCCACGGGGATTCGAACCCCGGACCTTCGCCTTGCAAAGGCGCTGCTCTACCACTGAGCTATGGCCCCCGGGGGTCACCGCAGGTCGCGCACGACTCCTGACGCCTCAGAGCCGGTGACGGAGGGCTCCATCGGGGCGGTGGCTTCGGTCCAGAGATCGGCCTCGGCCTGCTGGGCCGTGCGACGGCGGAGCAGGGCCGAGGCACCACCGAGGAGCAACAGGAGGACGACAGGTCGGCGCACGGGGCTCTCCTCGCTGGGGGCCGGGCGGGTGGTGCTGGGACGTCAACTCTGGGACGTGAGGCTGGGACGTGACGTTGAGACGTGAGGGCGTGATGGGTGGTGCCGTACGGGGCGTGTGGTGGGCCTAGGAGGACTTGAACCTCCGGCCTCATCCTTATCAGGGATGCGCTCTAACCAACTGAGCTATAGGCCCGGGCGGACCGGGTCCGACACGGCTGGGGAGCCTACACGAACTCACGCGCCGTTCTTGTCGCCGGCGGTCCGTACGACCGCGGCTCAGTCGCGCTCGGCCAGGGTCACCTCGAGCCCACCGGTGAAGGAGGCGCAGAGGTTGTAGAGGAGGGCGCCCAAGGTGGCGAGCAGCGTCAGCAGGACCACGTTGGCCGCGGCGAGCAGGGCGGACACGCCCAGGAAGCGTCCCTGGGTCAGGACCGCGGAACCGCCGTTCACGTCGGTCACGCTCTTGTTGATGCTGGCCGGGATGCCCGCCGCGTCCAGGACGACGTACAGCACGACGGCCGCCACCACCGTCATGACGGCCAGGAACAGCGACAGCAGCAGGGAGACGACGAACACCGACCAGGGGTCGATGCGTCGCAGAGCCAGCTTTGCCTTGCGACCGCGGACGGGCCGGGGCCCCTGCTGCAGGGACGGACGCGGGGCCGCCGACGACGGACGCGCAGCGCCCGACGACGGGGCCGGTCGACGACCGGGGACGACCGTGGTCGTGGCGGCGTGGGCGCGTGCTCCCGGAAGCAGCGGGGGGACGGAGCCGCTGGGCGTGGGTGAGGTCACCGACCCCGCCGCCGACGTGCCGGTCGGCGGACGAGACGGGGAGGTCAGGGCTCCGGTGGGGCCGCTGGGCCGCTCGTCGGGACGAGGCGGTGGGGGCTCGGCCAGTCGGTCCGGGACGCCGGCTCCCGCCGGGAGCCGGATCGGGCCCAGGGGTGGTAGCGCGCTGGGACTCCCCCCGGTCCAGCCGCTGGCTCTCGGCGCTCCCCCGAACGGAGGGCCGGCGGGCCTGCCCGGCAACGGCTCAGGGGAGCGCGGAGTCGAAGGTGAGTTCGCAGGGGGCGTGGGTGGTGACGGGGGCGCCGTCGCGGGGGAGGCCGTCGGGTGCGGCGCTGCCGGTTGGAGCGGGGTCGGTCCGACTGGCGAGGGCTCGTCCGCCGGTAGGCCGGCCGGTCGCGGCTCCTGCGGCGCGGACGGCACGGGGGGGAGGCCACCCTCCGCATCACGACCGTCCGGACGACCCTCGTCCGCCGGCCCGGTCACGCCTCAGGCTCCTGGGTCAGCTCCCCGGCATCGGGCTCCCCCTCGGACTCCCCGTCGGCGGGCTCCGCAGCTCCTGGCCCGGTGGCGGGGGCGTCGGGGGCGGGGGCGTCTCCAGCGTCCACCAGGGGCTCCGTCGTCGTCTCACCCGTGCTCTCGCCGGGCGCGGACTCGTCGACGAGCGCATCGATCAGCTCGTCCGGCTCGTTGCGCGTGATGGCCACGACGGCGTCCTCCAGGCCCTTGACGAAGATGACGCCCATCGTGTCGCGGCCCTTGGGCTCGACGTCGCTGACCGCGCTGCGGGTGACGCTGCCGCTCGCGCGGACGCAGAGCACCTCGTCGGTGTCGCCGACGATGAGCGCGGCGACCAGGCTCCCGCGGTCGTCGTTGAGCTTCGCGGCCTTGATGCCGATCCCGCCGCGGCTCTGCACGCGGTACTGCTCGACGAGCGTGCGCTTGGCGTAGCCGCCGTCCGTGACGGTGAAGACGTAGCGCGGCTCCTCGAGCCCCGCGGGGATGACGTCCATGCTGAGCAGCTCGTCGCCCGGGCGGAACGCCATGCCGCGCACGCCGCCGGTGTCGCGCCCCATCGGCCGCAGCTGGGTGTCGCCGGCGGTGAAGCGGATGGCCTGACCCTTGCGGCTGACGAGCAGCAGGTCGTCCTCCGCGCTGCACAGGGCCGCGCCGATGAGCTCGTCCCCGTCCTCGAGGTTGACCGCGATGAGCCCCACCGAGCGGTTGCTGTCGTACTTGCCCAGCTCGGTCTTCTTCACCTTGCCGCTGCGCGTCGCGAGCACGAGGTACGGCGCGACGAGGTAGTCGGGCAGGGCGATGACCTGGGCGATCTTCTCGTCCGGCAGGAACGCCAGGATGTTGGCGACGTGCTGGCCGCGCGCGTCGCGGTTGGCCTCGGGCAGCTCGTACGCCTTTGCGCGGTAGACCCGGCCCATGTTGGTGAGGAACAGCAACCAGTGGTGGGTCGTGGTGGTCATGAAGTGCGCCACCAGGTCGTCCTGCTTGAGCTGGGCGCCCTTGACCCCCTTCCCGCCGCGCTTCTGCGAGCGGTACAGCTCGGTCTTGGTGCGCTTGGCGTAGCCGCCGTTCGTCACCGTGACGACCACGTCCTCCTGCGCGATGAAGTCCTCGGCGGACATGTCGCCCTCGAACGGGATGACCTTGGTCCGTCGCTCGTCGCCGTACTTCTCGACGATCTCCGACAGCTCCTCGCCGATGATGCGCCGCTGCCGGACGGGGTCGGCGAGGATCGCGGTGAGGTCGGCGATCTCGGCTTCCCGCTCGGCGAGCTCGTCCATGATGCGCTGGCGCTCCAGCGCCGCCAGCCGGCGCAGCTGCATGTCGAGGATCGCGCGCGCCTGGATCTCGTCGATCTCCAGCAGGGCCATGAGGCCCGTGAGCGCTGCCTCCGCCGACTCCGAGGCGCGGATGAGGGCGATGACGTCGTCGAGCCGGTCGAGCGCCCTGCCCAGCGCGCGCAGGATGTGCGCGCGCTCCTCGGCCTTGCGCAGCTGGAACCGGGTGCGTCGCACGATGACGTCGACCTGGTGGGCGACGTAGTGGCTGACGAACTCGTCCAGGCGCAGGGTCCGGGTACGCCGTCCACGATGGCCAGCATGTTCGCGCCGAAGGTGAACTGCAGCTGGGTGTGCTTGTAGAGGTTGTTGAGCACCACCTTGGCCACGGCGTCGCGCTTGAGCACGACGACCAGGCGCTGGCCGGTGCGCAGGGAGCCCTCGTCGCGGACGTCGGCGATGCCGGCGATCCGCCCCTCCTTGACCGCTTCCGCGATCGCGAGGGCGAGGTTGTCGGGGTTCACCTGGTACGGCAGCTCGGTGACCACGAGGATGGTGCGCCCCTTGGCGTCCTCCTCGACGAGGACCACCGAGCGCATCCGGATGCTGCCGCGCCCGGTGCGGTAGGCCTCCTCGATCCCCTGCCGGCCCACGATGAGTCCGCCGGTCGGGAAGTCCGGTCCCTGGACGCAGCCGAGCAGCGCCTCGAGCAGCTCCTCACGGCTGGCCTCGGGGTGGGAGAGCGCCCACTGCACGCCGGCGGCGACCTCCCGCAGGTTGTGCGGCGGGATGTTGGTGGCCATGCCGACGGCGATGCCGCTGGAGCCGTTGACCAGCAGGTTCGGGATCCTGCTGGGCAAGATGTCCGGCTCCTGGCTGCGGCCGTCGTAGTTGGCGCTGAAGTCGACCGTCTCCTGGTCGATCTCCCGCAGCATCTCCATGGCCAGCGGGGCCATCCGGCACTCGGTGTAGCGCATGGCGGCGGCCGGGTCGTTGCCGGGCGAGCCGAAGTTGCCGTTGCCGTCCACCAGGGGGTAGCGCAGCGACCAGGGCTGGGCGAGGCGGACCAGGGTGTCGTAGATCGCGGAGTCGCCGTGCGGGTGATAGTTGGCCATCACGTCGCCGACCACACGGGCGCACTTGAAGTAGCCGCGGTCCGGCCGGTAGCCGCCGTCGTACATGGCATAGAGGACGCGCCGGTGGACGGGCTTGAGGCCGTCCCGCACCTCGGGGAGCGCGCGGCCGACGATGACCGACATCGCGTAGTCGAGGTACGAGCGCTGCATCTCGACCTCGATGCCGACCTGCTCGACGCGATCACCGGGCGGGGGCGGGAGGACCTCAGTCACGGGATGTGACCCTTCTTGTCAGGCGTTCCACGTGGAACCGGTGGGGTCGAACGACAGGGGTGGAACCACAGCGGTGTGGTTCCACGTGGAACTAGATGTCGAGGAAGCGGACGTCCTTGGCATTGCGCTGGATGAAGGAGCGTCGGGCCTCGACGTCCTCCCCCATCAGCACGCTGAACATCTCGTCGGCCGTGGCCGCGTCGTCGAGCGTGACCTGGAGCAGCACGCGCTGGGCCGGGTCCATGGTCGTGGACCACAGCTCCTCGGCGTTCATCTCCCCGAGGCCCTTGAAGCGCTGCACGGCCTCACCGGTCTTGGGCAGCTTCTTGCCCGCTTCCTTGCCGGCCGTGATCAGGCCGTCGCGCTCCCGGTCGGAGTAGGCGTACATCACCTCTCCGCCGTTCCACTTGATCTTGTACAGCGGCGGCTGGCCGAGGTAGACGAAGCCCCCCTCGATGAGCGGGCGCATGAACCGGAACAGCAGCGTCAGCAGCAGCGTGCGGATGTGCTGGCCGTCGACATCGGCGTCGGCCATCAGCACCACCTTGTGGTAGCGCAGCTTCTCGATGTCGAACTCGTCGTGGATGCCGGTGCCGAGGGCGGTGATCATCGCCTGCACCTCGTTGTTCTTCAGCACCCGGTCGATGCGGGCCTTCTCGACGTTGAGGATCTTCCCGCGGATCGGCAGGATCGCCTGGAACTTGGAGTCCCGGCCACCCTTCGCGCTGCCCCCGGCGGAGTCGCCCTCCACGACGTAGATCTCGGACTCACGCGGGTCGGTGCTCTGGCAGTCGGCGAGCTTGCCCGGCAGCGATGAGGACTCCAGCAGCCCCTTGCGGCGGGTCAGGTCCCGCGCGGCCCGCGCGGCCAGTCGGGCGCGGGCCGCCTGGGTGGCCTTCATGATGACGTCCTTGGCGTCGCTCGGGTGCTGGTCGAGCCAGTCCCGCAGCCGCTCGCCGACGACCTTCTGCACGAAGCCCTTGGCCTCGGAGTTGCCGAGCTTGGTCTTCGTCTGCCCCTCGAACTGCGGATCACCGATCTTCAACGAGATGATGGCGGTCAGCCCCTCACGGATGTCGGAGCCCTCCAGGTTGACCTCCTTCTCCTTCAGGTGGCCTTTGGCGCGCGCCCACTCGTTGACGACGCGGGTCAGCGCCGCGCGGAAGCCCTCTTCGTGGGTACCGCCCTCGTGGGTGTTGATCGTGTTGGCGAAGGTGTAGACCGACTCGGTGTAGGCGTCGTTCCACTGCATCGCGATCTCGACGGACATGTCCTGGCCGCTCGCGGCGGCCGTCGTCTCGTCCTCGAAGCTGATGATGTTGGCGTGCACCGGCGTGCGCGTCGCCCCCAGGTGCCGCACGAAGTCGGCGAGACCGTCGGGGTAGCAATAAACGACCTCCACGACCTGGCTGTCCTCGGTGAGGGAGGTCCGCTCGTCCCGGACGGTGATCGACAGGCCCTTGTTGAGGAACGCCATCTCCTGCAGGCGCCGCGTGATGGTCTCGCGGCTGTACGTCGTCGTCTCGGTGAAGATCGTCGGGTCCGCCCAGAACGTGACGGTCGTGCCGGTGCGGTCGGTCGGCTCCCCCTCGACGAGCGGGCTCGCCACCGAGGCCTGGAAGCTCTGGTGATGGACCCGGCCGTGCCGGTGCACCTCGACGTCCAACCGGCTGGACAGCGCGTTGACCACCGCCGAGCCGACCCCGTGCAGGCCACCGGACACCGCGTAGCTCTGGGAGTCGAACTTCCCGCCGGCGTGCAGGGTCGTGAACACGACCTGGACGGCCGGCACGCCCTCTTTCGGGTGCATCTCGACCGGGATGCCGCGGCCGTTGTCCTGCACACGCACGCCGCCGTCTGCCAGCAGCGTCACCACGATCGTGTCGCAGTAGCCGGCCATCGCCTCGTCGACCGCGTTGTCCACGATCTCCTGCACCAGGTGGTGCAGCCCGCGCTCGCCGGTCGACCCGATGTACATGCCCGGGCGCTTGCGCACCGCCTCGAGGCCCTCGAGCACGGTGATCGACGAGGCGCCGTAGGTGTCGGGCTGCGTCGGGGCAGGCACCCCGTTCGGCGGCGCCGGGGCGTGGGGGGCGACCTCGGCGGCTCCCTGGTCCGCTGCTTCGGGCGAGGGTTCCGCAGGCAGGCTCTCGCCCGGTCCGGTCGGCTCAGACATGCGCAGGGCTCCACTCCGCCCGCTGACGCGAGCACCTTGACGGCCGAGTGTAGCCGCTCACACCGACATCCCCCGTCAGAAACGGCCCTGGACGCGCGTGTGGCGCACGCACCCCCGCCCCGGGTGTCCCCCCACGCCTGCCACCCCTCGAGGCGTACGACGGCAGGGACCGGTGCTGCGTGTGACCCACCCGTTCCCTCGTCCCCGTCCGTCAGCCGTAGGTGTCGCGCGGTCCACGGCCCTGCACCCGCCGCGGGCCCTTGCGCCAGTCGGGCTGCGCCGGCCCCTGCACGACGACGCGGTCCGCGACCCCGTCGCCGGCGTGGTCGCGCACCCGGGCGAGCAGGGTCTTCGTGAGCAACCGCAGCTGGGTAGCCCAGGCGGTCGACTCCGCGACCAGCACCAGCTCGCCGTCCAGGAGCGACACCGGACGGCAGTGGTCGGCGATCTCCGGACCCACGACCTTGTCCCAGTTGGCCAGGACGTCGGCGCGGGTCGTGGTGTCCTCCCAGCCGCGCTCGGCCACCAGCTTCTGGATGGCCGCCCCGAACGGCACCGGGTCGCGCGCGTCCCCGGCGGCGCGGCGTGGCTGCCGCTTGGTCGCGTTGCGGCCGCCGCCCGCCCGTGGTGCCGTCCCCCGCGCCCGCGAGGCGGCCTTCGCCTCGGCGAGCGCCTGACGCACCAGGTCCGGTCCGCTGATCCCCTCCGGGAGCCCGTCCTCAGCGGACACGGGTGACGCTCCCCTCGTGGACGTCGTACCGGCCGCCCCGCAGCTGCTCCGGCACGTCGTCGGGCACGGCCGCAGTCACGATCACCTGCGCCGCTCCCTGCACCAGCGTGGCGAGCCGCTCGCGCCGGCTGGTGTCGAGCTCGGCGAACACGTCGTCCAGGACGAGGACGGGCTCGCCGTCGCCGGCGGAGTCGCCGCCCACGTCGTCCGAGCGCAGCAGGTTGTACGACGCCAGCCGGAGTGCGAGCGCCACCGACCACGACTCCCCGTGGGAGGCGTAGCCCTTGACCGGCAGCTGCTGCGCGCCGGCGCCCAGCGACAGCACGAGGTCGTCGCGGTGCGGCCCGACGAGCGACACCCCCCGCTCGACCTCCTGCGGTCGCACGCGCGCGAGCTCGGACAGCAGCGCGGCGGACAACAGCTCGCGTCCGGGGAGGTCCGTCACGTCACCCGACCCGGGCCCACCCTGCCCACTCTGCCCCAGCCGACCGAGCGGCAGCGCCTCCCCCAGGGAGCTCTTGTAGCTCAGGACGAGCTCGGTGTTGCCATTGGACCGCGGTCCCTTGCTCACCTCGCGGTACGCCACGTCCGCCAGCGGGCGCAGCAGCTCGACCAGCTCGAGCCGGGCCGCGAGCAGCTCGGAGCCGGCCTGGGCGAGGTGCGCGTCCCACACGTCGAGCGTCCGCATGTCAGCGCCCCCGGACCGCTTGGCGAGGAAGGCCGTCTTGAGCAGGGCGTTGCGCTGCTTGAGCACGCGTTCGTAGTCCGACCGCACGCCCGCCAGGCGCGGCGTCCGCGCCACCAGCAGGTCGTCGAGGAAGCCGCGCCGCTCCGACGGGTCCCCCCGCACCAGCGAGAGGTCTTCCGGCGCGAACAGCACCGTCCTTAACAACCCCAGCACTTCTCGCGCACGAGGTACGGCGCCGCGATTGATCCGGGCCCGGTTGGCCCTGCCGGGGTTCAGCTCCAGCTCGACCAGGGTCGAGCGCTCCGCGCGCTCGACGCGCGCTCGGACGATCGCCCGCTCCGCCCCCTGGCGCACCATCGGGGCATCGGTGGCCACGCGGTGCGAACCGAGCGTGGCGACGTACAGCAGCGCCTCGACGACGTTGGTCTTGCCCTGCCCGTTGCTCCCGACGAGCGCGGTCGCTCCCGGCGCGAGCTCGAGGTCGAGCTGACCCCAGGAGCGGAAGTCGGTGAGCGACAGGGCGGAGACGTGCACTAGCCCACCGGCGGCGAGGCGTCCGCGCCGGGCGCGTCGGCACCCTTGTCCGTGGACCCGGCGGCGCTCGTCACGGCGTGCCCGCCGAACTGGTTGCGCAGCGCGGCGATCATCTTCATCGCCGGGCTGTCGTCCTGCCGGCTGGCGAACCTGGCGTAGAGCGCCGCGGTGATCACCGGCAGCGGGACAGCGTGCTCGACCCCGGCCTGCACGGTCCAGCGGCCCTCGCCGGAGTCCTCCGCGTATCCGCGCAGCTTCTCCAGGTGGGTGTCGTCGTCGAGCGCGCGAACCATGAGGTCCAGCAGCCAGGACCGGATGACGGTCCCCTTCTGCCAGCTCGCGACGACGGCCGGCACGTCGGTCACCAGGTCGGTCGCCTCGAGCAGCTCCCAGCCCTCGGCGTAGGCCTGCATGAGGCCGTACTCGATGCCGTTGTGGACCATCTTGGCGAAGTGCCCGGCGCCCGCGGGCCCGGCGTGCACGAAGCCGCTGTCACCCTCGGGCTTGAGCACGTCGAAGAACGGCTGGATCAGCGCGACGTTCTCCGGACTCCCCCCGACCATCAGGGCGTAGCCCTCGGTCAGGCCCCACACGCCACCGCTCACGCCGGCGTCGACGAAGCCGATTCCCTTCATCCGCAGGGCTTCCGCGTGGATCTGGTCATCGGTGTAACGGCTGTTGCCGCCGTCGACGACGACGTCCCCCTCGCTCAGCAGGTCGCCCAGCGCGGCGATCGTCTCCGACGTCGGGACGCCGGCCGGGACCATCACCCACACCAGACGCGGAGCCGGCAGTGCCTCGACCAGGGCCTGCAGCGAGTCGACGTCCCGCACCCCCGCGGCCCGGTCGTAGCCCAGGACCGTGTGCCCGCCCTGCCTGAGCCGCTCGGCCATGTTCCCACCCATGCGCCCGAGCCCGACCATGCCGATCGTGCCGGGTGTGCTGGTCTGCGGAACGTTGTTGTCCATGCGACTCCTTCGAGGGGGGTGGTCCAGGGCCCTACCCCCGGATCACCCGGACAGGCGCACCGGCATCAGCAGGTACCGGTAGTCCGCGACCGTCCCGTCCGGAGCCCGCTTACCGGTCAGCACCGCCGGGCGGGTCGGACCGGTGAACGACAGCGTGGTGGTGTCGCTGTCGACCGCACCCAGACCGTCGAGCAGGTACTGCGGGTTGAACGCGATGGACATCTCCGCCACGTCCCCGGAGCCCTCCCAGCCGCACTCGAGCCGCTCGGACGCCTGCGCGTCGTCCTGACCGCCGGCCTCCAGCACCATGCCGTCCGCGCTGAAGCTGAGGCGGACGGGCGCGTTGCGGGCGGCGACGAGCGCCACGCGCTTCACGGCCTCGACCAGCGGCGCGGTCTGCACCTCGGCGAACGCGCTGCTCTCGTTCGGCAGCAGCGACCGGTACTTGGGGAACTCCCCCTCGAGCAGCCGCGACGTCGTCCGTCGCCCGCCGCCGGCGAAACCGATCATCCCCTCGCCGCTGCTGCCTTGCGACAGCGCCAGGGTGACCTCGGGGCCCTGCGTGAGCGCCTTGGCCGTGTCGGCCAGCGTGCGGGCCGGGACCAGGGCGGTCGTGGAGATGTCCGACTGCTCGGGCTTCCAGGTGAGCGTCCGGACGGCAAGGCGGTAGCGGTCGGTCGCCGCGAGGGTGAGCTGATCGCCCTCGATCTCGATCCGTACGCCGGTGAGGACCGGCAGCGTGTCGTCCCGGCCGGCCGCCAGCGCGACCTGCGCGACGGCCGCCGCGAAGACGTCGCTCTCCAGCGCGCCCGCGGTCGTGGGCATGTCCGGCAAGGACGGGTAGTCGTCGACCGGGAGCGTCGGCAGCGTGAACCGGGCCGCGCCGCACGTCAGGACGACACGGGTCCCCTCCAGCCGGAGGTCGACCGGCTGGGCCGGCAGCGAGCGCACGATGTCGGCGAGCAGCTTGCCCGGCACGAGCACGCGCCCCGCCTCGGCAGTCGTGACGGGGACCCGGATCTGCGAGCTGACCTCGTAGTCGAAGCCGCTGACCGAGAGCCCGTCCTCCTGGGTCTCGAGGAGCAGTCCCAGCAGTACCTGCATCGGCGGACGGGCCGGCAGGGACCGGGCCGTCCAGCCGACGGCGTCGGCGAGGGCGTCGCGCTCGACCCTCAGCTCCATGTCGGGCTCCAGGCGAGAGGGGTGCAGGTGCTCATGTCGTGTCGTGCCTTTCCGGAGGTCTGTCCCGAGACCGATCGTGTCGTTCGGGAGCCGTGAGTGTGCCGCATGTCCCCGACGGGGTGAGGGTCGTCCCGTGTCGGGTTCCACAGGGCGGGTGCCCTCTGAACCTGAACGGGGTTTCTGGGAGAGAGAAAGGGAGTCGTCGTGGTAGGTGCCTGCGAGCCTGTGGAGGAGTCGTGTTCGTGCAGGTCAGCACCAGTGTGCGGCTGTGGGGCGGCTGTGGACGTCCACCCCGTGGGCCTGGGGAGGACTGTGCACAGCCGGCGGACGTTCACGCAGCGTCCACGGACCGCCGGCTTCGTCCACACCCTTGTCCCCATGCTGTGCAGAGGGCCCGTGTCCTGGGTCACACCGCTTGTCACTGGCGCGAACGGGTCTTGATGCGGTTCGTGAGCTCCGCGACCTGGTTGTACGTCGCGCGCCGCTCCGCCATGAGACCACGGATCTTCCGGTCGGCGTGGATGACCGTCGTGTGGTCGCGGCCGCCGAACATCTGCCCGATCTTGGGCAGCGACAGGTCGGTGAGCTCGCGGCACAGGTACATCGCGATCTGCCGGGCCGTGACCAGCACGCGGCTGCGGGAGGACCCGCACAGGTCCTCCATGGTCAGCGAGTAGTACTCCGCCGTCGCCGCCATGATCGTGGCGCCGGTGATCTCCGGGCCGCCGTCCGCCGGGATGAGGTCCTTCAGGACGATCTCGGCGAGGCTGAGGTCCACCTGCTGCCGGTTGAGGCTCGCGAACGCGGTCACGCGGATCAGCGCGCCCTCGAGCTCGCGGATGTTCGTCGCGATCTTGCTGGCGATGAACTCGAGCACCTCCGGCGGGGCGAGCAGCCGGTCCTGGGCGGCCTTCTTGCGCAGGATCGCGATCCGCGTCTCGATGTCGGGCGGCTGCACGTCGGTGATGAGACCCCACTGGAAGCGGGTGCGGAGCCGGTCCTCCAGGGTCGAGAGCTGCTGCGGCGGACGGTCGGACGTGATCACGATCTGCTTGTTGGCGTTGTGGAGCGTGTTGAACGTGTGGAAGAACTCCTCCTGCGTCCGCTCCTTGTTCTCCAAGAACTGGATGTCGTCGACGAGCAGGACGTCGACGTCGCGGTAGCGCCGCTGGAAGGCGTGCTGCTTGTCGTCGCGCAGGCTGTTGATGAAGTCGTTCGTGAACTCCTCCGAGCTCACGTAGCGCACGCGGGCACCGACGAACAGGTGCTGCGCGTAGTGGCCGATGGCGTGCAGCAGGTGCGTCTTCCCGAGGCCGCTCTCGCCGTACACGAACAACGGGTTGTAGGCCTTGGCCGGTGCCTCGGCGACCGCCACCGCGGCGGCGTGGGCGAACCGGTTGGACGAGCCGATGACGAACGTCTCGAACGTGTACTTCGGGTTCAGCCGTGCCGGCTCGACGTCGCGGGCGCTGCGCTGGCTCACGGCGCGACCGAAGTCGAGGACCGCTCCGCCGCGGGAGCCGCCCGGCTGGTCGTCGCGCGGGTCGAACTCGGGAGCGTCGTTCCACGCGCGGTCACGACCGGTTCCGGGCAGTGCCCGGGCCGCGTCGTCGGCCCGGGACGTGCCACGGCGTTCGCCGCCGTCGTCGTCGCGCTGCGCCGCGTCGCGGTGGTCGGCGTCGCGGTGGTCGGCCTCTCGGTGGTCGGCCTCGGCGGGCGGCTGCACGGTCACGGCCACCCGGATGTCGCGGCCGTAGGCGTTGCTCAGGGCCATCGCGACGACCGGGCGCAGCCGGCTCTCGAGCACGTCCTTCGCCAGGTCGTTCGGGGCGGCCAGCAGCGCCGTGTCCTCGACGAGCCCGAGCGGGCGCGTGAGGTTGACCCACGCCCGGTGCTGCGGGGACAGCTCGTCGCCCAGGCCCTCGAGGACGCTGGCCCACACGACGTCCAGTCCCAGGACGACCGCGGTGTCCGGGCCGCCGGGGGGCGGTGCGTCGAGCGAGCCGTAGGGGTGGGTCACGCGAGTACCTCACAGAGGGGAGACAGAGACAGGAGCCGAGAGCCGGGGAGGCGCGGGGTGGAAAACAGCGGTGTTCACCCGCCCGTGATTTGTCCACAAAGTTGTCCACAGGTTGTGGAGCACCGTGGACGGCAGTCCCCCGGGCACGGCCGCACGCGCCCACGCGGAGCGGGCTCCGGGAGGACGGGGGGCGTGGCAGGTCTGCCTGGGGAGTCGTGCCGGGAGGTCGAGCCGGGTCAGGGCAGGTCGGCTGGTTGGCCGGCGGGGGAAGACCGTCGGGGAAGGACCGGCGGGGCAGGACGCTAACAGCCTGGGTCGGCGGCGAGCAAGGGTTGTCCACAGGCCCACGAACTGTCCACCGGCGTGTCGCGCCGGGGGTGCTTGACAGGCGGCCTCCCACCGGTGCCGCGCGAGAGGCCTCGTTTGACCGGGATGGGCGCCGTCCGTACCGTGGACAGGTCTGCGCCCAGTTTCCGGGTGTGACCCCCGCCAGTGTGGCCCACCAGTGTCCAGGAGCAGTCCCCGTGAGCAAGCGCACCTTCCAGCCCAACAACCGCCGCCGGGCGAAGACCCACGGCTTCCGGCTGCGCATGCAGACGCGCGCGGGCCGATCGATCCTGGCCGCCCGCCGCCGCAAGGGCCGCTCCGAGCTGTCGGCCTGACGGTCGGCACGGAGCCGATCCCGCCGGTGCTGTCCGCCGCCCATCGGTTGCGTGCCTCGCAGGACTTCACCGAGGTGCTGCGTCGTGGTGCTCGCGCCGGCCGAGGCACCCTCACCGTCCACTACCTGACCGGTGCGGGCGGCCCGGCGCGTGCGGGACTCGTGGTGAGCAAAGCGGTGGGCGGGTCGGTGGTCCGCCACCAGGTCGCCCGGCGGCTGCGTCATGTCCTGCGTACGCCCGTCGCCGCGCTCCCTGCGGGGACGCGGCTCGTCGTGCGGGCTGCGCCGTCGGCGGCGACCGCCACCTCAGCCGTGCTCGAGGCCGACCTCGCGTCGGCCCTGCGGGCTGCCCAGCGCCGTACGGCTGCGGTCCTCTCGTGACGGCGACCACGCAGGCACTCTCGCGGGTGCTCTCCAGGGTGCTCGTCGTCGTGCTGTCGGCGCCGCTCCGCCTCTACCGCTTGGCGCTCAGCCCGCTGCTCGGGCCTCGCTGCCGGTTCGCCCCGAGCTGCAGCCGCTATGCCCTCACCGCCCTCGAGGTGCACGGACCGCTACGCGGAACCTGGCTCGCCGTCCGCCGCGTCGGGCGCTGCCACCCCTGGAACGCCGGCGGTCACGACCCCGTGCCCCCTGCTGCTGGGGTGGCGGGACCGACCCCCTGCGAGACTGACCTGACCCTCGACACGCGCCTGCGCGCTGGAGCACAACCGTGAGCTTTCTCGACACCCTCGCCACCCCGATCGCCCGTACGCTGCAGGGGATCCATGCTGGGCTGGCGACCGTGCTCCCCTCCGGCAGCGGCTGGACCTGGGGTCTGTCGGTGGTGCTCCTGACGGTCACCGTGCGGATCGTGTTGTTCCCGCTGTTCGTCAAGCAGATCAAGAGCCAGCGCCGGATGCAGGAGCTCGCGCCCAAGATCAAGGTCTTGCAGGCCAAGCACAAGGGCGATCGCGAGACCCTGAACACCGAGCTCATGAAGCTCTACAAGGACCACGGCACCAACCCCATCAGCGGCTGCCTCCCGCTGATCTTGCAGCTACCGGTCTTCTTCGCGCTGTTCCGGGTGATGAACGAGTTCAAGCCCACCAAGGAGGGCGTGTTCGTCGGCAAGTTCGGGCTGTCCGACGCTCTCATCGGCGAGGCGGCCCGCGCCAAGGTCTTCGGCGCCCCGATCTCCTCGGCGTTCACGAGCAAGCCCAAGCTGCTCGAGCTGCTCGACGGCAACGCCACCACGGTGAAGCTCGTCGCGACGATCATGATCGTGACGATGGGCGCGACGACCTTCTTCACGCAGAAGCAGATGATGGCCCGCAGCGCCGGCCAGGTGGTCGATCCGCAGCAGCAGCAGATCCAGAAGATCATGCTGTACGTCCTGCCGTTCTCCTTCGCGATCTTCGGCTTCAACTTCCCGATCGGCGTGCTCCTCTACTGGCTCACGACCAACGTGTGGTCGATGGGCCAGCAGTACTACGTGATCAAGCGGATGCCTCCCGTCACCCCGGGCGGTGCGCCGCTGGCGGCCGGCAAGGCCGCGCCGGACAAGGGCGACAAGGGCGCGAAGCCCGCCGCAGCGTCCAGCAAGGGCGCCGTCGCGACCGCCGACCGTCCCGCGAACCGGCCGCAGAACCGCCCGGCGCAGGGCGGCGCGCGCAACGGCGGCGCCTCCGGTGCCAAGGTCGCCGGCAGCCGGAAGAACAAGTCCCGCAAGGGCGGCCGGCGCTAGCCGCGTCCCGCTCCCCCATTCCACGGGATCCACGATCCCGACGTACGAACGAAGGACGCCGCGTGACCGAGAACGAGAACGAGCCCACTGTGACTGACCGCGACGACGCCCTGTCCGGCACCGACCTGCTGGTGCAGGAGGGCGACATCGCCGGGGACTACCTCGAGCGCCTGCTCGACATCGCTGACGTCGACGGCGATCTGGACATGGACGTGGAGGGCTCGGGCAGCAGCGCCCGCGCCGTGGTCGCCATCGTCGGTGAGGGCCTCGACGCCCTCGTCGGTCCCCACGGCCAGACCTTGGAGGCCCTGCAGGAGCTCACCCGCCTCGCGGTGATCCAGCAGACCGGTGTCCGCAGCCGGCTGATGCTCGACATCGGCGGCTACCGGGCGCGCCGCAAGGTCGAGCTCACCGAGATCGGCACCCGCGCGGCCCAGCGGTGCGTCGAGGAGGGCGGCCCGGTGAAGCTCGCCCCGATGACGCCGTTCGAGCGCAAGGTCGTGCACGACGCCGTCGCCGCGGTCGAGGGGGTCCACTCCGAGTCCGAGGGCGTCGAGCCCGAGCGCCGCGTCGTGGTCCTCGTCGACGCGTGACCGACGTCTCGCTCGAGGCGCTGGAGGTCCCGCCCTCCGCCGGCGAGGTCTTCGGCGACCGGCTGCCGGCGCTCACGGCCTACGCCGCTCTGCTCGCCGGCCCTGGCGTCGAGCGCGGTCTGCTCGGCCCGCGGGAGACCCCGCGCCTGTGGGACCGGCACCTGCTGAACTGCGCCGGCCTGTCCTCGCTCGTCGAGGACGGTCAGGTCGTCGCGGACCTCGGCTCCGGCGCCGGTCTGCCCGGTCTCGTGCTCGCCCTGATGCGCCCGGACGTGCAGGTCGTGCTCGTCGAGCCGCTGCAGCGCCGGGCGACGTTCCTCACCGAGGCCGTCTCGCTGCTGGAGCTGCGCAACACGGTCGTCCGCCGCAACCGGGCGGAGGAGCTGCACGGCAAGGTGCTCGTCGACGTCGTCACCGCGCGCGCCGTGGCGCCGCTGGACCGGCTCGCCACGTGGGCCCTGCCCCTGCTGCACCCGGGTGGCCGCCTCCTCGCGCTGAAGGGCGAGCAGGCCGCGACCGAGCTCGCTGCCGCCGGCTCGGTCCTGCACCGCTTCGGCGGCACCGCCGGCGAGGTCGTCGAGGTCGGGTCGGTCGACCTGGGCACCAGCGCCCGCGTCGTCGTGGTCACCCGGACCGCCTCCGCCACCCCTGGGGACCGGGCCGCCGCGCGCCCGACCCCCCGCCCGGGCGGGATCAGCGGACCGAGCAAGCGGAAGAACCGCCGATGACCGGGCCGGACCTCGAGCCGCACGCGTCCGAACAACCGCTGCGTGAGCATGTCCCCGCCGTCGGACAGCAGGCGCCCGCCGACCGGTTGCGGGAGGCGTTGCGCGAGAGCGACGCGAGCACGCCCATCGGTGAGCAGGCCGCCGCCGCGGTGCGCGTGCGCGCCGGGCGCGAGGTCTTCCCGACGCCGCCCGCTCGTCGGGTCATCACCGTGGCCAACCAGAAGGGCGGCGTCGGCAAGACCACGACGACCGTCAACCTCGCGGTGTCCCTGGCGCTGCACGGTGCGACCGTGCTGGTCATCGACCTCGACCCGCAGGGCAACGCGTCCACGGCGCTCGGCGTGCCGCACCAGGCCGGAACCCCCGACACCTTCAGCGTGCTCGTCGACTCCGAGCCCATCGCGTCGGTCGTCCAGCCGGCGGACGGCGTGCCCCGGCTGCGCGTCGTCCCCGCCACCATCGACCTCGCGGGGGCGGACCTCGACCTGGTCTCGATGGTCGCGCGCGAGTCGCGGTTGCAGCGAGCCCTGGAGACCTACTTCGCCGGCGAGGGCGCCGATGTCGACTACGTCTTCGTGGACTGCCCGCCGTCGCTCGGGCTCTTGACCGTCAACGCGATGGTCGCGACCGACGAGGTGCTGGTCCCGATCCAGTGCGAGTACTACGCCCTCGAGGGGCTCGGCCAGCTGCTCAAGACGATCGAGATGGTGCGGGCCCACCTCAACCCGCGGCTCGCGGTGTCGACGATCCTGCTGACGATGTACGACGCCCGCACGCGCCTGGCCGATCAGGTCGCCGAGGAGGTCATCACGCACTTCGGCGACACAGTGCTGTCCACGCGCATCCCCCGGTCGGTCCGCGTCAGCGAGGCCCCTGGGTACGGCCAGTCGGTCGTCACCTACGACCCGGGTTCGCGCGGCGCGATGGCGTACGTCGATGCCGCCCGCGAGATCGCGGTCCGCGGCGCTGCAGCTGCTGCCGACGGAGGAACCTCATGACCCAGCCCGGCAAGCGCGGCGGTCTCGGTCGCGGTCTCGGGGCGCTGATCCCCACGGCGCCGCCCGCTGCCGAAGGGGCCGCTCCCGGCGTACCTGCGCTGTCCGAGGTGGCGGGGGCACGGTTCGCCGAGCTGCCCATCGCCTCGATCGTGCCGAACCGCGTGCAGCCGCGGACCGTCTTCGACGAGGAGGCTCTCGGCGAGCTCGAGACCTCGATCCGAGAGGTCGGGCTGCTGCAACCGATCGTCGTGCGGACGGTCGGCCCGGACCGCTACGAGCTCATCATGGGCGAGCGGCGCTGGCGCGCCTCGACCAACGTCGGACTGACCACGATCCCCGCGATCATCCGGGACACCCCCGACACCGACATGCTGCGAGACGCGCTGCTGGAGAACCTCCACCGCAGCCAGCTCAACCCGCTCGAAGAAGCCGCGGCCTACTCCCAGCTGCTGGCCGACTTCGGCGCCACCCACGAGGAGCTGTCGCAGCGCATCGGCCGGTCGCGCCCGCAGATCTCCAACACCCTGCGGCTGCTGAACCTCCCGCCCGCGGTGCAGTCCAAGGTCGCCGCCGGGGTCCTGTCAGCCGGGCACGCGAAGGCCATCCTCGGCCTCGGGTCCCCTGCAGCGATGGAGGACATGGCGCACCGCGTCGTGGCGGAGGGCATGTCGGTCCGCTCGACTGAGGAGGAGGTCTCGCTCGCGGCGTCCGCCGGTCCGGCGCCGGGACCGCGCAAGCAGTCCTCGAAGCGGCTGGTTCCCGAGGCGGCCCAGCACGTGGCGGAGTCCCTGTCGGACCGCTTCGAGACGCGGGTGAAGGTCGACGTCGGGAAGTTGCGCGGGAAGATCACCATCGAGTTCGCGACGCTCGAGGACCTCCAGCGGATCGCCGACCTGATGCAGGGCCCCTCGACCTAGTGCTCGCTGGGCGTCCGCCCTCGCCACCCCCGCCTTCGACGCACACGACGGACACCGTGAAGGGCCGGTGCCGCACGCAGCACCGGCCCCTTGAGCGACGCGGGACTCAGGAGTCGACGTCGACGATCGTCGCGTCGGCGGCGGCCCGCTGGACCGCCTCGCAGCCGGCGTGCGCGCCGGACTTGCTCGCGTAGCTCTGGCCGCTCGCGACGACCTCGCCGTTCCCGGCCTTCAGCCGGAAGCGGTAGTCGCCACCCTTGTCCTCGTAGACCTCGAACTTGCCCGCCATGCGGTGCCTCCTTGGTGTCCGGTGGTTCCGGTGAGGACACCCTCTCATTACCTGCGCGTCACGGTGGACGAACCGGTGCGCTCAGGCGAGCCCGGGGCTCGGGGTGACCGACCCCGCGACCCGCTCGGACGCCAGCGACGGGCCGAACGTCTCGAGCAGCTCGAGCTCGGCCTCCACGACACCGGCCAGGCGCCGTACGCCCTCTTCGATCCGGGTGGGCTCGGGGAAGCAGTAGGACAGGCGCAGCTCGCGCTGCCCCTGACCGTCGGCGTAGAAGCCGATCCCGGGCACGTAGGCGACGCGGGCGGTGATCGCCCGCGGCTGCATGATCTTCGCGTCGAGCCCCGCAGGGAGCGTGGTCCAGACGTAGAAGCCGCCAGCCGGTCGGGTCCACGTGGTGCCCGCGGGCATCATCGCCTCGAGCGAGGACAGCATGGCGTCGCGCCGCTCCCGGTAGATCCCCTTGAAGACCTCGACCTGGCCCTGCCAGTCCTGCGTCCCGAGGTACTCCGTCACCACCAGCTGGTTCAGGGCGGGCGGGCAGAGCACCGACGCCTCCGACGCGAGCACGAGCTTCTCCCGCACGGCGTGCGGCGCGAGGACCCAGCCGACGCGGAGCCCTGGCGCGAAGGTCTTGGAGAAGGACCCGAGGTAGAGGACGTTGTCCTCATCGCCCAACGAGCGGATGGCCGGGACCGGGGGTCCCTCGAAGCCGAGCAGGCCGTACGGGTTGTCCTCGAGCACGAGAAGCCCTGCCTCCACGCAGATCTGCAGGATCTCGGCGCGACGGGAGAACACCAGCGACGTGCCGGCCGGGTTGTGGAAGTTGGGGATCGTGTAGAGGAACTTCGCGGTCTTGCCCGACGCCTTGACCGCAGCGATCGCCTCGCGCAGCGCTTCGGGCACCAGGCCCTGCTCGTCCATGGGGACGTGGACGACCTCGGCCTGGTAGGCAGCGAACGTCCCCAGCGCCCCGACGTACGACGGCGCCTCCGCGAGGATCACGTCGCCCGGGTCGCAGAAGATGCGCGTCACCAGGTCGAGCGCCTGCTGGGAGCCGACGGTGACGGTGACGTCGTCCGGGGAGCCGACGATGCCCTCGAGCGCCATGACCTCGCAGATCTGCTCGCGCAGCACCGGATCGCCCTGCCCGCTGCCGTACTGCAGCGCCTGCGCCCCCCGCGTCGCGAGCAGGTCCGACATCAGCTTGCCGACGGCGTCCAGGGGCAGCGCCGTGGTGAAGGGCATGCCGCCGGCCAGCGACACGACCTCGGGGCGGCTCGCCACCGCGAACAGCGCTCGGATCTCGCTCGCCGTCATCCCCGCCGTGCGTTGCGCATAGCGACCGGTGAACGCGTCGAACGTACGGGACACCCCTGACATAGGTCCACGGTACCGGCGGTCTGGCGCCTGAGCCGTGCGGTTATCCGCCCGCGCGCCGCGTGGCTACCCTGGGAGGGTGGTGACGCGCGTACGGCTCCCCGAGCTGTCCCCCGCGCTGCGCGCACCTCCTACCTCGGCCTCACCGGCATCGGCCTGCTCGCGGGGGCGGTGGCCGGCTGGGTCGTCGGCCTGCTGCGCGCGCCCCGACGGGGCTCGTCGTGAGCCGCCGCGCCGTCAACATCACCCTCGACAACCTCGAGGACCTGCCGAGCCGGTGCCGCAAGTGCGTGTTCTGGGAGCTCGACCCGGTCAGCCACGACCGCGCCGTCGAGGCCGGTGACACGGCGTTCGAGAAGGAGTCGTGGATCTCCGCGACGCTGCTCGAGTGGGGCAGCTGCGGCAAGGTCGTGTACGTCGACAGCGTGCCGGCCGGCTACGTGATGTACGCCCCGCCGATGTACGTCCCGCGCTCCGTGGCCTTCCCGACCTCGCCGGTCAGCGCGGACGCCGTCCTGCTGATGACCGGCCAGGTGCTGCCCGAGTTCACCGGCGGCGGCCTGGGCCGGCTGTTGCTGCAGTCCGTCGCCAAGGACCTGACCCGGCGCGGGGTGAAGGCGATCGAGGCGTTCGGCGACCTGGCGCACAACCCCGACGCCCCGGCCTGCGTGCTGCCCGCTGAGCACCTGCGCGCGGTCGGCTTCAAGACCGTCCGGCCGCACCACCGGTTCCCGCGCCTTCGGCTCGAGCTCAAGAACGCCGTGTCCTGGCGCGAGGACGTCGAGGTCGCCCTCGAGAAGCTGCTCGGCTCGATGACCCCCGACCCGGTGCTGCGCCCCGTCTGAGCCCGCTGGGCCTAGTGGGCGAAATCGGGCAGGCGCAGGATGCCGGTGGGCGGGTCGAGGTCGGGCGGGAGGAACAGCCGCTGCACCGCGACGAGGATCCCCTCGGCGGCGTGGTCGCGGACGACCGGGTCCGCCAGCAGCGCGGCATCGCCGGGGTGGGACAGGTGCCCGAGCTCGATCCGTACGGCGGGCATCTGCGTGAGGCGCAGCAGGTTCCAGGTCTTGCGGTGGGTGCGGCAGTCCAGGAAGCCCGTGCGGGCCACGACCTCCCGCTGGACCAGCGAGGCCAGGTGCTTGCCGACCGTCGACGTTGCGCCTGAGCCCGTCCCGAAGTGGTACGACGCGACGCCGTGGCACTGCGGCGACGGCGAGCGGTCGACGTGCAGCGAGAGCACCAGGTCGGCGTGCACGGCGTTCGCCAGGGCGGCCCGCTGGCCGTCGGTGGGACTGCCGTCCGGTCCGCGGGTGAGCACCGTCCGGACACCGACGGCCTGCAGGCGCCCTTCGAGACGCGCGGCGAGGTCCTCGGCGAGAGCGGCTTCCTCCAGCCCGTGGCCGCGAGCGCCGCGGTCATCTCCGCCGTGGCCAGGGTCGAGCACGATCACCTTCCCCGCCAGCGCCGCGCCGGAGCGGTGGACCGCCTCGCGCTCACGCATCTCGTGGGGGCGTCCGCCGGTGACCAGGCGGCCGAGCTGCTTGAGCGCCCGCAGGGTCGAGGGACCGCAGACCCCGTCGCTCACCAGGCCGTACTCCCGCTGGAACCCCTTGAGGGCGGCCTCCGTGCGCTCGCCGAAGACCCCGTCGACCCGGCCGATGTTGAACCCGAGCTCGAGCAGCCGCTCCTGCAGCGCGCTGACGTCGTCGCCGACGAGCATCTTGGTGGAGTAGCTCAGCAGGCGGTCGCCGAGCGAGAGCCGGGCGGCCTGCAGCGCGGCGTACGTCTCCGCACCCACGATCCCGTCGCTGATGAGCCCGCGGTTCTGCTGGAACTCTCGGACGGCCCACTCGGTGGGTTGGTCGAACACCGGCTCGGCCGGCGTCCGGCGCAGGAGGCCGAGCAGGGACAGGACGCTCTGGACCTCGGCGACGGCCGGCCCGGAGTCGCCCCGGCGGTACAGCTGCACGCGTGCGGTCCCTCCGGTTCGGGCTGGCCAGGGTGGTCGGTGATGAGCGTAACGGGGGCCGACCCCGCCACGAGCGCACCCCGGCCGTACCCCCAGGGGTGGCCCGGACACGCAACAGGCCCGCTGCAGGCGCAGCGGGCCTGGCGACGAGCGGTGTTAGAGGTAGGCCTCGAGGTCCTTGAGGATGGCAGCCTTCGGCTTCGCGCCGACGATCGACTTGACCATCTTCCCACCCTGGAACACGGCCATCGTGGGGATGGACATGATCTGGTAGTCGCGCGCCGCGCCGGGGTTCTCGTCGATGTTGAGCTTCACCACGGTGAGCTTGTCGACGTTCTCGCCGGCGATCTCCTCGAGCACGGGGGCCACCATCTTGCAGGGGCCGCACCACTCGGCCCAGAAGTCGACGAGCACGGGCTTGTCGCTCTGCAGCACGTCGGTGGCGAACGTCGCGTCGGTGACGGTCTTGGTGTTGGCGCCCATGGTGGTGGCTCCTCGAGTCGGATCAGGGGGTGTAGGGGAAGAACCTGTCACACGGAACGGTCATTCCCCGCGCGCGGCGAGGTAGCGCTCCGCGTCCAGCGCAGCCGCGCACCCGGAGCCGGCGGCGGTGATGGCCTGCCGGTAGGTGTGGTCGACGAGGTCCCCCGAGGCGAAGACGCCCTCGAGGTTGGTCAGGGTCGAGCGGCCCTGGACGAGGACGTACCCCTCGTCGTCGAGCTCGACCTGGCCCTTGATGAGCTCCGAGCGAGGGTCGTGCCCGATGGCGATGAACAGGCCGGTCGCGGCGAGCTCGGAGGTCTCGCCGGTCTTGAGGTTGCGCAGGCTCAGCGAGGCGAGCTTGCCCTCGCCGTTGGCCGAGAGCACCTCGGTGTCCCAGACCACCTTGATCTTGTCGTTGGCGAAGGCGCGGTCCTGCATGATCTTCGAGGCTCGGAAGCTGTCGCGCCGGTGGAGGATGGTCACGGTCCGCGCGAAACGGGTGAGGAAGGTCGCCTCCTCGAGCGCGCTGTCGCCACCGCCGACGACCACGATGTCCTGGTCGCGGAAGAAGAACCCGTCGCAGGTTGCGCACCAGGACACCCCGTGCCCGGACAGCTCCTTCTCCCCCGGGATGCCGAGCTCGCGGTACCCCGAGCCCATGGCGAGCACGACCGCGTCGGCGAGGTAGGTCGTGTCGCCGACCTTCACGACCTTCGGGCTGGCGGAGAGGTCGACGGCCGTCGCGTCGTCGGTGACGAATGTCGTGCCGAACCGCTCGGCCTGGGCCCGGAGCTTGTCCATCAGGTCGGGACCCATCACGCCGTCGGGGAAGCCGGGGAAGTTCTCCACGTCGGTGGTGTTCATGAGCGCGCCGCCGGCGGTGACCGCGCCCTCGAAGCACAGCGGCTCCAGGCCGGCGCGCGCCAGGTAGATCGCGGCGGTGTAGCCCGAGGGGCCGGAGCCGATGACGATCGCCTTGTGGACCTCGGTGCTCATGCGTGCCTTCCGTCGGGGTGGTCAACGCGCGGGGGGCGCGGGGGTGCTCTGGGCTCAACGCCATCGTAGGGACCGGCCTTCCCACCGGCGTCCGCACGGTGAGTGACAGGATCAGGACATGGCTGTTCCCGACCGCTGCGCCGCGCACCCGAGCCGTCCGGCGGTCGACCGCTGTCCGACCTGCGAGCGTCCCCGCTGCGGTGCGGACCGCGCCGCTCACGGGCAGGCCTGCACGCTCTGCGCCACCGTCGCCAGAGCCGTGGTCGACGCGCGGATCCCGCTGCTCAAGGCCGCGCTGGCGGCGTACGCCGTGGCGATCCTCATGGGGTACGTCGTCGCGCAGTACGTGCAGGCGGAGGTCTTCGCCTACCTGGCCCCGCTCGTCCTCGGCCTGCTGTGCGGGTTCGCCGCCACGTCGGCAGCCGGCAACCCCAAGGCCGGGATGCTGGCACGGCGGATCCGGTCGTTGTGCGTGGTCTACAGCGTGCTCGGGACGGCCTTCGGTTTCGTGCTCGAGGGGACCTTCGGCGCGCTGTCCACGTCGCCGGACGTGCTCGTCCCCTACCTGCTGGCCGCGGCGGCCTCCGCCGCGTGGACCACCCCGCCCAAGGCCCGCAAGCCCTCGAGCCCTAGCGGGGATCGTCCAGGCGGGTGAAGAACAGCAGGTCGGCGTCGGCCTGCGTGCACCCGGCGCCGACGACGAACACGTCGACCTTGCCGGCCTTCGTGGTGGGCAGGACGACGACCAGCGCCGGGGCGCCCTGGTAGGCGGCGTAGTCGAGCGCCAGGGGGATCCCCGGGTCACTGTCGTCGGACAGCCCGGCGAGACAGCCGGCGAGCGTGGCCGGGTCGCGCAGCGGGGCCAGCGGGTCGACGACCGACAGCTCGGTAACCGCCCCGTTGTCGGCAGCAGGGGCCTCGCTGGCGCCCCGCGGCGCGGCCGGTGCCGGGACGGCTGGAGCCCCACCCACGATCGATCGGAGAGCGGGGTCGGCGTTGCCGGCGAGCAGGCTCGGAAGGACAGCGGTGAGCAGCTCGCCGTCCTGGGTGTAGTCGTTGCCCGTGCTGCTGGTCGGCAGCGCCGCGCGCTTGGTGAGCGCGGTGGTCGCGTCCGGGGAGGAGCCCCCGCCCTGAGTGACGACGACCGCGCCGAGGATCAGCGCGGCGGCAGCGGCCACCCCACTCGCAGCGGGCCACCAACGGACCTGCCGCCGGCTGGCCAGCGGGGTGACGGTGGCCGCCACCGGCGTACCGGGACGGGGGGTGGGGGAGGCCGTGCGTTCGGCCGCCACGAGCGACGCGAGCCGGGTGGCCAGGTCGGCGGGGAACTCGGGCACGGGGAGGGAGTGCAGCGTGGCGCGCACCTGGCCGTCGGCAGCGGTGAGCTCGGTCAGTGACACCTGGCAGGCCGGGCAGCCCGCGAGGTGGGCCGCCTGCTCGGGGGTGCCCTCGCCGGCGAGGAGGTCGGCCAGCGCGTCGAGGTCGGCATGGGGGGTGGTCACGGCTGGGCTCCTTCCTGCGTGGGGGGACGCGTCGGCACAGGTGGGACGTCGCTGAGCGGCTCGGGGTTCCGCAGGTGCCCCAGCGCGATCGCCAACCTGGCTCGTCCGCGCGAGCAGCGGCTCTTCACGGTGCCCCCCGGGACGCCCAGCACCTGGGCCGCCTCCTCGACGCTCAGGCCCTGCAGGTCGACCAGGACCAGCGCGAGGCGCTGCTCCTCGGGCAGGGCGGCCAGCGCGGCGGTGACGACCAGACTCGTCTCCCGCTGGTCGAGCAGGTCCCGGGGATCGGCCGGCGGCTGCTCGGGGAGCGGAACGGTGGGGCGGACGGCCTGGCGGCGGGCCCGGTCGAGGCAGGCGTTCACGACGATCCGGTGCAGCCAGGTCGTGACCCGGGCCTCGCCGCGGTACGACGCTGCGGACCGGAACGCCGACAGGCAGGCGTCCTGCACGGCGTCACTGGCCTCCTCCGGGTTGCCGGTGGTGCGCAGCGCGACGGCCCACAGCCGCTGCCGGTGCCGGCGGACCAGCGTGTCGAAGGCCTGCAGGTCCCCGCCGACGTGCGCCTGCAGCAGGGCGCGGTCCTCCGCGTCCTGGTCGTCGGGGACAGTGGCGTCCGGGTTGCCGTCGGTCACAGCCCGCCAACCTAGTGCCCTGGGGTCAGCCGGGGGTGGTGACGCGCAGCTCGGAGATGCCGACGCGGTAGCCGTCGTCCTCCTTGGGCAGGGTGGTGATCCAGACGACGAGGTACCGACCGCGGGTTCCGGCGGGCGGTGTGAGGGTTGCCACCTGCTGCCCGCCACCCGCGGCGGCAACGACCTTGGTGTCGTCGATCGTCGTGGGCGCCGTGTCGGACAGCCGCAGCTCGACCTTGGCGCCAGGAGCGCTGAAGCCGACCTGGACGGAGGCCAGCACCGTCGGCCGGCCGAGGTCGATCAGCAGGCCCACGCCGGTCTTGAGGCCACCGAAGGTCTCGGTGCGGTACTTGCTGGTCGGCCAGGCCGTGTCGGGGAAGCCGTCGACGGCGTTGGCGACCCGGTCGCTGTTCTCCTGCTTGTCGCCCAGGGGGTCGAAGTCGCGGAGGGGCAGGCGGGTCAGTCCCAGCGTGCGGGTGGCGGCCACGCCGGGGGTCGGGGCATCCGACGTCGTGACGATCGCCGTGACGCCGTCCCCCCGCGGCTCGAGGGTGCCGATGGCGATCCCGGCCAGCCAGCCGATCGCGCCGATCGCGGCGATGAGGGCGAGGGAGACGATCCAGGGCGCGGCGCGGCGCAGCCGGCTCGGACCGGACGGCACGACGGGGAGGTCCCGCTGAGCCCGGGCCTCGGCGACTGCCGCGTCGACGGCGGCGGCCAGCGCGTCGGGGGTGCGAAACGCGCCGGCCCGCTCGGGGTCCAGCCCGCGCTGGACCACGCTGTCGACCGCCCGCGGTACCCCGGCCCGCACCTGGTGCGGACTCAGCGGCCGTCGGCCGGACAGCGGCGCCGCCTCCAGCGTGCCGCTCGGCTGCGGCGTCGCCCCCGCCGGCCAGCGACCGGTGACGAGCGCGTAGAGCACGGCAGCGGCATCCGTGGTGTCAGCGACGACCTGAGCGTCGGTCGGGGCGACCCCGTCGTCGGCGGTGGGGGCGAGCACGTCGTGCAGCACGGCGGACGTGAGCGTGTCGCAGACCCGCACCCGGCCGGTCGGTGCGACCAGGACGTTGCCGGGGTGCAGCCGGCCGTGCACGAGACCGCCGGCGTGCGCGGCGGTCAGGGCGTCGGCGACCTGGCGGAGCAGATCGGCCGCGGCGACGCCCTCGAGGGGGCCGCTCGTCGCGAGGGCACGGTCCAGGGGGGCGCCGGCGACCCACTCGCGCACGAGGTAGGCCACGTCGCGTCCCCTCCCGCGGTCGGTGGTCACGCCGGCGTCGTACACCCGGACCAGGCCGGGATGGACGACCTGTCCGGAGCGGATGGCCGCCTCCAGGAACGGCCGGGCGCTCTCGCGCTCGGCCTTGGTGGCTGCCGGCAGGGCCCGGACGGCGACCTGGCGGGCGAGGACCTCGTCGTGCGCGCGCCACAGGACGGCAGGCCCGTCGCTCGGGACCGGGTCGAGCAGCCGGTAGCGGCCGACCAGCAGGTCGTCGGTCTCGAGCGATGGCGTCCGGGGCTCCGCCGAGGTGCTCACAGCGCCACTCTAGGTCCGCGCGGAGGTCCGGTGAGCGCGGCGGGTGGGCGAGGCGGGTGGGCGAGGCGGTGGGCCGTGCGGCGGCCGGCGGCCTACGGGGAAGGGCTGGCCTGCCCGGAGGCGTGCACCGTGACGTACTTCTTCAGCGGGCCGGCCTTGTGCAGCCACAGCGTCACCGCCTCCTCCGTGACCTCGAGGCGGATGCGGCCCGTGCTGGGATCGGCGAGGAACGTCGTGGGGTCCAGCACGGCCCCACTGGCGGCGACAGCGGATTCTGCCGCCGTGAACGCCGCCTGCACGTCCTTGGTCTGCTTGTAGACCTCGACCGCGGCCAGGGCGGCGGTGTTCGCGTGGTCCGCGGCGTTGACGTTCGTGCGCACCAGCGCCGCTCCGTCGAACAGCACGATCCCGAGCAGCGAGATGCCCAGCACCAACTTGGTCAGCCAGCCGAGCACGATCGAGCCGGCGTCAGGTATCGCAGCATGCTTCACCCCTTCGGGTTCGGCGTCTGCGGTCCGGTGCTTGAGCCGAACGGGTCAGCGACCGAGCCGAGCGAGGACCGGGCGGAGCACGCTGTCGACCTCGGGCACGCGCAGCCTTGCCGCCGCGAACGGGTAGCCGAGTCCGAGGACCGCGGCGCCCAGCGCGAGCGCGAGCAGGCTCGGTGCGGTCCCGACGCCGACCTGCTGCTCCACGATCCGCACGGCCACCAGCGCGACGACCGCCGGCACGACCACGGCCACCGCGCACCGCGCGGTGGTCCGCAGCACGAAGCCTCGCGGGTCGCGCGGCACCCGGCGGGCCAGCACGCGGGTGCACACGAGCACCCCGACGAGGTACGACGACGCCTGCCCCGCGGCCAGTCCGAGCACCTTCTGCCGCTCGGGGAGGCTGACGTACAGCGCCACGTCGACCACGATCGTCGTCGCGTTGACGGCGAGGTTTACCAGCGCCGCGGTCCGCGTGTCCTGCAGGGCGTAGAAGGCGCGCAGCTGCAGCTGGTAGGTGCTGAAGGCCACCAGCCCGAGCGCGAACACCGCGAGCAGCGAGCCGATGAACCGCGCCTCGTCGGTCGTCACCCGACCGTGCCCGAAGACCAGCGTGGCGATCGGACGGCCCAGGACGACGTACGCCGCGGCGGCGGGGACCATGAGCGAGACCGTCAGGCGCAAGCCGCGGTCGAGCTGGCGGCGCAGGTCCTCGAGCCGGTCGTCCACCGCCGCGCGGCTCATCGAGGGGAGCAGCGCGGTGATGACGCTGACCGCGACGACGGCGTGCGGCAGCTGCCAGAGCAGGAAGGCATAGGTGTACGACGGGTAGCCCCGGTCGAGGGGCGCACCCGACGCCAGCCGGATGACGACCAGCAGGACCAGCTGGTTGCACAGGACGTAGAACAGCGTCCACCGCGCGAGCCGCGCGGCCGGTCCGAGACCGGTGCCGCGCAGGTCGAACCGCAGGCGGAGCGTCAGTCCGGTCCCGCGCAGGGCAGGCAGCAGGGCGAGGGTCTGGGCGATGATTCCGAGCGTCACGCCGATCCCCAGGACCAGGACCTGGGTCTGCGTGATGGACGCGCTCGTGAGGGCGGAGGCCCCGGGGAGGAAGACGAAGACCAGCCCGGTGACGATGACGACCACGTTGTTGAGGACCGGCGCCCACATGGGGGGCCCGAAGACGCCGCGGGTGTTGAGGTAGGCGCCGAGCACTGCTCCGAGCCCGTAGAACAGCACCTGCGGAAGGAAGAAGCGGGCAAACGTCACCGCGAGGTCGCGGTCGGCGGCGGTGACGTCGCTGTTGGCGTAGAGATCGATGATCTGCGGGGCGAACACCACGAGCAGCAGGGACGCGCCCCCGAGGACCAGCAGCGTCAGGCTCAGCAGCCGCTGGACGTACTCCTCGCCCTGCCCCTCCTTGTGGGCCCGCACGAGCAGCGGGACGACGACGCTCGTGAGGATCCCGCCGAGCAGCAGCTCGTACACGATGTTCGGCGCGGTGTTGGCGACGTTGAACGCGAGCGCGACGCCCTTGACGCCGAGCACCGCGGCGATCACGGCGGTGCGCAGGAAGCCGGTGGCTCGGGAGGCGATCGTCCCGATCGCCATGGTCCGGGTGGACCGCAGGAGGCTCACCGGGTCACCAGGCGGCCTCGGTGGTGCCCTTGCGCCGCACGCCCCTGGCGCGCCGCACGAGGCGCACGCCGGCGGCGAGGAACAGCACGCTCGCCCCGCCGAGCGTCACCGCGAGTGCGGTGCGGCCGTACCCGGTCGAGCGCACGACGACCTGCGCCGCGCGCGTCGCCGTGCCCTGCGCTCCCGGTGCGGGGAACGGCGTGCCTCGCCGGTCCAGGACGACGGCGTTCACGACGTACTGGCCCGACTTGCGGGACGTCACCGTGACGACGGCCGGGACGGCGTTGCCGGGGCTGACGTCGAGCAGACCGGTGGACGTCGGCTCGATGGCCGGTCCGCCGTCGTCGAACTGGACCCGGACCCTGATGGGCACGTCGAGCCGGTTCTCCAGGCTCGCCTGCAAGCGGCCGGTCGCGCTGGTGAGCAGCACCTGCCCGCCGTACAGGGTGACCCGGCCGACGAGGTCGGTGAGGTGGCGGTGGAGCAGACGAGCCTGCTGCTCGCCGGTCCGGGCGTCGTCACGCCAGGCGCTCGACTCGGCGCGGGCCAGGGCACGCCGCAGCTGGCCGGTGATGCGGGCCACGTCCTCCTGGGCTGCGGGGGCGTCGGAGAGCACGGCGTCGGTGAGCTGGTCGGCAACGGCGCGGTCGTCGCCGATCGGGGCGAGGTAGCTGTCGCTGAGACCGGCGGGCCGGCTGGTGCTCAGCGACCCGCGGTCCCCCACGGGAGGCGCCTCAGTCGGGGCGTCGGCGCCGACGCACTGTTCGCTGCCTGCGGCCACCGCAGCGAGCCGCACGGGACACAACCACGGCACGCGGCCGAGGTCGCGCAGGGACTGCACGGCGGCGCCGGCCACCACGTCCCCGCGACGGTCGGGAGCGAGGACCAGCGTGCGCTGGACGTTCGGGTTCTCGGCGGCGATCATCGCGGTCTCGACCAGGAACCGCTGCTCGGCCAGCCGCGGCCCCACCTCGCCGGAGAGGGCGCCGGCCACGAGGTCGGACAGGTAGGGGTCGGTGACCAGGCCGGTGAGCGCCGTACCGACGGACGAGGGCGGCAGCTGGGTGCGCGCGACCGGCGTCGGGTACGGGTCGTTGTCGGGCTCGCCGTACGCCGACGGGTCGAGCACGAAGGCCCGCGCGCCGGTGCGCGCCAGGTTGTCGAGACCGTCCTGGGTCACCGGACCGGTCGGCGGCCACGCCAGCGAGCTCACCGGTTCGCGGTCCAGGGTGCCGCGGACCTCCGTGGTGCCGAGCAGGCTCGCGCGGCTCAGGTCCTTGTCGAACCCTGCGCCCGGCTGGCCGGCCAGTGCCGAGACGTCGGGATCGGCGAAGGGCAGCGCAAGGACGTCCTGGAGCGCCGGCTGCGCGAGCAGGTCGAGCCACCCACGGGCCGCCGCGCCACCCGTGCCCTTGGTGCCGTCTGCCAGCGTGTAGGGCGTCGTCATCACCGTCGCCGCCCCGAGCAGGTCGGGATCGACCGCGAAGGTCACCGGCACCGGCTCGCAGCGGGTGGGCGCCGGCGTCACCAGGTCGCCCGGTCCGTGCGCCGGGGCCCCGCAGTCCGGGGTGGTGGCGGCGAGGCCCGCCGCGGCCAGCCGTCCGAGGCGACCGCGGCTGGAGAGCGCCGTCGCCAGGCTGTCGTCGCGGAACCGCCCGTCGACCTGCTGCCGCGGCTCGTCGACCAGCGGCCAGGCCACCGCGACCCTGGTGGGCTTGACCGGGTCGGTCCCGAACCAGGGGAGCCAGGTGGGGACCAGCCCCAGCTGCTGGGTGCCGTCGCCGGCGTTGCCGCGGGCCTCGAGGTCCAGCGGGTAGACCCCCAGCTGCCCGAGTCCGAGCGCATCGACGGTGGTCCGGAGGTCGAAGCGGGCGGCCCGACCCGGCGCGAGCTCGTCGGGCAGACGGAGGGTCACCTTGGTGCTGGTGAACGGCCGGTCGGTGTCGGCCTCGTGCAGCCCTCCGCGACTGCCGATCCGGGCGCCGACGCGCAGGCGCAGGCTGATCGAGGTGACGGGGGTGTTCCCCACGTTGCGGACCGTACCGAGGACCTCGAGCGCGTCGCCGGGGCGCGGGGCGCGGGGACGCAGGTCGGCCACGGTGATGCTCAGCGGAGCCTCGGGCGGCTGGGCGGTCGGTGCCGGGGTCGGGTCGTCGGCGTGCGCGGGCGCGCTGAGGATCGCGATCCCCGTGAGGGCGAGGGCGCCGAGCAGCCGACCGCGCTTCACGCGGTGTCGGCCAGCAGGTCAGGCACCTTCTCCAGCAGGCGGCGCTCGTCGGCGTAGGCCAGCCGGCCGGCCAGGTCCGGCAGCGGCACCCAGGCCACCTCGCTGACCTCGACGTCCTCGTCCGAGAGGACGAGGCCGTTCACGGGGTCGGCGGCGAGCAGCAGGAAGTGGTGCACGGTCTTGTGCACCCGGCGGCCCTCGGCGACGAACCAGAAGTCGATGACCCCGAGCTTGCCGATCACCTGCCCGAGGATGCCGGTCTCCTCGTGCACCTCGCGGACCGCGGCCTGCACGTCGGTCTCGCCCGCTTCCAGGTGGCCCTTGGGCAGCGACCAGAGCAGCCGGCCGCGGCGGTCCAGCCGCCCGATCAGCGCGCCTCGGGCGTCCGGCCCGCGACGGTCCAGGACCAGTCCGCCGGCGCTCGTCTCGTCCACCCGGCGCATCGACCGCTCGCGCGCGGGGCGCGGCGGCGGGTGCGGGACCGGGGGCATCGGCCCAGCGTAGGCCCGAGGGGCTGGTCCGCCGCCTACGCTGTGCCCCCGTGCCTGAGTCCCCCTCCCCTGATGACCACCTGGGGAACGCCGCGCGCGAGCTGGTCCGCCGGCGCGCCGCTGCTCGTGGAGCTCGGTACCCGGTTCGCCGACGCGGGGCACACGGTGCACCTGGTCGGGGGTTCGGTCCGGGACGCGCTGCTCGGGCGGCTCGGCGACGACCTCGACCTGACCACCGAGGCGACCCCGGACCAGATCCTCGCGGTCGTCGAGGGCTGGGCTGACACGACGTGGGACGCCGGCATCGCGTTCGGGACGGTCGGGCTGCAGAAGAAGGGCTCGCGCATCGAGATCACGACCTACCGGTCGGAGGCGTACGAGCCGGGCTCCCGCAAGCCGGCCGTCGTCTTCGGCACGTCGCTGCAGGAGGACCTGGTCCGGCGGGACTTCGCGATGAACGCGATGGCCCTCGCCCTCCCGCACTGGCAGGCGCCCGGACGCCTTCGTCGACCTGTACGGCGGGATGGCGGACCTCGCGCTCGGTGTCATCCGCACCCCCGGTCGGCCGGAGGACTCGTTCGACGACGACCCGCTGCGGATGCTGCGGGCTGCCCGCTTCGCCGCCCAGCTCGGCTTCACCGTGGCCCCCGACGTGGTCGCGGCGATGACCGACCGGGCCTCCCGCATCCAGATCGTCAGCGCCGAACGGGTGCGTGGCGAGCTGGAGAAGCTGGTCCTCGGCGCGCACCCCCGGGCCGGGCTGACGCTGCTCGTCGACACCGGCCTCGCGGCGTACGTCCTGCCGGAGCTCCCGGCGCTCCAGCTGGAGATCGACGAGCACCACCAGCACAAGGACGTCTACGAGCACACCCTGCAGGTCCTCGAGCGGGCGATCGCGCTCGAGACCGACGGCCCTGATCTCGTGCTGCGGCTCGCGGCGCTGCTGCACGACATCGGCAAGCCGGCGACCCGCCGGCTCGAGCCGGGCGGCGGCGTGTCGTTCCACCACCACGAGGTCAAGGGCGCCCACCTCGCCCGCAAGCGGCTCAAGGCGCTGACCTTCGGCAAGGAGGTCGTGGAGGCGGTATTCCTGCTCACCGAGATGCACCTGCGCTTCCACGGCTACGGCCAACCCGGCACGTCCCCCTGGACCGACTCTGCGGTGCGCCGCTACGTCGTCGACGCCGGCGAGCAGCTCGAGCGGCTGCACCGGCTCACCCGCTCGGACTGCACGACGCGCAACCGTCGGCGGGCCGAGCGCCTGTCCAGCGCGTACGACGACCTCGAGGCGCGGATTGCGGCCCTCGCCGAGCAGGAGGAGCTCAAGGCGATCCGGCCGGACCTGGACGGCACGGCGATCATGGCGCTGCTCGACCTGCCGCCCGGCCCGCGCGTCGGCAAGGCCTACAAGCACCTGCTGGCGGTGCGCATGGAGCGCGGGCCCCTGCCCCACGACGACGCGGTCGCCGAGCTGCGCCGTTGGCACGCTGCCACGCCGGAGTAGCGCCAAGCCCGCCGCTCCCTGTCGTCCCGGCCCGCCCCTGATCATCGGAGCCGGCGTACGCAGATTCCTGCCTCATCGTGTGGTCGGGCATTCCGATGATCATGGGTGGGCGACACGCCGAACTAGTCCTTTGTGACCATGGTCTGGTGGCCACCCAGCGCCGATGATGGGGACGTGACGGACAACTCGGGCACGGCAGGCGGGGCACCGCGGCAGGCACCGCGGCAGGCACCGCGGAAGGAACCGTGGCAGTGGCAGCCCTGGCAGGGCGTGCTCGCCGCCGGGCTCGCCGTCGTCACCGCGGCCGCCGTCACGCTCGTCGGGGGCCTCACCGACCCGGCGTCCGCCGACACCGTCGTGACCTCGGTGACCCGCGCGGTCGTGGCCCTCCCCGACGGCACGGAGCACTCCGCGCGCCTGGGGGAGACCCTCCCCCGCGGCGCCGTGGTCCGCACCGGTCCGGACGGCGGCGCCCGGCTGACCGCGGCCGGCCGGGACGTGTACGTCGGTGCGCTGTCCACCGTGGGTGTCACCGACGGCGTGCGGCAGACCCTCGACCGCGGACAGGTGATGGTCGACAGCCGCGACGGCGCCCGCCTGACGGTCACGATCGACGGCGACACCGTCGCCACCCCGGCCGGGGGTCTCGCCCGCATCGAGCGGGGTCCAGTGCTGCGCGTGGCGGCGTTCCGCGGGACGACCACCGTCTCCCCCGTGGGCCGGCAGGCCGCGACGGCCGTGCGCGCGCTCTACCAGGTGACGGCGCAGTACGGCACCGTCCCGTCCGCACCCACGGCCCTGGCGCTGCGCAAGGACCCGTGGGAGCAGCGCCTCGCCGCTGACCTGACGGCGGCCGACGACGACCTCATCGGGTTCGCCCAGGGGCTGCGCGGCAGTCAGGGCACCGTGGTGCTCGCCGCCGCGCGCCGCGACCTCATCGCTGGCATCACCGACCCGACCGCCGCCGCGGACCAGGGCGAGCGGGCCCTCTCGCTGGCGCTGGCCGAGGCCGGTCGCGCCGCCGCCCCCACGACCAACCTGGTGACCGTGCGCGACGGCCGCAGCAGTGGCGGCTCCTGGGGCGTGGTCGCCGCGATCGTGCGCGCCAGCGTCACGGACGTGAGCGGGCGCCTGTCCGTCTCCCTGGCTCCCGGCGCCGGTGGCGGGGGCCTGCTCGCCGGCCCGGACGGCTCCACCCCTGGCGGTGCTGGCCTCCCCGGGCTGCCGGGTCTCCCAGGCACCGTCCAGCCCAGTGGGTCTCCCTCGCCCACCCCCAGCCGGCCCGCCAGCCCGACGCCGACGCCGACCAGCAGCACCAGTCCGCGACCGCCTTCTGCGACCCCGGGCCCGGTGCAGCAGGTGGTGACCCTCATCAACGACCTGCTCCCCGACCCGATCCCGACCCTCGGCCCGCTGCCCCTGGTTCCCCTTCAGGCTCCGGTGCAGGGGCCTGTCGCGACCCCGACTCCGCTGCTCCAGGTCGGTCCGCTCAGGGTCGGCTGAGGCTCACCGGCTCGGGAGCCTCGTCGCCTTCCCTGCGCAGCACGAGCACGCCGTACAGCACAGACGTCAGCAGGTAGCCGCTGCTGACGATCCCCACGACGAGCAGGCTCCGCCCGTCGTCGGGCACCAACAGCGCGGCGAGGCCGGCCGCGGCGACGAAGCTGACGTTGAACGCCGTGTCGTACAAGGAGAACACCCGCCCGCGGTAGGCGTCCTCGACCGACTCCTGCACGATCGTGTCGACGCAGATCTTCGCGGCCTGCGCGGTGAACCCGAGCCCGAAGCCGGCGATGAGCAGTGAGGCATGGGTGTACGGCGGGAAGAGCACCCCGGTCACGACGCCCGCGGTGGCAAGGACCGTGACGATCCACCGGCCGGTGCCGATGCGGCGGGTGACCCGCGGGGTGATCAGCGCCGCGAGCAGCCCGCCGAGGATCCCGACGGTGAGGACCTGCCCGAGCCCAGCGAGGCCGCGGTGCACCCACCCCTGCTCGGTGTAGAGCAGCAGGACGGAGACGAACAGCAGTCCGCTGAAGAAGCGGTGCGCCGTGATCGCGGTGAGCGCCCGGGCTGCCGGTGGCCGTTCCCGCACGTGGTGGGCGCCGGCCAGCAGCCCGCGCGCGACGGTCCGCACTGCGTGGCGCAGCGGCTCCGGCGCGACGGCGGTGACCGGTCCGAGCCGCTGCCGCTCGATGCGCGCGGCCAGCGCTGCCGCGCCGAGGTACACCAGCGCCGCGACGAGGGCGATCCGTTCGGCGCCGGCGTCGTCGCCCCCGACCAGCGCGCGCAGCCCGACCGCGGTGAACCCGCCGACCGCTCCCGCCGCGCCGCCGAGGGTCGTGGTGAAGGAGTTGGCGGTCACCAGCAGGCGCGCCTCGACGACCTGCGGCAGCGACGCCGACAGCCCTGACAGCACGAACCGGTTGAGCGAGATCGTCAGCAGCGCCAAGCCGATGGTGCCGGGACTCGTCGCCCCGGTGGCGCCCAGCACCACCGCGAGCCCGACCACGAGCACGGCGCGCAGCACGTTGGCGACCTGCAGCACCCGCTGCCGGCTCCACCGGTCCAGCAGGACGCCCGCGAACGGTCCGACGACGGAGTACGGCAGCAGCAGCGTGGCGAAGGCGGCGGCCGCTGCGGCTGCACTCGTGGCCTTCTCGGGGTTGAAGAAGGCGGCGCCGAACAACGCGCCCTGGAACACCCCGTCGCCGAACTGGCCGGTCAGCCGGACCCGCAGCAGCCGCCCGAAGTCCGGGACGGCGAGCATGGCCCGGACCGTGTGCGTGCTCGGCCGGGCCATGCCCTTGAGCGTAGGCGGGCTCGGGGCTAGAAGCCGGACTGCGCCGTCGCGAGGGCGATGTCGATCACGGCGGGCTTGCCGCCGATGGTCTTGCCGGCTCCGAGCGGCGTGGCCGCGGCCCCGCCGGTGCTCAGGTCGAGCTCGTAGAACGTGGTCGTCCCCTTGTCCCAGAGGGAGGCGAAGGCCCAGTTCACGCCGTTGGTGGTGCGTGTGTAGATGTCCAGGCCGGTCTTGCCGGCCTTCGTCGCGGCGGGGAGGGCACCGATCGTGTTCAGCGTGCCACTGTTCGGCGGGACCTGGCTGACGAGGTTGTTCGTCGCGGCGTCGATGTCGAACAGCGTGGTCCCGGTGCCCGGGGTGCCGTCGGCCTTGGTGCAGCTGGTCGCGGGCGCGACATTGAGGCAGTCGTTGTCGTTGTTCAGGTAGGCGACGCCGCCCACGGCAGGCGTCGTGCCGAACGACCGGTCGCCCGTGGCGTAGGCGAGGTTGCCGTCCGTCGCGGCGAGGGCACCGTTGTTCGGGTTCACCCGCAGGTCGGTGGTGTCGCTGCTGACGACGCGCAGTCGGTCGACGGTCGGGTTGAAGTCGATGCTCACGTCCCCGGCGATGGCGTAGACGGTGGTGCCGACCCGGCTGGCCGCTCCGGAAACGGGGTCGATGAGGTAGAGCTTTGCGCCGGCGACGGAGGTGCTGACGCCGTACAGGCCACCCGTGGCGGGGCGGAAGTCGATGGCCTCAAGGGTGTCTCCGTCGGCCAGGCCGGTGACCGCGACGGTCGACAGCAGGGTGCCGGGGGTCGCGGCTTTGAAGGTGACCAGGCGGTGGTTCTGGGTCAGGCCGGTGACGGTGAGGCCGCCGTGGTCGGCGTAGGCCGGGGTGACGACGGCGAGGGCGCCGGCGGTCGACGCCAGCGCGAGAGCGAGAGTCGTGCGGAGTGCGCGCATGAGGGTCCTTGAGGGGCAACGAAGGAAGGAGCCGGTTCAGCCGGATGGCTACAAAGGACTACGCCGCTCGGAGCAATGATGTTCATCCGTTGCCCGGTTGCCTTGGGTGTCGCCGGCTGCCGCGCCGTCTGCCGTGCGTGCCGTTGGCGCCTCGACAGCGCGGAGAGCCCGGCTCCCCCTGGGGGGAACCGGGCTCTCGGGTGCGGCAGGTACTAGCGGGACGTCGCGCTCTCGGCGGCGTCGGTGACGAACTGGCCGAGGTCCTTGCCGTCGATCCACGCCTCGAGCTGGTCCTTGGCGATGTCGTCGCGGACCTGCTTCGGCGGGGACTTCATGAAGTAGGTGCTGGCCGGGTGCACCGGGCCGCCCTCGCCGCGGTCCATGGCGATCTTGGCGCAACGCAGCGCGTCGATGATGACGCCGGCGCTGTTCGGGCTGTCCCAGACCTCGAGCTTGTACTCGAGGTTGAGCGGGACGTCACCGAAGGCGCGGCCCTCGAGGCGGACGTACGCCCACTTGCGGTCGTCGAGCCACTGGACGTAGTCCGACGGGCCGATGTGCACGTTGCGGGCGCCGAGCTCGTGCTCCAGGTTGGAGGTCACGGCCTGCGTCTTGCTGATCTTCTTGGACTCCAGGCGGTCACGCTCGAGCATGTTCTTGAAGTCCATGTTTCCGCCGACGTTGAGCTGGTAGGTGCGGTCCAGCACCACGCCGCGGTCCTCGAACAGCTTCGCCATGACGCGGTGCGTGATGGTCGCGCCGACCTGGCTCTTGATGTCGTCGCCGACGATCGGGACACCGGCGTCGACGAACTTCTGGGCCCACTCCGGCGTACCGGCGATGAAGACCGGCAGGGCGTTGACGAAGCCGACCTTGGCGTCGATGGCGCACTGCGCGTAGAACTTCGCGGCCTGCTCCGAACCGACGGGCAGGTAGCAGACGAGGACGTCGACCTTGGCGTCCTTGAGGGCCTGGACGACGTCCACGGCCTCGGCGTCGCTCTCCTCGATGGTCTCGCGGTAGTACTTGCCGAGACCGTCGAGAGTCACACCGCGCTGGACGGTGACGTCCATCGGGGGGACGTCGGCGATCTTGATGGTGTTGTTCTCGGAGTTGAAGATCGCCTCCGACAGGTCGAAGCCGACCTTCTTGGCGTCGACGTCGAACGCGGCGACGAACTCGACGTCGCGGACGTGGTACCCGCCGAGCTCGACGTGCATGAGGCCGGGCACGCGGCCCTGCGGGTCGGCGTCGCGGTAGTACTCGACGCCCTGGACGAGCGACGCGGCGCAGTTGCCGACGCCGACGATGGCTACACGGACGGAACCCATAGTGGGCGTCTCCTTCTCAGTGGTGGTGTGCTGGGGGCTTGGGGTGGAGGTCATGACGTGGTGTTCTTCCGCTCGGTCTCGATGAGCTCGTTGAGCCAGCGGACCTCGCGGTCGACGGACTCGAGGCCGTGCTCCTGCAGTTGGAGGGTGTAGCTGTCGAGGCGCTCGCGGGTGCGGGCCAGGCTGGAGCGGACGCCTTCGCGCCGCTCCTCCAGGCGGGAGCGCCGGCCTTCGAGGATGCGCACGCGGACCTCCGGGTCGGTCTTGGAAAAAAAGGCGAAGTGGACGCCGAACTGCTCGTCCTCCCAGGAGGAGGGACCGGCCTCGGCGAGCAGCTCGGTGAACCGCTCCTTGCCCTCGGCGGTGAGCTTGTAGACGACCTTGCCCCGCTTGCCCGTGAGGGCAGGGGCACCAGCGACGACCGTGGCGTCACCCTCGTCGACGGCGATGTGGCCGGCGTCCTTCATCCGACCGAGGGTCGGGTAGAGGGAGCCGTAGCTGAACGCGCGGAAGCTGCCGAGCGTGGCCTTGAGCCGCTGGCGCAGCTCGTACCCGTGCAGCGGGCTCTCGTGCAGCAGGCCGAGGACGGCGAGCTCGAGCATGTCGTCAGTCCCCTTCCTGCCGAGGCTTGTGCTGGGACGATGTATCAAGCACTTGTATCGCACCGATACATCGCGGTGTCAGAACGACAGTAGGTGACGGTGGCCGGTAGGGCAACTCCTGGCGAACACCGCGAGTCGTGACGCCTGCCACAGGCCAGACCGTGATCAAGGACTCAGGTTGATCGAGGCGTTCCTAGGGGACAGTGGTCGCGTGACCTGGCTGAAAAACCTCTCGTGGAAGAAGCGCATCGGCCTCGGGGCGGGGGCGGGCTTCTTCTTGTTCGTCCTGTTCCTCGGCGTGGGGTATGCCGTGACGAGCGTCCCGGAGCCCAACAAGGTGGCGCTCGAGCAGGCCACCAAGGTGCTCTACGCCGACGGCCAGGTGATGGGGCGCATCGGCCTCAACCGCACGATCGTGCCGCTGGGGGAGATCAGCAAGGACGCCCAGCACGCGGTGCTCGCCGCTGAGGACCGCAACTTCTACAGCGAGCCCGGCATCAGCCCCAAGGGCATCGGACGCGCGCTGTTCAGCAACATCCAGGCGGGCGGCGTCTCCGAGGGCGGCTCGACGATCACCCAGCAGTACGCCAAGAACGCCTTCCTCACGCAGGACCGGACGATCTCCCGCAAGGTCAAAGAGGTCTTCATCGCGCTGAAGATGTCCCGGTCGGTGAGCAAGGACAAGATCCTCGAGGACTACCTCAACACCATCTACTTCGGCCGTGGGGCGTACGGCATCCAGGCCGCGTCGAAGACCTACTTCGGCGTCGACGCCAAGGACCTGACGGTCGCGCAGTCCGCCGTCCTGGCGAGCAGCATCAAGTCGCCGGCCGGCCTCGACCCGACCAAGCACCCGGAGCGCGCCAAGGAGCGGTTCGCCTACGTCCTCAAGGGCATGGTCGACTCGAAGTGGCTCAGCGCCGGCGACCGCGACGCCACGCAGTACCCCGCGATCCGCCAGCCCGGCAGCGTGCGGGACTTCCCGGGTTCGCTGGACCGGGTGCGCCAGCAGGTCCTCGACGACTTGGGCCGGCAGGGCTTTCCTGAGGACCGCATCACGGCCGGTGGGTTGACGGTCCAGACCACGATCCTGCAGCGCGCGCAGAACGCTGCCATCGCCGCCGTCGAGGCCAAGGTCCCGCCGGCCACCGGCGACAACGTCCCTGTCGCCGCGCTGGTGAGCGTCGAGCCGGGCACCGGCAAGGTCATCGCCTACTACGGCGGAGCGACCCCCGGCGGCTTCGACTACGCGAACGACGGCAAGGGCGTGCAGCCCGGCTCGTCCATGAAGCCCTACGTCCTCGCGGCCGCGCTCGAGAAGGGGATGTCGGTCGACGACAAGCTCGACGGGAGCAGCCCCCAGGAGATCTGCGGCACGACGATCAGCAACGACGAGGGAGACCCGCCGTTCGGCCGCATCGATCTGGCCAAGGCGCTGCAGTTCTCCGCCAACACGGTCTACTACCGCCTCGCCTGCGAGGTCGGGGCGCAGCGGGTCGCCGACGCCGCCCACGCGGCGGGCATCCCGGACAGCCAGCCGCTCGCGGACGACGTCAGCAACAAGCCGACCGCGCAGATCGCCCTCGGCGCTGGTGGTTATGAGATCCACCCGCTCGACCAGGCCGTCGGTTACGCGACGTTCGCCGCCGACGGCCAGCGGGCGCGTCCCTACTTCGTCCAGCGCGTCCTCGACAACCGCGGCAACGAGATCTACAAGGCCAAGGCCGACACCGGCAAGGCCTTCTCCGAGGGCATCGCCGCCGACGTCATCTTCGCCATGAAGAAGGTGGTCGCGGGGGGTACCGGCACGAATGCTCAGCTCGCGGACGGCCGCCCGGTCGCCGGCAAGACCGGCACCACGGGCAACAACGCCAATGCGTGGTTCGCCGGCATCACCCCGCAGCTGTCCACGACGGTCTGGGTCGGCATGTCCAAGGGCGGCCGCATCGAGGGCCTGCCCGGTGTGACGGGCGGGGTGTACGGCGGGCAGACGCCGGCCAAGGTGTTCAAGGACTTCATGGACACCGCGCTGGCCGGCGCCCCCGTGAAGGACTTCCCCGGCAAGGCGGGCGTCAACGGGGGTGGCTCTGACGGGGGCTCGACCCGGGCGCCTTCCCCCACCGACACCGGCACGCCCACCCCGTCGGTCACCCCCTCGGTCGAGGTGACGGTCCCGCCGGTGCTGCCCAGCGACCAGCCGACCAGCAGCCCGAGCGCGGCGCCGACCTCCTCCCCCACCGCCGCGCCGACGCAGTCGCCCGCACCGCAGCCGACGAGCAGCCCGCCCCCGACCGCCGCTCCGCAGCAGACGCCGGCTGCCGGCGCCAACTCCCAGGCCAGCCCCGCGCCCAGTCCCGCCGCCAGCCCCTAGTACTCCAGCAGACGCGCCGGGTTGAGCTCCACGGCGAACGGGACGTCGACCCGGATCGTCTGGTCGCCGCTCGCGCGGTGCGTCTCGACGTACGCCCCGTCGTGGAGGTCGAGGACGGTGATGGTCGCCTCGAGCGGATCCATCAGCCAGTACGACGGGATCGCCGCCGCCTGGTAACGGTCGCGCTTGAGCAGCAGGTCGACGCGCCGCGTGCTCGGGGACAGCACCTCGACCGCCAGCAGCGGGGCGCCCGGCAGGTCCTTCGCGGTGTAGGCGTCCCGGCGCGCGACGAGCACGTCCGGCTGCACCTCGGTGTCCTCGGCGAGCCCGACCGCGAACGGCGCGGCCATCACGTGCAGGCCCCGGGGGGCTGTCGCCCGCAGGAGCACGTAGAGGCTCAGCGTCATGTTCTGGTGGGCGAAGCCGGGACCGGGGCTCACGAGCAGCATTCCGTCGATGAGCTCATAGCGATGACCGTCGTCGGGCAGATCCTCCATGTCGGCCCGCACCAGCGGCTTGCCGAACGGCAGGGTGGTCATGACAGTCATGGTGCCTCGATCCCGTCGGGAATGTCATGCGCGGCAAGATGGCGCGGATCGTGGTCAGCCCGTCAGCGCTGTCCATAGGGCCGCGATCTGGCAGCATCGGCGGCGTGACCGACACCCTCGTCCTTCCCAGCAGCGACGACCCGGTCGTGGCCGGTGCCGTCGAGGGCCTCGGCGGACCACCGGGTCGACATGCCCGCCTCGGTCGCAAGCGTTTCCTCACCACCACCCGGGTGCTGGTGCTGCTCACCTTGCTGACCAGTGTCCTCGGATACGCGCAGAAGCTGCCCTGCCGGGACGGCAGCAACTGGGTGAACGAGTACCAGTACACCCGCGCCTGCTACACCGACGTCGTCGCGCTGTACGGCGCCGAGGGCCTCTCGGCCGGCAAGACGCCGTACTACGACCACCCGGTGGAGTACCCCGTCGTGATCGGCGCGGTCATGCAGGCCTCGGCCCTCGTGGCCCGAGGCGTGGCGGGCGTCCTGCCCGATGACGGGCGCCAGTCCGACGCGCAGGCGGCGCTGGCCAAGGCGGTGAGCCCGGACGAGCGGGCCAAGGCGGCCGGCTCGGTGTCCTACGCGGACGGGTTGGCCCGGTCGCGCTACTTCTACGACATCACCTGGCTGCTGCTGACGCTGTGCGCTCTCGTCGTGGTCGTCACCACGGCACGGCTCGCCGGGCGACGGCCGTGGGACGCCGCGCTGTTCGCCCTGGCCCCCGGACTGCTGCTGCACGGCACCACCAACTGGGACCTCGTCGCCATGGCGCTCACCGGCGGTGGGCTGCTCGCGTGGGCACGTCGCCGACCCGCCCTCGCCGGGCTGTTCCTCGGCCTCGGGACGGCGACCAAGCTCTACCCGGTCCTGCTGCTGATCCCCCTGCTGTTCCTGTGCTGGCGCGCCGCGCGCGTGCGCGCCTGGGTGATCGCCGCCCTGGTCACCGTGGTGACGGCCGTCGGCGTCAGCGCTCCGGTCTACCTGACCGCGCCGTCGTTCGCCGACCGCGGTGGGCAGCAGACGAAGGTCCTCGGCTCGCCCCTCGACCGGCTCGGTACGGAGGGACTGTCCGCGCTGCTGCCCCGTCACTGCGCGGTCACGAGCTCGAACAGCGAAGGCCAGACGACCAGCGAGCTCCGCTCCGGGGGGTGCCCGACCGTCGTCCCCGCCGGGACGACCGTCGAGCAGCAGACCAGTTCGGTGTACCGGTTCTTCGAGCTGAACAAGACGCGCGGCGCCGACTGGGACTCTCTCTACTTCCAGCTGCAGAAGCTGCGGACGAGCGACGGGTCGCTGGCGGGGGCGCGCAACGCGATCGCCGACGCCGTCTCCGACCCTGGCAGCCCGGTCCCGACCAAGCTCAACCGTTGGGTCGCCCTGATGACGGTCCTGGTCCTGGCCGGCGTGGGCGTGCTGGTGGTGCGGGCCCCCCGACGGCCACGTGTCCCGCAGGTCATGTTCCTGTCGCTGGCCGGGTTCCTGCTGGTGAACAAGGTCGACAGCCCGCAGTACGTCCTGTGGCTGCTGCCGTTCGCGGCCCTCGCCAACCCTCGCTGGCGGCCGTTCCTGGCGTGGCAGGCGGCGGAGGTGCTGGTCCTGGGCACGCGCTTCTACTTCTTCATCGGCAACGACAAGGCGGGCGAGGGCATCGCGATCGGCTGGTTCTTCGCTGCCGTCCTGCTGCGCGACCTGCTGCTGCTGGTCTTCATGGGACACGTCGTGCGCGACATGTTCCGGCCGCACCACGACCGGGTGCGTGAGGGTGGCGTCGACGACCCCGCGGGTGGCGTGCTCGACCAGGCCCCGGACCGGGTGGACGCGCGCGAGCTCGCTCCCGCGTGAGCGTCCTGCGGACCTGGGTCGCGACGCGGGTCGCTGTCGCGCTGCTCGTGCTCGCGGGGTCGTTCCAGGTCTTCGGGGACCTGCGGCCGTCGTGGCTCGAGCGCTGGGACTCCTGGGACGCCACGCTGTTCGTGAAGGTCGCGGAGTTCGGCTACGACGGGTTCCCCCAGCGCTACCCCGATCGTGACATCGAGGCGTTCTTCCCCGGGTTCCCCGTGGTGATGAGGGGCGTCCACGCCTTCGTCCCGAACTGGACGCTTGCCGGGTTGCTCGTGTCGTTCGTCGCCGGCGGCGTCGCCGATGCTGGCCCTCGCGCGGCTGGCCGGCGCCGACGGGGACCGGGCCGTGCTCTACCTCGTGCTCTCGCCGTACGCCGTGTTCCTGTTCGCCGGGTACAGCGAGGCGCTGTTCCTCGCCCTCGCCCTGCCCGGTTGGTACGCCGCGCGCCAAGGCCGCTGGCCGGCGGCCGGTCTCCTGGTCGCGGGCGCGTGCACCGTCCGGGTGAGCGGGGCGTTCCTCGCGGTCGCGCTGCTCGTCCACTGGGCGACCTCGAGCCGGGACACCCGCGCGCTCGGGTGGCTGGCCGCGCCGTTCCTCGCGCTGTTCGCCTATGCGGCGTACCTGCACCGCCTGACCGGCGACTGGCTGCGCTGGCAGCACGCGCAGGCCGACGGCTGGGGACGCCACCTCACCGACCCGGTGACCGCGCTCCGCTCCACGTGGGACCTCGCCCAGCACGCGCAGGGCGCGGAGTACCGGTGGTCGTTCCGCGCCGAGATCGTGGCGGTGGCCGTCGGTCTGCTGGTCACGGTGGTGCTCGCACGCCGTCGCCAGTGGGGTGAGATGACCTACGTCGGCCTGTCCGTCCTGGCGCTGGCCACGTCGACCTACTACCTGTCGGTGGCCCGCGCGACGCTCCTGTGGTTCCCGGTGTGGATCCTGCTGGCCGAGGTGGCGCGTCGCCGGACCTGGGTGCACACGGCCTACCTCGCTGTGGCCGCGCCGCTGATGGCGAGTGCGGTGCTCACCTTCACCGCCGGCCGCTGGGTCGGCTGACCCCGCGCTACCCGAGCTGGAGGAAGGGCAGGCCGACGTCGAACGTGCCCTGCTTGGTCGTGGCGTCGTGGAAGCCGTCGTCGGCCCGCACCGTCCAGGCGTAGCTGCCCGGCGGCACCGGCAGACCGTTCTCCTGGCCGTCCCACTCCACGTGCACCCGGGTCCCGGTACCGCGCGTGGCCGCGACGACCCGGTCGGTCCCGACCGCCTGCAGCACCGCGCGCCACGCCGCAGGCTGCGTGAGCCGCGCGTCCAGGGACATCGGCGTCGGCGCGTGCACGGGGGCGCCGGACACCACGTCGTCGACGATGGCGGGCGCCGGACGGAGGGCCAGCAGCGACAGCGCCCGCAGCGCCGGCAGCCGGTCCTGCAACGACCCCGGGCACGCGGTGATGCCGGTCTGCTGGTGCCCCATCACCCGCGGAAGCGTGACGCGGGTGCCCTTCGCGAACCGCGGCGACCCCTTGCTCACCAGCGACACCGAGCCCGTCGCGTCGAAGTGCCAGGTACTGGCGGCGTAGGCGATGACCCGCGCGAGCGCCTTCTCGGCCGCGGGTGAGGCCGTCGTCTTCGTCATGTCGCCGAGCATCGCGACGCCCAGGGTCCCGGTGTTGAAGCCGGCGGCGTGCGTGCCGATCGTCGCCCGGCCCAGCCCGCCGTAGTGCCCCTCCCAGATCCGCCCGAACTGGTCGACCAGCAGGTTGTAGCCGAGGTCGCTCCAGCCGCGCGTCTTCACGTGGTAGGCGTAGTCGGCCTGGATCAGGCGCGGCACGTCGTTGGGCGCGTACCCGTTGGCGTTCACCGTGTGGTGCACCACCACGGCCTGCACCCCGGAGGCGTACGTCGGGGCCTTGCGCACGGACTCGTCCGCACCCCATTCGGCGCGCGAGTAGACCCGACCGAGCACGGCCCGCCCGGTCTCGGCGTGGGCCACCGCACCCACGTGGCGGGTCGCCCCGTCCAGGACCCGGACGAGTCGCAGGCCCCGGACGGCCCCGCGAACTCGCGTCTGGACCCGGTCGGCCGCGGCAGGGCGCCACAGCGCCTCGGTTCCCGGCGTTCCCTCGGGGCTGTCGGCGGTGTCGTCCTCCGCCGTCCGCCAGGCCGACCACCCAGCCGCGCTGTGCCAGCGGACCTGCACCGTGGGCCGGCCGGCGGTCCAGGTGACGCCGACCAGTCGCTCATCGGTCAGCGCCGTCACGGCATCCGCGGCGAGGACGACGCTGCGGACCGTGCTGGTCCCGACCGCCGTACCGCTGGCGAGGCCGGGCAGGGTCGCGACGACGAGCGCGGCGAGGACGACGGCCGCGCGAAGGCGGGGGCGGAGCGGCACGGGGGGATCGGTCCTCACGGGCTCGGGGGGCGACAGCTGGGGCAACGAGCCAGCCTCTCCTGAGGTGACGGGCGCCACAAGGGTCCGCGGCAGCAACTGTCCGGCGTGTCCGGGTTTTCGACAGGGAAGTCGCCGGGGTGCGTCAGCCGAGGGCGCTGCGGAGGGCGGCGATGTCGTCCGCCTGCCCGTCGGCCGGCGTCTCCACGACGACCGGACAGCCGGCAGCGGCGACCACGGCCGCGAGCGCGTCGAGACCGATCGTGCCGGCACCGAGGTTGGCGTGCCGGTCGGCGCCGCTGTCGAAGGCGTCCCGCGAGTCGTTGCAGTGCACCAGGTCGATGCGGCCGGTGATCGCCCTGGCGCGCTCGACGACATCGACGAGCTGCTCCCCGCCGGCGTGGGCGTGGCAGGTGTCGAGGCAGAACCCCATGTTCGGGAACCCGCCGATCGCGTCCCACAGCCTGGCCAGCGCGTCGAACCTCCGGGCCATGGCGAAGTCGCCACCGGCGGTGTTCTCGAGCAGCACCGGCAGAGGGAGCTCCATCGGCTCGATGGCCTTGACCCAGTTGGCGATCCCGATCGCCGGGTCCTCGCCCTTCGCGACGTGCCCGCCGTGGACGATGAGCCCCTGCGCGCCGACCGCGGCAGCACCGGCGGCGTGCTGCGCGAGGATCTTGCGCGACGGGATGCGGATCTTGTTGTTCGTCGAGGCGACGTTGAGGACGTACGGCGCGTGCACGAAGAACGGCACCCCGCCGGTGTCGATCTCCGTGACCGTCGGCGCCTTCCAGCTCTGCGGGTCGCCCAGGAACAGCTGGACCACGTCCGCGCCCCGCTCCCGCGCGCTCGCTCCCGGGTCGGTGTTGTCGACGTGCGCCCCGATCCACTGCATGCCGCCCACCCTAGGGCGCGCGCGGTGGCACCATGGAGCGGTGACCGCCCCCCCACCGCCCCACACGCGTGCCCACGGGCGCGCGGGTCTGGCGCCGTACGTGCTGGTGGTGCTCGTGGTCCTCACCGCGCTGACGTTCGCGCCGGGGGCGCGCGCCGCGACCAAGAGCGTCACCCTCACCAACCAGGGGCCGAGCCCCGCGTCGATCACCATCGCGGTCGGTGACGTCGTGCGGTTCGACAACCAGAGCAACGTCGACCACACGCTCACCAGTGCCAAGACCTGGACCTTCAAGCGCACCATCGCGGCCGGGTCCGCAGCGACGACGAACCCGTTCCCCACGGCGGGGACCTACGCCTACACCGACGAGTTCACCCTGGTCGCGATCCCGCAGCAGGTGAACGGGTCCATCGTCGCCAAGGGCGCCACCCCCACGGCCAGCCCGACACCGTCACCGACGCCGAAGCCGACCACGGGCCCGACGCCCAGGCCGACGGTTGCGCCGACTCCCACGCGCTCGCCGACCGCCTCCCCGACGGCCTCCCCCAGCCCGAGCGGGGGGACCGGGACGGCCGTCGGACCGGGACTGGGCACCGGCGTCCTCACCAGCGCCCAGCCCACGCCGTCGAGCGGTCCGGCCCCGGACATCGCCGCGCCCGCCTCGCCCTCCACCAGCGCCGGCCCCGTCATCGCGTACGGCGACAAGGCGGCCGTGGTCCAGGGCTCACCGCACCGCTTCGGTCTCCCTGCCGCGCTCGCGGTCGTCCTCATGGGCGGCGTGCTGTCGCTGATCCTGCGCCTGCTGCTGTCCCTACCCGAGGCCCGCCGCTCCGCGCGGGACTAGCCGGTCTCCCTCGCTGGTAGCGTGGCGACGTTTGCTGACGCGAACACCCTCCTGCCACCGAGAGTCGGTGGCCGCTGAGTCCACAGGAGGAGGTGGGTCCCCTTGCGTCATTACGAACTCATGGTCATCCTCGATCCCGACCTCGAGGAGCGGACGATCGCTCCGTCCCTCGACACGTTCCTGAACGTCGTCCGCACCGGCGGCGGGAACGTCGAGAAGGTCGACATCTGGGGCCGTCGCCGGCTCTCGTTCGAGATCAACAAGAAGGCCGAGGGCATCTACGCCGTCGTCGACCTGCAGGCCGAGCCGGCCACGATGAAGGAGCTGGACCGTCAGCTCAACCTCAACGAGGCCGTCCTGCGCACGAAGGTCATGCGGCCCGAGCTCCGCTAGCTCCCCGTTGTCCACACCCTGATTCCCGAACTGTCCTTCCCCGCTGCTTGAGTGCCACGCAGATGGCACGACCCTCACTCACCCCCCTGACGGGGGAAGGCACCCCTAGGAGACACCGTGGCAGGCGACACCGTCATCACCGTGGTCGGCAACCTCACCGCTGACCCCGAGCTGCGCTTCACCCCCAGTGGGGCTGCCGTCGCGAACTTCACCGTCGCGTCGACACCCCGCACCTTCGACAAGGCCACGAACGAGTGGAAGGACGGCGAGGCGCTCTTCCTGCGCTGCTCCGTCTGGCGCCAGGCCGCCGAGAACGTCGCGGAGTCCCTCACCAAGGGGACCGCCGTGATCGTTCAGGGCCGCCTCAAGCAGCGCTCGTACGAGACCAAGGAAGGCGAGAAGCGCACGGTGTACGAGCTCGATGTCGAGGAGGTCGGTCCCTCGCTGAAGTGGGCCTCCGCGAAGGTCAACAAGACCTCGCGCGGCGGCGGTGGCGGCGGGTACGGCGGCGGTCAGGGCGGTGGCCAGGGCGGCAACAACGGCGGTTCGAGCGGCGGCAGCTCTGCCCCGAACGACGACCCCTGGGCCAATGCGGCCCCGGCGGGCGGCGGCGGTGGCGGCGGCTGGTCCGACGAGCCCCCCTTCTAGACCCACCCCTTTCCCCTTCCCCCAGCACTGAGCTGCTGGGGGATCACGAATCTTCAGGAGTCACATCATGGCCAAGCCTCCTCCGAGGAAGCCGAAGAAGAAGGTCTGCCAGTTCTGCAAGGACAAGGTGACCTACGTCGACTACAAGGACACCGGTCTGCTGCGCAAGTACATCTCGGACCGCGGGAAGATCCGCGCCCGTCGTGTCAGCGGCAACTGCAGCCAGCACCAGCGCGACGTCGCGATGGCTGTGAAGAACAGCCGCGAGATGGCGCTGCTGCCCTACACCTCCACGGCGCGCTGAGATGAAGCTCATCCTCACGGCCGACGTGCCGAACCTCGGTGCCCCCGGAGACCTGGTCGAGGTCAAGGACGGCTACGGCCGCAACTACCTCGTCCCGCAGGGACTGGCGATCTCTGCCACCCGCGGTGCAGAGAAGCAGGTGGCCAACATCCGTCGGGCCCGCGACGCCCGCACGGTCCGCGACATGGCGCACGCCAACGAGATCAAGCAGGCCCTCCAGGGCCTGTCGGTCTCGCTGGTCGCGCACGCCGGTGACGCGGGCAAGCTGTTCGGCTCGGTGACCTCGGCGGACGTCGCCGCGGCCATCACCAAGGCCGGCGGCCCCAAGCTCGACAAGCGCTCGATCGTCATCACGTCCCCGATCAAGGCCGTGGGCACGCACGCCGTCCAGGTCAAGATCCACGGCGACGTCGACGCCAAGATCTCCGTGGCGGTCGTCGCCGGCTAGGTCGGCCTCTGCACGCCCGCACGGTACGACGGTCCGGTTCCCCCTCGGGGTGCCGGACCGTCGTCGTTCTGGCCCGTACGCTCGGGCGCATGATCCGGGACGCTCGCGCCGAGGACCTGCCGGCGCTGACCGCGATCTACCGCCACTACGTCGCGCACAGCCTGGCGACGTTCGACACCGAGCCGTTCACCGACCGGCGCGCGTGGTTCGCGCACTACGCGACGACCGGACCGCACCGACTGCTGGTCCTCGTGGTCGGCGGCGTGGTCGTCGGTTATGCGAGCAGCAGCCCGCACCGGCCCAAGCCCGGCTACCGCACCACCGTGGAGACGTCGGTCTACCTGTCGCCTGCGGTCACCGGCCAGGGCCTGGGCCGTCAGCTGTACGACGCGCTGCTGCCCCTGGTCGACGCGGCCGGCGTGCACCGGTGCCTGGCCGGCATCGCCGTCCCCAACGACCCGTCGGTCGCGTTGCACGAGCGGTGCGGCTTCCGGCGGGTCGGTGTGTTCACCGAGGTCGGCACCAAGCACGACCAGTGGGTCGACGTCGCCTGGTACGAGCGCCCGGCCCCCTGACCTCTTCCCCGACCTCCCCTCCGCGAGTTCCCGGCGAGCCTGCCGGCCGCACACTCCGAGAGGGAGGGTGCGCAGGGGGCGCGGTCAGGTGGCGGCCAGCTCGCGGGCGGCGCCGTCGGCGGCCCGGCCGTACCGCCGCGCGGCGCGACCCTCGAGCCGACGGGCGACCCGCGAGAGCGCGAGGCAGACCGCGACGTACAGCACAGCGACGATCAGGTAGGACTGGAGGACGTCCCCCGTGACCTCGCCGGCGTTCGACCCGGTGCGCAACAGCTCCTCGTAACCGATGACGAAGCCGTAGGACGTGTCCTTCAGGACCACGACCCCCTGGGCGACGAGCGAGGGCAGCATCCGGTTGATCGCCTGCGGGAGCACGACGAGCCGTTGCACCTGGCTGCGCCGCATCCCCAGCGCGGCGGCTGCCTCGGACTGCCCGCGCGGCAGCGACAGGATGCCGGCGCGGATGATCTCGGCGAACACCGCGCTGTTGTAGAGCGACAGGCCGATGACGACGGCGACGTACTGCGAGACGGGGCGTCCGAGCAGCACCGGCAGGCCGAAGAAACCGAACAGGATCAGCAGCAGTGAGGGCAGCGCGCGGAACAACTCGACGTAGGTTCCGGCGAGCCAGCGGAGCGGCGCCAGGTGCGAGAGCCGACCGAGGGCCATCACCACGCCGGTGACGGCGCTCAGCAGGACCGCGGTGGCGGCGACCTTGAGGGTGGACAGCAGGCCCCGGCCGTAGAGCTCGGCGCCGTCGGCGGACACCAGCTGGCTCCAGCGGTCGCCGTCCAGCTGGCCCTCCGCGGCGAACTTCGCCACGACCAGGTAGCCCAGGGCAGCCAGGGCGAGCCCCCCGAGGAGCGAGGCGATCAGCGCGCGGCGCTGCCCTCGGGGACCGAGCGGATCGGCGAAGGCCGCGAGGCCGGTCGGGGCGCTCATCGGGCGAACGCCTGGCGGCGCTCGACGCGGCCGAGCAGCAGCCCCATGGGCAGCGTGATGATGAGGTACGCGACCGCGCTGCCGGCGATGGCCATCAGCGGGTCGACCGTGTCGTTGATGATGAACTCGGTCATGTTGGTGATGTCGGTGACGTCGATCAGCGCGACCACGGCCGTGTTCTTGGTCAGCGCGATCAGGACGTTGCCGAGGGGTGGGATGACGGTGCGGAAGGCCTGGGGGAGGACGACCAGACCCATCGTCTGGCGGAAGGTGAGTCCGAGGGAGCGCGCCGCTTCACCTTGCCCGACGCCGACCGAGTTGATCCCCGAGCGCAGGGCCTCGCAGACGAACGCGGCGTGGTAGATCCCCACCGCCAGCACGCCCCAGGTGAAGAACGAGAACCCTTGCAGCGGCGGGCCGAGCTTGGGCAGCCCGAACGCCATGAGGATGAGCAGGACCGGCAGCGGGAAGTTGCGGAACAGCTCCACGTACGCCGTGCCGGCGGCGCGGAGCGAGGTCACCGGCGACACCCGCATCGCCGCGAGCGCGACCCCGAGGAGCAGGGCCGCGCTCGCGCCGATGCCAGTGATCTTGAGCGTGCCGAGGAAGCCCTCGGCGTAGCGGTCGAGGTTGTCCGTGATCGTCGAGACCGCCACGCAGGGAGCTCCTAGTAGCGGTCGAGCGACGGCGGCGACGGCAGGTCGGACTGCACGACGCCGACGGTCTTCTCGAGCGCCGACTTCCAGGCCCCGTCGTCGTACGCCTTCTGGAGGGTGTCGTTGATGAACGTGCGGAAGTCGTCGTCGCCCTTCTTCAGACCAATGCCGTACGGCTCGACGGAGAACGGCTTGCCGACGACCTTGAAGTCGTCCGGGCTCTTGCTGGCAAGGCCCAGCAGGATCGACTCGTCGGTGGTGACGGCGTCCATCTGCTTGTTCTTGATGGCCTCGGCGCACTTGCCGTAGGAGTCGAACAGCGTCAGCTTGGCCTGCGGAGCCTCGGTCTTGATGCGCTCAGCCGGCGTGGAGCCCTCGACGGAGCAGACCCGCTTGCCCGCGAGGTCGTCCTTGCTGTTGATGGCGGTGTCGTCCTTGGCGACCATCAGCCCCTGGCCGGTCGTGTAGTACGGCCCGGCGAAGTCGACGACCTCCTTGCGCTTGTCGTTGATCGTGTACGTCGCGACCACGATGTCCACGGTGCCGTTCTGGATGAACGGCTCGCGGTTCTTCGACACCGACTCGGTGAACTCGGTCTTCACGCCGAGCGCCTTCGCGATGATCGTGGCGATCTCGACGTCGAAGCCGGTGATGTCACCGTTGAGCTGCTTCTCGCCGTACAGCGGCTGGTCGAACTTGGTGCCGACCTTCAGGACGCCTCGGTCCTGGATCGCCTTCATCGTGGTGCCGGCGGCGAACTCGGGCTTGTCGCCGCTCGCACCGTCACCGGAGCTCCCTCCGCAGCCGGTGGCGGCGAGCGCGACGACGGACAGGGCAACAGCGACCTTGGTGAGGCGCAGATGGTTCTTCACGGGTTCTCCCTTGGGTGTGACGTCAGGACAAGATCGCGGACAGGAAGTCGCGGGCCCTGGGACTCTGGGGGCGGTCGAAGAACTGCTCCGGCGGCGCGTCCTCGACGAGCTCGCCCTGGTCCATGAAGACGACGCGGGACGCGGCGGACCGGGCGAAGCCCATCTCGTGGGTGACGACGACCATCGTCATGCCGTCGGCGGCCAGGCCGAGCATGACGTCGAGGACCTCGCGGACGAACTCCGGGTCCAAGGCGCTGGTCGGCTCGTCGAAGAGCATCAGCTTGGGCTGCATTGCCAGGGCGCGCGCGATCGCCGCGCGCTGCTGCTGGCCGCCCGAGAGCTGGGCCGGCATGGAGGTCGCCTTGTCGCCGATGCCGACGCGGTCGAGCAGGGCCTGAGCCCGCTCCTGGGCCTCGGCCTTGGGCACCCCGCGGACCTTGATAGGTCCGAGGGTCACGTTGTCGAGCACGCTCTTGTGGGCGAACAGGTTGAAGGACTGGAACACCATGCCGATGTCCGTGCGCACCCGCGCGAGGTCCCGGCCCTCCTGCGGGAGCGGCACGCCCTCGAAGAGCACCTGGCCGCTGTCGATCGTCTCGAGCCGGTTGAGGCAGCGGCACAGCGTCGACTTGCCGGAGCCCGACGGCCCGAGCACCACGACCACCTCGCCCGGCTGCACCGCGAGGTTGACGGCCTTGAGCGCGTGCAGGGCGCCGAAGTGCTTCTGCACGTCGCGCATCTCCACGAGGGGTGTGTCGACCGGAGGCTCCGTCATCAGCCGGACCCTAGCCCCCTTGGGCTTCGATTCCGTGACGGTGCCGAGGTTCGAGCGAGGATTCGCGCCGCGAACGTCGGGGTCCGCACGTCGCTGGCGAGCGGGGACAACGAGGTGCCGCCGGTGTCGCGGCACAACGGCAACGCGGGTCGGTGAGGTGTCAGACCCCTGAGCGTGGGGAGCGTCGCCGAGACCGAGCGCCGTTGCCGTTGTGCCTCTGACCGCACGGAGAGCACAACAGTCGGGACGTCAGCGGCAGGCGAGCAGGACCTTGGCCAGCGCACGCCGCTCGTCCAGCTCGAGCAGCGCCTCGGCGGCCTTCTCGAGGGGGTAGACGTTGCCCACCAGTGGCTGCAGGGCGCCGGACTCGAGGTGCGGCACCAACCGGGCCCACTGCTCCTGGAGGTACTCCGGCCGCGTCATCCACCAGGCCCCCCAGCCAACGCCGGTGACGCTGATGTTGTTGAGCAGCAGGCGGTTCACCCGCACCTCAGGGATGGTCCCGCCGGTGAACCCGACCACGAGCAGCCTCCCCTCGGGCTTGAGGCAGCGCAGCGAGTCGGTGAACCGGTCGCCGCCGACGGGGTCCAGGACGACGTCGGCGCCACCGAGCTCGCGCACGGCCGCCAGGAAGCCGTCGACCATGACGACCTCGTCGGCACCCGCGCGCCGCGCGACGTCAGCCTTTTCCTCCGACGACACGACCGCGATGACCCGCGCGCCCAGGACCTTGGCGAGCTGGATGGTCGCGACCCCGATCCCGCCGGCCGCGCCCTGGACGAGCACCGTCTGCCCCGGCTCCAGCGCCGCGCGACGGACCAGCGCGAAGTCCACCGTCAGGTAGTTCATGAGCAGCGCGGCGCCCGCCTCGAACGACACGTTGTCCGGCAGCGCGAACAGGGTCTCCTCCGAGCAGAGCGCCTGCTCGGCGTAGCCCCCGAGGATGCTGAAGCCGGCGACGCGCTGGCCGGTGTCGACGCGCACCCCGGCGACCTCCGACCCCGGCACGAACGGCAGCTCGGGCTTCATCTGGTACTCCCCGCGCGACATCAGCACGTCGGGGAAGTTCACGCCGGCGACGTGGACGTCGACCAGCACGCCGTCGCCGGTCGGTGCGGGCGCGTCGACGAGCCGGACTGCGGAGGGACCGTCGAGCGAGGACACAGAGATGGCACGCATCGGGTCACGGTACGGCGGGCAGCTCGCGCGCAGCTCGAGGGGTACGGACCACGAGAGCAACGCCGAGCGCCGTGACGGCGATGCCGAGCAGGGACAGGGCCGCCAGCTGCTCGTCGAACAGCAGGTAGGCCTCGACGGCGGTCGCGGGGGGCACGAGGTAGAGCAGGCTCGACACCCCGGACGCGCTGCCGCGACGGAGCAGGACGAGCAAGAGCAGCACCGCGCCGAGTGACAGCACGACGACGAGCCAGACGAGGGCGCCCACGAACCGAGGGGTCCAGGCGATCCGCTGCTGCTCGGTGAGCAGGGACAGGACGGCCAGGACGACAGTCGCCGCGGCGTACTGCACGGCTGTCCCCCAGAGCAGCGGGACGCCGTCGCCGTGGCGCTTCTGCCACAGGGTGCCGAGCGTGCCGCCCGCGAGCGCGAGCAGGCACGCGACGACGCCACGCACCGGGAGCGCGCCACCGATCCGGGGCGCGACGACCAGGACGACGCCCGTGACGCCGAGGGCGAGGCCGATCCACTGGCGCTGCCGCAGGCGCTCGCCGAGCAGCGGGAGCGCGAGGGCGGCGACGAGGACGGGCTGCAGGCTCACGACAACGGCCGAGACGCCGGCGGGAGTGCCGCGGCTGATCGCCCAGAAGACCCCCCCGAGGTACGTCGCGTGCAGGAGCAGCCCGGAGACGGCGGCGCGTCCGGCCTGCGCGCGGGTGATCCGGGTCCGGGTGATCAGCGCGGCAACGGCCAGCAGCGCGGCGGCGATCGCGAGGCGCAGCGCGAGGAAGACGAAGGGCTCGGCGTCGGGCAAGCCGTACTTGGCGCCGACGAAGCCGGTACTCCACAGTAGGACGAACAGCGCAGCCACGGCAGCAGGCTAGGTCCGTTGTCCCCAGGTCTGTGCACGGCGTCCCCGAACTGTCGGACGTCCGTGGTGGGCTGCACCCATGGAGCTCTTCGACCTCCCCCCCACCCCCACCGAGCGGCTGGCCCCTGGGCTGCAGGAGGCCGTGTTCGGTGCGCTGCCGTCCTCCCTCGCCCGTGCCCTGCACACCCCGGAGGTGGGCGACCTGGTGCTGCAGCTGCTCGACAACGGGTGGCGGCCCGGTCAGGTGGCGGACCGCGTCGGAGCGCTGCCCGCCGGACGCGATCCGGTGGTGGAGGTCGCCGGGCTGCTGGAGGTGCTGCTGACCGAGCAGCCTCCCGACGCCCGCTGGCGGGAGGAGCGGTCCCAGCGCCAGCGCTCCCGGCCGGTCGCGCCCACACCGGCGAGCCCGGCCTCCCGCGCGCAGTGGATCGCCCAGATCCGCCGAGACCTCGGCGCGCCCCGTTCCGCGCGGCGCGAGCCCACCGTGCGCCTGCGCCCGCCGTGCGCGCTCTGCGAGGGCGAGAGCAGCTACTTCGTCACCCGCGACGTGCGCCTGTGCGAGGGGTGCGTGGTCCTGCTCGGTACCGGCGGCCTGTCCCTGCCTGATGCGGGATGAGGGGCGAGAATTCTTTGTCCACAACCCGTGGACAAGCCTGTGGGCAGGTGGCGAGCGTCACCCGACCGGGTGACGGCGGCTTCTGCACAGCCGTCCACGCGGTCGTCCACAGCGGCGCGCCGCGTCGTCCCCACCCTGTCCCCAGGTGCGCCCACAGGCCGGATCCTCGGACCTGCTCGGACACGCCGACGGGGGCGCGGCGGGGGACTAGACATGCGGCGTCGGCCGGGGGGTTCCCCCTGTCGTGCGGGGTCCTCGGCAGGGAGATGGAGCGGGTGCAGCAGTGAGCGAGCGGGTCGTCGAGCTGAACCGGCCACCCGCCCAGGCGACCCCGACGCAGACCCCGACGCCGACGCGCTCGGAGTTCGAGCGCACCCCGCCGCAGGACAACGGCGCCGAGCAGTCCGTGCTCGGCGGCATGCTGCTCAACAAGGACGCCATCGCTGACGTGGTGGAGGCCGTGCGGTCGACCGACTTCTACCGGCCGGCCCACCAGATCATCTTCGACGTCATCCTGGACCTGTACGGCCGCGGTGAGCCCGCTGACGCGATCACCGTCGGCGCCGAGCTGACCAAGAACGGCGACGCCGGCCGGGTCGGTGGCCTGCCCTACCTGCACACCCTGGTCTCGTCGGTGCCGACCGCCGCCAACGCGGGGTACTACGCCAAGATCGTCGCCGAGCTCGCGATCCTGCGGCGCCTCGTCGAGGCCGGCACGCGCATCGTCCAGCTCGGGTACTCCGGCGACGGGTCGGAGGTCGACGACATCGTCGACCGCGCGCAGCAGGCGATCTACGACGTCACCGAGCGCCGTACGTCGGAGGACTACACGCTGCTCGAGGACCTCATGCAGCCGACGATGGACGAGCTCGAGGCGATCGGTGGCCGTGCCGGGATGATGTCCGGGGTCCCGACCGGGTTCGCGGACCTCGACCAGCTCACCAACGGCCTGCACCCCGGCCAGCTCATCGTCATCGCCGGCCGACCCGGTCTGGGCAAGTCGACGATGGGACTCGACATCGCCCGCTCGGCGTCCATCAAGAACAGCCAGCCGTCGTGCATCTTCTCCCTGGAGATGAGCAAGACCGAGATCACCATGCGTCTGCTGTCCGCGGAGGCGCGCGTCCCGCTGCACCACATGCGGTCCGGTTCGATGACCGACGACGACTGGGCGCGCCTGGCCCGTCGGATGGGCGAGGTCGCCGAGGCGCCGCTCTACATCGACGACTCCCCCAACCTGACGATGATGGAGATCCGCGCCAAGGCCCGTCGCCTCAAGCAGCGCAACGGCCTGCGGCTGATCGTCATCGACTACCTCCAGCTGATGAGCGGCAACAAGAAGTCCGAGTCCCGCCAGCAGGAGGTCTCGGAGATCTCCCGCGCCCTCAAGCTGCTGGCCAAGGAGCTCGAGGTCCCGGTCATCGCGATGAGCCAGCTCAACCGTGGCGCGGAGCAGCGCACCGACAAGAAGCCCATGCTGTCCGACCTTCGCGAGTCCGGCTCGATCGAGCAGGACGCGGACATGGTGGTGCTGCTGCACCGCGAGGACGCGTACGAGAAGGAGAGCCCGCGCGCGGGCGAGGCCGACTTCATCGTGGCCAAGCACAGGAACGGCCCGACGGCGACGATCACCGTGGCGTTCCAGGGGCACTACAGCCGCTTCGTCGACATGAGCTCGAGCTAGTCGCCGGGCCCCGGGACCCCCTTCGCCCGCTGCGTAGAGTCCGGACAGCCCGCGTCAGCCTGCCTGCCACAGATCGGACCCCCATGAGCGACCTGCCCGAGACCATGCGACGTATCAGCAGCCTGGTGAGCGCCGAGGGCCGGGTCGAGGTCTCGTTGGAGACGGTGCCGATGCCGCAGCCGCGCGAGGGTCAGGTGCTGGTCCGGGTCGAGGCCGCCCCGCTCAACCCCTCCGACATCGCGGTGCTGCTCGCGGGAAGCACGGTCGCGCAGGCGGAGCGGGACGGTGACCGCCTGGTGGTGCCGCTGCCCGCAGGGGCCGGCAGTGTGCTCACGGCGCGGGTCGGCGAGCCGACGATCGTCGGGAACGAAGGCGCGGGCGTGGTCGTGGCGGCCGGCGCTGGTGCGGACGGCCTGCTCGGCCAGACCGTCGGGTTCCTCGGAGGCGGTGCCTACGCGGAGTACCGCGTCGTCCCGGCCATGATGTGCCTGCCGCTTCCCGAGGGGACCGACCCGCGGGAGGGGGCCTCCTGCTTCGTGAACCCGCTGACCGCCCTCGGCATGGTCGAGACGATGCGGCGGGAGGGGCACACCGCGCTGGTGCACACCGCCGCCGCGTCCAACCTCGGGCAGATGCTGGTCCGCATCTGCCTCGAGGAGGGCATCGGGCTGGTCAACGTCGTCCGCCGCCCGGAGCAGGCCGAGCTCCTGCGCGGACTCGGGGCCGAGCACGTCGTCGTGAGCGGCGCACCGACGTACGCCGCCGACCTGGCCGCCGCGGTCGCGTCCACTGGCGCCACCCTGGGCTTCGACGCGATCGGGGGCGGAAGCACGGCGAGCGAGCTGCTCATGGCCATGGAGACGGCCCTCCTCGCGAACGGTGCAGCCGCCACCGGCTACGGCACGACCGTGCACAAGCAGGTCTACGTGTACGGCGGGCTCGACGTCGGGCCGATCGTCCTCGACCGCCGGTTCGGCTTCACCTGGGGCGTCGGTGGGTGGCTGCTCACGCCGTTCCTCGGGACCCTGTCGATGGAGGAGCACGGCCGGCTGCGGGCTCGCGTCGTCGCTGGGCTGACGACCACCTTCGCGAGCAGCTACTCCGACGAGGTGTCGCTCGAGGGCCTGCTCGACCCGGCGACCGTGCAGGCGTACGCCCGCCAGGCCACGGGAAGCAAGTACCTCGTCCGCCCGTCCGCCTGAGCCGACTCAGGGAAGCGCGAACGTCCGCTGGCTCGCGGCGATCACCGACGCCGGGACGGTGATGGTCCCAGCGCTGGCCCGCCACGCGTCGAGCCGGGGCGTGGACTCGCCGTCCTTGAGGAAGGCAGTGCGCGCCTTGGTGAGGAACGGCAGGGTCACGGACGCCGCGGTCACCGACACCGGCTGCTGCGTCGGCGCGTGCAGGTACCACTCAGCGTTCGCCCCGGACAGCAGGACGCCGACGCGATGGCCCTTCGGGAGCACCCAGTCCTGGCCGTACAGCGTGAGGGTGGCCTTCTGCGCTCCCGTGCCGCGCAGCAGCGTGGCGGCCCGGCCGAGCAAAACGGCCTTGCCGTCGGGAGCGATGTCGTAGGTGTTCGCGACGAGGTCCGCCCGCGGCACGGTCGCGTTGACCGTGGCCGTGACCACGGCCTCGCCGGCGTAGTGCGCCGTCCGGGTCAGCGGCTGGGAAATGGACCAGACGCCCTCGCCCTCGGTGCTGCCGTCGGACCCGCTGTTGCTCCCGTCGTCGGTGTAGCCGCCGGTGGCGAGCGTGGTGCGGAACGCCTTGCTGTCCACGGGGGGCCAAGCCTTCTCGGCGCGCCAGCGGCCGTCGCCGTCCTGCACCTCCACCACGGGGTCGCCCGTGGTCTTGGCCCCCTTGAGCCAGTGGTCGAGGAACCGGTTGGCCTCCGCGACGAACTGCGTCCGGCCGTTCGCGCGGCGGCCGCCGACGACGTCGTACCCCCGGACGTGCTCGTGCTGGCCGAACCAGGCGTGCTTGGGGCCGGCGTAGTCGCGGAAGTAGTCGAAGGCGCCGTCGGGCTTGGTGTTGTCCTCGAGGAAGCCCTGGGTGAGGAACAGCGGCGTGGTGGCCTTGCGGGCCGTCGGCAGCAGGTCGCGGGCCTGCCAGAAAGCGGTCGTCGGGTCGTCGAGCCCGGCCTGCTGCGCGTAGTTCGGGGCATAGCAGTACGCCTCCGGGGCGCCGGAGACCTGGTACTGGGGGGTGTCGTACACCGAGGAGCTCGAGGCGTCGTACGCCTGGAAGAGGGCGGGTGTGGTGACGCTGTTGATGAACCGCACACCGTCGGAGTAGAGGTAGCGGTAGCCGCTGTAGACCGGCTCCATCGAGATCACCGCGGCCAGGCCCTTCGGGTGCTGGGCGGCCCCCATCAGGCCGGTCCAGCCGTCGTAGGACTTGCCGAACAGCCCGACCTTGCCGGTCGACCACGGCTGCGCGGCGGCCCACTCGACCGCCGACTTCACGCCGCCCTGCTCCGACGGCCCGCCCCAGTCGTTGCACCCGCCGGAGCCCCCGAAGCCCGGGAGGTCGACGATGACGTAGGTGTAGCCGCGGGACAGGATCTTGCTCTGGTCGAGGAAGTCGTAGAACCGCGGGTTGGGCCCCTTGGCCGTCGGGCTGTCGAAGCCGTGGCCGGTGTAGGGGCTGACCGTCATGACGACCGGGGTCCGGACGTTGTCGGCCAGGCCCTTCGGCCGCAGCACGTCGGCGTGCAGGGTCGTGAGGCCGTCGGCGGAGGGGATGTACGCCTCGGACCAGGTCGAGTCGGTGCGGCCGGGGGTGGGCTCCCCCGAGGCCGCGCTCTCGTGGGCCGCGGCCGGGAGGGCGAGGGCTCCGAGCAGGGCCAGGATCAGGGGCAGGGCGCGGCGGCGCGAACAGAGCATGCGCACAGGGTTCGACGTCCCGGCGCGCAGTCCTGCACCAGGAGCCCGGCCGCGACCTCGGCCCCCCGACCCGTCGCGCTCAGGCCTGGGAGTCGCCCGCGCAGGCGCAGGGCACGCCGTCGCGCCGACCGCAGCGCTGACCGGCGTACGACGGGACCGGCGTGCCTCGGACCTCGCCGAGCAGGGCCACGAGGGCCGCCGAGATCTGCTCGGTCCCCGCAGCCACGGCGCCTCGGTCGGCGGGATCCCCTGACAGCACGATGGGGGCGCCGGCGCGCACGGTGATCGCGACCCGACGCAGCCGCCTGGCCGTGGCGGCGACGTCCTTGAGGCCACCGTGCCCGAGCAGTTCCTGGGTGCCCCACTGCGCCACCGGGACGACCGTTGCACCTGCCATCAGGGCAAGTCGGGCGACGCCGGTCCGTGCGGCCTCCGGCCAGTAGTCCCGGTGCAGGGTGGTGGTGCCTTCGGGGTAGATGCCGACGCACCCGCCGCGTCGCAACTCATCGGCCGCAGGCGCGAGGGCCTGGGCCGGGTCGTTGCCGCGATCCACCGGGATCATCCCGGCCGACCGGCAGATGGTGCCGATGACGGGCGTCGTGAAGACGCTGATCTTGCCCATGTATCTCGCGCGCCGGCCGAGCTCGTCGATGGACGGACCGAGGACGAACGGGTCGATCAGGCACAGGTGGTTACCGGCGATGAGCAGCGGTCCGTCCGGCAGTGGCTGCTGCGTGCTGACGCTCAACCGGCTCCGGGTCCAGAGCAGCGCGCGGCAGGTGTGCACGACGGAGGAGTAGACGACCGAGCCGACGCGCGTGGTCGCCAGGTCGTCGTGGTGCCGATCGGAGGTGGTCACCGGTCGATCTTCCTCTGCGCGCGCCCGGGGGCCGCGCGCGGGGTCACCGACCGACGGCCTTGCGCACCTTCTTGGTGACGGCGTCGACGGCTGCGGCACCAGGCCCGGCGACAAGGTTGGCCGGCGGGGTGGACGGGGCCCGCGGGTGCGGCTTCGTCGGGGCCACGGTCTTGGCCTTCTCGAGCTGGTCTCCCAGCTCCTGCAGGGCCTTGCGCCCCAGGGCCTTGCGGACGTCGGGGAAGATCTCCGTCTCCTCCTCCTCGACGTGGTGCCGCACGCTCTCGATGAGCACCGTGACCTTGGCGTCGAACCGCTCGGCGTCGGCCGGCAGGTCCTTGAGCTCGTCGAGCGTCCACTTCACGATGTGGTGCTCCTCGAGGCCCTCGAGGACGTCGTCCTCCAGGTCCGGCACCTGCGTGCGGACGGCGGGGTAGAACCACTGCTCCTCGACCGCCGCGTGGACGCTGAGCTCCTCGATGATCTGGTCGACCACCTTGCGCTTGGTCTTCACGGCGTTCGGGCCGAGGCCCTCGAACTGCTTGAAGAGCTTCTCCACGGTCTTGTGGTCGTTCTTGAGGAGCACGATGGCGTCGGGCACGAGAGACCTCCGGTCAGGGGGAACGATGAGGCGCGTGTGCCCCTGCCGGCCCTGGGTTATGCGCGTCGGGATCAGTCGGTCAGGAAGTGCCGGTAGGCGCGGTGCCGCGCCGCCGTGATCGCCTGCGACGACGGCGCATCCGGGCAGAGCAGCTCGGACCCGTGCCAGGCACCTGCGGTGACCACGAGGTCGGTGGGGACGCCGCACGCCATCAGGCGCTGCGCGAAGGCGATGTCCTCGTCGCGGAACAGGTCGAGGGTCCCGACGTCGAGGAACGTCGGGGGGAGCCCGGCGAGGTCGTCGACGCGCGCCGGCACGACGTACGCCGGAAGGTCGTCGCGACCGGAGAGGTAGTGCTGCCAGGCGATCTCGTTGGCCGAGCGGTGCCAGGTCCCCGCGAAGGTGACCTCACGGGAGGAGGGCGTGATCGCTCGGTCGTCCAGCATCGGGTAGTGCAGCACCTGAGCGTTGGGCTGCCGGCCGCCGTGCTCGCGCACCCGCAGCGTCGTCGCCGCGGCCAGGCCGGCCCCGGCGCTGCCACCGGCCAGCACGACCGGACCCTCGGTATCGGCGAATGCCCAGTCGAGCGCGGCGTGGCAGTCCTCGATCGCCGCGGGAGCGGGGTGCTCCGGGGCGAGCCGGTAGTCGACGGAGACGACGCGCGCGCGATGTGTCTGGGCCAGGGTGCGGCAGTGCAGGTCGCTCCCGTCGAGCGAGCCCAGCAAGAAGCCCCCGCCGTGCACCCAGACGATCGTCCCCACCGGCTCGGCCGGCCGGGTCACCCGCACCCGCGGACCACCGGGGACGACCACGTCCCCCTGTGTCAGGCCCTCGGGGAGAGGCTGCGCTGTGGCGGCGACGAGGACGGCCGTCTCGCGCCGCAACGCGGTCAGGTCCTGGGTGAGGTCGAGCCGTTCCGCACCCGCGAGGGCAGCACGGGTGGCGGGATCGGCCAGGGCGAGGAAGTCCTCGTCACGCACGCGGGCTCCGGAAGGTGATCAGCTGAACGACAGGCCCCTCTTGGCCTCGACGAGGGCGTCGGTCAGCAGCGACACCAGCGCTTCGAGCTGGATGTCGACCGAAGACCCCAGCTCCTCGTCCGACCCGTCGAGGGCGCGCGCGGCCAGGCCGGCCTTGCCGTCGATGAGCTCGGCAACCTTGGCGTCGATGGTCTGCGCCGCGATGATGCGCCAGGCGGTGACGGGCTGGTCCTGGCCGATGCGGTGCACCCGGTCGATGGCTTGCGTCTGCTCGGCGTCGGTCCACGACAGTTCAGCGAGCACCACGTTGGAGGCGACCTGGAGGTTCAGGCCGACACCTGCCGCGGTCAGCGAGCAGACCACGACCTTGACCTCCGGGTCGTTCATGAACGCGTCGATGCTGGCCTGCCGGACCTTCGGAGTCTGGTCTCCGCGGATCGACACGTGCTTGATGCTGCGCTGCGTGAACGTCTGCTCGGCAGTGTCCATCACGTCGATGTGCTTGGCGAAGAACACCACCTTGCCGACGTTGCGCGACAGCTGAGCGGCGTAGTCCGCGGCCAGGCCGGCCTTGGCCTGGCCGATGCGACGCATCATCGTGAAGACGTTCTCGTCCGTGCTCTTCTCGTCGGTGTCCTGCCGCTCCCACGACGCGACCTTGCGCACCAGGTCGAGGTCGATCCCCTCGACGTCGTGGCCGCCGCGCGCCGCGAGCGCGGACTCGTACCGCTTAACCAGCCGGCGGGCGAGGACGCGCTCGGCCTCGCGGATCGACCGGCCGAGGGCCCCGTCGAGCTCGACGGGCAGGTCGGCGATGCGGCGGGCGGGGATGTCGGCCGCCACGTCCACCTTGCGGCGGCGGACGATGCCGAGGTCGATGACCGCAGCGCGGGCCTCGGGTCCGAAGCCCGGGTCGACCGGGAGGAGCCCGTTGTCCTCGAGCATGTTCATCAGTTCGGCCCCCGGCTCCTTGTCGCCGATCCAGCCGAGGAACTGCCAGATGGCGAGGAAGTCCTCGATGTCGTTGATGAGCGGCGTGCCGGTCAGCGCCATGAGCAGCGGTCGCAGGGTGCGGGCCCGGATCCGCTCGGACACCTCCATCACGTGGCGCGAGCGCTGCGACTTCGGGTTCTTGATGAAGTGGGCCTCGTCGACCACCATGCCGCGGAAGCCCAGCGTGCCGAGCCAGCCGACGTGCCGGTCGAGCACCTCGTAGTTGACGATCACGATGTCGGAGAAGCCGTCGATCGTGTCCCCGTCACCCTGCACGACGGTGGCCTGGTGGTTGGGCGTCCAGAGCTTCGCCTCGCGGGCCCAGTTGGTCTTGACGACGTTGGGGACGACGCACAGCAGCGGGTAGGCGTTGGCGGCCTGCGCCGAGAGCAGCGCCTGCGCGGTCTTGCCGAGGCCGGGCTCGTCGGCGAGCAGGAAGGTGCGGTGCCCGTCCGCCGCTGCCGCGACGACCTGGGCCTGGTGCGGCATGAGCGGCAGACCGGCCGGCGCGAGCAGCGTCGAGGCCGGCGGGAGCTCCATGCAGGAGGACTCGCCCCCGGAGGCGGTCTCGAAGGACTTGAGCAGCGGCCCGAGCAGCTCCCACGTGGACAGCAGCCGCGGCCGCGCCTTGGGCGGCGGCGGCGCGTCGTAGTCCGGTTCGAGGAAGGGGTTGGCCAGCTGGCGCGCGATGACCGACTGCGGGACGACCTGCTTGTCGTCCTTGGGCTCGCTGCGGACGAACGGCGAGGAGACGTCCGTCGCGACGGGGGCCGTCGCGGACTCCAGCCCGGCGGCGACCCGCAGCTCGCGCAGCACGGTCCTCAACCCGTCCAGGGCCTCGGCGTCCTCGGCCAGCAGGGCGATGAGGGTGGCGTCACGCGGTGCGGTGCGCGCCATCACCTGGGCGACCCCGTCGAGGCGCTTGAGCGCCTCACCGCGCTTGTTCTCGCTGAGGTCTGCGGCCGCCTTGATGCGGGCGCGCTCCTCGCGCACGAGCAGCGCCACGGCTTGGAAGGTCACCCGGATCGCCGGGTTGACCTTCTCCCGCTGCACTGCCACCTCGACGTCGCGCATCGCCTTGGTGAGGACGGGCACGATGCCGACCTCGCGGGGCTGCCGCGCGCGCGTCGGCGCCCGTCCGGACGACCGCTGGCCCTGTCTGGCCACGTTCCGCTCCTCTGCCTGGCCCGCAGGCCGTCGAGCACGGCGTCGTCGAGGCCCAGCAGTCGCCGTACGGCGGGAACGGCCCGACAAGGGTCGATCACGTCGTCTCGAGAGGGGACCGGTCACGGTCACGGGCTCGCGGGACTGATGGCTTCGTGACACCAGTGCACAGCGAGCGTACCGCTCACGCGGGTCAGGGGTGCGGTCCACCGCGTGTGACCGCCTCGGAGGCGGCAACCGTCGTCTTGGGGACATTTCCACCAGAACGGTGTCGCGCCGCCACGCCGGTGGCTACTGTCGGATCGTGATCATGTCCAGCCAGGGCCCGCCTCACTGGTTCGTGGTCGCCCTCAGCGGCTTGGTCCCGCTGGACCGGCGGGTGCTGACACTCGCCGCCGCGGGTTCGAGCTACCGGCAGATCGCGGGCGAGCTCGGCCTGAGCGCGGTGCGGGTCCGGCGGCACGCCTACGACGCGATGACCGCCCTCCGCCCGCCGGTCTGAGCGAACGGGTCACTCCACCGCCGCCGCAGGGACCACGACGACGGGGCCGTCGGCGTGATGGGCGCACTGGTGAGCCACGGATCCGAGCAGCAGCTCGGAGAAGCCACCGCGGCCCCGAGAACCGAGGACCAGCAGGTCCTGCGGTCCCGCTTCCTCCAGGAGCGCCGCCGAGCTCGTCCCCACCAGAACGCGTTCGGTGAGGTCGAGACCGTGCCGGTCCGGCAGGCACGTCTCCACTTCGCTGTGCAGCCAGCCGGCGATCCTCGCCTGCTGCTCGTCCTGGTCGACGTCGAGCGCCGGCGGCGGCGCGCCGAGCGGCAGCGCGTCGAAGGCGACTCCCCCCATGGGGACGTACGGCGGAGCGGCGAACGCCCAGGCGTGGGCCGCGATCAGCGGGACGCCGTCGCGCCGGGCGTGGTCCGCGGCCCAGCGGAGGGCGGCGCGGGAGGGCTCGGAGCCGTCGACGCCCACGACGATCCGCTTCGTGCCCTGGTCGGCCTCCTCGCGGGGCAGCACCACCACGGGGCACGGTGAGTGGTGCAGGACGTAGCCCGTCGTCGACCCGAGCAGGGCGCTCAGCAGGGCCCCGTGCCCGCGCTGACCGACGACGACCAGGTCGGCGTCGTCGGCGGCGGCGACGAGCTGCTGGCCGGGGTCACCGACCACCACCGACAGGTCGATCGCGACCGTGTCGTGCGGTGACGAGGTCCGGGCCTGGGCGACCTCGGCCTCGAGCAGTCCCTGGGCGCCGCGGTCGGCGCCCTCCTCGCTCGAGAGGACCTCGGCGCCGAGCCCGTTCCACCCCCCGACGGTCACCAGGGGGCGCCACGCGTGCAGGGCGACGACCGACCCGCCGCCTGCGGCGGCCTCACCGAGCGCCCACACCAGGGCCCGTCGGCAGACCGGTGAGCCGTCGACACCAACCAGCACCTTCGTCATGACGTACCTCCTCAGGTCCGTCCTACCGTGTCGTCTTTCGGTCCGTCTGACCAGGGCCGGAGGTCCCTCGACCCGTTTCGTGGAGACTGCAGGCATGACCGACCGCTCTCGCCAGCTGGCGCTGTACGTCCTGTGCGGCGGCATGCTGATGATCGTGCTCGACGTCACCGTCGTGAACGTCGCCCTTCCCTCGATCCAGACCGACCTCGGCTTCTCCGACGCCGGTCTCGCCTGGGTCGTGAACTCCTACCTCATCGCCTTCGCGGGCCTGCTGCTGCTGTCGGGCCGCCTCGGGGACCTGCTCGGCCGGCGCAACGTGCTCGTCTCCGGTCTCGCCGTGTTCACCGTCGCCTCGCTGCTCTGCGGCGCCGCGCAGAACAAGGAGATGCTCGTCGGCGCGCGGTTCCTGCAAGGCGTCGGAGGGGCCCTCGCGTCTGCCGTCGTCCTGGGCATGATCGTTACGCTCTTCCCCCAGGAGCGCGAGCAGATGAAGGCACTCGGGGTCTACGGCTTCGTCGCCTCCGCGGGCGGTGCCGTCGGCCTGGTCGCGGGCGGCCTCCTCACCCAGGCGGTCAGCTGGCACTGGATCTTCTTCGTCAACGTCCCCCTCGGGGTCGTCGTCATCGCCCAGGTCCTGCGCGTCGTGCCCGCCGACGTCGGCCTGGGAGTGCGCGCGGGGGCGGACGTCCCCGGCGCCGTGCTGGTGACGGGGTCGCTGATGCTCGCGGTCTACGCCCTCGTCGGGCCTGGTGCGGAGCGCGGCCTGGGAGACCCGCTCACCGTCGTCCTGCTGCTGCTCGCAGGTGCGCTGCTCGGCGCCTTCGTCGCGCGCCAGGCCACCGCGACCACCCCCCTGATGCCCCTGCGGTTGTTCCGGTCCCGCACGACCGTCGGGGCCAACCTCGTGCAAGGCCTCACGGTCGCCGGCATGTTCGGGATGTTCTTCCTGTGCTCGCTCTACCTGCAAAGAGTGCTCGCGTACGACGCCCTGGCGATCGGCTTGTCGTTCCTGCCCGCGACGATGCTCATGGCGATCATCTCCCTGCGCTTCGCCGACCGCGTCGTCGGCAGGTACGGCGCCCAGCCGACCCTCGCCCTCGGTACGGGCCTGACCGCCATGGGCCTGCTGCTGTTTGCGCGCGTTCCCGAGGACGGGCACTACCTGGTGGACGTCTTCCCCGGTCTGTTCCTGCTCGGCGCCGGCATGGGGGTGGCCTTCCCTGCCCTCATGTCCTTGGCGATGGCTGACGCGACCCCGGAGGACGCCGGCCTGGCCTCGGGACTGGTGAACACGACGGCGGAGGCCGGCGCGGCCGTGGGGCTGGCGGTGCTGGCGACCCTGTCGGCCAGCCGTGCTCAAGGGCTGATGGACCAGGGAGTCGCGGAGCGAGCGGCGCTGACGTCCGGCTACCAGCTGGCCTTCGCGGTGGCCGCGGGACTGCTGGTCGCGGCGACGGTCCTGGCGAGCACGCTCCTGCGTCCGTCGCGGGAGCTCGTCGATGCCTGACCTGCCTCGGGTCTACGTCGCAGGTCCGCTCGGCTTCACCCTGCCCACCCGCGCGTTCCACGACCAGGTGCTGCTTCCCGCCGTACGCGCCAGGGGGTTCGAGCCGCTGGACCCGTGGGAGGAGTCGGCGCTGCTGTTCGAGGACGCCTTCGCGCTGTCGGGGCCGGATCAGGTGCGGGCGCTGCGGGTGGCGAACGCCGCGGCCGGAGCCGCCAACGAGGCGCTGATCCGCTCCTGCGACGCGGTCCTGGCGGTCCTCGACGGGGTGGATGTCGACAGCGGTACGGCGGCGGAGATCGGCTTCGCTGCCGCCCTCGGGCGGCCGGTCGCGGGCTGGCGCAGCGACCTCAGGCAGGCCGGTGACAACCCGGCGTCGGTCGTCAACCTGCAGGTCGAGCACTGGCTGACCGGGCCGGTGCACCGCTCACTGGACGAGGCCCTCGACGCACTGGCCGTGCTGGGGCTCTGACCGCGTGCCACGTGGTCGGGGCAGACCTACCTGCTCTGGCAGGCCGCTCCTGCCAGGCCCGTCCCACGGTCGCCACCGTCGCGAGAACCGCCTGTCCTGTAGGCGATCTCGCTCTCCATAGGGTGTTTTTCGAACGTAAATTCTGCTAGAATCTGTGCATGTCAGCGGAGCAGGCGGTGCGGGACCTCACCCGGGTCGTGGACGCCGTCTGCGGGGCGCCGCTGGGGGATCTGCCCGCCGCGCAGCTGCAGGCGTTGGCCGTGGCGCTGCGGTCGGCGTCGGGTCGGCTCGAGGGAAAGCTCGACCAGACCCTCGCGGCGGTGGAGGTGCGGGGTGACGGGATGGTCCAGGTCAACGCGCACGTCCCCAACGGACTCGCTGAGGTGACGCCTCCGCTGTACGCGCCGGTGCGGGTGTGGTGGCGCGAGTCGGTGACGGTCTCGGGGGGTCAGGCCGGGCGGGACCTGCGGCGGTGCGAGATCGCGTCGCGCCTGACCGTGATCAGCGGCGCGGTCACCGAGGGTCGGCTCAGCCCCGAGCAGTCCGCGGTCCTCTACCGCCTGGACGGGAAGATCCCCGCCGCCGACCTGGAGGCCTCCCAGGAGGCCCTGGTGGTGCTGGCCGCGTCGATGAACCCTGAGGTCCTGGCCCAGTGGGTCCGGCACCTCATCGCCACCCACTGCGAACCCGCCCTGGACGCCGAGCACGACAAGGCCCTGACCCGGCGGTACCTGCAGACCACCCGGCATCCCGACGGGACGGTCAGTGGCCGGTTCGTGCTGCCCGACGCCGACGCGGAGGCGCTGTTCACCGTCCTGGAGCCCCTCGCCCGCCGGGCCGGCCTGACTGATAAGCGGTCGGCCGGGCAACGCCGCGCCGACGCCCTCGTGGAGGTCTTCACCGCCGCGCTGCAATGGATGGACCTGCCCCAGGCAGGTGGACAACGCCCCCAGCTCGTGTGCGTCCTGCCCGGCGGCTGGCTCATCGGTGAGACCGGCCCGAGCCTGCACGACCTGCTCACCCACGGCCTGCTCACCCCCGACACCACGACCAACCCCGCAGAGCACCCGACCGGCGTGCACCCGCACCAGCTGGAGGAGCACTGCGCGACCAGCCCCTGGACCGGCCCGCAGCCCCGCCACCGCGTCGACGCGCTGCTGTGCGACAGCGCCCTGTCCCGCGTGTTCAAAGACCCCCTGGGGCAGGTGACCAGCCTCCAGAGCCTGACCAACCAGATCACCACCGCTCAACGCAAAGCCCTCGCTGCCCGCGACCGGCACTGCACAGCGAAAGGCTGCCACCGGCCCCCCGCGTTCTGCGACGCCCACCACCTCGTGAGCCGTCAGAACGGCGGCGCGACCTCCATGGACAACCTGACCCTGCTGTGCCGAAGACACCACGTCCTGTGGCACCACGGCCGACTGACCCTCCACGACCTCCACCTGCCCTGGCTCACCCACCGGCCCGACCCCCTGGGCCCACCCCACCTCTGGCACGACACCGGCTGACCCGGAGCCCGACCCAGGGTGGCGACGCGGTCGACGTGGCCGTCAGGTGAAGCGACGGTGTGAACGCTCAGCGCAGGCACAGGGCACGGTCACGGCAGGCGCCCAGTCCTTCCGACCACGGCGGACCGTGACCCCCGTGCACGAGGCGTGCCCTCCCGCGTTGTGGGGCACGCACCAGGCGCACTCGCGGGGATCCCGGTTGGGGCGCGTGCCCGCGTGGAGCTGGAGCGCGAAAAGTCGTTTGAGCAGCACCCATCCGCGTGGTCGGTAGGTCATGACCTCAGGCCGCTCACGAGCGGCCCCACCGCCATCGAGGGGGTTCGCCCTTGCGGGCCACCACCGCCACGAGCGGAACCGTGGCAACCAGCACGGCGACGACAGCGGCGGTCTCGCCACTCACGAGGTAGGCAACGACCGGCGTCACGACGAAAGCCGAAAGCACTGCCCAGCCCTGCGGAGCGCAGGGCAGCCCCCAACCCCATCCGTATCGCTTCGCGCTGAACCAGTACTGGGGCGCCGGGCCCGCGGAAAGCGGTGGCGTCGGAGACGCAACGAGCCCGGCAGCGGTGGACGCTCGGTCGTCTCGCCGGTCTTGCCGATCTCTCTTGGACACCACCGAAAGATAGGCCTGCACGTCGCTCTCGTCACCGGGATCGTCTGCACCGCCATCGACGGGGACTCGAGGGCGAAAGGTCACCGTCTGCATGGAGGATCGCCCGCTCGGGGTTGCCTCCTCGGCGCTCGGGGAGGAGGACGGCAGCGGATCATTCCCACCCTGGAGAAACCACCATGAGCACCACCCCTGCAGACCTGCCGATGAGCCGAGCGTCCCGGGAGCGCAGCGAGGACCCGCGCAGCGTCCCGTGGCCGCTCGAGGGAGAGGCGGACCTGGTCGTCATCGACACGACGTGGGGCAAGCTCCAGCCGCTGAACCCCGTGCCCGACGTACGCACGGTGGCCGAGCTCGAGGTCATGGAGCTCCTCGCCCAGGGCGCGACCCTCATCGACAGCCGGGTGCCCGGCTCCTTCGGTGGGCGCACCCTCCCCGGCGCGGTCAACGTCCCCCACAACGAGGTCCTGGAGCGGCGCAGCGAGCTCGACGAGTCCTCGGTGAGCATCCTGTTCTGCAACGGTCCGCAGTGCCCGCAGTCTCCCGACGCGCTCGCCCAGCTCGTCGGGGCGGGCTACCCCGCGGCGCAGCTGGCCTACTACCGCGGCGGCATGCACGACTGGGTCACCCTCGCGCTGCCGACCGAAGACGCCTGAGGCCTGGACCTCAACCGAGCCGGGCCACGACCTCGTCCTCGTCGGCGACGACCTCCGCGGGAGCGCAGCACGACGCGAGCACGTCTCGTACCGAGGCAGGGTCGAGCATCTCCCGCAGCGCGGCGCGGTAGGCCGGGAAGGTGTGCTCCTGCAGGTCAACGGACTGTCCCGTGACCCGGCGCGCGACCGGACGCAGCAGGCACATCGCGCCGCAAGCCACGGTCGCCGAGCCGCTCCCGTGGACGGCGTGCCTCGCCAACCAGGACCGCTCGGATAGTGCCTCGGCGGCCTGCTCCTCCGAGGTGTAGTCCGGCGGGTCGAGGAGCAGCACCTCCACCACCCGGTCGTCCGCGGCGCTGAGAGCCGAGGCGACCAGCGCGCCGTACCCGCGACCGACGACGCGGACCTCCCGCACGTCCTCGTGGGTGAGCAGTCGTCGGAGGGCGGCGACCTGGGCGTCGAGCCCGAACCGCGTGCCCAGGTCGCGGGAGCGGCCGAAGCCCAGCAGGTCCGGCACGATGACTCCGTGGGTCCTGGCGAGGCGCTCGGCCAGCGCCACGAAGGCCGCACCGGTCTCCTCGAGGTCGTGCACCAACAGCACGGTGGCCTGCCCGCCCAGCCGCCGGTGGGACAGCTGGTGCGCCGCCGGATCCCGTTGCGCGCGCCAGACCGCGGCGCCGCCGATCCCGACACCGGTGGCCAACCCGGCGTCGACCTCCTCGGTGCGTGCGGCCACCCATCGGGACAGCAGGTAGGCGTACGCCCCCATCGCCAGGGCCGCGAGCGCCACCCAGGAGCGGTCCCCGCCAGGCAGGTAGTGGACCTGCACGTGCAGGAGGAACAGGTCGGACCATCCCGCGTGCGGTACCTGCGCGCCGCGGTACAGCAGGTCCGGGAACATCGCGAAGACGTGGACCGGCAGGACGAGCAGCACCTGCCCTCGCGCAGGCCGGGAAGTCAGCAAGAGGTACGCCGCCAGCCAGGCCGTCGTGACGATGACGGCGACCAGGAAGTGCGCTCCCCAGTGGAAGCTGGAGTCGTAGGAGCCGTACACCCGGATGAGGCCGACCTCGGCCACCAGCAGCAGCAGGGCCTGAACCACCAGGGAGACGGGCCGAAGGGGTCGGTAGGTGGCCTTCCAGCCGCGGCCGGTCAGGCGCTCGCGGGCCGTCGTCATCGGCTCGCCGACGCGATCACGGCGGCCTCGAAGCCGTTGGTGGGCCACGAGGGGTCGAGGGTGGAGTACTGCACCGTCCGGGAGGGGTCGACCACGGCGTAGCCCACCCCGGGGCCCCCGTCGTTCGGCGTCGGGAGCGCGACAGCAGCGGCGAGGACCTCCTGCAGGTCACGGACCCGTCGCGCGCCGGCCGGGAGGTCCCCCTCGCCGCCGTCCTCCTGCTGGACGACGACGAGGTCGATCCCCGAAGGCAGATCAGCGGCGTAGGCGGCCAGCGGCGCGGTCGCCGGCAGCCTCCTGACGAACAGGAGCACGACCGGTCGGCCTCCGAACGCGACTCCGGCGACGGAGGCCGGCACCGTCGGGCCGCCCCGCAGCAGACCGTTGCGCTGATCGGCGAGCGTGGCCTCGTCCAGCGGGCCTGGCCGGTGCACGACGCTCAGCACCGTGGTCACCAGCAGGACGACGGCCACCGCCCCGGCGAGCAGGACGGAACGTGCTGTCAGGGGTGGAGCCACGGAAGCAGACGTGGACACGGTCATCTCCCACGGGGTCGGGTCGGGTCGATCCTGCCGCACGACGCATACTGCGCAGCGGCCAGGGAGGTCACCCCGATGAACGATGCGCGCCGCACCCCGCCGGAGCGGTCCCCGAGCGAGAGCTGGCTGTTCCGCGTCGCTCAGCTGTTCGCCGGATCTCGACTCGACCTCAAGCGGGCCGCGGCCCACTGGCAGCACCCTCAGGGCGATCCAGGAGGTCTCGTCTACGTGGCCCTCGGCGACTCCGTGGCCCAGGGCATCGGCGCGGGCCGCGTGGATGATGGCTACGTCGGTCTGCTGGCCGCCCGGCTGCGACACGTCACGGGGGGCCCGGTGCAGGTGATCAACCTCAGTGTCTCCGGGGCGCAGGTGATCGACGTGATCGAGCAGCAGGTCGCCCAGCTGAACGCCCTGTCCCGCTACGACCTGGTGACCCTCGACGTCGGGGGGAACGACATCCGTGACTTCGAGCGGAGCCGCTTCGACGCCCAGATCAGCAGCCTCCTGGACGCTCTGCCGGTGGCCACGGTGGTGGCCGACCTGCCCTACTTCATGCACGGGCACTGGGAGCGCGATGCGCTGGAGGCGAGTCGCCTCGTCGCGACGCGTGCGGAACGACGGGGCCAGACCGTCGTGCCGATCCACGCCACGATGGAGGCGCGGGGGTGGCGCGGCATGTTCCGCGACTACGCCCCGGACTTCTTCCACCCCAACGACCGCGGTCACCAGCTGTGGGCGGACGCGTTCTGGCCGGCGGTCGCCACCACGCTCGAACTTCCTGCCTAGGAGGTTCCGGCGTCAGCCGGTGTACTCCCAGTGCCAGGCCTCGGGCTTGCTGCCGGACGGCCTGGCCCAGTCAGGGTGGTTCCAGCCGAAGCGCGGCGCGTTGGCGTTCATCCAGCGGAACGCCGCCGAGCTGCTGTCCTGCACGCCGCCGCAGAAGTCGACGGCAACGCCCCAGCCGTGGTTGCTGGTCCCGGGGACGGCGGCCAGGCCGGGCTTGCGCCGGTACAGCGAGGCCTGCTCGCCATAGGAGCGGTAGGAGTCGGTCACGCACAACGGGGCGCCGGAGGTGCTCGCGCGGTACTGGCTCATGGCGTTGAACGCCTTGGCGGCATCGGCGCGCAGCCGGTGACCGGGTGCCTGCCAGAGCGGGCACAGCGAGCCCGGGTCCAGGTTGCCGTTGGACTGCCCGGAGGTGGACTTGCCGGTGCAGGCAGCGCCGGTGCTCATGACGAAGCGGGTCCGGGACGCGCGCTCGCGCGCAGCCTGGTCGCGTGCGGCCCGGGCCGCGGCAGCGCGGGCTGCCCGCTGCCGGAGGGCGCGGTCGAGCTCGCCCTGCGCCGTCGTGAGCTGGGCCGCGGTGCGGTCCGCCAGGGCCTGCAGGTCACGCAGCCGACGGGCGGAGGCGGTCGTCAGGGCCGCGGCCTCGGCGACGGTGCGCCGGGCGGTGTCCTCCTCGACCGTGAGCCGGTGCCGCGCCGTCTGGGCGCGGGCGAGGACCTGGGCCTGGTTGCCGGCGCTGATGTCCAGGCTGTGCTGGACCCGCAGGGCCTCGAGCACCTGGTCAGGGGTCTGGGTGAAGGCCAGCTGCAAGGTGGTGCTGCCGCCGCCCATGAACAGGTTGCGACCGACCGCGCCGGCCTGCTCGCGCGTGCGGTCCACCTCGGACTGGAGCTCGCTGACGTGCCGCCGGGTGTTGCCGAGCACGCGCTTGAGCGTGACGAGGCGCGCCTGGTCGGCTTCCCACGTCGCGGTCCCGGCGACGAGCTTGCCGGTGGTGTCACGCGCCACGCGCTGCAGGGCGTCGAAGCGCTCCTGCGCCTGGCTGACCGGGTCGGCGCTGGCCGCACCGGGTCCGGTGGCCAGCCCCGCGCCGAAGGTGACGGTGGCGAGCAGGACAGCCAGGGAGCGGCGAACGATCACGCCAGGCGACCCACGACGTACCTGCTGCTGTAGAGGGTCTGCAGCTTCACGTGATCTCCGCTCTTGGGCGAGACGTACCACTTGTTGCTGCCAGCGTAGATGCCGACATGGGTGATCCGGCCACTGCTGCTCTTCATGAAGATCAGGTCGCCGGGAGCCTTGGCGCTCGCACTCACGTGGCGCACGCCACGAGCGGTGTACTGGCCGCTGCTGCTGTGCGGCAGGCTCCGGCCGAGCTTCTTGTACACGTAGAGGGTGAACCCGGAGCAGTCGAACTTGCTCGGCCCGACGGCACCGTAGACGTACGGCTTGCCGACGTGGGTGCGGGCCTCGGCAACGGCGCGCTGACCGAGCGACCCGGCGGCCTCGGCGGGAGCGGCGGTGACGACCGAGCCGGCTCCCAAGGTGACGAGGGCGAGGGCGGTGGCGGCGGTGGTACGGCGAATCTGGGACAGGGGGGATCGCGTGCGCATGGAACGGGGGCCTCTCCGCGCGCCTACGAGGTCAGCTGTCGGGTTCGGGCGCGGATGCTGCCCGGCCTGCAGGTGCAGGCTTCACCCCGAGGAGCCCCGGTGGGCCCCGTCGTGCGTGTGGGTCCCCCGCCTCTGCCCGGTCGGTGCTCTGGCCGGGTCGGACCCGGTCGTGGTGGACCTGCGCCTGGGCAGAGCTCGGCGTGGCGCGCAGATCCGGCCCGCGCGTTCGGCGGGCTTGGTGTCCACCGTAGGTCACGAATGCGTGACGGTCCACCTCCGGGCGTTTGAGCAAGGGAGGTGTCACCTCGTGCGCTCTCGACCGGAGAGGGCGATCAGCTGACTGGACTCCGTCAGGCGAAGCCGCGGTACTCCCAGTGCCAGGCCTCGGGACGGCTGCCTCCGGGCTCGGCCCAGTCGGGGTGCACGAAGCCGAACAGCGGCGCGTTGTCCTGCATCCACTGGTGTGCGGGTGTGCCGAAGCTCTGGATGCCGCCGCACAGGTCCAGGGCGCGACCCCAGCCGTGCTGGCTGCGCCCCGGGGTGGCAGCCAGGGAGGGCTTGCGGCGGAAGACGCTCACCTGCCCGGCGTAGTCGCGGTAGGAGTCCGTGACGCACAGCGGGCTGCCGTTGTCGCGGGCGTACGCCGCGCTGAGACCGTCGAACGCACGCGCGGCGGCCCGGATGAGCTGGTGGCCGGGAGCGGAGGGCAGCGGGCACAGCGACGACGGGGGCAGGAAGCCGTTGATCGCGTCGTCGGGAGCGTCCGTCGTGCAGGTCCCCGGGGAGGAGCGCCTGACGCCTGCGGCCGCGGCGGCCCGGGCGGCGCGGGCCTCGGCGGCACGGCGCAGGGCGTCCTGGGCGGCGACCAGGCGGGCGCCACTGCGGACGGCGTCCGCCCGGAGCTGCGCGAGCTCGTCGTCGAGCTGGCGCTGCATCCCGGCGGCGGTGCTGGTCTGTGCCTCCTGCTGCGCCAGCAGGTCGCTGCTGCGGGCGGCGAGCTCGGTCAGGGCGTGCAGCTCCGCGCGGGCGTCCCTGCTCACGGGCCCGAGCGACCGCTCGAGGTAGGCCACCCGAGCGAAGCCGTCGACGTCGCCACGCAGGAACAGCGTGGTCGTGGGGCTCACCGGCTGGAGGAAGAGGCCGACGGCCAGCTGGCCGACGCGGCGACGCGCGTCCGCGACGGTGGCGAGCTGGGTCGCGAGGTCCTTCTCGGTCGCGACCTTGCGCTGAACGAGCTCAGCGAAGTCGCGCTGGCCCTGCTCCCAGCGCAGCGTCGCGGCGTCCAAGCGGTCCGCGGTGGCAGCCACCTCCGCGCGGAGCTCGGCCACGGTCGAGGGGGCGTCGGGCCCCGCGAGCCGGCCCGTTGCTGCGGCCGGGCCGGGCGAGGTGAGGGCGACCAGCAGCGCGGTGGCGGCCGCCAGGCCGGCCACCGGACGGCCGAGACCCGAGGTGCGCACACGGTGTCATCGTCCGGTCAGGCCCGGACCTGAAGCCGCTCAGTGCTCCGGTGCCTCGTTGTAGGTGGTGGTGAAGGTCTGCGACCGCGTCGCCTGACCCGGGATCGTGACGGTGCGGCTGACCTTGATCCGGAAGTCCTTGCCCTTCACCGGCGTCCGGTTGCCGGTGGTGCCCGTCACGGAGCGACCGTCCCCGCGACCGAACAGCGCCACGGTGACCGAGCCGCTGTCGGTGAGCGTGCGCACGACGATCGGCGTCGTCGTGTCGTTGGTCCACCGCAGGTCGATCGTCGGGAAGTTCACCGTCGCCTCACGCCCCGGGGGGTAGCGGCTGATGTAGAAGCTGTGCGCCTGGTGGCTGTCCAACCTGACCCCGGCGAAGAAGGCGGCGTTGAAGGCGGTGGTCGCGAACTGGGACACCCCACCGCCGATGTCCTCGGACAGCTCGCCGTCCAGGATGAAGGGCGCCGAGACGTAGCCCTTCGCCGTCGTCCTCCGCCCGATGATCCCGTTGAGGCTGAAGGTCTCACCGGGGGCGATGACCGTCCCGTCGATGGTCTTGGCCATCCGCTGGATGTTCTTCACCCGCGGTTGGCAGCAGGCGTGCTTGGTCGTGAACGTGCCGAGCAGCGCATCCACCTGCGCCACCTGGGCATCCGTGACGGCCCGCTCCGGTACGGCGGTCACGCGCACCACCCGGTCGGTACGTCGGACGGCGGAGACCAGCGCGGCCCGGACCGCGGCCGGCGTGACGGTCTGGCCGTCTGTCCCGCTTCGCACCAGCCTCGTGGTCGCGGGCTGGGGACGGAAGCTCGTACTGCCCTTCTCCTCCAGCACCTTCGTCAGCGCAGGGGTCCCGATCACCGGTTGCACGGCGGACCGGGTCAGCGCCGCCGCCGCGTTCACGACGACGCTCTCCGTGCCCCGCAGCTGCGCGCCGAGCGCGACCGCGTGCCCGGGTCCGGCCCCGACGGCGTCCAAGGACAGGTACGGCGCGAGGTCGGTGCCCTCGACCTCGACGGTGCGCGCACCGGCGGACAGTCGCACCGGCGCGGCGGCGAGGGCCTGCGCGGCGGCGCGGACCCGCTCGACCGCCGCGGCGGTCAGGTGGGCGGGGAGGACCTCGACGGGGACGACGGCGGTCTGCTCGCCGAGATCAGTGACGGCCGCCCTCAGGGCAGTGCGCACCTCGTCCGCCGCGACCAGCTGCCCGTCGGCGGGCGGCGTGCTGGTGAACGCGCCGTCGGCCCAGCGCAGGGTCCCGTGCGACTCCGGGAAGGACGCCTGCTCGGCGACCTCTTCGCTGGCGGAGGTGAGGGCCTGCTCGTCCTCCTCGAGGACGGGGGTGATCATGGCGGCCGCCGCCCGTCCGGTGACCCGGTCGAAGCGGCTGCTGCCGGCCTTGTCGAGGGCGAGGTCGACGGTGGCGTCGACATCCACGCGCACGCCGAGGTCGGTGCGGGCGAGCGTGGCGCTGCGCGACCCGAGGGTGAGGTCGATCGCGCTGGGCTGAGCCACGAGCGCATCGTTGAGCAGCGCCGTCAGCGCGGCACGGGTCACGCCCCCGGCCGGCAGTCCCCCCACGGTGGTGCCCGCGGCGGTGCGCGCCTCCGGGGCCGTGACGACCGCGGCCGCGGCCACCGTCGTCAGCGCGGTCCCCGCGACGAGCAGGGCGAGGCGGGGACGGGACAGGCCGGACAGACGGGGCACGGGGGACACCCTTGTCAGGCTACGTCGGTCCCGACGTCGGTCGCGACGTCGGTCCGAGGGTCGGTCCGAGGGTTCGGTCCGAGGGTGGGTGCGACGACTTCCTCCTGCCCCGCGCGTCTGAGAAGGTGATTCCGCCTCGCCGTTCGGGCCGGGGAGACAACGGCGTCAAGGGGGAAGCTGTGAGCCAGCCGGTGGTCGAGCAGGTGACCGCCCTCGAGTCCTACCGGGACGAGCTGCGGGGGTACTGCTACCGGATGCTCGGCTCTGCGCACGACGCCGACGACGCCGTGCAGGACACGATGGTGAAGGCGTGGCAGGCGTGGAGCGGGTTCGAGGGCCGGTCCTCGGTCCGGTCGTGGCTGTACCGCATCGCGACCAACGTCTGCCTGGACAGCTTGCGCGCGCGCAAGCGCCGGGCGCTGCCGATGGACCTGTCCTCCCCGGTCCCCGCGACCACGGCGCCGGTGGACACGCGGCCGGACGCGGAGTGGCTGGAGCCGGTGTCGGAGATCGTGCCGACCGACCCCGCGCAGCAGGCGGTGCAGCGGGACGGCGTGCGGCTCGCCTTCGTGGCGGCGCTGCAGACCCTGCCGGCGAAGCAGCGAGCGGTGCTGGTCCTGCGCGAGGTCCTGTGCTGGCAGGCCGCGGAGGTCGCCGAGCTGCTCGACACCACCGTGGCGTCGGTCAACAGCGCTCTGCAGCGCGCCCGCGCCACGCTCGGCACCGTCGACCGCACCACCCGCGAGCTGACGGCGGCGGACCGGGAGCTGCTGCAGCGCTACGTCGCGGCGTTCGAGGCCTACGACATCCCCTCGCTGGTGTCGCTGCTGCACGAGGACGCGAGCATCAGCATGCCGCCGTACTCGATGTGGCTGCAGGGGGTGGACCAGATGCCGACCTGGTACCTCGGGTACGGCGCCGGCTGCCAGGGATCACGACTGGTAGCGACCACCGCCAACGGCTGCCCGGCGTTCGGGCACTACAAGGTCGATCCCGCGGGCGGCCACGAGCCCTGGTGCGTGCAGGTGCTCGAGCTGCGGGACGGGCGGGTGGAGCACATCCACCACTTCCTGGACACCTCGCTGTTCGGGCAGTTCGGTCTGCCCGCCCACCTCGACTGAGCTAGCCGGCGAGGCGCTGGGGAGACCAGGCCGCCGCCAGGTCGTGCGCCACCACAAACAGCGCCAGGTTGGTCCGCGCGCGCCAGCAGGCGCCGCGCAGGATGCGCGGCCCCCACGTCGGGTGGGCGGCGACCAGCGGTATGACGGCCTTCTCGACCCAGTCGGCGCCGTGCCGCGGGTCGACGCGCGCGTGCTCGTCGTAGAACGGGATCGTGGCGTCGGGGGCGCCGAGGCGCTCGAGCCCTTGCAGGACCCGACGGCAGCGGGGGCCCGCCTGCAGCTCGGTCATCCCGAGCGCGCCGAGCAGCTCCGGCTGCAGCCACCGGTTGGTCGCCAGCAGGCCGTTCAGGGCGCCTCGTTCCAGCGCCTCGACCGGCAACTCGTCGCGCGGGATGACCGGGAGCCCCGCCGCACGGGCGAGGTCTTGATGCAGCACGGTGTGGACGCCGGCGGCGTCGCCGTTGCCCATCTCGTCCCAGTAGTTCTGCGCCAGCTCGAGTTTGGCCGAACCCTGCAGCCCGACCTGGCAGAGCGCGACCAGGTCGTCGAACCCCCCGTCCGGCCCACCCTCGAGGGCCAGGAACTGCACCAGCTGCTCCCACGTCGCTTCGCGGGCCAGCCAGTCGTAGGCCACGGGCAGGCGGTCCCGGGACGCGAGGTCCCGCAGTGCGTCGCGCACGCCGTCCGGGCAGGTGAGGTCGTGCTCCGACAGGTCGGTGTCGTCGTCCTCGAGCTCGGCCAGCCAGGACCGCTCAAGCTCGTTCTTCAGCCCGGCGATCACGGGGTGGTGCTGGTGGCGGGCCCGGTCCCCGACCTGCTCGAGCGGCGCCAGGTGGAGGTCGTAGACGGCGTGCAGCGCCAGAAACCGGTCTCGGCGGTCGACGGGCGGGCCGAGCTCGCCCGGGCTGGCACCGTCGAGCGCAGCGAGGAGCCGATCGTGCAGCGTCATGGGATCTCCGTACGGCGAGGGGCAGGCCCCGTCCGTCGTACCCCGCTCCTGGGCTCGTCACTCCGTTGTCGTGAGGCAACCGCTGAGGCCGCACAGCTCCAGGAGGTCTCGGACCTCCGCCGTGGGCGGCCGTATCCGCAACAACGTCCCCCGGCGCCCTGCCGCCAACTCCAGTTGGGCGACGGCGTCGACGACGCTCACATGCGCGTGACGCAAGTCCAGGACGACCTCGTCCCCGGTGTCCCAGCAGGCCACCACGTGGCGGTGCAGGGCGAGTGCGGCCTCGGGACGCAACCGACCTCGCACCAGCACCACGACCGACCCCATGTGTGGTGGACGTCACCACGGCGGAGCAGTCATCGGCGCACCGCCTGCCGAGGGCTCCGCACGGATCAGGTGGCGGTGCTGCGGAAGCCCCTCAGGCGCAGGCTGTTGCTGACCACGAAGACGCTGGACAGCGCCATCGCTCCGCCGGCGAGCAGCGGGTTCAGCAGACCGGCGGCGGCCAACGGGAGGGCCGCGACGTTGTAGGCGAAGGCCCAGAAGAGGTTGGCCTTGATCGTGCCGAGGGTCTTGCGGGCGAGGCGGATCGCGTCGGGCACGGAGCGCAGGTCCCCGCGGACCAAGGTCAGGTCGCTGGCCTCGATCGCCACGTCGGTCCCGGTCCCCATCGCGAGGCCGAGGTCTGCTTGGGCGAGGGCGGCCGCGTCGTTGACGCCATCGCCCACCATCGCCACGACGCGTCCTTCGCCCTGGAGCCGCTGGACCTCGGTGACCTTGTCCGCCGGCAGGACGTCAGCGACGACCTCGTCGATCCCGACGAGGGCGGCGACGGTACGGGCGGCCGCGGCGTTGTCGCCGGTGAGGAGCACCGGTCGTAACCCGAGGTCCTTGAGCTGCTGCACGGCCTGGGCACTGGTCGGCTTCACCTCGTCCGCGACGACGAGGACAGCGACGACCTGACCGTCGATCGCGCCGACGACCGCCGTCCGGCCCTGCGCCTCGGCGGCGTCCTTGGCAGCGGCCAGGTCAGCCGGCAGGTGCAGGCTCCACTCGGCCAGCAACGACGGTCGACCGGCGACGACGGCATGACCCTCCACGACGCCCTGGACACCGAGTCCGGCGTGGTTGGTGAACCCCTCGACGGCCGGCAGCTCGCCGTGCGCCTCGCGGGCCGAGGCCGCGATGGCGCGGGCGATGGGGTGCTCGGAGGCGTCCTCCAGGGCGCCGAGCAGCCGCAGGGCGGCCCGGTCACCGACGACGTCGTGCAGCGCCATGACGCCCGTGGTGACGGTGCCGGTCTTGTCGAGCACGACCGTGTCGATGCGGCGGGTGCCCTCGAGCACCTCCGGCCCCTTGATGAGGATGCCGAGCTGAGCGCCCCGTCCGGTCCCGACGAGCAGGGCCGTCGGGGTGGCGAGCCCGAGGGCGCACGGGCAGGCGATGATGAGGACGGCCACGGCCGAGGAGAAGGCCAGCGTCGCGTCCTCGCCGGTGCCGAGCCAGAAGCCGAGCGTCGCGACCGCGAGCACGATCACCACGGGCACGAAGATCCCGCTGACCCGGTCGGCCAGCCGCTGCACCTCGGCCTTGCCGCTCTGCGCATCGGTGACCAGGCGGCCGATCTGCGCGAGCTGGGTGTCGGCGCCGACGCGGGTCGCCCGGACGACGAGCCGCCCGCCGGCGTTGACGGTCGCGCCGGTCACGGCGTCCCCGGGGGCCACCTCGACCGGCACGCTCTCGCCGGTCAGCAGGCTGGCGTCGACGGCGCTGCTGCCCTCGGTCACCTCCCCGTCGGTGGCGATCTTCTCCCCGGGACGGACGACGAACAGGTCACCGACGCTCAGGTCGCCGACCGGGATCCGCGACTCGACACCGTCGCGCAGGACGGCGACGTCCTTGGCGCCGAGCTCGAGCAGCGCGGTGAGCGCGGCACCCGCGCGTCGCTTGGCCCGCGCCTCGAAGTACCGACCCGCCAGCAGGAACACCGTCACGACGGCCGCGACCTCGAGGTAGATCTCGTCCTCGGCGGAGCTGCGCGCGATCGTCAGGCTGAAGCTCATCATCATGCCCGGTTCGCCTGCGGTACCGAGGAACAGCGCCCACAGCGACCAGAGGTAGGCGGCCAGCGTGCCCATCGAGATGAGGGTGTCCATGGTCGCGGCCCCGTGCCGCAGGTTCGCCCACGCCGCGCGGTGGAACGGCAGGGCACCCCACAGCACGACGGGCGACGCGAGGGTCAGCGCGAGCCACTGCCAGTTGGTGAACTGCAGCGGCGGCACCATCGACAACAGGAGCACGGGCAGCCCGAGCAGGGCGGAGACGATCAGCCGGTCGCGCAGTGCCCGCGTGGGGTCGGTGACCTCAGCGCCCTCGGGGGCTGCGGTCGGGACGGTCGCGGTGTAGCCGGCGGAGGCCACGGTCTCGACCAGCAGGTCGGGGGTGATGTCGCCGTCGTACTGGACCTTCGCGTGCTCGGTCGCGTAGTTGACGGACGCCGTGACGCCCTCGAGCTTGTTGAGCTTGCGCTCGATGCGGTTGGCGCAGGAGGCGCACGTCATCCCGGTGATGTCGAGCTCGATGGTGGCCATCGTGGTCCTCTCAGCGCGCGGTCAGGGTGAAGGGGGCGGTGCGGACGACGTCGTCGTGCTGGTAGTCCAGGAACGCCCGGTAGGTCCCGGGCGTCGGCACGTCGGCCAGGAAGCGCAGGCCGTCTCCCTCGTCGGGGTGGACGTGCAGGTAGGCCAGGTCACCGGTACGGATCACGACCAGGTGGCCGAAGGCGCCGAGGTAGGGCTGGAGGGACACGGGGCTGCCCTCCCTGGTCACCGTGAGAGCGAGCGGGCTCTCGGTCCCTGCGGTCAGCGACCCGTCCAGGACGACGGTGTCCCCGCCGGTCGTGGTGGTGGCGGTGTCCGGGCCCCGGGGCGCCGGGGTGTAGCTGCCGGGGACGGTCAGGTCGGTGGCCAGGACAATCGCCGTGGTCCGGTCGTCGGGGGCGAAGTCGGCGTAGACCTTGTAGGGGCCTGCCTCGGCCAGGGTGAGCGGCACCGACCAGGTGCCATCGGCGCCCAGGACCGGGTGGACGTGCTGGAAGGTTGCGAGGTCGCGCCGCACGACGATCAGGTGGAGCTTGCGGTCGTGTGTCGTCGTGTACGACGTGACCGGGCCGTCCGTCCCGCGGATGCGGAACGTCAGGGTGCTGGCGACCCCGGCCGGGATGCTCACCTGGTCGAGGTCGAGCGCGTACCCGTCCTGCGCCACCGCGAGACCGGCCGGCACGATGGTGGAAGGCCCCCCGCCACTGCTGCTCTCCCCGCTGCCGTGCTCGGTCCCGTGCCTCCCGGGTTCGCTGGCGCGCCCCTCGATGCCACTGGCCCGGCCGGCGCCCAGGGCGGCGACGAACGCGACGGCGAGCGCCGCGGCGTACGCGGTGACCCTGACCGGCGTGCTGAGCGCGGGCATCAGGCGACCTGGTAGCCGGCCTCTTCGACGGCGGCCTTGACGGCCTCGTCCGAAGCGGTGCCGGTGACGGTGAGCAGGCCGGACTCGAGGTCGACGGTGACGTCATCGACGCCCGCGACGGCGGTGACCTCCTCGGTGACGGAGGCGACGCAGTGGCCGCAGGTCATGCCGGTGACGGTGTAGGTGCTCATGGTGGTGTTCCTCTCCTGGGGTGGGTGGGTCTAACTGCGAACGAGGCGGGCAATCGCCTCGGAGGCCTCGCGGAGCTTGGTCTCCTGCTCCTCGCCTCCCGCGCGGGCGGCGTTGACGACGCAGTGGGCAAGGTGCTCGTCGAGCAGGCACAGCGCGACGGACTGCAATGCCTTCGTCGCGGCGGACACCTGCGTGAGGATGTCGATGCAGTACTTGTCGTCCTCGACCATCTTGGCGATCCCGCGCACCTGGCCCTCGACGCGCCGCAGGCGCTTGAGGTGCGCGTCCTTGGTGTCGGCGTAGCCGTGCTCGTTCATCGGTGTCCTCCGTTGCTCGTCCTGCACAACCAGGGTACCCCCCAGGGGTATTCCCGCACCACCGTGCTGGCGTCGCGAGCAGTTCTGACCCACGGAGCAGGTAGCCTGGCGGAAGAACTACGGAAGTCACCTGTTGGACAGGTGCGTGACAAGTCCTCGACACCTCCCTCAGGGAGGGTGAGCCATCGGCTCCGTCGAGAGGCCTTCCCCGGTTCTCGAGCGGCAGCCGTCGCGGAGATCAAGCCGATCGCCGTACCTGCCGATCGACCACCTACGGCACTGCGCCCCTCCTGGGCGCGGCCGCTTCCTTGGGAGAGACATGAACGACTACGGACCCTGGGACGACTGAGTCCCCAGCACACGACGTCGGGCCGCCCGCAGCACTGCTGCGAGGCGGCCCTTCAGGTTTACGGGTGCAGGTGTCCGCCGTCAGTCCCCGGGGATCCGCTCGGGCCCGGCTTCACGGGGGCGCGGCCGGCTCTCGTCGAAGGCGCGGACGGCGAGGATCGCGACGTCGTCCTCGGAGCCCTGCGGCAGCAGCCGCGCGAGCAGCGTGTTGCACAGCTCGGGCAGCGGGACACCGGCGAGTCCCGCGAGGGCCTGGCGCATGCGGGCCAGCCCGTGGTCCAGCGGGCTGTCGCGCCGTTCCACGAGCCCGTCCGTGTACAGCAGCAAGGTGCTGTCCGGCGGAAGCGGCACCTCGCGGTCGGAGCGGTCGGTGTCCGGGTCGATCCCCAGGAGGAGCTCACCCGCGCCGTCGAGCTGGGTCACCGTCCCGTCGGCCAGCACCAGGAACGGCGGCGGATGGCCAGCACTGCTCCACCGCAGCCGACGCAGGCCGCGCGCTCTGTCCTCAGGGGTCTGCTCGATCCGGGCGACCAGCACGGTGGCGAGGACCTCGATCGCCAGCCCCTGGAGGGCGCGGTCGACGCGGGAGAGCAGCTCCGAGGGGGAGTCCTGTCGGTCGTAGGCGATGCCGCGCACGAGGTTGCGCAGTGCTCCCATCGTGGCGGCGGCGCGCATGTCGTGGCCCATGACGTCCCCGACGATGAGGACGGTCGCCCCGTCCGGTTGCAGGAAGGCGTCGTACCAGTCCCCGCCGATCTGCGCGGAGTCCAGCGCGGGGACGTACTTCGACCACAGGTGGAGGTGGTCGGGCTCGGGGAGGCGCGCGAGCAGGTCGCTCTGCAGCAGCAGGGCGTTCTCGCTCTGCTTGCGGTAGAGCTCGGCGTTGTCGAGGGCGAGGCCGGCGCGTCGACCGAGGTCGACGGCGTCGCGGACGTCGTCCGCGGAGTACCCCTCGGGCCCGCGGCCCAGCGTGAGATAGCCGAGCGCCCCACCCCTGGCCCGCAGCGGGATCACGACGGCACGACCGGCGGGGAGGTCGTCACCGACCAACGCCGACGTCTGCTGGGGCGACAGCAGCACCGGCTCGCAGGCGGCGAGCACCGCCCCCGCAGGTGAGGGGTGTGTCCCGTCGTCCAGCCCGGCTGCCTGGCGCGCGGCGACCCGGTCCAGGGCGTCCTGGCGACCTGGCTCGCGGTGCCTGCTGGCGGTGGCCCGCACCTGAGGTCCGGCGTCCACCACGGTGGCGATCGCCCAGTCGCCGAGCGCCGGCACCACGAGGCGCACCAGGCGGCTGATGGCCTCGTCGGCGTCAAGGGTCGTCACCACGGCAGAGCCGACCTCGGCCAGCAGGGCCAGGCGGCTGGCAGCGACCCGAGCGCTCTGGACGGCGATGCGCAGGTGCAGCTCGGAGGAGCACGTGGCGGCGAGGTCAGCCAGGAACCCGAGATCAGCCGCGCTCCAGACACGGGGCTGGTCGCTGATGGCGCACAGGGAACCCAGCACGTTGCCGCTCCCGTCCGTGAGCGGCATCCCGGCGTAGGCGATGACGTCGAGATCGGTGATGGCGAGGTTGTCGGCCAGGAGCGGCTCCCGGCGGGCGTCCTCGATGACGAGCGGCTCGCCGGAGGCCACCACGTGCTGGCAGAACGAGTGGCTCAGGGGAGTCTCCCGCACGTCGCACCAGGGCACGGGGAGCCCGACCTGCCCCGGGAAGATCTGCCGCTCGTCGTCGACCAAGGACACCAGGCCGACCGGGACGCCGAGCTGCCGCGTCACCATGCGGGCAAACCGGTCGAACGCGGGGTCGCTCCCCGCCTCCAGTGCTGTCCGGGCCATCGCACGCAGCCGCTCGGGCACGGCCAGGGCCTGGGCGAGCGGTACGGGCGTGACGCTGATCGGAGGTCCTCAGAGGTCAGTCGCGGGCAGGGGTTTCGCCCTCCAATCTAGACACCGACCCGGCGGTCGTCCGCGAGACTGCGCACATGGCTACACCGATCTGGGACGACGGGACCTGGTCCCCGCTGCCCAGGCTCGATCAGGAGATCACCGCTGACGTGTGCGTCGTCGGCCTCGGCGCCAGTGGACTCACGGCCGTCCAGGCCCTGCGGGCCCGCGGTGTCACCGTGGTGGGTCTGGACGCAGGGCCCGTCGGTGGCGGGGCCGCCGGGCGCAACGGCGGGTTCCTGCTCGCCGGTCCCGCGCACGCCTACCACTGGCAGCGGGACCCGGTGCTGTACCGCCGCACCCTGGCCGAGCTCGGACGCCTCGAGGACGACGGGGTCCTGCGGCGGACCGGGTCGTTGCGGATCGAGACCACCGAGGAGGGGCTCAGGGACTGCGCGCTGCAGCGCGAGGCCCTGCAGGCGGACGGCTTCGAGGCCGAGGAGTACGACGGTCCCGAGGGGCGAGGGCTGCTGTTCCCGCGCGACGGGGTCACCCAGCCGCTCGACCGCTGCCGGTCTCTCGCGCGGCGGGCCCTGGCCTGCGGCGCTCGGCTCTTCGAGCATTCCCCGGTGACCGAGGTGGCCCCAGGGCGCGTGGCCACGCAGGGCGGCTCGGTGGCCTGCGGCGCGGTCCTCGTGCTCGTCGACGGGCGGTTGGACCTGCTGCTGCCCGAGGTACCGGTGCGGACCGTGCGCCTGCAGATGCTCGGGACCGCTCCGCTGCCGCCGCGGTTCGACCGACCGGTCTACCTGCGTGGCGGGTACGAGTACTGGCAGCAGCTGCCCGACGGGCGGCTGGCCGTCGGCGGCTTCCGCGACGTCGGCGGCGCGGGTGAGGAGACCACGTCGTCCGAGCCGTCGGCAGTCGTGCAGGAGGCGCTGGACGGACTCCTCGCGAGCATCGCGCCGGGAGCCGTGGTCACGCACCGCTGGGCAGCCAGTGTCGGCTTCACCGACGACGCCCTGCCGTTCCTCGGGGAGGTCCGGCAGGGCGTGTGGGCCGCGGGGGGCTACAGCGGGACGGGCAACGTGATCGGCGCCCTGTGCGGTCGGGAGCTCGCCGCGCGGGCGCTCGGCGAGGCTCCGGGCAGCTACTTCGGCTGAAGCCGGGCCGCGCCGTCGAGGCGGACCGTCTCGCCGTTGGCGTAGGTGTTGGTGAGCAGCTCGAGGATCATGCTGGCCAGCTCGTCCGCCGTACCCAGGCGCTTGGGGAAGACGACGTCGCGCTTGAGGCTGTCCTTGAACGCCTCCGACGCCTCGCCCTCGCCGTAGATCGGGGTGTCGATGAGGCCGGGGGCGACGCAGTTGAGGCGGATGCCGGCGGCGGCCAGGTCACGCGCGATCGGCGTCGTCATCCCGACGATGCCTCCCTTGGATGCGGAGTACGCCGCCTGACCGATCTGCCCGTCGAAGGCCGCGATGGAGGCCAGCGTGACGATGGCGCCCTTCTGGTTGTCCTTGTCGAACGCCTCGGTCCGGCTGATCGCCGTCGCGCACAGGCGCACGGTGTTGAAGACGCCGACGAGGTTCACGTTGATGACCGTCTTGAAGTAGTCGAGGTCGAACGCGCTCTCGTAGGAGCCGTCGCGCCCGATGGTGCGGGACGCGGCGCCGATGCCGGCGGCGGCCACGGCCGTGCGGAACGTCCCCATGCCCTCGGCCTCGGTGATGGCGGCGATGACGTCGTCGGCGTTGGTCACGTCGGCCTTGACGAAGGCGCCACCGATGTCGCCGGCGACCTTGACGCCCTTCTCTTCGTTGAGGTCGACGACGACGACCTTGGCGCCGCGGGCGGCGAGCTGGCGGGCGGCGGCCTCACCGAGGCCGGACGCGCCGCCGGTGACGAGGGACGAGGTGCCGTTGAGGTCAAGCACGGGGAAACTCCTAGGTGACGGGTCGGAGTCCCATCCTGACAGCCCGTCGGGGCACCTTGTTGCGCGGGTCAGCGCAGCAGGTCTGCACGCATCGCCTCGGCCACCATGTGCGTGCGGTCCCGCGCGCCCAGCTTCCGCCCGATGCGGACGAACTGTCCCTTGACCGCCAACGGGGTGACGTTCAAGCGCTCGGCGATCTGGTTGTTGCTCAAGCCGTCTGCGGCCAGCCGGAGGACCTCGAGCTCGCGTGGGCTCAGCGGTGTGGCGGCGTGCTTCGGGTTGACCTGGACGCCGCTCACGAGCAGGCCGGCGACAGACGGGTCGACGTGCACCTGACCGGCCAGCACAACGCGAAGGCCCTCCTGCACGAGGGTGTCCTCGGCGCTCTTGAGCAGGTAGCCCGACGCCCCCGCGGCGTAGGCGCCACGCACGGAGTAGCTGTCGTCCGCGGAGGTGAACACCACGACGGGCGTGCCGCCCGCCCGCAGCACGGGGACCAGATCAATTCCTGAACCGTCCCCCAGCCGGAGGTCGACGACCGCGATCGAGGGGGCGGGATGGCTCGTGAGGTGCTCGCGCGCGGCCTGGACGCTGCTGACGTCGACCACGTCCGCGACGCCGACGGCCAGCAGGCAGTTGCGCATGGCTCGCCGCATGAACGTGTGGTCGTCGACCACGAGCCCCGTCAGGGACACGGCGGGTTGCGGTGCGGTCATCAGGATCCTTTGACGCGTTGCCTCGGGCGTTGCCAGAGGTGAGCACAACGGTGGACCGGGCCGCAGGTCTGGGACGACTGATCGGTGTGGCGAAACGTTAGGCGGCACCCGCGTCGTCCGCATCACCCATTCGGAGGAACCGGTTGAGGCGCCACGGGACCGACGCGGAGCCACCGAGTGGGCCTGTCGACGGCCACGACGGGGGTCGAACCTCAAGGGGACCGCACCCTCTTGGCGTGCTGGCTGCTGAGCGAAGGAGGACCCATGCGCCGCACTCGACGCATCACCGCTGCCGTCGGGCTGCTCCTGGTTCCCCTGCTGGTCCCCGCTGGGGTCGGCGCGACGCAGACCCTGCTGGTGTCCGTCGGACCGGGCTTCCGGGCGGCCGACCTGCCTGCGGGGGTCCGCCTTCAGGAGGAGCTGCCTGGCGTTCATGCGCTGATCCTCCGCACGGAGGCCAGTCGCGTGCCCGCTCTGTTGCGCACCCCCGCCGTGCGCGGAGTGTCGCGCGATGTCGCTCTGCACACCACAGGCGAGGGGCCGGCCAGCGGCGATGGCGTCCTGGCTCCCCTGGCCGTCGGCGGCGGTACCGGCAAGGGCGGTGTCGGCAAGGGCGTGCGTGTTGCCGTGCTCGACACCGGCGTCGCGGACACCAGGGCCCTCGACCGCGCCAGCGGACGCCTGCTGCGGGGTCCCGACTTCTCCGACGACAGCAGCGGTCTGCGGGACGGCTACGGGCACGGGACGTTCATGGCCAACCTCGTCGCCGGCGCCTCGGCCGACGGGGTCGTCGTCGGCGTGGCACCCGCGGCCTCCGTCGTGGACGTCAAGGTTGCCGACGGCCAGGGGCGCACCAGCCTGTCCCGGGTCCTCAAGGGCCTCGACTGGGTCGCGACCACGGGCGTCGACCGGGGCGTGCGTGTCCTCTCGCTGAGCCTGTCCGCCGACCGGCCCGACGGGGGGTACGGCGCGGACCCGCTGACGGACGCTGCCGAAGCGGTCCAGCGCGCTGGCGTCACCGTGGTGGTCTCCGCGGGCAACGACCCGTCCGGGGTCAGCGACCCGGGCCACGACCCGCTGCTGTTCACCGTCGGAGCTGCCGACTCGGCGAGCTCCACCGTCGCGTCGTTCAGCGGCCGTGCCGTGGTCGCCGGCCGCGCGCGCCCGGACCTGGTCGCCCCCGGCGTGCGGATGCTGTCCTACCTCCCGGACGACAGCGCGCTGGCGCAGCGCTACCCCGCAGCCCGTGTCGGAAGGCTGTGGCGGGGCTCGGGGACCAGCCAGGCCACTGCGGTGACCGCCGGCGCTGTCGCGGCCTTCCTCACAGGCCGTGAGGGCCTCCGTCCCGCAGACGTCCGCGCCAGCTTCGCTGCCGTCGCCCGACCGGTGCAGGACGCCGCCGCCGGGGCCGGACTGCTGGTGCTCCCCACCAGGGTGCAGGTGGACAACGGCGGCACGTCGAGCGGTGACAGCAGTGGCGGCTCCTCCACGCCCTCGAGCACGTCCTGGTCGAGCACGTCCTGGTCGAGCACGTCCTGGTCGAGCACGTCGTGGTCGAGCACGTCCTGGTCGAGCACGTCGTGGTCGAGCACGTCCTGGTCCGCCAACGGCTGGGCATGACGCCGTCCGGCCAGGTGCCGGCCCGACGTACGCCGCTCGGGGTTGGCCTGCTGATCCTGATCTGCCTGCTGGCCGCGGCCAGCGCGGTGTGGGCCCTGCCGGGGCCCATCGGTCCGGACAGCAGCCCCGTCATCGCCGGTCTGGTCGGTCTGGGCACGCTGCTGACCGAGTCTCGGCCGGTGCACGTCGCTCACGCTGGTGAGCGGCGGACCTTCACGTTCGCCGAGGCGCCGCTCATCATCGGCCTCGTGCTCAGTCCCGGACTGGCGCTCGTGGTCGGTTTCAGCCTCGCGATCCTGCTGGTCCAGCTGGCTCGACGCCTCCCTGCGGCCAAGGTGCGCTTCAACATCGCGCAGTACGCCGCGGCGTCGTCGCTGGCGGTCCTGTGCAGCGTGCGCCTGCCAGGGCTGCTCGGCGTGCTGCTGGGCGTGGCGGTCTTCTGCTTGGTCAACGACCTCGCGGTCCAGGTCGTCCTGCGCCTGACGTCTGGCCGGGCTCTGCGGTTGCCGTTCGCCGAGCGCGCCGTCATGGGCATGCTCTATCTGGCCGGGACCATCTCGGCCGCGGTGCTGGTCGGTCGGGTCATGGAGGTGGACGGCTCGCTCTCGCTGGCCTTCCTCGCACCGATCGCGCTGCTGGTGCACTCCCAGCGCAGTGCGACCCAGGAGCACCTGTCGAGGCAGGTGCTGCACTCGATCGCGGAACAGGCCCTCTCGGCGCAGGTCGGTGACCGCCGGGCCATGGGCGTGCTGCTGGCCCGCACCGCACGGGAGCTGCTCGCTGCCGGCGAGGCACAGGTGCTGCTGCTTGAGGGGCTGCGCCCCACGCTGCTGCAGGTGCTGGGCGGCCAGGCGGTCGCGGAGCGGCAGGTGGACCGGGACTGGTACACGGCCTCGACGTGGTACCGCGAAGCCTTCGAGGCCGGGGGTCACGGGGTGGTGCGGGGGCACTGGGTCGGACTGGTCGTCGGCGAGCCACTGCACCCGCTCGCGCTCATCGCGCTCACCCGTTCCGAGGGCGAGGAGCCCTTTCGCGAGGAGGACCTGCCGGGCCTGCGCCAGCTGGCCGATCTCGCGGCCGGCTGGCTGCGAGAGCCGGAGACCACCGGGGCACAGGTCATCGACCTGGTGCAGCAGGAGCGGCGGGGGCTGGTCACCCGGACCGACCTGGTCGGCGAGCTCGACCGGTTGCGGCGGGGGTTGGACAGCCTCGGTAGCGAACAGGCGACGGCGGGACGATCGGAGGACCTTGCGGTGGCGCAGCGTCGCCTGACCGAGCTGGTGATCGAGATGCTCAGCCAGGCCAGCAATCCCGAGGAGCAGGTGTCGCTGGGCAGTTGGCCCCGTCCTCGGGTGGCCGAAGGGTCATGAGCGAGTTCGCTCGCTGGTACCGCGATCGGGTCCCTGTGCTGTGGCTGCTGGTGCTGCCAGGGTTCGGGGAGCTCGTGGTGGGGGTGGCGCGCGGCGGCCCACTCGGCTGGACGGCGTGGGCAGTGGGGCTCGCCCTCGTGTTGATCGCGGGGGGCGGTGCCGTGCTGCTGGAGACAGGGTGGATCGACTCCCCGCGCGAACTGTGGACGGTCACGGTGGGGACGCTGCGGCGGCGTCGTAGAACCATCGAGCAGCAGGCCGCGGTGCTGCAGAGCCTCGTGGTAGATCTGCGCGAGAGCTCGATGGAGGAAGCGGCGCGGATGGCGGGTCTGCTCGCCGAGCTGGTCCGCGCGGAGGAGCGGACCCGAGCGCTGCTCGCGGGCGAGCTGCACGACACCGTGGCGCAGAGCCTGAGCGCCGCGCTGATCGGCTCGCGCAGCGCTGATCCGCAGGAGCGGGTCGAGGCGCACGAACGCCTTCGGGACGGCGAGGAGCAGCTGCGGGCGGTCCTGGCGCGCATCCGTCCCCCCGAGCTCGTGCAGGGTGACTTGGCGCAGGCCGTGTCGGACTTCTGCTGCGACCTTTTCGCGCGCTACGGCGTGGAGGTGCTCGTCGACTGGCGCGCCTCCGGGCAGCCGCTGCCGTCCGCGGTCGCGGTGGTCGTCTACCGCTTCGTGCAGGAGTCGCTGCTCAACGCGGTGGAGCACGCCGACGGCGTGGGCCTGCGGCTTCGACTCGAGGTGGTGGAGACGCCCGCCCACCCGCAGCTGCTGGTGACGGTCAGCGATGAGGGCCAGGGGTTCGATCCGCAGCGGGTCACCAGCGCGGGCGGGCGCCACCTCGGCCTGCGACTGGCCCGTGAGCGCGCGCGGCTGGCCGGTGGTGCTCTGGTCGTCGAGAGCGCTCCGGGGAAGGGGACCACGGTCCTGCTGTCCCTGCCGCTGGTGTCGTCCGCGTCCGTCCTGCCGGCTCGCGCCACGGGGCCAGACGGAGCAACGGACACCGGCCCTGAAGCGTCGGACATTACCGACGAAACGACGCGGACATCACGACCGGCCGGGTCTGTCAGCGCAGGCGGTCCGGGACGATCCTGAGGGGGTACCTACCCGACGAAGGAGTTCCCGTGAGCGAGACGAACTGCGCGATGACGCTGCTGCGGGACGGGGTCCCGTTGGCTCTCCTGATCGACCTCGCGGGCCTGGGACTGCCTTCCGAGGAGCTGTACGCCGAGGAGGAGCGATCCTCCTTCCTCGCGGGGCACCTGAGCGGCCTGAGGGTGTCGGCATGACCGAGACGGCGCTCTCCCAGGCGCTGACCGCGGTCCTTTCCAGGGTCCACGACGACCACGCCCGGGTCGCGGCGGCCCTCGTCGGGTCACCTGCTCCGGCCCCCCGGGACCGTGAGCTGGCGGGCCTGTTCTTCGCCGTCGTCGAGGGCGCCGGCCTGCTGGAGGCGGCCCTGGATCACCCGGAGGCCGTGGCGCGGCAGGTCGAGTGGGCGCTGGTGGGACGTGGCTCGTTCCCCGCCGTTCCCACGGCTCAGGCTGTGTCCCTGGCGCTGGCCTGCTGAGCGTGACCGTCCTTCCGTGGGACCGGAGCGCCAGCGACCTTCCCTGGTCCGTGCGGGGACGCCTGCGGGCCGCGCTGCAGCCGCTGGTCCACGAGGACGGCACCGTCGTCGGGTTCGAGGGCCTGCTGCGGGTCCACGGCGCTGCGGCGGGCACGCCCGGGGGCCTGTTCCGTCGTGCGGAGCACGAGGGCTGGGCCGCCGAGCTGGACGTCGTGGCTACCGAGCTGGCGCTCACGGCAGCGGGGCGGTGGAGCGCGCCTGGGCAGCTGCTCTTCGTCAACTGCCGGCCGCAGCACGTGGCCGACCTGGCTGTCGCGCTGGATCGCTGCCTGCGCGCCGCCCAGCGGTGCGCCTGGCCGGTTGACCGCCTTGTCGTGGAGCTGAACGAGCACCAACCGATCGACGACCTCGCCGGGCTGGCGGCGCTGCTCGGTGACGCTCGAGGGGCTGGTCTTCGGTTCGCGCTGGACGACGTGCAGGCGGACCTCGGCTGCACGCGGCTGGTCCGGGCGCTGCGACCGGAGTACGTCAAGCTCGACGGGCTCCTCGTGCGGCAGCTGGCTGATCCGAGGCGCCGACGGGACCTGAGGCGCCTGCTCGCCGTCACCGCGGAGACGGAGTCCCAGGTGATCGCCGAGCAGGTGGAACGGCCTGACCAGGTCGAGCAGCTGCAGGCCTACGGCGTCGCGCTGTTCCAGGGCTGGCTGATGGGCGCGCCGGTCGTGGGCGCCTCACCGACCTCCCGCTCGTGGTCGGCGCCTGCCCAGCCAAGCGCGGGACGTGACACAGCGCGGCGCAGCACCTCGGCGGGGACGAACGCCAGGTAGCAGGCGATCACCGTGAGGCTGAACCAGCCGATGAGCAGGGTCGCCTCGATCCCCAGGTGGATCGCCACTCCCGCCGCCATGGCCCACCAGCGGGTGCCCGCCCGCCACAGACCGACGACGAGGAACGCCTCGACGACCAGCGTGCCGTACGTCGCCAGCGCCGAGAACGTCACGGACGTGGCCAGCCCCTGCGGGAGCACGACCCGCTGCAGGTCCTCGAGCTGGACCGCGAGCCCGACTGCGGTCCCGTCCTGCCAGCTGCGCCCGCCGAGCTTGGCGACGACGGAGAACAGGTAGAGCGCCGACACCTGCAGCTGAAGCAGGCGCAGCGCCCAGGGCGCCCTCAGGGCCGAGGCCCCGCGCCTCCTGGCGTCCAGCGACCACACCTCACCGGCCGGCATGAGCGCGACGAAGAACGCCAGCTCGCGCAGGAGCAGGTCGCCGCTGTTGAGCGTGTAGACGTCGCGTCGCTGCACGAGCACCAGAGCCACCACGACGACGACCGCGGCGACCCGGGTGCGCCATCCGAGCGCGAGGGCGACAGCCGCCACGACCAGCACCCCCAGGGTCGTGTACGCCGGGAGGGAGTCCACCGCCCACCAGCCGGCGCTCCCGTCGACCGCCCCTGTGGTGACGCCGCCGTCGCCCAGGAAGGTCCGGGCGTCCGGGAGGTAGGACACCGCCCAACCGAGGACCAGCAGGCCGCAGGCGATGCGGAGCGCGGCCATCGGGGCGGTGTCGACGGGAGCGAAGGCCCAGGAGCGCAGCCGCCTCACGGGAGGTCGAGCGTGTAGAAGTCGAAGGACCCTGCAGCCGGCCGGGCCTCGCCGGATCCCGGCGTGGCCGCGTCCCGGAAGGTCCGGGTGAGGACGACGCGCGTGACGTCGTCCCCGGCCCGGCGCGCGACCCAGCGGGCGGTCGGCTCCCAGAGCCCGGCGTAGTCATCGGCGCGCAGCCGCTCGACGTACTTCTGCCAGCGGTAGGTGCGGTACGGCGTCACCAGCAGGCCGTTGTGGGGAGGCTCCCACCGCTCGACCCGCCCGCCCGCGTGCGTCACGGTCGCGAAGACGCCGACACCGAACCGGCGCGGGTCGGGCGCGAACAGGGCCCAGTCCTGCTCCAGTCCGAGGCCCTGCACGACCGGCCCGATGACGGGCCGGACGCGGTCGTGCGGCCGGCCGGCTGGCAGGTTCCAGAGGCCGACGCACACCACGAGCACGACCATGGTCGCGCCGAGGACCGCCTGACCCACGGCGCTCTGCTCGAACCGCTCCCCCACGCGCACAGACGAAACGTAGTGGTCAGGCGTGGCTGATGGCGTCCAGGACCTTCAGCCGCGAGGCGCGTCGCGCGGGCAGGGACGCGGCGAGCAGCCCTGCCACGACCGCCGCGAGGAGCACGACGACGATCCGCCCGGTCGGGAGGGCGAACTCCGTGATGCCCTGGTCGTGCAGCGCGCTGACGAAGGCGTAGCCGAAGGCGACGCCCACGGCGATTCCGAGCAGGGCTCCGAACACGGCGATGACGACGCTCTCCACGCGGATCATGCGCTTGAGCTGGCGGCGCTGCAGACCCACCGCGCGCAGCAGCCCCAGCTCGCGGGTCCGCTCGACGACCGACAGGGCAAGGGTGTTGATGATTCCGAGGACAGCGATGAGGACCGACAGGATCAGCAGCCCCGTGAGCACGTTCAGCAGTCCGTCGATCTGCTTGCTCTGCGCGTCGATGAACTCCCGCTGGTCCTCGACCTGAACGGCCGGGTAGGCCCTCAGCACGGACTCGACAGCGGCTCGGCTGGCCGCCGGGGTGCTGGAGTCCTTCGCCTTCACCGCGACGATGACGACCTTCGGGTCGGTGACGTTGGCGGCGTACTGCCTCGCCGTGACGAGGTAGCCCCCGGCGAACTGGTTGGTGTCGTAGGTCGCCCCGACGGTGACCTCGGTCCGGCCGGTCTTCGCCCAGGTGAGCTCGACGGTGTCGCCCACCTTCACACCCAGGTCAGCGGCCTTCGTCTTGTCGAGGGCGATCTGCTCGTCGCCGAGGTTCGTGAGGTCGCCGGAGAGGACCTTCAGCGTCAGGACCGACTGCAGCGCCGCGGGATCCACTCCCTGCAGGGTCTCGACGCCGTTGGACCCGACCCGCGCGCGCGTCTGGGTGAACGCCGCGACCTGGGCGAGGTCGGACGTCTTCTCGAGCGCCGGGACCACCGCGGGGGTGAAGGGGAGGTACTGCTCGGTGTGCAGCACGTAGTCCGCACCGAACGACGCCGCGACCACCGTGGTCACGCTCTTCTTGGCGCTCGCCCCCAAGGTGCTGATCGCCGACACGAGGGCCAGGCCGATCATCAGCGCCGCGGCGGTCGTCGCCGTACGACGGGGGCTGCGCATGGCGTTGCCGCGGCCGAGCCGACCGGCCACGCCGACGCGGGTGAAGGGCAAGGCGAGCAACCCGACGACGGGCCTCGCGAAGACCGGGGAGACCAGGGTGACGCCGAGGAAGGACACGACCGCGCCGAGACCGATCAGCTCCAGGCCGCCCTGGGCGAGGCCGAGCACCAGCGCCGCCGCGCCCAGCGCGAGGACCGCCACCCCTGCTGTGGTGCGTCGGCGCAACGACCGCTCCTCGGCAGGGCCGGAGTCGCGCATGGCTTGGACGGGCGCCACGCGGGAGGCCCGCCGCGCCGGGATCATCGCCGCGAGGACCGTGACGCCGGTGCCGACGACCAGGCACACCACGAACGTGCGCAGCCGGATCACCGTGTCGCCGGCGGGGATCTCCAGGCCGAGAGCGTTGAGGACCGAGCGGAACCCGGTGGCCAGGCCGATCCCGGCAGCGAAGCCCCCGAGCGAGCTCACCAGTCCCACGGCGGTGGACTCGAGCAGGACCGACCGGCTGACCTGGCGGCGACTCGCGCCGAGCGCTCGGAGCAGAGCCAGCTCCCGAGCCCGCTGCGCGACGAGCATCGAGAAGGTGTTGAAGATCAGGAACATCCCGACGAACAGGGAGACCCCGGCGAAGACCTGCAGGACGATGTTGAAGAACGTCAGTCCCTGCTTCACCTCCCCCGCCGCTTGTGCCGTGGCGTCGTCGTTCGTGAGGGCCTCGACCCCGGGCGGCAGCACGGCCGCGATGCGGTCGCGCAGCTCCGCGTCGGCGACGCCCGGGTCGGCGACGACGGACAGGTTCTGCCACGCCCCCGGGGTCCCGAAGAGCTGCTGGGCCGAGGGCGGGTCGAAGGCGAGGAGCGTGGCGCCGGCGACGGAGTTGGTCGGCCCGAGGCGCACCAGGCCCACGATCGTCGCGTCCTGCCGAGGTCCATTGCCGACGACGCCGACCGTCGTCCCGAGGGCGAGGCCCTCGTCGGTCGCGGTCTTGACGTCGAGAGCGACCTCGCCGGTCCCCTGCGGCGCCCGTCCGCGCACGACCTCGAGGGTCTCCTGGGGTGCCGCCGGCTCGAAGGACACCCCCAGGGTCGGTGGCCCGTTGCGGCGGAAGGCCGTGCCGTCCGGCAGGATGAGGGTCGCGATCTCTCCGACGTTGCCCACCACGCTCGAGACCCCGGGGACGGCGCGGACCCGCTCGAGCACGGCCTGCTTCACCGGCTCGCGGTCGCTGCCCTGAAAGCTGTTGTTGTCGAAGGCGGACACGCCTTGCACGGACACGGACGTGCCCTTGCTGATCGTCGCGAAGAGGTTGTCGAAGACGCGGCTGAGGCTGTCGGTGAGGATGAACGCCCCGGAGACGAACGAGATCCCGAGCAGGACGGCGAAGCTGGCGAGCAGCAGCCGGAGCTTGCGGGCCAGCAGGCCGCGCCAGGTCGCGCGCAGCACCTAGAGCACCCCGTCGAACTTCTTCATCCGGTCGAGGACCTTCTGCGCGGTGGGGTCGAGCATCTCGTCCACGAGCAGGCCGTCGGCCAGGAACAGCACCCGGTCGGCGTACCCGGCGGCGACGGGGTCGTGCGTGACCATGACGACGGTCTGGCCGAGCTCCCGCGCCGACCGCTGCAGGAAGGCCAGCACCTCCGCGCCGGACCGGGAGTCGAGGTTGCCCGTCGGCTCGTCGGCGAAGACCACATCCGGTCGGCTGACGAGGGCGCGGGCGCAGGCGACGCGCTGCTGCTGCCCTCCGGACAGCTCGCTCGGCCGGTGGCCCAGCCGGTCCCCGAGCCCGACGGCGGCGACGACCTCGTCGAACCACGCCTGGTCGATCTTCTTGCCTGCGATGTCCGTCGGCAGGGTGATGTTCTCCTCCGCGGTCAGGGTGGGCAGCAGGTTGAACTGCTGGAACACGAAGCCGATCCGGTCGCGGCGCAGCGCGGTCAGCTGCTTGTCGTTCATGCCGACCACGGAGGTGTCGCCGATCGCGATCTGCCCCGAGTCGATCGTGTCGAGGCCGGCGAGGCAGTGCATCAACGTGGACTTGCCGGAGCCCGACGGACCCATGACCGCGGTCATCTGCTGCGCGGCAATGTCCAGGGTGACCCCGGCCAGCGCCGTGACGGCGGTGTCGCCCTTGCCGTAGGACTTGCGGACGTCCACGGCGCTGACTGCCGGACGGGGGGAGGTCGTCATGATCGCCACCTTGCCAGGCCGGCTCGCGGAGGTCATCACTGGTTGCGCCCGGAGCCGCGTCTCAGGGCAGGATGCCGGGCATGAGCTTCGACGCCTCCCGGCTGGCCCGCATCGACCGCCACTTCCAGCAGTACGTCGACGACGGGCGGCTGGTGGGTTGGCAGCTGCAGGTGGGCCGGCACGGTCAGGTGGCCCACTCCGCGACGTACGGCCTGGCGGACCGCGAGGCCGGACGACCGGTCGCGCAGGACACGCTGTGGCGCATCTACTCGATGACCAAGCCGATCGTGAGCGTGGCCTTCATGAGCTTGTGGGAGGAGGGGCTGGTCGAGCTGACCGACGAGGTGGCGCGCTACCTCCCGTCGTTCGCCGACGTGAAGGTGTTCCGCGACGGGTCGGCGACCACCGCGTTCCTCGAGCCCGCGCTCGAGCCGGTCCGGCTGTGGCACCTGCTGACCCACACCAGCGGCCTGACGTACGGCTTCCTGCAGGTGCACCCGGTCGACGCGATGTACCGCGCCGCCGGGTCCGACCTCGGCAACCCGACAGGGAACGACCTCGCCGCCAACTGCGACCTGTGGGCGTCGCTGCCCCTGAAGTTCCAGCCCGGCACGGCCTGGGGGTATGGCGTCAGCACCGACGTGCTCGGGCGCGTGTGCGAGGTCGTCGCGGGCAAGCCGCTCGACGAGGTCGTGCGCGAGCGGGTGCTCGAGCCGCTGGGGATGTCCGACACCCGCTGGTGGGCGGACGGGCAGGAGGACCGGCTCGCGGCGCTCTACGCGGCGTACGAGGGCAAGGCAGTCCGCTACGACGTGCTGGGCGACAGCGCGCTGAAGCCACCGGTGATGCTGTCCGGCGGCGGGGGGCTGCTGTCGACGGCGGCGGACTACTGGCGGTTCAGCGCCATGCTGCTCGGCCGCGGCGCCCTGGACGGGACGCGGGTGCTGGCACCGCGGACGGTCGAGCTGATGGCGCGCAACCACCTGCCCGGTGGCCAGGACCTGGGGCAGCTCAACAGTGGCGGGTTCGCCGAGACGATCATGGACGGGGTCGGGTTCGGGCTCGGCTTCGCCACGGTGCTCGACCCGACCCCGGCGCGAGGGGCGTCGTCCGTGGGCGAGTTCTACTGGGGCGGGCTGGCCTCGACCGCCTTCTGGGTCGACCCGGCGACGGGGGTCTGCGCGACGTTCTTCACCCAGCTGGTGCCGTCCTCGACCTACCCGGTCCGCGCCCAGCTGCGCCAGCTCGTCTACTCCGCCCTCGTCGCCTGACGGCGTTGCGGCACAACAGCAACACCGCTCGACGGCTCGGCCGCGGACAACGCCTGCCTGCGCGGTCCGGCGACGACCCCGGTTGCTGTTATGCCTCGCCGGCGCGGGCAGCGGCGGCTCGCTGGCGCGGTCAGACCAGGTGGCGGCGACGGAGGGCGGCGAGGCTGAGCACGCCGGCCACGACCGGGAGCCAGTGCCCGGCCGTGCGGTAGATCGCGACGGCCGCGCTGGCCGGCCCCCACCCGAGTCCCATGGCCGTGAGGCCACCGACGAGCGCTGCCTCGATCGGACCGACGCCACCGGGTGACGGGACCGCCGACCGGGCGGCGGCCGAGCCGACCAGCGCGGCGAGCAGCTCCTGCCAGGGCAGGTGGCCACCGACAGCGGCGACGGCGCCCTGCAGGGTCAGGACCTGAGCAACGGTCACGCCCACGCAGCCGATCAGCAGCGAGGCCAGGCAGCGCGGGCGACGGAGCACCTCGCCCACGGCCCCGGCCGTCCTCCGTACGACGGGAAGAACCCGCGTGCGCACGACGGGCAGCAGGCTCACGGCCAGCAGCGCCCCGGGAACGGCCAGCAGCAGGGCGAGCGGTGGCGTGGGCAGCAGGGACGTGCCGACCGTGCTCGCGGCCAGGCCGGCGGCCAAGGTGGCGGTCAAGGCGGCGAAGGCGGTGCGCAGGCCAGCGGCCGCGGCGGCCTCCTCGGCCGACAGACCGGAGCGACGGTGGACACGCATCGTCAGCAGCGTCCCCCCGACGCCTGCGGGCGTGACGGCGTTGGCCGCCGTGGTGGCGAGGACGGTCGGGACGGCCCGGCGGACGGGGAGCGGGGTGGTGCGGGAGCCGTTGAGGGCCAGGGCGGAGCAGCCGATGAGCAGCGCGCTGCCGAGGGCGGCCTGAGCCAGGCCGGCCGCCTGAAGGTGGACGCCGAGAGCGGCCGGGACGGCCAGGCTGGCGGCGGCCAGGGCGAGGCCGAGCACGACGGCGAGGCGGTGCGCGGTCCAGGTCACGCCTCATCATCGGGAGGTGAACGTGAAGCCTGAATGACTCGAAGGTGTGGGTCTGGTGTCAGCTCGGCACGGGTACGCCCGGCGCCAGGGTGCTGACTGCCTCGCCCAGCAGCGCCTGGAGGTCGCTGCCCGGCTGGGCCAGCCAGTGCTCGTACGCCGCGACGCAGCTCGCGAGCAGTTGGTGGGCGAGCAACTGGGGTCCGAACTCCTCGGCCCCCTGGCCCGTGCGCGTGGCGACGTGCTCCGCCACGACGGCGCGCCAGCCGGCGTACCGCAGCGTCGAGTGCGCCTGGAGGGCCGGGGTGTGCAAGACCATGGCCATCCGGACGCGGTGCTGGCGCTCCGCACCGGGGGGCAGGGCGTTGAACTCCAGGACGGCCTCGCGCAGGCCGTCCACCAGGGCGGTGGCGGGGGGAACCTCGGCCAACCGGGCCCGCAGGTGCTCGAGCGCGCCGTCGAAGTCGCCCCAGATGACGTCGTTCTTGGACGCGAAGTAGCGGAAGAACGTCCGCCGGCCGATCCCGGCCGCCTCCGCCACGTCGTCCACGGTCGTGGCCTCGAAACCCCGTTCGGCGAACAGCTGGAGGGCGACGACCTCGAGGTCCTCACGGCTGGTCACCGCAGGTCTCCCCTGTTTCACGTGTCCTCCCCTTGTGTTTTTGCACTGAGTGCCGTTACCGTCGCACAGGATGTGACTGCCGTCACCCCCGACCTCGAGGAGCCTGCCATGAGCGACCCCACCACCACTGCTGTCGACGCGGACGTCCCGACCGTCGAGGAGGTCGTCACCGAGGACCTGCTGGTCGAGGACGTCTCCATCGACGGCATGTGCGGCGTCTACTAACCCGCTGATGCTGAGCCTGCACCCGAAGGTGTCGGTCCGTCCCGAGCCGTTCGGCGCGCTGCTCTACCACTTCGGTACGCGCCGCCTGTCGTTCCTCAAGGACCGGCGGCTGCTCGACGTCGTCCGCCGCCTGGACGGGGCCACGTCGCTGGACGACGCCCTCGTCGACATCCCCGCTGCCGAGCAGGCGTCCTTCCGGGCGGCGCTCGGCACCCTCGAGAAGACCGGAATGCTCGTATGAAGCTGGTCGACCACTTCGCCACCGGGCTCGACGCCCCCATCTGCCTGACGTGGGAGCTCACCTACGCCTGCAACCTGGCGTGCACCCACTGCCTGTCGAGCAGCGGGCGCCGCGACCCCCGCGAGCTGAGCACCGAGGAGTGCAAGGCCGTCATCGACGAGCTGCAGCGGATGCAGGTGTTCTACGTCAACATCGGCGGCGGCGAGCCCACCGTGCGCTCGGACTTCTGGGAGCTCGTCGACTACGCCACCGACCACCAGGTGGGGGTGAAGTTCTCCACCAACGGCGTGCGGATCGACGCCGCCGCAGCCGCTCGGCTGGCCGCCAGCGACTACGTCGACGTGCAGATCTCGCTCGACGGCGCGACCGCTGAGGTCAACGACGCCGTCCGCGGTGCGGGGTCCTTCGACATGGCGGTCACGGCGCTGCAGCACCTGGCGGACGCCGGGTTCCGGGACAGCAAGATCAGCGTCGTCTGCACCCGGCACAACATCAGTCAGCTCGACGAGTTCAAGGCCCTCGCCGACCGCTTCGGCGCGACGCTGCGGCTGACCCGCCTGCGCCCGAGTGGCCGTGGCGCGGACGTCTGGGACGACCTGCACCCGACGATGGCCCAGCAGCGCGAGCTCTACGACTGGCTCGTCGCGCACGGCGAGGGCGTGCTGACGGGCGACTCGTTCTTCCACCTGTCGGCCTTCGGGGACGCGCTGCCCGGCCTCAACCTGTGCGGCGCCGGCCGCGTCGTGTGCCTGATCGACCCGGTCGGTGACGTCTACGCCTGCCCGTTCGCCATCCACGACGCGTTCCTCGCCGGGAACGTCCGCAGCACCGGCGGCTTCCAGGAGGTCTGGCAGCACTCCGAGCTGTTCACCGAGCTCCGCCTCCCGCAGACCGGCGGGGCGTGCGCGTCGTGCGCCCACTACGACTCGTGCCAGGGCGGGTGCATGGCGGCGAAGTTCTTCACCGGCCTGCCGCTCGACGGCCCCGACCCGGAGTGCGTGCAGGGGTACGGCGAGCTCGCTCTCGCAGCGGTCGCGGGCGCGGTCCCGAAGCCGACGGGGGACCACTCGCACAGCCCGGCCGCGGCCGCCGGCATGCGCGCGGGACGTGGGCCGGTCCCCCTCACGCTGTCGGTGCGCCGGCCGGACGCCGGCCTGTCGAGCGCGTGCGACGAGAGCCCGCTGGCCGGGCTGTCGGTCTGATGCCCGAGCCCCTGACCCGGCTGGGCCACTGATGCTCACCTCCCCGTTCGCGGTGGGGGGCCGCACGGCTCCCTCGCGCGTGGTCTTCGGGCCGCACGAGACCAACCTCGGGAACGGCCGCGCCTTCTCCGACCGGCACGTGGCCTACTACGCCGCGCGCGCTGCCGGCGGGTGCGGCGTGGTCGTCACCGAGACGGCCTCGGTCCACGAGAGCGACTGGCCGTACGAGCGGGCCCCGCTCGCCGCGGACTGCGGTCCCGGGTGGCGGGCGGTGGTCGACGCCTGCGGGCCGGCGGTGGTGCTGGCCTCGCTGGGCCACACCGGCGGCCAGGGCTCGTCGGCGAACTCCCAGCGCACCTTGTGGGCACCCTCCCCGGTGGCCGATGCCGTCTCGCGGGAGCTCCCCCAAGTGATGGAGCCCGAGGAGATCGCCGAGCTGACAGCAGGTTTCGCCTCCGCGGCCGCTCTCGCGATGGGGTCCGGCTGCGCCGGGGTGGAGATCGAGGCCGGTGACCGGTCCCTGCTGCGGCAGTTCCTCTCCGGCGTGACCAACCAGCGCGCGCGACCCCTACGGCGAGGACAAGGCGCTGCTGCTGCGCGAGGTCGTCGCCGCGGTCCGCGCTGTCGTCGGCGACGGGATCGTCGCGCTGCGGCTGTCCTGCGACGAGCTCGCCCCGTGGGCCGGGGTCACCCCCGAGCACGCCCTTGCCCTCGTCCCCGCGCTCGACGTCGACCTGCTCACCGTGGTGCGCGCGGGACCGTTCGCCGGGTCGGCCTACCGCCCGGACTCCCACGCGCCCGAGGGGTTCAACCGCGACCTCTGCGCCTCCGTGCGTGCCGTCGCGACCTGCCCGGTGGTGCTGCAGGGATCGGTGGTCACCGCCGCGTTCGCGCAGGCGGCGCTGGCCGACGGAGTGTGCGACCTGGTCGAGATGACGCGCGCGCAGATCGCTGACCCGTCGCTGGTCGCCGCGGTGCGTGCGGGTCGCGCGCCCCGGCCGTGCGTGCTGTGCAACCAGGCCTGCCGGGTGCGGGACGCCCGCAACCCGATCGTGTCCTGCATCGGCGAGCCGCGGTCGGGTCACGAGACCCGCGAGCCCGCCGTCCAGGCCCCTGCGGCGAGCACCGGGGGGCGTGGGGTGACGGTGATCGGGGCCGGCCCCGCGGGGCTGGAGTGCGCGCGGGTCCTCGCGTCGTACGGCGTCCAGGTCACCGTGCACGAGGCGACGAGCGTCCTCGGCGGGGCCGTTCCGGACGCGGCCCTCGGCGCCGGGCGCGCCCGACTGACCGACCTGACCGACTGGCTCGTGCAGCAGTGCCGCGACCTCGGCGTCGACCTGCGCACGGACTCGCCGATCACCGACCTCCCGGCCGGTGAGGTGGTCCTCGCGACCGGCTCCCGGCAGCGCCCGCACGGCTGGGTGGACGTGCGTCCGGCCCTGCGCGGCGACCTCCCGGACGGCAGCGTGCTGGTCCACGACCCGACCGGCGGGCCGATCGGTGTCAGCCTCGCGGAGAAGCTCGCGGCCGAGGGGCGGGAGGTGCGCATCGTCACGCAGGACCCGATCGTCGGCACCCTGCTCTCGCTCACCGGTGACCTGGCGGACTGCAACACGCGGCTGCAGCGAGTGGGCGCGACGCGGGAGCTGAAGTCCTTGCTGCGCAGCCACGCCGACGGGGTCGCGGTCCTCGAGGACGTGTGGACCGGCGAGCAGCGCCGGGTCCCGGCGGACGTGGTCGTCGACTGCGGACACCGCCTGCCGAACGACGACCTGTACGCCGCCGGCACCCTGCGGGCCGGGGACGCCGTCGCCCCGCGCACCGTCCTCGAGGCCGTCCTCGAGGGCCGCCGGGTGGCCCTGGACCTGGTGGACCGGGTGCTCGCGTGAGTCGCTACACCCACCTGCTGTCGCCGTTGCGGATCGGCCCGCTGACGGTGAAGAACCGCGTCGTGTTCAGCGCCCACCTCACCAACTACGCCGTCGGGGGGATGCCGACCGAGCAGCACGCTGCCTACTACGCCGCCCGGGCCGCCGGCGGGGCCGGGCTGATCATCACCGAGGAGCACAGCACCCACGTCACCGACTGGCCGTACGAGAAGCTCATGCACGGCTTCTCCCCCTCGGTGATCCCGGGCTACCGGCGGATCACCGACGCCGTCCACGCGCACGGCGTGCCGATCCTCGCCCAGCTCAACCACAACGGCGGCCAGGCCAGCTCGATGTACAGCCGCCTGCCCGTGTGGGCGCCGAGCGCCGTTCCCGACCCGTTGTTCCGCGAGGTACCCAAAGCCCTGGAGCTGCAGGAGATCCGCTCTGTGGTGGACGGGTACGCCCTGGTGGCGGAGCACTGCGTCGCGGGCGGCTTTGACGGGGTGGAGCTGCAGTGCAGCCACTCGAGCATCGTCCGCGGCTTCCTGTCCCCGGCGACCAACTACCGCACCGACGTGTACGGCGGACCGCTGGCCAACCGGGCGCGGCTGCTGCTCGAGATCGTGGCCGCGGTGCGCGCGGTCCTCGGTCCCGACAAGGCCCTCGGGGTGCGGCTCTGCGGCGACGAGCTCATCGAGAACGGCACCACGATCGACGAGGCCGTGGCCGTCGCGCGGCTGGTCGAGGCGACGGGTCAGGTCGACTACATCAACACCTCGATCGGGGTGGCGACCGCGACGCTGTACATGATCGAGGCGTCGATGCAGGTCCCGCCGGGCTACGCGATGTTCATCCCGTCGGCGATCCGCGAGGCCGTCTCGATCCCGGTCGTCGGGGTGGGCCGGTTCAAGGACCCTTTGCAGGCGGACCGGGCCCTGCAGGCCGGGCAGGCCGATCTCATCGGCGTCGTGCGTGGCCAGATCGCGGACCCTGACTTCGTGCGCAAGGCCCGCTCCGGCGCGGCGGCCGACATCCGGACCTGCCTGTCGTGCAACCAGGAGTGCGTCGGACGGATGGGGCTCAACCGCTGGCTGGGCTGCATCGAGAACCCGCGCACTGGCCAGGAAGCCGTTGCTCTTCCCTTACCCACCAGGCGATCTCAGCGGGTGCTCGTCGTCGGGGGCGGACCGGCTGGACTGCAGGCGGCCGTCACGGCGGCCGAGCGCGGTCACCACGTCACGCTCTTCGAGCGCGCCGACCGGCTGGGTGGCCAGGTGCCGGTCGCCGCCTCCGTCCCGTCCAGGGCTGAGTTCCTCGACATCACCCGCAACCTCGTGGCGGCCGCGCAGCGCGCCGGGGTCGACGTCAAGACGGCGTACGACGCGACCGCCGACCTGCTGCGGGCCGAGGCGCCGGACGTCGTCGTGCTGGCCACCGGCGCCGTTCCCGCCCGGCCGTGGTGGGCCGGCGACCTGGCCCGCATCGTGGACGTCCGCGACGTCCTGGAGGGTCGGGCCACGCCGACCGGGCGGGTCCTGCTCGTGGACGAGCTCGGCTTCCACCAGGCGACCTCGGTGGCTGAGCTGCTGGCCGACCGAGGCTGCGACGTCGAGGTCGCGACGCCCGGCATGGTGGTGGGCCAGGACCTCGGCATCACCCTCGACCTCGAGACCTGGAACGTGAAGGCCGGTGCCAAGGGGATCCTCCAGACCACCGACGTCGTGCCCATGGGCGCGGCCCCGGCCGACCGGGACCGCGTCACGGTGACCCTGCAGCAGCACACCACCGGCACCGACGTGACGCGCACGGTCGACTGGGTCGTCTGCGCGGTGCAGCAGCGGGCCGACGACGCGCTCTGGCAGCAGTTGAAGGGCGCACCGTTCCCCGTGCACCGCATCGGGGACTGCCTCGCCCCGCGCCGGGCGCACGCCGCCGTCATCGAGGGCCACCGGGTGGCGATCTCCCTGTGACCAGCACCCATCTCGGGACGACGCTGGTCGAGCCGCTCGAGCTCAGCCGGCTCGCCGTCGTGATCGTCCGAGCAGGCGTCCTGCCGCGCGGTGCCCAGGAGGTCGTGGCCGAGGCCGGGGGCCGCGTGCTGCTGCTCGGCTCCGGGACGGCGGACGCTGCGGCCGAGCTCGGTGCGCCGCGCGCCTGGCACGCCGAGACCACCGACGCCGCACCGGACGGGCTGGCGCGGGCGCTCGTCCCGCTCGTCGAGCAGGTCCGCACCCTGGTGCTGCCCGCGAGCCCGGACGGGCGCGACTTCGCGCCCCGGCTCGCCGCGGCGCTGGACCGTCCCCTGCTGGCGTGGGCCGGCACGGTCGTCGTCGACGAGGAGGGCACGACGGCCTCGCTGCACCGGCTCGACAGCCGCCTGGAGATCGACGTGCGCTGCGACGGCCCGTGCGTCGTGACCCTGGTCCCCGGCGCCCGCAGCCCGCTTCCCGCCAGCAACGGCGAGGTGTTCGAGGTGCACCTGGACGTGGCACCCGGCGTCGACGCGCAGCGCCTCGCCGTCCTCGAGCCCGACCCCGCGACGATGGACCTCGCCGAGGCGCGTCGGGTGGTCGGGGCGGGGGCCGGGCTGGTGCACCAGGACGAGCAGGCCGAAACGGTGCTGTCCCTGCTGGCGGCCGTCTCGACCCGCATCGGGGCCAGCACCGGGGCCACCAGGGTGCTCACCGACGCCGGTCACGTCCCTCACGACCGGCAGATCGGGACGACCGGAGTGACCATCAGCCCGGAGCTCTACCTCGCCCTCGGTGTCGCCGGGGCGGCCCAGCACACCGGTGGTCTGGGGAACCCGCGGCACGTCGTCAGCGTGAACACCGACGCGTCCTGCCCGATGACCGCCATGGCCGACCTCGGCCTGGTCACCGACGCTCAGGAGTTCCTGCGTGAGCTCGCCGACCGGTTGGGGGTCTCGCCGTGATCGACGTCCTGGTGGTCGGCGCAGGGCCGGCGGGCGCCGCTGCCGCCCTCACCGCCGCCCGCGCCGGCAAGAGCGTCGTCCTGCTGGAGCGCGGCCCCTACCCGGGGTCCAAGAACGCCTACGGCGGCGTGGTCTACGGCCGGGTGCTCGACGACGTGCTCCCCGGGTGGTGGGAGGAGGTCCCCTTCCAGCGCTGGGTCACCCGGCGCTCGACGATGGTCCTCACCGACCACCAGGCCCTCACCGTGGACTTCCGCACCACCGACTGGGGCAAGGCGCCGTACAACGGGTGCACGGTCTACCGCGCCGACTTCGACTCCTGGCTGGCCGGCAAGGCCGTCGAGGCCGGCGCCCAGCTCGTTACCAGCACGGTGGCCACCGGCCTGATCGTCGAGGACGGCCGCGTCGTCGGGGTGCGCACCGACCGCCCGGACGGTGACCTCCGAGCAGGCGTCGTCATCGCCGCCGACGGCGTGAACTCCTTCCTGGCCAAGGAGCTCGGGCTGCTCCCCGCGACGCAGCCGGAGCACCTGACCCTCGGCGTCAAGGAGGTCCTGAGCCTGCCGCGAGAGGTCATCGAGGAGCGGTTCGGCGTCCGGGGCGACGAGGGCGTCGACGTCGAGATCCTCGGCTGCACCCGGGGCATCGCCGGGGGTGGCTTCGTCTACACCAACCGCGACACCCTCTCGGTCGGGGTCGTCGTCAGCGTCGCGGGGCTGGCCGCCTCGAAGGTCCGTGCCGAGGACCTCATCGCCGATCTCAAGGCCCATCCGGCCATCGCTCCGTGGGTGCAGGGAGCCACGGTCAAGGAGTACGCCGCCCACCTGATCCCCGAGGGCGGGTACGACCACCTGCCGGAGCTCTCGGCCCCCGGCTTCCTGGTGACCGGGGACGCCGCGGGCCTGTGCCTGGCCGCGGGCATCTGGCTCGAGGGCGTCAACTTCGCGATCGGCTCCGGGCTCGCCGCCGGCCGGGCAGCGGCCACGGGCGACCTCGACGCCTACCGCAAGGACCTGGAGAGCAGCTTCGTGCTGGCCGACCACAAGCGCCTGCGCGGGGCGCCGGGCCTGGTGCTGAGCGACCGCGTGCAGCAGCAGTACCCGGGCCTGATCGCCGACCTGGTGCAGGGGCTGTTCACCGTCAACAACCCGACGGCCAAGCCGGGAGCGCTGCGCCTGCTGCGCGACGCGGCGAAAGCGAACGGCGTGAAGCTGCGGCACCTCGCCGCAGACGGCCTGCGCGGTGGGAGGGTGTTCCGGTGAGCTACGACGAGATCGCGTTCGACGAGCGGATGGAGACGGTGGAGTTCCGCGTCGGGGAGCGACCGCACATCGTCGTCGACAGCGACGTCTGCCGGTCGTGCACGACGAAGGCCTGCGTCACGGCCTGCCCGGCCAACCTGTTCGCGCCGACCAGCGACGGCGGCATCCTGTTCAACTACGAGCAGTGCTTCGAGTGCGGTACCTGCTACCAGGTCTGCAACGCCGAGGGTGCGCTCACCTGGACCTACCCGGACGGTGGCCACGGCGTGGTGTTCCGCCATGGCTGACCTGGTCGTCGCCCTCGTTCGGTGCACCGACCTGCGCGCTGAGGTCGATCCCCTGACGGGTGCCGTCGCACGGGACGCCCGTGCGGTGGCGCTCAGCGCCTCGGACGCCGCGGCCGTCGAGCACGCCCTGCAGCTCGGACAGGCGTGGGGCGCAAGGGTTCTCGTCCTCACCGCCGGAGGGGCGGAGTGCGACGGTCCGCTGCGGGAGCTGCTGGCCCTGGGGGCTGAGGTGCGGCGTGTCGCCCTGCCGGGTTCCTACCTCGACGAGCTGGCCGCCGACGAGCAGCAGCTCGCGCGGGTGCTGATCGCGGCCCTCGGGGACGACCGCCCCGACCTGGTCCTGTGCGCCGACCGCTCCGCGGACCGGGGAACGGGAGCGCTGCCCGCCTTCGTCGCGCACGAGCTCGGGATGGCCCAGGCCCCCGGGCTCGTCTCCCTGGTGCTCACCGACGAGGGGTTGGTCGCTGAACGCCGGCTGGACTTCGGACGCCGCGAGCAGATGCGGGTGCCGCTGCCCGCGGTCTGCTCCGTCGAGGGGGCCGGTGTCCGGCTGCGCCGCGCCTCGCTGCCGGACTCGCTCGCGGCCGCCACCGCCGAGGTCCCTGTCGTGGACGTGCGCCTGCCCGCCTCGCGGGTCCGCGTCGTACAGGCCCGGCCCCTCCGGCCCCGGCCGCGCCACGTCCCCGCCCCGACCGGGAACGCCCGCGAGCGACTGCTGGCCCTGACCGGTGCGCTGCTGTCGCACGACCCTCCCGTGGTCGTGGGGCCGGTCGACGCTGCGGGGGCCGTCGACGCGTTCCTGGAGTTCATGACGCGCAACGGCTACCTGTCCGAGGAGCGCACGGGTTGGGACCTGACGTGACCCGCCTCGGCGACCTGACGTGGCCGCAGGTCGGTGGTGACGTGCTCGTCGTCCCGCTCGGCTCCACCGAGCAGCACGGCCCCCACCTGCCCCTGTCCACCGACGCGGACATCGCCGAGGCGCTGGCCCACGGCCTCGCCCAGCGCCGCGAAGGGATCGTGGTCGCCCCGGTCCTGCCGTACGGCGCCAGCGGCGAGCACGCCGGCTTCCCCGGCACGCTGTCGATCGGCCACGAGGCCCTGATGCTCCTGGTCGTGGAGCTGGTCCGGTCCGCCACCGACACCTGGTCGCACGTCCTGCTGCTCAACGGGCACGGCGGCAACCACGCGACCCTCACCGCCGCGGTCGCGCGGCTGCGGGACGAGTCCCGCGACGTGCTGCTCTGGGCGCCGCGGTGGAAGGGCGACGCGCACGCCGGTCGTACCGAGACCTCGGTCCAGCTGGCCCTGGACGCGACGCGCGTCGGGGAGGCCCGCGACGCCGGGGCGGTGGAGGGGCTCGCCACGCTGCTGCCGGCACTGCGCCGCGGAGGGCTGCGGGCCGTCACCGACAACGGGATCCTCGGCGACCCCGCTGGCGCCTCGCCGCTCGAGGGTGAGCAGCTGCTGGTGGAGGCGCTCGACGATCTCGAGGCGGCCGTCGACGACTGGCTCACCCTGGAGCCCGCGTGAGCGACGGAGCGGGTCGGGTCGCGCTGGTCACCGGCGCCGCGCGGGGCATCGGCGCGGCGACGGTCCGGGCGCTCGAGGCGGAGGGCTGGTGCGTCATCGCGACCGACCGGTGCGCCGACGACCTGCGCCTGCCGTACCCGCTGGGCACGCGCGAGGAGCTCGACGCTCTCGCGGGCGACCGCGTGGTGACGGCGGTCGCGGACACGACCAGCCCGGCCGATCTCGCGCGCGTCGTCGCGCTGGCGGAGCAGGAGTTCGGGGGGCTCGACGCGGCGCTCGCCGTGGCGGGGGTGGTGGCCGGCGGCGTACCCCTGTGGGAGCAGCACCCGGACGAGCTGCAGGTCGTGCTCGACGTCGACCTGCACGGCGTCATCGCGCTGGCCCGAGCAGCCATCCCGGTGCTGCTGCGCCGGCCGCAACCACGATCCGGACGGTTCGTCGCGGTGAGCTCCGCGGCCGCGACGCGGGGACTGCCGATGCTCGCGGCGTACTGCGCGGCGAAGGCCGGCGTGAACGGGCTCGTCCGGGGTCTGGCCGCTGAGCTGCGTGGCACGGGCGTCACCGCCTCCTGCGTGAGCCCCGGCTCGACCCGCACGCCGGTCCTCGAGGAGAGCGCCCGCCTCTACGGCCTGGCGGACGTCGAGCACTTCGCGCGCCAGCAGCCGCTCGAGCGCCTCCTCGAACCGGAGGAGGTGGCGGCCGCCCTCGTCTGGCTGGCCGGACCGCACAGCTCCGGGGTCACCGGCGCGGACGTCGCGGTCGACGGCGGCCTTGCCCTCTGACCTCCCGGCGGGCTGGCCGGTCCGGCTCGACCGTCGCCTGCGGGTGCGGGGCGACCTGCTCCTGACGCCCACCGGCCGCCTGCTGCGCCTGGGCCCGTCCGGTCGCCGGGCTCTCGTCGACGTCCAGCAGGGCAAGGGATCTCGGGCGTTCGCGAGGCGGTTGGTGGACGCCGGCGCGGCCCATCCGCAGCCCCCGCTCGCCCCGACCGCGGACGTGCTGGTCGTGGTCCCGGTGCGTGACCGTCCGACGGCCCTGGACCGCTGCCTCACGTCGCTCGGTCCTGCTCGCGTGCTCGTCGTGGACGACGGTTCGCTCGCCCCCGACCAGGTGCGCGCGGTCTGCGCGGGTCACGGCGCGACGTACGTCCACCGCAGCAACGGCGGGCCGGCAGCCGCGCGCAACACCGCGCTCGACCACCTGGGCGACTCCGCAGTGGTGGCCTTCGTGGACAGCGACGTGGTTCTCCCCCCGGGCGCCCTGGAACGGCTGCGGGGTCACCTGCTCGATCCCGAGGTGGTGGCCGTCGCCCCCCGCGTGCTGGGCGGGCCGCGTTCGCCGCTCGACCTCGGCCCGTGGCCTGCGGCGGTGCGTCCGGGGTCTGCCGTCTCCTACGTGCCGACCGCCTGCCTGCTGGTCCGGCGTGCGGTGATGGTCCCCTTCGACGAGCGGCTCAGGTACGGCGAGGACGTCGACCTCCTCTGGCGGCTGGTCGACGCGGGCGGGACGGTCCGCTACGACCCGTCGGTCGTCGTGGGGCACACCGAGCCGCAGCGGCTGTGGCAGCGGCTGGTGCGCCGCTTCCGCTACGGGACGTCGGCGGCGCCGCTGTCGGTGCGCCACCCGGACCGGCTCGCCCACCTGGTTCTCCCGCCCTGGCCGACGGCCGTGCTCGCCCTGCTGCTCGCCCGCCGACCCGTGCTGGCCGGAGGTGTCGCCCTCGTGATGACCGCCCGGCTCGACCGGCAGGTCCACGAGCAGGCGGCCTCGGCGCGGCTCGTCGCCGGCTCGGTCTCCTCGACGGCGCTGGGTACGGGCCGCGCGCTCGCCCTGCTGGGTCCGCTGGCGTGGCTCGCCGCCCGGGACCGGCGAGTGGCAGCGCTCCTGCTGGCGCCGTACCTCACGGAGTGGGCGCAGCGCCGTCCCGACCTCGACCCGGTGCGGTACGTCGGGACCGCCCTGCTCGACCAGGCGGCCTACGGAGCAGGGGTGCTCCGCGGGTGCGTGGCCACGCGGACGACCGTCCCACTGCGTCCCCGGACGGGCCGCTGAACGAGGTCGGTGTCGGCCCGGTGAACATTTCGGGCGGGTAGGGGCAGGAGATTGTCACCCGACGACGAAACACACCCCCATCGCTCGGTGCGACTCAGTCCTTGGGTTGTGCCCAGGAACCCGGCTCGCCGAGCGGCTCGACCAGCGGGGCGCTTCCGGGGGGAGGCGCCCCGCTGTTGTTCCCGTCAGTGCGTGCGGGGTCAGTGGGTGCGGGCGGTGTCCCGACGGACCTGGAGCGCGGCGAGCAGCATCCCGGTGGCGAAGCAGGCCCCCGCGCCCTCGCCGGCGCGCAACCTCAGGTCGAGCAGCGGCTCGAGCCCCAGCCGGGCGAGCACGGCGCCGTGTCCGCGCTCGCGGGACCGCTGACCGGCGACCAGGTGCTGCGCGACCGCGGGTTCGAGCTGGACCGCCGCCAACGCGGCCACTGACGTGAGCAGGCCGTCGAGCACGATCACAGCCCCCTGCGCGGCGGCCCCCAGGACGACCCCCGTCAGCAGCGCGACCTCCGGTCCACCGAGCGCCGCGAGCGCGTGCAGCGGGTCCTGCACCGGGCCGACGCGCTCGAGCGCACCGGCCACGACCTCGCGCTTGCGGGCCAGCATCGCGCTGTCCGCGCCGGAGCCGAGGCCGACGGTCGCGTCCGGGGAGAGGCCGAGCAGGGCGCAGGCCAGGGCCGCGGCGACGGTGGTGTTGCCGATCCCCACCTCCCCGAGCGCGACGACGCCGGCCGGCGCCGCAGCACGGCCCTGCTCCAACAAGGCCGCGACGGCGTCCGGCGTCAGCGCGTCGGTGTGCAGCAGGTCCCCGGTGGAGGACCCCCCGTCGAGCACGACGGTCGTCAGCCCGGAGGCCGTGGCGGCGACGACGCCGAGCGCCGTGCCCGCACGCGCCGCGGCGACGACGTCGTCCGTGACCGAGGAGGGGAAGGCGGACACCCCCAGGCCGGTCACCGGGTGCCGGCCGGCGGCCAGGACGAGGACCCCGGTCGACGCGGCAGCGTGGCCCACCGACACCACCCGGTCCACCGCCCGGTCGAGCACGCCGAGCGACCCCGGTGGGGTGAGCAGCACGTCCGCGCCGTCCCGCGCGCCGACGACGTGCGCAGGGTCGGGAGCGCGCAGCCGGGACGGCGGCGACGCCGATTCGGCCCACCCGTCGTGCAGCACGACGTCGGCGAGGGGCAGCCGACGGGACCAGCCTGCCCGCTCCAGCCCCGGGGCGGGGTTGCGCTCGTCGGGCCAGCCCAGGCACATCCACCCGAGGCTCACCACACCGGTGGGCAGGCCGAGCAGGAGCGCGAGAGACGCAGGGTCGAACAGGGTCACCCACCCCATGCCGAGTCCTTCGGCACGGGCAGCCAGCCACATGTTCTGGATCGCACAGGCGCAGGACCACAGGTCGGCGTCGGGGAAGGTCGCGCGGCCCAGCACCCCCGCTGCAGGGACGCGCCGGTCGCAGCACACGACGACGCCGAGCGGCGCCTCGCGGATGCCCTCGAGCTGCAGGTCGAGCAGGTGCCGCGCGGCCTCCGGCTCGAGCTGCGCGGCTTGGGCCAGGCGCTCCTGATCGGCCATCCAGGCGGCCTTCTCGCGCACCGACGGGTCCTGCACGACCACGAACCGCCAGGGCTGGGAGTGCCCCACCGACGGCGCCTGGTGCGCCGCGAGCAGCACCCGCTCGAGCACGTCGGCGGGCACCGGGTCCGGGCGGTAGCGCCGCACGTCGCGGCGCGCAGCCAGCACGTCGTAGAAGCCGTGACGGGTCGCCTCGGGGAAGGCCCAGGCGTCGGGGGCCTGCGCGCGCTCGGCGGCCGAGGTGGTGTCGCCGAGCAGCGGCACCGGCCTGGGGTAGGTCACGGCTCCACCGTAGACCGGGGCTGACACACTCTGCCGATGACGAGCATCAGCCGCAGCACCCAGATCGCCGCCCCCGCCGAGAAGGTCTGGGCACTCGTGAGCGACCTGCCCGGGATGGGTGCCCTCAGCCCCGAGAACACCGGCGGGAAGTGGCTCGGCGGCGCGACCGGACCGACGGTCGGGGCACGGTTCAAGGGCACCAACAAGAACGGCGTACGGCGCTGGAGCACGAGCGTGCAGGTCGTGCGCAGCGAGCCGGGGAAGGCGTTCGCGTTCGCCGTGAGCTACCTCGGCGTGCCGGTGGCCAACTGGTCCTACGTCCTCGAGCCCGCCACCAGCGGGTGCACCGTCACCGAGACGTGGGAGGACCGGCGGCCCGGCTGGTTCGCCAAGGTGGGCGGCCTGGCCACCGGGGTCACGGACCGCGAGGACGCCACGGCCACGAACCTCGAGGCGACGCTCGCGGCGCTGAAAGCAGCCGCCGAGGTGTGACCGCCGTCACGCGCGTGCCACGATGAGGCGGTCCGCCCCCCGACCGGTCCCGGCGATCCCGAGGCCCGTGCGACAGGAGCCCGCGTGCAGCCCGTGCTTGCCAGCGACGTCCCCCTCGTCCAGCTGCTGACGCCGGAAGGCGAACGGGTTCACGACCCGGACTACGACGTGGACCTGTCGGACGAGGAGTACCGCGGTCTCTACCGCGACCTCGTCCTCGTCCGGCGCATCGACGTCGAGGCGACGGCGCTCCAGCGGCAGGGCGAGCTCGGGCTGTGGGCCGCGCTGCTCGGCCAGGAGGCGGCGCAGGTCGGGAGCGGACGGGCGATGCGACCGCAGGACTTCGCGTTCCCGACGTACCGCGAGCACGGGGTCGCCTGGTGCCGCGACGTCGACCCCCTGACGCTGCTCGGCCTGTTCCGCGGGGCGAGCAACGGGGGGTGGGACCCGCAGGACAAGCGATTCAACCTCTACACGATCGTCATCGGCAGCCAGACCCTGCACGCCACGGGCTATGCGATGGGCGTGATGAAGGACGGCGCCGTCGGCTCGGGGGACGACAGCAAGGACGAGGCGGTCATCGCCTACTTCGGCGACGGCGCCTCCAGCCAGGGGGATGTGAACGAGGCCTTCGTCTGGGCCGGGGCCTACCAAGCGCCGGTGGTGTTCTTCTGCCAGAACAACCAGTGGGGCATCAGCACCCCGACGTCCACGCAGAGCCGCATCCCGCTCTACAAGCGCGCCGAGGGCTTCGGCTTCCCGGGGGTGCGCGTCGACGGCAACGACGTGCTGGCGTCGTACGCCGTGACGCGCAAGGCGCTCGACTTCGCCCGCTCCGGGCAGGGGCCGACCCTCATCGAGGCGTTCACCTACCGGATGGGCGCCCACACGACGTCCGACGACCCGACGCGTTACCGGCTGAGCTCGGAGCTCGAGGCCTGGAAGCTCAAGGACCCGCTCGAGCGGATGCGGTCGTTCCTGTTCAAGCAGCAGCTCGCCGACAAGGACTTCCTCGCCTCGGTTGATGCCGACGCCGACGCGCTCGCGGCCAGGATCCGCCAGGGCTGTCTGGAGATGCCCGACCCGCACCCGGACGTCATCTTCGACCGGGTCTACGCCGAGCAGACCGCGATGCTGGCCGAGCAGCACGCGGAGTTCGCGGACTACCACGCCGGCTTCGTCGGAGAGGCGCACTGATGGCGCAGACCACCCTGGCGAAGGCGCTCAACGAGGGGCTGCGTGCCTCGATGGAGGCCGACCCGCGGGTGATCCTGCTCGGCGAGGACATCGGCAAGCTGGGGGGCGTCTTCCGGGTGACCGACGGGCTGCAGAAGGACTTCGGCGAGGACCGGGTCATCGACACCCCACTGGCCGAGTCGGGCATCGTCGGCACCGCGATCGGCCTGGCGATCCGCGGGTTCCGGCCGGTGTGCGAGATCCAGTTCGACGGGTTCGTCTACCCGGCCTACGACCAGATCGTCAGCCAGCTCGCCAAGATGCACGCCCGTTCCGGCGGCACCGTCCCGATGCCGGTGGTCATCCGCATCCCGTACGGCGGGGGCATCGGTGCGGTCGAGCACCACAGCGAGTCGCCGGAGGCCTACTTCGCGCACACCGCCGGCCTCAAGGTCGTCACCTGCAGCAACCCCGCCGACGCGCACCTGATGATCCGTCAGGCGGTCGCCTCCAACGACCCGGTCATCTTCTTCGAGCCCAAGCGGCGGTACTGGGAGAAGGGCGAGGTCGACCTCGGGCAGTCCCTCGAGGGCGCCCCCTCGCTGTGGGAGGCCCGCGTGGCGCGGCCCGGCGACGACCTCACCCTGGTGGCCTACGGACCGATGGTGAAGACCTGCCTCGACGTCGCGGCGGCCGCGCAGGAGGAGGGTCACTCCCTGGAGGTCGTGGACCTGAGATCCCTGTCCCCGCTGGACTTCCCGACCGTCATCGCGTCGGTGCGCAAGACCCGCCGGTGCGTCGTCGTGCACGAGGCGCCGCGGTTCGTCGGTCTCGGTGCGGAGATCGCGGCTCGGCTGTCCGAGACGCTCTACTACGAGATGGAGGCGCCGGTGCTGCGCGTCACGGGCTACGACACGCCGTACCCGCCGTCGCGGGTCGAGGAGGAGTACCTCCCCGACCTCGACCGGGTGCTCCACGCCGTCGACCGATCGCTGGGGTACTGAGATGTCCAGGGTCAAGGACTTCAAGCTCCCCGACCTGGGCGAGGGCCTCACCGAGGGCGAGATCCTGCAGTGGATGGTCGGCCCCGGCGACACGATCACCCTCAACCAGCCGATCGTCGAGGTGGAGACGGCCAAGGCCGCCGTCGAGGTGCCGTCGCCGTACGCCGGAACGGTGGTGCGGCTCCACCACGCGGCCGGCGCGGTCGTCGACGTCGGCGCGGTCATCATCAGCGTCGACACCGACCCGTCCGCCGGGCCCTTGCCCGACCCGGCCCTGGGGGCGACGGACCTCGTGCCGACGCCGGAGTCAGGCTCGTCCGAGCCCCCCGGCAAGGAGGGCGCGCTCATCGGCGAGGTCGGCGCCAACGGGCGCACCGCGACGCTGGTCGGCTACGGACCCCGCAGCGGTACGGCGAAGCGGCGCGCCCGTACCGACGCGTCCGTCACCACCACCACCACCTCGGCGGCCGAGCCGCCCCCCGTTCCCGCGCGCGTCTCGGCGGCCGCTGTCGGGCAGTCCGCCGCCGCGAAGCTCGCCGAGCGGCCCGAGCGCGGACCGGTCCGCGCCAAGCCGCCGGTCCGCAAGCTGGCCAAGGACCTCGGCGTCGACCTCGCGGACGTCATCGCCACCGGCCCCGACGAGACGCTCACGCGTGAGGACGTCCTGGCGGCGCACGGCGCGGCGGAGCAGGGCGCAGGGGCCGCCCGGCAGGTGGCTCCGGGGTACGACGCGGCGACCCGCGAGCAGCGCCAGGTCGTGAAGGGCGTGCGGAAGATGACCGCCCAGGCGATGGTCGGCAGCGCCTTCACGGCGCCGCACGTGACGGAGTTCATCACCGTCGACGTCACGCCGACTATGGACCTGCTCGCCCGCCTCAAGGGCAGCCGGGAGTTCGACGGGGTGAAGCTCACCCCGCTCGTGCTCATCGCGCGGGCCCTCCTGCTCGCGATCCGGCGCAACCCGGAGATCAACAGCACCTGGGTCGACGAGGCCGACGGCGCGGTGATCGTCACCAAGGAGTACGTCCACCTCGGCATCGCCGCAGCCACCCCCAGGGGTCTGCTGGTGCCCAACCTCAAGGACGCCGACCGGATGACGCTGCGCGAGCTCGCCCTGGCGCTGGCTGAGCTGACCGAGACCGCCCGGGCCGGCAAGACCGCCCCCGCGGACATGCAGCAGGGGACGATCACGATCACCAACGTCGGGGTCTTCGGCGTCGACACCGGCACGCCGATCCTCAACCCGGGCGAGGCCGCGATCTTGTGCCTCGGGGTGATCCGCCCGACCCCGTGGGTGCACCAGGGCCAGATCGCGATCCGGCAGGTGACCACCCTGGCGCTGTCGTTCGACCACCGCGTCGTCGACGGCCAGCTCGGCTCCCAGGTGCTGGCGGACCTCGCCGCCGTCCTGTCCGACCCGGGTGTGGCGCTCGCCTGGGCGTGACAAGCTGGATCCTGACTACGGCGCGTGTGCAGGAACGACGTGGTGCACGGCGAAGTGGGGCATACCGCCCTGATCCGCCCAGCACCCACGAGGTTCCCGTGCTCCGTCGCCGTCCCGTCCGCGTCCTGCTGTTCGGCACCGCCGCCACGGCCCTCGCCGCGACCGCGCTGCTGGCCCCGGCCTCTGCGGCGGGGAAGCCACCCGCCGTCACCGGCGGCCTCACCCAGGCCTACCAGGCGACCTACTACGTCGCCCCGACGCCTCCGGTGATCAAGAAGACCCGGCTGTACTTCACCGGGTCGCCCACCGACGACACCGACAAGCTCACCGGCACCACGAGCGCCGGGTTCACCAAGACCGCCCCGACGGGCACCGCCGACTACACCCAGAGCACCAACGTCCTGCTCGCCGACGGCGGCAGCAACGACTCCGGCTCCGTCTACTGGACAGGGGCGTACGCCGGGAAGATCAGCGGTCGGGTCACCGTGCGCTGGTTCTGGTCCACCCGGAACGCGGCGGCCGGCAACAACAACGTGATCCTGCACGTGTTCGCCGACCCCGGCACCCCTGGCCAGAAGGAGATCGGAACGACCTTCGCCAGCGTCACCAACGCCAGCGGCAGCGTCACTGGCTACACCGCCACGGTCGACGTCCTGGGCACGGTCGCCAAGACGCTGCAGATCAGCGCCGAGCCGCGCTACCTCGACTCCTCGAACGACCTCACGGTCCACTACGGGGGGACCACCTACCCGTCGTACGTCGAGATCCCGTTGGGCCCGCCGCCGCCGGTGAAGGTGGCGACGACCACGAAGGTGAAGGACGACAACCCGCTCGTCGTGTCCTCCACCAAGATCGGGCGCAAGGCCGCGGAACCGACCCTGGGGGTGACGCCCAAGGGCAACGCGTTCATCACCGCCGGAGACTTCGACGGGCTCTCCCCTGCCAACCCGCGCACGCTGATCTACACGTCCACGGACGGGAACAAGACCTGGCACAACACCTCACCGCTCATCGCCGGTCAACCGGTCCCGCCGGCGACGCTCGACCCCTACCTGTACGTCGACCCCGACACCGGCCGGATCTTCAACGACGACCTGACCCTGGGTTGTTCGTTCCTGCAGTGGTCCGACGACGAGGGCAAGACCTTCCAGACCGGCAACCCGCTGGCGTGCGACGGACCCGTGGACGACCACCAGACGGTCGTCACCGGCAAGCCCCCGGCGGGGATCACGACAACGGGCTACCCGAAGGTCGTGTACTACTGCGTCAACAAGGTCGTCGACGTGGCGTGCGCCCGCAGCACCGATGGTGGGCGCACCTTCCTGGTGTCCGGCCAGCCCGCCTACTACGGGGTCGTGCAACCCGGCGACGGCGACCCGGGCGAAGGCAGCCCGGCCCAGCTCTGCGGCGGCTTGCACGGTCACATCGTCACCGACAAGGACGGCCGGCTGTTCGTCCCGAAGGGCCACTGCGACCAGCCGTGGCTGGCGATCAGCCCCGACGGCGGTTCCACCTGGACCCAGGTGCGGGTGAACAAGATGCTGGTGGCCAGTCACCAGACCTCGGTCGCGACAGACTCGGCCGGCAACCTGTACTACACGTGGTTCGGCCAGGCCGACAACCTGCCGTACCTCGCGACCTCCAAGGACCACGGCGCGACCTGGAGCCGCGCGGTCCTCATCGCCCCGCCGGGCGTGACGGCGGTGAACTACCCGAGCATCGACGTGCGCGAGCCTGGTCATCTGGTCATGTCCTTCCCCGGCACCACCGGCACGACGGCCACCGCTGCCCGGCCCTGGAACTACTACGTCGTGGCGACGACCAACGCCCTCGCTGCGCTGCCGACGTTCCACTCGACGACGGCCAACAACCCCAAGGACCCGATCCACCGCGGCCCGTGCCTGGACCGCTGCGCGGGGATGTACGACTTCATCGACGTCGTGGTCGCGCCGGCCAGCAACGAGCTCTGGGCGGCAGGCGTGGACACGTGCACCTCCGAGGCGTGCATCGCCGCTCCCGGTCCCGCGCTCACGACGGCGCAGCGGGCCTCGGACGCGCAGGGCTTCGTCGTCCGCCAGCTGTCCGGCCCCGGCCTCACCAAGGTCGTGAGCCCCGCGACCAAGCCGGTCGCCAAGCCCGCCGTGCCGCCTGCTGCGCCGCCCGTGGTGACCCCTCCGCCGGCAGGTCCCCTCCCGGCCACCGGCCTCGGCCTCACCCTGCCGGCCGTCGCCGGTCTGGTGCTGCTGCTGTCGCTCGCGCTGCGTCGAACCGGAGCTCGCGCCTAGTCTGGCGGGCATGCCCCGCGTCCGCGCCCCCGAGCTCGTCGGACGCGGGGGCTGGCTCAACACCGGCGGCCGGTCGCTCACCCTGCAGGAGTTGCGTGGACGCTTCGTCCTGCTCGACTTCTGGACCTTCTGCTGCGTCAACTGCCTGCACGTCCTGGACGAGCTGCGACCGCTCGAGGCGCGCTTCGCCGACGTGCTGACGGTGATCGGCGTCCACTCGCCGAAGTTCGCGCACGAGGCGGAGCACGAGAGCGTCGTCGCCGCCGTGGCCCGGTACGAGATCCACCACCCGGTCCTCGACGACCCGGACCTGCACTGCTGGAAGCAGTACGCCGTCCGCGCGTGGCCGACGCTCGTGCTCGTCGACCCGGAGGGGTACGTCGTCCACACCGCCTCCGGGGAGGGCCATGCGGAGGGGCTGGCGCGGTTGCTCGACGAGCTGCTCCCGACGTACGAAGCACGCGGGGCCCTGCGTCGCGGCGACGACGGGTACGTCGCACCCCCTGCCCCGGTGTCGGAGCTTGCCTTCCCCGGTAAGGCGCTGCGCCTCCCGGACGGCACGTTGCTGGTGAGCGACTCGGCGCACCACAGCCTCGTCGTGCTGGACGGGGAGGACGTCGTCCGCCGCCTCGGCACCGGGGAGCGGGGGCGCGCGGACGGCCTGGCGCCCTCGTTCGCCGAGCCGCAGGGCCTGGCCCTCGACGCCGACGGCACCGTGCTGATCGCCGATACGGCCAACCACCTGCTGCGCCGCCTCGACCTGAGCACCGGGGCGGTGACGACGCTGGCCGGGACGGGTGCGGTCTGGCGTCCCGGCGATCCCACGTCCGGACCGGCGCTCGAGGTGCCCCTGTCGACCCCCTGGGACGTCGCGCTCTGGGACGGCGAGGTCGTGCTGGCCATGGCCGGGACCCACCAGCTGTGGGCCTACCGTGACGGCAGCGTGCGGGTCCTGGCAGGGACCACCGGAGAGGGCCTGCGGGACGGGGACGCGACCAAGGCCTACCTCGCCCAGCCCAGCGGCCTGACGGCGGGCGCCGACCGGTTGTGGTTCGCCGACGCCGAGACCTCCGCCCTGCGGTGGTACCGCCGGGGCGAGGTCGGTACCGCGGTCGGCACGGGGCTGTTCGACTTCGGCCATCGCGACGGCCCCGCGTCCGACGCGCTGCTGCAGCATCCGCTGGGGGTGACGGCGCTGCCCGACGGCAGCGTCGCCGTGTGCGATACCTACAACGGCGCCGTGCGTCGCTACGACCCGGCGACGGACACCGTGACGACGCTGATGACCGGCCTGGCCGAGCCGAGCGACGCCGTCGTGGACGGGGAGCACCTGCTCGTCGTGGAGTCAGCGGCACACCGGGTGAGCCGGCTGCGCCTCCCGGAGGAGGCACTGGTGCTCGACGGGGTCGCGCAGCGGACGCAGCGCCCGCCGACCGACCTCGCTCCCGGACCGGTCCTCCTGACCGTGGTCTTCGTGCCGCCACCCGGCCAGAAGCTCGACGAGACCTACGGCCCTTCGACACGGCTCGTGGTGAGCGGCGACGTGGTGACCGAGGGAGCGGGGACGTCGACGGAGCTGGTGAGACGCCTTGTGTTGCAGGGTGAGTCAGGGGTGCTGCACGTGGCGGCGAGCGCGGCGTCGTGCGACGTGGACGTCGAGCACGCGGCGTGTCACGTGACGCAGCAGGACTGGGGCATCCCGGTGCGTCTGGTCGACGGCGCGCCCCCGGAGCTCACCCTCGTCCTGAACGGCTGACAGCAACCGCGGGGAACAGCGCTGAGCCCGCCTCCAGGGGGGAGAGGCGGGCTCAGCGGAGTGCACAGCGGGTGGATTACATGCGGTCGCGGACGACCGTCTCCTCGACGACCGCGCCGCGGTCGTCACGGCGTCCGAAGACGAGGGTGGTCATCAGCAGACCGACCGCGCCGGCGACCATGAGGATCGCTCCGACGACGTTGATGTCGACCCCGCTGACGCTGTAGTCGACGGCGAACGCGAGGATCGCGCCGAGGGCGAGCAGGAAGACGCTGGCACCGATACCCATGGGGTTCTCCTTGGTTGACTGGACGGCCTGGCTGCCGCGCTGATGGGGTTATTCCCAAGATCGTCGGAAGCAACCCGATCACTCAGGGTCATTTCTCCGGTACGACGGAAGCCGGCCGCCTGGAGCAGACGACCGGCTTCCGGCGGAGCAGGTGCAGGGCTAGAAGGCGGCCTCGTCCAAGTCCATCAGCGAGGTGTCGATGGTCTCGGCGAGCACCCGCTTGCTGGCCAGCTCGGGGAACACGTTCGCCGCGAACCACTTCGCCGCGGCGACCTTGCCCTCGTAGAACGGCTTGTCGCGGTCGGAGGCGTTCGGGAGCTTCTCGATCGCGACGGCGGCCTGGCGCAGGAGCAGGTAGCCGACGGCGAGGTCGCCGAGGGCCATGAGGATGCGCGTGGTGTTGAGGCCGACCTTGTAGATGTTGGTCGGGTCCTCGAGCGAGGTGCCCAGTGCGGTGTTGCTCGCCAGGACGATGTGGGTCACGTCGCTGACCGCGTGGGAGAGCAGCTCGCGCTCGTGGTCCAGCGGCCCGTCGGTGTCCTTGGCGAAGGCGATGATCTCGTTGCGGACGTGGTTGATCGCCTCGCCCTGGTCCCGCACGATCTTGCGGAAGAACAGGTCCATGCCCTGGATCGTCGTCGTGCCCTCGTACAGGGTGTCGATCTTGGCGTCGCGGATGTACTGCTCGATGGGGTAGTCCTGGGTGAAGCCCGAACCGCCGAGGATCTGCAGCGAGGTGGCGAGCAGCTCGTAGGACTTCTCCGAGCCGTAGCCCTTGACGATGGGCAGCAGCAGGTCGTTGATGCGCACCGCGAGCGTGTCGACCTCGCCGTTGTGGATCGACAGCTCCACCTTGTCCTGCATCGTCGCGGTGTAGAGCACCAGGGCACGCATGCCCTCGGCCCAGGCCTTCTGGCGCATGAGCATGAGGCGGACGTCGGGGTGGTGCGTGATCGTGACGCGCGGCGCGGCCTTGTCGAGCATCTGGGTGAGATCGCTTCCCTGGACGCGGATCTTGGCGTACTCCAGGGCGTTGAGGTAACCGGTCGAGAGCGTCGCGATGGCCTTGGTGCCGACCATCATCCGGGCGTACTCGATGACCTGGAACATCTGGGCGATGCCGTTGTGCACGTCGCCGACGAGGGTCCCGACGGCGGGGTGCTTCTCCCCGAACGTGAGCTCGCAGGTCGTCGAGACCTTCAGACCCATCTTCTTCTCGACGTTCGTGACGTAGGCGCCGTTGCGCTCGCCGATCGTGCCGTCCTCGTTGACGAGGAACTTGGGGACGAGGAACAGCGAGAGCCCCTTGGTGCCCGGACCGCCGTGCCCCTCGACGCCGACCGGTCGCGCGAGGACGAGGTGGAAAATGTTCTCCGGCCAGTCCCACTCGGCGCTGGTGATGAAGCGCTTGACGCCCTCGATGTGCCAGGTGCCGTCCGGCTGCTGGTGGGCGGTCGCGCGCCCCGCGCCGACGTCGGACCCTGCGTCGGGCTCGGTGAGGACCATGGTGGCGCCCCAGCCGCGCTCGATCGCCATCTCGGCGAACTTCTTCTGCTCGGGGGTGCCGTTGTCGTGCAGGATCTCGGCGAAGGCCGGTCCGGCGGAGTACATGTAGATCGCCGGGTTGGCGCCCAGGATCATCTCGCTCACGGCCCAGATGAGGCTGGGCGGCGCCCCGATGCCGCCGAGCGCCTCCCCGAGCGAGAACCGGTCCCAGCCGCCCTCGTGGTAGGTGGCGTAGCTCTTGGTGAAGGCGGCGGGGAGCGTGATGGTGCCGGCGTCCTTGTCGAAGACCGGCGGGTTGCGGTCGCCCTCGACGAAGCTCGCGGCCAGGTCGTTGGTGGACAGGCGCTCGATCTCGCGCAGGACGTCCATCGCGGAGTCGCGGTCCAGCTGGCTGAAGGGTCCCTGACCCAGGGTGTCGCCGGCACCGAGCACCTCGAAGAGGTTGAACTCGATGTCGCGCAGGTTGCTCTTGTAGTGGCCCATGGCCTGGGTCTCCTCGGTGCGGTGGTCCGTCGGGGCGGGGCGATGGAGTACTCGCCGGTAACAACAGGATGCTACCCACAGGTAACTAGCGCAAGTCCCCCGACTGGGTGAGCCCGGCTTGGCGCGTCCGGGTGGCGGTCGCCTCAGGGCGGTCCCTGAGCGCGGATGGGTGTCCGCCCCGATGCGGCGACGGCCCCCCGCGAGCAACCTGGGAGGCGCCAGGCCGGCCGCCGTCCGGGGACCGGCGACGACACGACGGACGAGAGAGCGGGGGATCGCATGCGTACGGTGAGGAGCACCTGGAGCGCACTGGGGGTGGCGGTGGTCGTGATCACCGGCGTGGTTGCCCCGGCGGCGCTCGCCGACCCGCCAGCGCCGCAGACCGAGGCAGGGCTGCTCGCCCACGCCAAGCAGCGGCCCGCGGACCAGGCGGCGAACCCGGAGCACGCGCGGCGCCACGCGCTGGTGGTACCAGCCCTTGCGCAGCTGGGTGACGAGGACCCGGAGCGGGACGCGGACGTGGACCCCTTCCTCGCCGGCTGGGCCCCGGCCCACGGCAGCGAGCTCGACGTGTCCCTCGTCAACCGGTACGGCGTGCGCATGCACGGCCACCTGTCCGCACCGGCAGGCGTCCGGCGGGGACTGCCCGCCGTCCTGCTGCTCACTGGCGGGGACGGCCCCGAGCAGAGCTACCGCGAGATGGCTCACGGCCTCGCGGAGGCCGGGTACGTCGTGCTCGGTCTGTCGGTCCAGGGCGACAAGGGGTCGCAGAGGCAGCCGACCGACCCCGACCCCTCGACGCCGGAGAACGAGAGCCAGTACTGCCACAAGCCCGGCGCGTGGCAGCGGCCCCAGGAGGCAGGGGTCCGCGAGACCGGAGACTGCGCGGGGGTGCCCGCCTCGCGTGAGTCCACCGCCGAGGACGCCGTCGCCGCGTACACCGGCTCGAGCTTCGACGGCATCGTCGCGGACTACGAGGCGGTCAAGGCGCGCAAGTTCTTCGGTGCGTTGGACGGGGTCCGCTGGCTGCTCTCGGCCAAGAACCCCTGGCGCGGACGCATCGACGGCCAGCGGCTCGGGATCGCCGGGCACTCGCTGGGCGCGCACGCGGCGCTGCTGGCCGCCAACGCCGACCCGCAGCGACGCTTCCGGGCGGCCGTGACCTTCGACGGCTTCGGCCGACTCGCGCCGACGGGACGGCCCGGGGTGCCCACGCTGTTCCAGCACCAGGACCTCAGCGACCTGCCCCACCTGGCGACCACCGACAAGCTGCCCGGGGACCAGGACGCCGCGGCGTTTGCGGCAGCCGGCGTGCCGACCGGCGTCGTGCACCTCGCGGGGTCGACGCACCACGAGTGGAGCTACGTGCCGCCGGCGATCCTCGCCGCGATCGGTGGTGCCTCGCGCGATGGCAAGCGGGTAGCGCTGCACTACGCCGTCGCCTGGTTCGACCTCTGGCTCAAGCCGGAGGCGCAGGCCGACGCGCGCCGGCGGCTGACCGCTCCCACCTTCAGCGGGTCCACGGACGGCTCCTCGCGGGGCGAGGGCCCCTGGGACCCCGCGACGGGACGGACCGTGTCCCCGCGCCTCGGTGGCGAGGCCACCCGGGAGCACCTCTCACCTCTGTTCCGTTCCTGGATCAACGCTCCTGGGGCTCGGTGTGCCGACCTGAGAGCAGGGTGCTGAGCTGGGCCGCCGGCTCGCCCCGCCGCGCGTGCGGCAGACTGCCCGGCGGACGTCAGTCGAGGAGCGGGGGGTGCGCGGTGCGCCGTACGGCGGTGCTCCACGTCCTCGGCGGGTCCCCGCGCGACCGGGCCCACGTCCGGGCGCAGCTCGAGGCCACGCGCAGCACGCGCACGGCCACGGTCGCGCTGCCCGAGCGGTCGGCGCTGCTGGCCGGTGGCGCGGTGGCGGCGGCGTTCGCCGGGTCCGGCAGCCGGCTCGTCCACTGCCACGGCGCCGAGGGGGCGTGGGCGGCGTGGAAGGTCGCGACCGCGTCGGTGTGCCGGTACTCCGTCAGCGTCCGCGGTCCCGACGTCCTGCTGCCCGCGGACAGCCCCCGCCGGGTGCAGGCGCTCACCTGGGCGCGGCTGGTGGTCGCACCGTCGCAGTTCCTCGCCGATGCGGTCCTCGCGCGCCGGGTCAAGCACGAGCGGCTCGTGGTCGTCCCTCCGGGCGTCCCGCTGGGCGGCGAGCCGGTCACGCACCGCCGCGAGCGGCCGGTGGTGGTGTTCACCGGCGACTTCACCGAGCAGTCGGGTGTCCTCGACGTGGCCGCTGTGCTGCGCGCGGCGCCGGTGACCGGGCGGTTCGTGGGCAGCGGGCCGCTGCTGGCCCCGCTGCAGGCGGCCGGTGCGGACGTGACCGTCACCGACGACCCTGCGGTGCAGCGGGCCGCCCTGGACGACGCCGACCTGGCCATGTGCGCCCCGCGCAGCACCGTGGACGGTGACGCCGAGCCGTGGGGCCGGACCGCGGTCGAGGCCCAGGCCGCCGGCGTGCCGGTCATCGCCACCCGCAACGGCGGGCTCGCCCAGTGGGTGCACCCGGACGGCGCGCTGCTCGTGCCCTCCCACGGTGACATCCCCCGCTCGCTGGCCACGGCGCTCAGCGCCCTGCTGGACCGCCGCGACGACTGGCCGGCGATGGGGCGGGCCGGGCGCGAGCACGTCCGCAGCACCCTGGAGGTGGGGGCGCGGACGGCGGAGCTCGAGGGACTGTGGACCGCGCTGCACCGCCGCCAGCGGCTCGAGGGTGCCTTCCTGCGGCCGCCCGAGCAGTTCTGAGCGCGGCGCCGCCCGTTTCGTCCCGCTGGCGCCTGCGCCGGACGGCGGCCCCGCGCTGTTAGCCTCTGCACGCCGTTCGACCGACGAGTCCCGAGGAGCCAGGTGTCCCTGCCCCCGGGTGGGGGAGCTCCCGTGCCAGACGACCCGACCGACCAGACCGCTGCCGCTGCGCCCGAGAGCGCCCCGCGTCGCCGCCCGGCGCCCGCACCGGCCGCCCGTCGCCTCGCGCCCGCGCCGGTGCCGCGGGCCGTCGCGACGCCGAGCGCGCCCCCGGCCGAGCCGGTCTCGGCGCCCGGTGCGGCCGCCGACCAGGATGCGGGACGCCCTGTGGAGCCGGCGGCCGAGCGGACTGCCGGGCCCGCTGCCGGGCCCGCTGCGGCCCGCTGCGGAGCGTCCGCAGGAGCCCGCCCCGGACCGGGTCCCCGAGACGCCGTCGGCCCCGTCGGCGCCGTCGGCGGACGCGCCGGGCGTTACTGAGGCTGCGGCACCGGTCAAGAAGGCTGCCACCCGGAAGTCGGCCGCGACCAAGCCCGCAGCGAAGACGCCCGCAGCGACCAGACGCCCGCAGCGACCAAGCCCGCAGCGAAGACGCCCGCGAAGGCGGCCAGCAAGAAGGCCGCCCCGAAGCAGGCTGCTCCGCAGGCGGCGGCGGCCGAGGCACCCGGGTCCGAGGCGATCGGGTCCGAGGTGCCCGGGTCCGAGGCGCGCTCGTGGGAGACCCCCGCGGCCGAGCCGCCCGTGGTGGAGGGGACCGGGTCCGCAGCGGCCGGGCCCACGGCTGGGCCCACGACCGGACCCACGGACGAGGCCGTGGCAGCGGACAGCGCGCCGCCTCCCAGCGAGGTCGCCGAGCCCCCCGTCAGCGCGGGTGAGCCCGGTCCGTCGGTGACGCCGGAGGTGCCCGGCGCGCCCATAGCGGCCGCCACGGGGACCAAGCGCGCGGGTGCCAAGCGGACCACGGCGAAGGCCCCGGGAACGGCCCCGGGAATCGGCCCCGGGAACGGCCCGGGAACGGCCCCGGGAACGCGCGGAGAAGACTCCGGAGAAGGCTCCAGAGAAGGCCACGCAGAAGTCGGCGCCGAAGAAGGCCCCGCAGAAGTCGGCCGCGAAGAAGCGAGTCGCGCCGGCCCAGGAGCCGACGGCGGGCCCTGCGGCGGCGTTCAGCGCACCGGACGTCGCGGCCGTCGAGGCGGCGCCCGAGGAGCGGCGGCCGGTGGCCGCACGCCCTCGGCCCGCGGGACTGGGCGCCGTCGTGCTCGTCGTCCTGGCGCTGCTCGCCGCTGCGGCCGGGCTCGGAGCGGCGGCGCTGGTGAAGAGCCGTGAGGCGACCTGGCAGGCGCGCGGCTCCGTGGCGTTCCTCCCGGGAGCGGACGTCAACGACGTCGAAGGCGCGCAGGCTCTCGGTAAGCAGACCTACTTGCCCAGGGTGCAGAACTCCTCCTTCACCGCCCAGGCCGTCTTCAAGGCGGGCCTCGCGGATGGCGAGGTGCGCGAGGACCTGCAGGTCGTGCCGTACGGCGACAGTGGCCTCACGCTCGTGGCCTCGGCCTCCAGCGCTCCGGGCGCTGTCGCGCTCGCGAACGCCGCGGTGGTGACGCTGGTGAGCACCGTGGAGAGCGACCAGGTCCTCACCCAGCCCGAGCCGGGACTGCGCCTGACCCCGTCCGCGGTGGGTCCGGCGACCACCGCCGAGCGGGTCACGCCGAGCACGACCTCGATCACGGTCGCGGGCGTCCTGACCGGCCTCGCGGTGCTCGTGCTCGGGCTCGCGCTCCTGGTGCTGCGCCGCGTGCGACGTACCGAAAAAGATTTTTGAGGTTGTCGCGCGAGGTCTGCGCCGGTTCCACGTAGTACGGGTGGGACAGGTCAAGGAGCTGGGTCTGCGACCTGTCCCCACTAGGCCGAAGGCCCGCGTTCCCCTGCTGGGTGGGGACCGCGGGCCTTCGTCATGCCTGGGCTGTTCACCCGTTCGCGTGACGAGGCGCTCCCGCCAGGCCCCGATGCCTTGGGCATGACCTTGCACGTGACCCAGACCGAGACCCGCGGCGAGCACCGCTCCTTCCGCCTGACCCGCGGCTCCGCGCAGCACAGCGAGGTCCGCGACGACGTCGTCGTCGCGGCGGAGCGGGCCCGCGCGCTGCTGGCGGTGGCGGCGCAGCGTGACGTGTCCGCGGGAGGCGTGTTCTCTCCCGGCCCCGCCGGGGTGCAGGTGTGGAGCGGGCCGTGGACCAGTCCCACGGGTGGTCCTGGGACGGCGGAGCACCTCGGCTCGGTCGACTGGAGCTGGGACAGCCCGGCGACCGGGTACGTCAGCGTCTACCGCGTGATGCTGACGGCGGCCGGCGCGAAGCGGGGGCTGACGACCGACGCGCTGCTGAGCACGGTGCTCGCGCTGGCCGGGGTCGACGCCCCTGCGCGCTCGGTGACCACCGCTGCGCTCCCGCTTCCGCGGGACCCGTTCCGGTCGGAGACCTGGGCCACCCCGGCCCTCACCCAGCAGGCACAGGCGTCAGGACCAGCTGCAGCGGGCTAGCGCTGACGGAGCAGACCGAGCAGGTACTGCCCGTAGCCGCTCTTCTCCAGCGGGGCCGCGAGGGCGCGCAGGCCGTCGTCGTCGATGAACCCCTGCTCCCAGGCGATCTCCTCGATGCAGCCGATCTTCAGGCCCTGCCGCTCCTCGATGACCTGCATGAACTGCGAGGCCTGCATCATCGAGGCGAACGTCCCGGTGTCCAGCCAGGCGGTGCCGCGGCTCATCGTCTCCACGCGCAGCTGCCCGGCAGCGAGGTAGCGCTGGTTGATGGTCGTGATCTCCAGCTCGCCGCGGGCGCTGGGCTCGATCTCGGCGGCGAGACGGACGACGTCGTTGTCGTAGAAGTACAGGCCGACGACGGCGTAGTCGCTCTTGGGGTCGGCCGGCTTCTCCTCGATCGACAGGGCGCGCCCCTCGGCGTCGAACTCCACGACGCCGTACCGCTCCGGGTCCGCGACGTGGTAGGCGAAGACCGCCGCGCCGTCGACGTCGGTGTACTTGGCGAGCTGGTCGCCGAAGTCCTGGCCGTAGAAGATGTTGTCGCCGAGCACGAGCGCGACCTTGTCGTCGCCGATGAACGCGCGGCCGATGATGAACGCCTCCGCGAGGCCGTTCGGCGCGTCCTGGACGGCGTACTGGAAGTCGCACCCCAGGGCGCTGCCGTCGCCGAGCAGCCGCTGGAAGCTGGCCTGGTCCTCGGGGGTGGTGATGATGAGGATCTCGCGGATGCCGGCGAGCATCAGGGTGCTCAGCGGGTAGTAGACCATCGGCTTGTCGTACACCGGCATCAGCTGCTTGCTGACGCCCTTGGTGATCGGGTAGAGCCGGGTGCCACTGCCGCCTGCCAGAACGATGCCCTTCATGGCGGAGGAGCCTAGCCGCAGGCGGGCCTCAGGCCGGGCGGGCGATCGGGGCCTGCTCCGGCTCGCGCGGGGCGGGGACAAGCGCGGCGACGGTGCGGTCACGGCCGCTGGCCTTGGCGTCGTAGAGCGCGGCGTCGGCGCGGGCGAGCAGCTGCTCGGCGGACTCGGTCCCGTCCCACGTGGCGTGCCCGATGCTGCAGGTCTGCCCATGGGACACCTGGGTGCGCAGCCGCTGCAGGGAGGCCGCCGCGACGTCGGTCCGGCAGCCGGGCAGGGCGAGGGCGAACTCCTCCCCGCCCCACCGGGCGAGCAGGTCGACGTCGCGCAGCTGGGCGGCGAACCGGCGGGCCGTGGTGGCCAGCAGCGCGTCGCCGCGCACGTGTCCGTGGGTGTCGTTGAACGCCTTGAAGTGGTCGAGGTCGACCATCGCGACGGTCAGCGGCTCGCCGGTACGGCGGGCACGGGCCAGCAGCTGCCCGAGCTGGTCGTCCCAGGCCCGGCGGTTCGGCAGGCCGGTGAGGCTGTCGGTCGTGGCGAGCGCGGCGAGGCGGGCCAGCAGCTGGTCGTGGACGAGCGCGACGGCCGTCTCGTCGGCGAGCAGCTCCAGGGCCTGCGCGATCCGCGGGGGGAGCGAGGGCAGCGGCGTGCTCCAGGACACCGCGATGACGCCCGTCACGGTCCCGTCGGCGATGACCGGCTGGAAGTGCAGGGAGCGGGCACCGCACCTCGCGACCAGGTGTGGGGACACCAGCGGGTGGGTCACCGCATCGGCCACGAACAGCGGCCGACCGCTGCGGTAGACCTCGACGGCTGCCGACCGCGTCGCGAGGGGGATCTGCGTCCCGGGACCCAGGCCGCCGGCGGCCGCCGCGACGACCAGGGTGTCCGCGTCGAAGGGCTCGATGATGGAGGCGGTCTGCGCGCCGCTGAGCTCGAGCACCGCAGCGGTGATCGCCTCCCGGGCATCGGCGCCGGTGCGGATACGACGGACGACGGCGCCCACGGCCGCCAGGTTCGCCTCGGAGTCGGCGAGCGCCTGGTCGACAGCCTTGCGCTCGGTGACGTCCTGCAGGTGCGCCAGCGTCCAGGGCTCGCCGCCCGGCCCGTCGATGCGGTTGACCGTCAGCCAGGCCCACCGGACGTCGCCGTCGGGCCGGACGTAGCGCTTCTCGATCCGCACGACGCCGTCCGCGGCGTTCTCGATGAGCGTCTGCGCACGGCCGTGCGCCGCCCGGTCCTCGGGGTGGGTGAAGCCCAGGCTGCTGCGACCGAGCAGCTCCGCCTCGCTGCGGCCGAACAGGCGGCACAGCGCGGCGTTGGCAGACACGAAGTGCCCGTGCTCGTCGGAGATCCCGATGCCGACCGGGGAGTCGCGAAACACCTGGCTGAACCGGCGCTGTTCGTGCGCGAGGTCGCGGCGGCTCTGCTCCGCGAGGCCCTGGCTCTGGCTGAGCCCGTCGCGCGCCTCCACGAGCTGCTCCTCCCGCCGGCGCCGCAGCACGAACAGCAGGCTCATGGCGACAACGGCTGTGAGCAGCCCGACGGCGTGGTGGACGAGCCGGTCCAGCTCGTCGGCGGGCAGCTGCCGGACGATCTCAACCCAGGTGAGGCAGGCCACCGCGGACAGGGTGACCAGCGTGCGGGTGCGGCTGATCCCCGCGCCGAGCGCGACGAGGACCAGGGACAGCGGGGAGGTCTGGTCGAGGTCGTGGCCCACCCCGAGTTGGAGCAGGCAGTTGGCGAGCGGCACGATGCCGATCAGGTCCGCCCGGCGGGCGGGCACGAGGTCGGGACGGCGGTCGGCGAGCAGCGCCACGGCGAGCAGCAGGACGGCGCTGAGCGCCGCCGTGGTCGCCATCGTGGTGCGGACGGCGCCGGTCAGGACCAGCAGGTGCAGCGGGACGAGCGCGGTGTACAGCCCGGCGAGGCCGAGCGCGACCAGCCGTGGCCCGCGCGCGTCGGTGTCCAGCACCTGCGTCACCCGGGCCCGCGCACTGCTCGTCATGAGACCTCCACCTCCCCTGTCGGCGGCAGGGCGGCGGTTGTGAGCGTCATGCTGACCTGGACCGGCTGACCAGGTCCGACAGCGCCGCGGCCAGGGCAGCGTCCTGGCGACGGGTGGCGTGCTGGTAGCGCAGCGCCGCCTCCGTGGACGCATGGCCCATGCGGGCCATGAGGTCGGCCAGCGACGCACCGGTCGACGCGGCGAGGGTGTTGCCGGTGTGGCGCAGGTCGTGGAAGTGGGTGCCGGGCAGGCCCAGCCGCGTGACGGCGGGGGTGAAGACCCGCGCCATGAACGTCGAGGAGCGGACGGGTCCGCCTCGCGGTCCGGTGAACACCAGGCCGTCGGGGCCGGGCTGGGCGTAGCGGGCCAGGTGTAGGCGCAGGTCGGGCAGGACCGCGGCGGGGATGGTGAGCAGCCGTCGTCCGGCCTTGCTCTTGGGCTCACCGACCACCCACCCGTGGCCGCTGACGTGCCCGGCCGTGGCGAGGACGCTGACGGTCGGGCCGGCCAGGTCGACGGCGCTGCGGCGCAGAGCGGCGAGCTCCCCGATCCGCAGGCAGCAGAACGCCCCGAGCAGCACGAGGGCCCGCCACTGCTCGCCGACCTCGTCGGCCACGTCGAGGACCTGGGCGACGGTGAGGACCGGTCGCTCGGGGCTCCACTCGTCCGCCGCTCCACGCAGCGTGCACGGCGACGCGATGAGCAGGCCGTCCTCGACCGCGGTGGCCAGCATCCCCCGCAGCATCCGGTAGCTCTTGGCCGCGATCATCGGCCCGCGCCGCTCCTGCAGGTCGTCGTACCAGGCACGGACGGCGGGGCGGGTGAGGTCCGCGACGGCGGTGGTCCCCAGGACGGGGAGGACGTGCACGCGCAGCAAGGTCCCGTACAGCGCCACGGTCCGCGGTGCGAGCGGCCGACCCCGCACCCGCCGCCGCGCGAGCCACGTCGCGGTGTAGGCGGCGAGGGTGAGCGGCTCGGTCATGCCGCGGACCGTACGGCGATGCCGGGCCCCCGCGGGAGCCTCGGCTCCGGGCCTGTGGACCAGGTGCTGGTGGATCAGGGTGTGGTCCACAGCAGGTCGAGCGCTCGTTGCTTGTCCTCACGGGAGCGACGGAGGGCGCCGCTCTTCAGCGCGACCTCGAGGAGCTGCTCCAGCAGCGCGACGCGCTCCTCAGGGGTGAGGGTGGCCTGCTGCGCCGCCTGCGCTCGCTCGGTCCCGACGAACGTTCCCCGTGTCCAGGGGTCGTCACTCATGACGTCCCCTCCGTGGCCCCTGGCCGGAGCCGCTCCAACGCGGAGACGTCCTCGAGATCGCGGGGCCGACCGGCGAGGCGCTTCATGGCGATGAGGTCCTCGATCGAGGCGACGGGGATGAGCATCCCCGCGACAGCAGTGGGAACGGCCCGCGACACCAGAGCCTCGAAGCCGATGGGGTAGGCGACGAAGACGTCGACCTCGCGGGCGAGGTGGCCCGGGTCGTAGAACGACAGCACCTGCATGTGCTTGTCCTCGATCCACCCGGCGCGGATCACGGGGTCAGCGAAGTCCTCGGGCGCAACGGGGACCCGGGGCCTCAGACCCAGGCCGACGAGAGCCGCCATCGCCCGCGCGGCGGCGTCCGGAGCGAGGTCGACGACGACATCCAGGTCGACGGTGGTGCGCAGATGACCACTGAGCACCACTGCCATCCCACCGACGACGACGTACCGGACCTGCGCTGCCGCGAGCGCGGCGTAGACGTCGTCGTACAGGCCCATGGGCGCAGGGTAGGCGTCGGACGTCATCGTCGTACGCCGATCAGAAGGGCGGCGGTTGCAGGTGAAGCAGGGGTGGGTCGACGAAGCCGGACTCGTTGAGCCACCTGCCGTCGCGCAGGCGGACGGTGCGCTTCCCGGTGTGCAGGTCGTGGTGCAGGCTGTCGCAGATCGCGAGGGTGTCCTCGAGGCTGGTGATCTGGTCTTCGGCGTAGCCGTGGACGTGGTGCGGTCGCAGGACGACGAGCGGATCAGGCGGACTGGCGCAGCACCCGTCGCCGGCGCACTGGCCGCCGCCTTCGATCGACAGGGCGCGGCGTTCGATCGCGCTGAGGGTCCGGCCGGTGTGAATCGTGCGGAGTGCCTTGCCGCCCAGGCTCAGGACGTAGCTGGTGATGCTGCTGTCGCACCACCACCGGCGGACGAGGGAGCGCGGGAGCACCCGACCGCTGTCGGCGGTGGCGGGGGCGGCCCCCGGCGCGCTGGTGAGGGTCGCTTCGGGCACCGTCACGTGGATCTGCACCGGGGTCTTGCTGACCATCCCGGCGAGGACCGCCGGGTCGACGGCGAGGTAGCGCTCGAGGACCAGGGACAGCGCGTCGTGCAGCCGGCCGCGGCGTCCGCGGGGCAGTCCCTGGGGCAGGACGCCGTCGGCGTCGAGCTTGTCCCCGAGGGGCCCGAACACGTCGTCGCTGGTGGTCGCGCCGGCCGCGCGGGCGTCGTTCCAGGCGGCGGTGTCGCGCGGGTTGCGGGCGTCGTGGGCGGCGGCAGCGCGCAGGACGGTCCACAGGCGCTCACCGCACTCGAGGTCGAGGTCGCCGCACAGGTGCCAGCCCTGTCCGTCGGGCAGCTCGGTGAGGCTGATGCCACGGCGCTGCCGACCCTTCTCATAGCGGTCCTCGAGCAGGCTGGGCAGCACGGACACGACGATCTGGTCCAGGGTGCTGGCGAGCGCCCGGGGCGTGACCGTCTCGGCGAGCCAGAGCACCGCCGCCTCCAACCGGGTCGCCTGGCTGCCCTCGAGGGCGAGCAGTGCGCGGGCCCGGTCGAGGATCGGCTCGAGGCGGGGGTCGTCGTCGTGCAGGCCCTGCAGGTCGCGGCAGATCAGGGTGGCGACGTTGCCGATGACGGCGTTGAGGACGAGGTCGCCCGGCTGGCCGTCGATGAGCCCGTCGTTGTGGTCCAGGTGGGGTCCGCAGGTGCGAAGAGCGGCGGTCACCTTGCGGGCGGCCTGCAGGGTGAGGCGACCGTCTTGGACGGCCTGGTTCAGCGCGGGGGCGTGGCGCAGCCGGCTGGCGAGCACCGCATCGCCGGGGTCGCCGTCCGGCCGGTGCCGCCTGGCCCAGGAGCTGACGCTGCGGGCGCCGGTGAGCTCGACGAGCCCGCGCGCCTGGACGTCGGCGAGCCGGGTGAGGTCGTGGATGCGTAGCTGCTGCTCGACCTCGAGCAGTGCTTGGGCGTCGGACAGGGCCTGCGGGCCGTCGATCCTCGCGGGCGTGATCGCGGTGACGGCGGCGAGTGCGCGGACGAGGGCGGCGATCTCGGGGCTCGGAGGGGGCAGCGGGCCCGCGGCGACGGGTCCGAGGCCGGTGACGCCTGGGGCCGCCCAGGGGAGGTCGGCGTCGGGAGCCGACGTGGCGGGCGGATCGTCGGGCTCGGTGCAGCAGGGGCACTCGTGCGGTTCGCGGGGCTCGCCCAGGACCCAGTCCGGGATCGTGTCGGGCAGCCCGCACTCCGGTTCGGCGGGTGAGTCCGCGGGCTCCAGGGAGGCCAGCAGGGCGTCGTACGTCATGAACATGGTGGCCTCCTCTCGCTAAGAACGTATACACATTCGATTTCTCTGTCAAGCGGACGCGCGGGGAAGTGTGGATGGGGACGTGGCGTGGGAGGCGCGTGTCTCCAGGACGACGCGGTCGAGTTCACCTGCGTGGGGGGCCTTCCCGCCGTCGCCGTCGCCGTCGCCCCCTCGTAGGTGCTGAGGACGTCGTGGGCGTCCGCGGGACGGTGGGTAGGCACCAAACCGTCGAAGACGATCTCCGCAGCCTCGTCGAGCGTGAACTCGGTTCCTTCGATGAGGTTCGAGAAGTAGGCCTCGTAGAACGGAAGCAGGGCGCGCCGTTGGCGGTCTTCCGGAACGTTCGGCGTGATCTCGGGTAGGCGGTCGTCGAGCTCATGCGCCAGCCGCTCGGAGGCCTCGAGGCGCTGGGTGTCGACGGGCGAGCCTGCTGCGCGTCGCGCCAAGCGTGGCTGGTGACCGCTCGAGCATCGCCCGTATTGCGCCCGGCGCTGACGAGCCCCTCGAGGCGCAGCATCGCCGCAGCGCGGTTCAGCCCAACAGGCAGTGCGCGGGCTTCCTCCCGAAGCCGGTCGTCGGGACGTAAGCGTGACGAGAAGTCGGCACCGAAAGGCGATCGGGCACCTTCCCGCGGAGGGCGACCGAGCGGTCCGTGGCAGGCCGTACCCGGCCGCACCTCGCCGCACCCCGCGGCGCTCACCCGTGACCTCAACCGCGAACTGCACACGACTCCGTGCGTGCCTGACCAGGCTGCTCAGGTCAGTCTGGAGGGGAGGAGCAGCCGTACGCCGGCGGCGTCTGCCTCGACGGCGTCACGGAGCGCGTTCGTGCGGGTCAGGAGGTGCTCGGCTGTCGTGCGCGAGGTGAAGTCGACCTGCGCTGTGTACTTGCGGGCGAAGGAGAGCGTCCGGACGAGCCCGGCGAAGTGTCCGGTCCGGGTGGCGCCGCGCAGCGCGTCGAGATAGTTCTCGCGGTAGACGATCGGGATGATCAGGCGTACTTCGCCCGCGGTGACGAGTTCTGCGTTCATGGCGATCCGGGCAACCCGGCCGTTGCCGTCGGCGAAGGGGTGGACCTCGGACACGAGAAACATCTGGTAGACGGCTCGCTGGAACGGGCCAGTAAGCCCTGCGCCGATCGTGAAGCCCACACGCAGCGTGCCGCGGACGAGCTCTGGTGCGACGAAGTGGCTACCGCCAGCACGGTTAGCCCGGGTCTTGTACTGGCCGGGACGCTTGTCTGGACGCTGGTTCATCACGAGGGCATGGCGCGCGCACAGCAGGTCCTCGAACGCGTCGGCGTTCGCCGGCACGCGGGCCATCTCGACCGGGTCGGCGACGGCTTCGTAGGTGCCGAGGACGTCATGGGCGTCCGCGGGCCGGTCGAGAGGTACCTGCCTGTCGAAGACGATCTCCGCAGCCTCGTCCAGCGTGAACTCGGTTCCTTCGATGAAGTTCGAGAAGTACGCCTCGTAGAACGGGAGCAGGGCGCGCCGCTGGCGGTCTTCCGGGAGGTCCGGCGTGATGTCGGGTGCGCTGTCGTCGAGCTCCTGCGCGAGCCGCTCAAAGGCGGCGAGGCGCTGGGCGTCGACCGGCAAGCCTGCTGCACGGAGCGCCAAGCGCGGGCTCGTGACCGCTCGCGCTACGCCCGTGGTCAGCCCGGCGCTCACGAGCCCGTCGAGGCGCCGCATCGCGGCAGCCCGGTTCAGCCCCACCGCCAGGGCGCGGGCGTCCTCCCGAAGCCGGTTGATGCCTGCTTCGCCGCGGGTGGAGATGAGCTCGTCGATCCAGTCCTCGACCTCCCTGTCGCTCAGTGTTCGGCGATGCGAACCGCGGCTCCGGTGCAGGTTGTCCAGCAGTTGCCGTGCCGTCGAGGACAGGGAGAGCGAGGTGCCCAAGAACGCCAGGTCACCTGGCGCCACCCCGCCGCCGGCGCGAGGCAGGACGGTGACACCGGGCAGGACGAGCGGCCGCGTGCGAGGGTGGTCGACGAGGACGACGTTCGCGCCCGGATCGGGACGAGCTGCGGTGCGATCGACCAGCACCGCACCCGGGAGCAACCGGTCAAGGATCGTCCACAGGCGGTCTCGGACGACGGCTGCGGGGTCCTGGTCGACGAGGCTCGTGTACAGGCCCGTGGACAGACGGTGCAGCGTTCCCCGCGTGACGGCACGGGAGAGCACCGCCGGGTCGGCATCGCCGCTGAACACCAGCTCCGGCCACGTCGCCGCCATCGCACACCCACCGCTCTCCCGACGCGCGGCTCAGAGTACCGCCTTGCGGTCAAGTTTTGGTAGGTATTGCCGGCATGACGAGATCCGCGAGGGAGAAACCGGCGAGAACCTGACCAGGGGAGGGGTGTGTGGTCATGTTCTTGCCGTGAACCGCGTCGGGAGGCCCGCCTCAAGGGGCGTGAACCCCGGGGAGCGGCTTCGGAGCGCCGTGCTCGTCGGCCGCTACCCACGGGTGGGGATGTGGGCTAGTAGACTCGTGCCTGCACGTCATCGCGGGCGTAGCACAATGGTAGTGCGCTTGCTTCCCAAGCAAGACACGCGAGTTCGATTCTCGTCGCCCGCTCCCTACAATAGCGATGCGATACGTCGACTCTGCCGATGAGCTCTGGGTGGCTGCGGACCGACGAACGACGTGGCTCGCGATCGCGGCCTGGTGTCGGGCAGCCCGGTAAGCCAGCCCTGGAACGTCGTGACCCGCAAGCTCACGAGCGCCCGCGCTCGCACCGGCCGGGGTGCAACTGCTCGTCCGCCAACGCCGCACGCCCTCGCTAGGCTCCCGCCCATGCTGCTGTCAGACCGGGACCTCAAGAAGGCCATCGCCGACGGGCGGATGGGCCTCACGCCGTACGACGAGGCGATGGTGCAGCCCTCGAGCATCGACGTGCGCCTCGACCGGTACTTCCGGGTGTTCGCCAACCACCGGTACACCCACATCGACCCGGCGACGCAGCAGGACGACCTCACCGAGATGGTCGAGCCCGAGGGGGACGAGCCGTTCGTGCTGCACCCGGGGGAGTTCGTCCTGGGTTCCACGCTCGAGGTCATCACGCTCGGCGACGACCTCGCGTCCCGCCTCGAGGGCAAGTCCAGCCTCGGCCGGCTGGGGCTGCTGACGCACTCGACGGCGGGGTTCATCGACCCGGGGTTCAGCGGGCACGTGACGCTCGAGCTGAGCAACGTGGCGAACCTGCCGATCAAGCTCTACCCCGGCATGAAGATCGGGCAGATCTGCGTGCTGCAGCTAGCTCGCCGAGTGAGCACCCGTACGGCTCGAGCGTCTACGGCTCGCGCTACCAGGACCAGCGCGGACCGACGCCGTCGCGCAGTCTACCTGCGGTTCAGCCGCGCCGACACCTGACGAGTGGGCTGGGAGGCGTGGTTCACCGCAGCTGTGCTGCTCGTCGTCCTGACGCTGCTGCTGCGCGAGCGGGTACCCGCGCCGCTGGCCGTCCTCGGGGGCGTCGTCGCCTTCGTGCTCACCGGTGTGCTCACGCCCGGCCCAGGCGTTCGCGGGGTTCTCCTCCGAGGCGCCGATCACCATCGCGGGGCTGTTCGTGCTGTCCGCGGCGGCGCGCGCGACCGGGGCGCTGGACGTGTTCGTCAGCGCCGAGCCTGGCGTCCGCTCGAGGGCCGCGGCCGGCCCCGCCGCCGGGAGCTGGTGCGGATGCTCGCGCCCGCCGGGCTGATGTCGGCGTTCATCTACAACACCCCCACCATCGGGATGCTCGCGCCGCAGGTCGCCGCCTGGGCGCGCCGCGGCGACCGCCCCCCGTCGTGGTACCTGCTCCCCCTCAACTTCGTCGTGCTGCTCGGCGGCGCTGGTCACCGCTGTCGGGACGACGACGAACGCTGTCGTGTCGGGGCTGCTCGTCGCCCAGGGTGAGCGCCCGCTGGGTCTGTTCGAGCTGACGCCGTACGGGCTGGCGGTGCTGCTCGCCGGTGGGGCGGTGCTGGTGCTCGCGGCGCCGCGGCTGATGCCGGACCGGCAGAGCGAGACCGTCGAGGAGGACCTGCGCGACTTCAGCCTGCCGCGGGTCGTCGCGCCCGGCGGGCCGCTGGTCGGGCGGACCGTGACCGAGGCGGGGCTGCGCAACCTCGAGGGGACGTTCCTCGTGCACCTGTCGCGCGCCGGGGAGGTCGTCGCGCCGGTCGGGCCGCAGGAGGTGCTGCAGGCCGGCGACCAGCTCACCTTCGTCGGCAACCTCGCGCGCGCCGTCGACCTGCAGGCGATGCCGGGGCTGCTGGCCGCGGACACCGCCGCGCAGATCGAGGGCGGCCGGTTCTTCGAGGCGGTGCTGTCACCCGGGTCGGCGATGGTCGGGCAGACGCCCAAGGAGGTCGACTTCCGCGCGCGGTTCGACAGTGCGATCGTGGCGGTGCACCGCGCGGGGGAGCGCGTCACCGGCAAGCTCGGGCAGATCCGGCTGCGCGGTGGGGACGTGCTGCTGCTGCTGTCCGGCCCGGACGCGGCTGCCCTGCAGCGCGGGGACTTCCTCGTGGTGGCTCCGGTGGCGGTGGATCCGCCCGTACGGCGGGAGCGCAGCCGGCTGGTCCTGCTGGTGCTGCTGGGTTTCCTGGCTGCCGTGATCAGTGGTCAGGTCGACGTCGTGCACGCCTCGCTGGGCGCTGCGGTGGCGGTGATCGGGCTGCGGATCCTCACGCCGGCGCAGGCCGGAGCGGCGGTGGACCTCGACGTGCTGGTCACCCTGTGCGCGTCGTTCGGGCTCGGGGCAGCGGTGGCGGTGAGCGGGCTGGCCGAGTCGGTCGCCGGGGTGCTCGTCGACGCGCTGTCGTTCGCCGGGGAGCGCGGGGTGCTGGTGGGGGTGCTGCTGGCGACCGTGCTGCTCACCCAGGTGGTGACCAACAACGCCGCGGCGATCGTCATGTTCCCCATCGCGGTGGCCGCGGCCGGGACGTCGGACGTCCGGCCGTTCGTGCTCGCCGTCGTGCTGGGGGCGTCGCTGTCGTTCCTCACGACGTTCGGCTACCAGACCAACCTCATCGTCGCGGGGCTCGGCAACTACCGCGCGCGCGACTTCCTGGGACTGGGCGGGGTGCTGCTGCTGGTGTGTGTCGCGGTGCTCGGGACGATGCTGTCGCTGCAGCTGTGAGGGCGGCCGCTGCGGGCCGCGTCCCCGCGAGGATGAGCGTCGCCGTCCGTCGTACAGGCGTGAGGGGAACGGGAGCACCATGACCGCACTCGGGGGACCGCTGCGGTCCGCCCTGTCCCGGCAGCAGGCGGCCGCGCACGCCCTGCGTCGGGCCCGCTTCCTCGCACAGGTCAAGGCCCTCGCGTGGCAGAAGGACGCGACGGTCGAGATCGACCTGGCGCCGGACGTCGTCATAGGCCGCGGGCTCTCGGTCGAGGTCGACGTCGCGACGCACAGCGTGCTGCGGCTGGGCGCGGGCAGCAGCCTCGGCGACCGGGTGCACCTGGCGTTCAAGGGCGGCAGTCTGCTCGGCGGGGAGCGGGTCGAGATCCGTCGCGACTGCGTCGTCAACCTCACCGGCACGCTGCGCCTGGACGGGGACAACCCGGTGTCATGGGGCAGCGTCCTGCACTGCAGCGAGGACATCCACCTGGCGGAGAAGGTCGGCCTC
>CAVXBV010000010.1:0-289357 GCA_963760125.1 uncultured Actinomycetota bacterium | reverse complement strand
GGGTGAGCTTGGTGAACTCCGGTCGGCTCTTGGCCTCCTCGAGGTCGATCCCGTTGATGCTGTCCAGCCGGACGAGCGCGTTGTACTTCGGCTCTGCTCGCTCTCGCGCTGCTGCCGCACCGCCCCCGTGACGGCATCACCGCGGCGCAGGTCGTACCGGCGGACCTGCTGCATCGAGACGTAGACGTCGTTCGGGCCGGTGAGGTAGCCGGTCGTCCGCACGAACCCGTAGTTGTCGAGGATGTCGAGGATGCCGCCGATCGGCATCAGGACGTCGTCGTCGGAGATGGCGAGCTCCGGCTCCCCGGAGCCGGGGAGGTCCGGTCGCGGTTGCGCCCCCGGCCGCGGCCGCGCTCGCGGAAGCGGCCGCGCCGGTTGCCGAACTCGTCCTCGTCGTCCTCGCGGGGGCCGTCGCCCTGCCGGGCCTGCGCTCCCTGCACCGCCTGACCGGCAGCGACCGGCTGCGGTCCTGACGAGGCTGGCGGTCCCGGTTCTGGCGCTCGCGCTGCGGTCGCTCGGCCGCCACCGCCGCTGTCGCCTCCTCCGGGCTCATGCCCTCGGCGATGAGCGCGGCGACGCGCTCCTGGCGCTTGGCCTCCCGCTCGAGGAAGCGCTCGCGTCCGCGGTCGACGCGCGACGGGCGCTCCCCCCGTCCTGGTCGGTGCGCTCCCCGGAGTCCTGCCCGGAGTCGGTGTCCTCGTCGTCGCCGTCGCTGCCACGGTCGCTGTCTGTGTCAGCGATCTCTGCGCGTCGCGGTCGGTGCGCTCGCCGCGTTCCGTGGGCTCGGTGCGCGTCGGCTCGGTCGGTTGGGCCGGCTCGCTGGCCGGCTCGCTGGCCGCGGCGACCGGAGCCTTCGCGCCGCTCTGCTGGGCCTGGATCGCCTCGATCAGCTGGCTCTTGCGCATCTTGCCGGTCCCCGACAGGCCGAGGTCAGCGGCCAGGCCCTGCAGCTCGGGCAGGAGCAACGCGCTCAGGCCGCCCTTCGCCGATGTCGCCTTGGGGGCGGTCGTCGTGGGGGCGGTCGCCTTGGGGGCGGTCGACGCGGGCTCGCTCGCCGGCGCCGGGTCGGTGCTCCCGGTCGTGGGCGCGGCGAGGGTGCCACTCGAGGTCGCCCGACGCCGGGTGCGCGTGGCGGGCGGCGCGGCAGCGGAGGCGCCCTGCTCCCGGCCGGCGTCGGCGGCGAGCAGGTCGGTGGTGTCGTCGTTCAAGGAGAGTCCTCCAGGTTGGCCCGCCGGTCGCTGGCAGCGAGGGCTGGGCAGGTGTGCTCCGGCCGGGGCCGGGCCTCGGGGCCAGACGGCATCCGAGGGGGAATGGGGTGGGCCGTCGCCGCGCCGCCGTCTCGGGCGGTCAGGGCTGCTGGCAGCAACACGTGCGCTCCACGAAGAGCGTGCGGTGTGTGCACAGCGTAACGAAGTGGCACCACTGCCAGCAACCCCGCCCTCACCTGGCGTGTTCCCGACAGGCTCCGGCCCGTGGTCAGCTGACGGGCACGACCGCCGCGCCGGTCGACTCGACAGCGAGGGGAACGACCTCCCAGCCGCGCGGGGTGCGGGCCGCGACCGCGTCGACGGTCGCCGCGGTGGCCAGGGCGAGGACCGTCGGCCCGGCGCCGCTGATCACCGCCGGGACGCCGTCGGCGCGCAGCCGGCCATCAGCGCTGCGCTGGGCATCGCCGAGGCCCGGTACGCCTGGTGCAGCCGGTCCTCGGTGGCGTCCAGCAGCAGCTCCGGCGACCGGGTGAGCGCCAGGGCCAGCAGCGCGGTGCGCCCGGAGTTGGCGGCGGCGTCGACGTGCGGCACGGTCTCGGGCAGCAGCCCGCGGACCTTCTTGGTCGAGGCCTTCGAGGACGGCATGAACGCCACCGGCCGCAGGTCGGGGTGCACGTCGACGCGGTGCACGCGCACGCCGTTCGCGACCGACCAGGCGAAGGTCAGCCCGCCGCGCAGGCAGGCGGCGACGTTGTCCGGGTGCCCCTCCAGCTCGGTGGCCAGCGCGAGGGCGGCGTCGTCGTCGAGCAGCTCCTCACCGCCGAGCACGAGGGCCCGCGCGGCGACGACGGCGGCGACGATGGCGGCCGAGGAGCAGCCGAGGCCGCGCGACTGCGGGATGCGGTTGGCGCAGACGACCTCGAGCCCGCGGGGCTGCCCGCCCAGGGCGGTGAACGCCGCGCGCAGCGACTTGCACGACCAGGTGGCGCTTGTCGCGCGGCAGGGTCTCGGCGCCCTCCCCGGCGACGTCGACCGTCAGGCCGGAGTCGGCGACGCGGACGATCGACGTCGTCGTACAGCGCCAGGGCCAGGCCGGCGGTGTCGAAGGCCGGCCCGAGGTTGGCGCTGGTCGCGGGCACGCGGACCCGGACAGGAGCGGCGCGGAAGGACGGCACGTCAGGCTCCTGCGGTCGTGGGAGAGGCCGGCGCGGTGCGCCCGTCAGTCGATCAGGACGGTCAGCCCCAGGGCCGCGGCGGCCGCGTCGACGTGGGCGGCGATCGTGACCGGCTTGGGCGCCCCGGCGATGGCCCACTCGGGGTCCTTGAGGCCGTTGCCGGTGACGGTGCAGACGACCCGCTCGCCGGCCGAGACGTGCCCGGACTCGCGGGCCTGCAGCAGCCCGGCGACCGAGGCGGCCGAGGCCGGCTCGACGAAGACCGCCTCCCGCCGGGCGAGCAGCTTGTAGGCCGCCAGGATCTGCCGGTCGGTCACGGCCTGGATGTCGCCGCCGCTCTCGTCGCGGGCGGCGAGGGCCTCGTTCCAGGACGCGGGGTTGCCGATGCGGATCGCGGTCGCGATGGTTGAGGGCTTCTCCACCCGCTGCCGGTCACGATCGGCGCGGCGCCGGCGGCCTGGAAGCCGAGCATCCGCGGACGTCCGCCGCTGTACTCGGTGTAGCCCTTCCAGTAGGCCGTGATGTTGCCGGCGTTGCCGACCGGCAGGCAGTGCACGTCGGGCGCGGCGCCGAGGACGTCGAAGATCTCGAAGGCGGCGGTCTTCTGGCCCTCGATGCGGAACGGGTTGACGCTGTTGACCAGGGTCACCGGGTAGTTCTTGCACAGGTCGCGGCACAGGTCGAGGCAGTCGTCGAAGTTGCCCTGCACCTGCAGCAGCTGGGCGCCGTGCACGAGGGCCTGGGCCAGCTTGCCGAGGGCGATCTTGCCGTCCGGCACGAGCACCGCGCAGGTCATGCCGGCCCGGGCGGCGTACGCCGCGGCCGACGCCGAGGTGTTGCCGGTGGAGGCGCAGATGACGGCCTGGCTGCCCTCCTCCTTCGCCTTGCTGATGGCCATCGTCATGCCGCGGTCCTTGAAGGACCCGGTCGGGTTGGCCCCCTCGACCTTGAGCCACACCTCGCAGCCGGTCAGCTCGGACAGGTGCGGGCAGGCACGAGCGGCGTGCCGCCCTCGAGCAGCGTGATCGACCGGGGTGTCGTCCGTGACCGGCAGCCGGTCGCGGTACTCCTCGATCAGCCCTCGCCAGCCGGCGCGCTCGCTCATGTGCCCTCCACCCTCATCACGCTCGCCACGGCCCGCACGACGTCGGACCCTCGCAGCTCCTCGACGACCGCCTGCAGCGCCGCGTCGGTGGCGGTGTGCGTCACGACCACCAGCGACGCGTCGTCGCCGTGGCCCTCCTGGCGCACCGTGCGGATCGACACGTCGTGGGCGCTGAAGGTGTTGGCCACCGAGGCCAGCACGCCGGCCTTGTCGGCGACGTCGAGGCTGATGTGGAAGCGCGTGACGACCTCGCCCATCGGCCGGACCCGCAGGTCGGCGTACGCCGACTCCCCCGCCCCGCGGGCGCCGGACAGGGTGTTGCGGGCGACCGCGACCAGGTCCCCGAGGACGGCCGAGGCCGTCGGCGCGCCCCCGGCGCCGCGGCCGTAGAACATCAGCTGACCGGCGGCAGCGGCCTCGACGAACACCGCGTTGTAGGCCTCGCGGACGCTGGCCAGCGGGTGGGTGCGCGGGATCATCGCCGGGTGCACGCGCACGCGACACCGCGTCGCCCGTCGCGCTCGGCGATCGCGAGCAGCTTCACGACGCAGCCCATCGCCTTGGCGCTCGCGACATCCGTGGCGGTGACGTCGGAGATGCCCTCGCGGTGCACGTCGGCGGCGGTGACGCGGGTGTGGAACGCCAGCCCGGCGAGGATCGCGGCCTTGGCCGCGGCGTCGAACCCCTCGACGTCGGCGGTCGGGTCGGCCTCGGCGTAGCCCAGCGCGGTGGCCTCGTCGAGGGCCTCGGAAAGCCCATGCCGACCTCGTCCATGCGGGTCAGGATGAAGTTGGTCGTGCCGTTGACGATGCCCATCACGCGGCTGACCGCGTCGCCGGCGAGCGACTCCCGCAGCGGCCGCAGGATCGGGATGGCCCCGGCGGTCGAGGCCTCGTAGTAGAGGTCCGCGCCGCCCTCGATCGCGGCGGCGTGCAGGGTCGCGCCGTCCTCGGCGAGCAGCGCCTTGTTGGCCGTGACGACGCTCTTGCCGGCCTTCAGGGCGCTACCAGCAGGGTCCGCGCGGGCTCGATCCCACCGATGACCTCGACGACGATGTCGACGTCGTCGCGCGCGACCAGACCCTCCGCGTCGGTGGTGAACAGGGCGTCGTCCACGTCGACGTCGCGGGCCCGGCCGAGCCGGCGTACGGCGATCCCGACGATCTCCAGCGGCGCGCCGACCCGGGCCGTCAGGTCCTCGGCGCTGCTCTGCAGCATCCGCACGACCTCCGCACCGACGGTGCCGCAGCCGAGCAGGGCGACGCGCAGCGGGGCCGTCATCGTGACCTCCACCGGGTCGAAGACGGTGGAGGTGCAGCAGGAGCAGGTCCGGCCGGCGAGCTGTCGCTCCTGCTCCTTGCGACGCCGGGCTGCCCCGGCCTGCCGCACCAGCAGCACGAGCAGGACGGCCATGCCGACCAGGTAGCCGGCCAGCACCCAGCGCCGAGAGTGGCCGCGGCCACGCCGAGGGCCACGAGCACCGTCAGGAGGGCCACCAAGAACAGCGCCGCGAGGCGGCGGTTCACCGGCCCTCATCCGACGTCCAGGGCGAGCAGGTCGGCCTCGGTCTCGCGCCGCACGATGACGCGGGCCACCCGCCGGACACGGCGACGACCGGCGGGCGCGGACGTGGTTGTAGTTGCTGGCCATCGAGCGGTGGTAGGCCCCGCTGGCAGGCACGGCGACGAGGTCACCGGGCGCGAGGTCGCTGGGCAGCGGGACGTCGTGGACGACGATGTCGCCGCTCTCGCAGTGCTTGCCGCAGAGCGTGACGTTGCGCGGTTCGGCGTCGCTGGTCCGGCTGGCGAGGACAGCGGTGTAGCGGGCGTCGTACAGCGCGGTGCGGATGTTGTCGCTCATGCCCCCGTCGACGCTGACGTAGGTGCGCAGGCCGGGCAGGTCCTTGACCGTGCCGACCTCGTAGAGCGTGACGGTCGTCGGACCGACGACCGCGCGGCCGGGCTCGACGATGACGCGCGGCACGGCCAGACCCGCATCGGCGCACTCCTTCTCCACGATGGCCGCAGCCCGCCGGCGTGGTCGGCCGTGCTCATCGGGTCGTCGGCGGCCGTGTAGGCGATGCCGTGCCCGCCGCCGAGGTCGAGCTCGGGCAGCTCGAGGCCGTGCTCGTCCCGGACCTCGGCCAGCAGTCCGACCATCCGGTGCGCAGCGAGCTTGAAGCCGTGGGTGTCGAAGATGTGGCTGCCGATGTGGCAGTGCAGGCCGACCAGGTCGAGCGAGGGCAGCGTCACGATCCGGCGGATCGCCTCGGCCGCGGCGCCGCTGGCCAGGGAGAACCCGAACTTCTGGTCCTCCTGGCCGGTCTGGACGTACTCGTGGGTGTGCGCCTCGACGCCGGGCGTGACGCGGACGTAGACCCGTTGGTGGACGCCGGCCCGCTCGGCGATGGCCGCCAGCCGGACGATCTCCTCGAAGGAGTCGACCACGACGGTGCCGACGCCCGCGGCAACGGCCCGCTCGAGCTCGGCGACGGACTTGTTGTTGCCGTGGAAGAACAGCCGCTCGGCGGGAAAGCCCGCGGCGAGGGCGACCCCGAGCTCGCCGCCGGTGCAGACGTCGAGGGCCAGGCCCTCCTCCTGCACGATGCGCACGACGGCCTTGGACAGGAACGCCTTGCCGGCGTAGGCGACGTCCCCGCCGGCCGGCCAGCCGTCGAAGGCCTCCCGCCAGGCGCGGCAGCGGGCGCGCAGGTCGTCCTCGTCGAGCACCAGCAGCGGCGTGCCGAACTGCGCGGCGAGGTCGCGCACGTCGAGCCCGCCGAGCTCCAGCACGCCGGCGGCGGAGCGGGCGGCCGTCTGCGGCCACACGCCCTCGGCCAGGTCGGCTCACATCCGCTCCGGGGCGCTGACGCCCAGCAGGCCGAGGCCGTTCTCGAGCACGACCCGGGTGGCCTGCCACAGCAGCAGGCGAGGAGCGGTCGTCTCGGCGACCGGCTCGTCACCCTTGGGCAGCACCTGGCAGTCGTCCCAGAACCGCTGGGCGCTCTTGGCGACCTTCTCCTCCAGGTAGCGCGCGACGCGGTGCGGCTCGCGCAGCTCCGCGGCCGTCGCGACGACGCCCGGGGAACTCCGCGAGGGCGAGCAGCAGGTCGTTCTCGCGCGGGTGGGTCAGCAGCGCGAGGTCACCTCCCGGCTCGATGACCGAGGTCGCGGGCGTTGCGCAGGACCGAGGCCGCCCGGGTGGCGGCGTACTGCACGTAGAAGACCGGGTTGTCGCTGGTCTTTCGGGCCCACAGGTCCAGGTCGATGTCGATCTGGCTGTCGCTGCTCGAGCGGGCGAGGGCGTAGCGCGCGGCGTCGACCCCGATGGCGTCGACGAGGTCCTCGAGGGTGACGACCGTCCCGGCCCGCTTGCTCATCCGCATCGGCTCGCCGTCGCGGACCAGGTTGACCATCTGCCCGATGAGGATCTCGAGGTTGACCTTCGGGGTGTCCCCGAAGGCCGCGCACATCGCCATCATCCGACCGACGTAGCCGGAGTGGTCGGCGCCGAGCATGATCACGCAGCGGTCGAAGCCCGCGCTCGCGCTTGTCGAGGTAGTAGGCCAGGTCCCCCGAGATGTACGCCGGGTCGCCGTCGCTCTTGATGACGACCCGGTCCTTGTCGTCACCGAGGTCGCTGGTGCGCAGCCAGGTCGCACCGTCCTGCTCGAAGATCCGGCCCAGCCAGCGCAGCCGCTCGATGGCCCGCTCGACGGCGCCGCTCTCGTGCAGCGAGTTCTCGTGGAAGTAGACGTCGAAGTCGACACCGAACTCGTGCAGCGACTGCTTGATCTCGCCGAACATCAGGTCGACCCCTCTGGCCCGGAAGACCTCCTGCGGGTCCGCCTGCTCGAGCACGTCGGGGACCAGCGCGGTGACCTTGGCGGCGATCTCGGCGATGTAGTCGCCGCCGTACCCGTCCTCGGGCGCGGGCTCGCCCTTCGCCGCGGCGAGCAGCGACCGGGCGAAGCGGTCGATCTGGCCGCCGTGGTCGTTGAAGTAGTACTCCCGCGTGACCTTCGCGCCGCTGGCCTGCAGCAGCCGGGCGAGCGCGTCGCCGACCGCAGCCCAGCGCACGCCGCCGATGTGGATCGGTCCGGTCGGGTTGGCGCTGACGAACTCGAGGTTGACGTTCTGCCCCGCCGCGCGGTCGTTGCCGCCGTACGCCGGGCCGGCAGCCAGCACCTGGCCGACGACCTCGCCCGAGCGCCGCCCCGCCGAGGCGGACGTTGAGGAAGCCGGGGCCGGCGATCTCGACGGCCTCGATGCCCTTGACCTGCGCGAGCCGAGTCGCGACGAGCTGCGCGACCTCCCGCGGGGGCCGGCCGGCGGCCTTGGCCAGGGTGCAGCGCGACGTTGGTCGCGTAGTCGCCGTGGTCGCGGTTCTTCGGGCGCTCGACGACCACCTCGTCCGGAACCGGCACGGTCAGCTCGCCGTTGTCCACGCAGGCAGCAACGGCGTCGCGCACGGCCTGCTGGAGCTCCTCCGGAGTCACGCTCCGAGGCTACAGGGGCGCTCCACCTACTATCTGCGCGGCGACACCAGCACCCGGAACCCTGGACGGACACCACCTTGATGGCCAAGCGCCCCAGCAAGAACGCAGACCCGGTCGCCCGCGCGCGCGGAGCCCGTGGACGCAAGGCGGTCCGGTGAAGAAGCCGTTCCCGACCGGGCTGGTCGCCGGCGGCGCCGTCCTCGCCCTGTTCCTCGGCGGCATCCTGTACTACGCCGTGAAGAACACCGGCGTCGGCGACACGACCAGCCTGAAGTACGCCGAGACGCAGATCTCCGGGCTGCAGACCAACAAGCGACCTGACTGCGCAACCACGTCGCGGGCAAGCACATCAGCTACCCGGACCAGGCGACCACCCCGCCGGACGGCGGGGACCACAACGACGTCCCGCAGTCCTGCCAGGTGTACACGGCCGCCATCGCTCCCGAGCACGCCGTCCACTCGCTCGAGCACGGCGCGGTCTGGATCACCTACCAGCCCGGGACCTCCAGGCCGACGCAGGTCGCGAGCTCAAGAAGCTCGTCGACGGCGACCCCTACCGGATGCTCAGCCCCTACCCGGGTCAGAAGGCCCAGATCAGCCTGCAGGCCTGGGGCGAGCAGGTCACGGTCACCAGCGCGTCGGACACCCGGGTCGAGCGGTTCCTGGACCTGTTCACGGCGGGCCCGCAGGCGCCTGAGCGCGGAGCGGCCTGCAGCGGCACCTCCGCGACGGCTGCCCAGGCCGAGGCGGACTTCGCCGGGGGGACGGCGACCAGCCCGACCCCGCCGGCGGGCGCGCCGACCGCGCAGCCGACCGCGACACCTGCCGACGCGACGCCGACTCCCGTCGCGACGAAGTAGGGCTCAGGCCGGCGGGAGACCGGCGAGCCGCCGTACGGTCGCGATGAGCTCGTCGGGGTCGAACGGCTTTGTGAGGTAGGCGTCGACCCCGATGCGCGTGCCGCGCTCGAGGTCGGCCTCCTGCGCGCGCGCCGACAGCAGCACGACCTTGACGTCCGCGGTCTCCGGGTCGGCGCGTAGTCGACTGGCGGCCTCCCAGCCGTCCATGCGCGGCATCATGATGTCGAGCGTGATCACCACCGGGTCGACCGTCTTGACCTTGTCGAGGCAGTCCTGACCGTCGAAGGCGGTGGTCACCTCGAACCCTTCGAGCTCGAGGTTGACAGTGATGAGCTGGCGGATGACGTCGTCGTCGTCCACGACGAGGACACGACCGAGGCTGGCTGACACGTGGGGGAACCTACACACCCGGGCCGGTTCGCGCGCTCCCGTCACCCCACGCGCTCCTGCTAGCCTCAGCGACGCCCGAGCCCCCGTAGCTCAGGGGATAGAGTGCTTCCCTCCGGAGGAAGAAGCGCAGGTTCGAATCCTGCCGGGGGCACCCTTGTGGTGTCTCAGGACATCGGAATGGGCTGAACCTGCGGAGTGCAGGTTCGGTCTACTTCTTTGTGTGCCCGGTGGGCTGGTAGTCCAGGCGGGGATCGATGATGAGGTCGCGCAGGATCTCGCCGGTGGCGGCGTTGACGATGGTGACGTGAAGGTCTTGGACGAGCAGGATGACGTCGGTTCGGGCGTAGGTTCGGCCGACCCCGATGTGCCGGAGTTGGCCCGCGACGCGCAGGGTGACGCTGCCGGCCTTGTCGATCTTGTCGTGGCGGACGCGGTCGTGGGTGTCGGCTCGGCGGTCGCCGCTCGGGGTGGCCTTCGGCAGGGACGCGTAGATGGTCGCGGGGGTGGCGCGGTGGGGCAGGGACCGGTGGGGTCGGCGGGTGTTGTAGAGCTCGGTGAACTCATCGAGCAGGGCCTGCAGCTCGGCGAGGGTGGTGGGCTGGGGTTGGGCGCGGAGCCACTTCTTGAGGGTGGTGGTTGCGGCCGGGGGTGCCGCCGAAGAGTCGGACGGTGAAGACGCGGCCGTTGTCGGTGAGGGTGGAGGCCGGGAAGCCATGTGTGGCAGCGGTTTTGCGGAAGATCGCGAGCACGATCGGACCGGTGACCGGCCGGTGCGCGGTGACCGATAGGGCGAAGCGCGAGCAGTCGTCGAGCCACGTGAGGATCTCGACGTCGGTGCCTTCTTGGATGCTGGGAATGCCCTTGACCAACTACCTGACCAATGCCGATGATGAAGGCATGACGACTCAGGTCAACATCTACGAGGCGAAGACCCACCTGTCTGACCTGGTCGAGCGCGCCGCCGGCGGCGAGGACATCATCATCGCCAAGGCCGGGAGCCCGCGCGTGCGGCTCGTCGCCATTCAGGCACCTCGGCGACCTCGCTCGCCCGGCGGATGGGAGGGGCGAGTGCAGCTCGCGTCTGACTTCGACAACGTCGATGAACACATCACCGCGCTGTTCCTCGGCGAACCCGCGTGAGGCTGCTGCTCGACACGCACGTCCTTCTCTGGTGGCTGTCCGCTCAGCGCCTGCGCCCCAAAGCCAGGGCAGCGATCGCCGCGGCCGACTCCGACGTGTGCGTGTCAGCAGCGACGGTCTGGGAGATGAGCATCAAGGCCGCGCTGGGCAAGCTCGCGGCACCCGATGACCTGAGCGACCAGATTGTGCACCACGGCTTCGACATCCTGCCCATCGGACTCGCTCACGCCCTCGCTGTGCGCTCGCTGCCACCGCACCACGCAGACCCCTTCGACCGGATGCTCGTCGCCCAGGCACAGATCGAGGACCTCACCCTCGTCACGCGCGACGCCAACATCAGCCGCTACGACGTCCGGGTCCTGCAAGCCTGAGCCGGGCACCGCCGTCAACCGTTCGGGACACGATCCGGGACGTCCCCGGACCGACCCTGACCCCGGCAACGACGTCTGACGGCGCGCATCGCGGTGGACGTGCGGAAGCGGCCGGCGCACTCCCCCGACCCTCCATCGGCGAACGGCCGCTCGGGCGGGTGCCCGAGCGGCCGTTCGCTTCCTCGAGCTCAGCCGTTCTGCACCGTGAGGTCGTACACGGTGACCCCGTCCACCGATCATGACAAGGCCGACAGACATCTGTCCTCCCTGAAAGGATCGGGGGGATGCCGGACAGAGGGGGGTGTGAAGACCATGCAGGCACCCTTCGAGCAGCTCGTCGCTGAGGCGTACGAGCCGCTGCAGCGCTACTTGCGTCGGCGCACCGATCCCAGCACCGCCGAAGACGTGCTGGGCGACGTGCTGCTGGTGATGTGGCGCCGAGCGGAGGACATCCCCCACGAGGCGCGGCTCGCCTGGTGCTACGGCGTCGCCCGCGGGTGCCTGGCCAACGCACTGCGAGCCTCGGACCGTCGGGTGAGGCTGGCAAGGCGTCTCGCGACCGAACCTCCTCCTGGCGTGGCCGAGACGGACCCGGACCTCCACGAGGCGCTCCAGGCGCTGTCCCCGACGGACGCCGAGGTGCTCCAGCTCTGGGCGTGGGAGCAGCTGTCGGCCTCGGAGATCGCCGGAGTCCTGGGCATCACGCCGAACGCTGCGAGCATCAGGTTGCACCGTGCGACCAAGAAGCTGAGAAACGAGATGCTCCGACGAAAGCAGCCAGGCGCTACAGGACAACTAGGGGAACGACAGGGAGAGGAGGAGCGGTGAACCCCGACGACGACGCGCTACGCGCACGCCTCGCCAAGCTCGACCCCATGCCGCCCTCGGTCGCTGTCGACCCATCGACGAGCCTTCGGGCTCATGAGCTCCTGGAGCGCGCCATGACCGTCACGTCCGAGCAGCAGACCCCCGACGCCCCGTCGTCCCCCGGCTGGCGCCGGCCCTCGGTCCTCGCTGCCGCTGCCGTCGCTGTCCTCGCCCTGGGCGTCGGTGGCGTCCTGGCCGGCGGCGGTGACGGGAACCCCCCGGCCAAGGCCAAGACCAGCGTGGCCCTGCAGAGCGCGGGAGGAGGGGTGACCCTCGACTCCTGCCTGATGTTCAGCGTGGACATCCTCAGGGACATGCCCCTGGCGTTCGCCGGAACGGCCTCGGAGGTGACTGACGAGCAGGTGACGCTGACCGTGGACCGCTGGTACAAGGGCGGTTCGGCCGACGTCGTCACCATCGACACGCCGGTGACGTCCGCGGGACCGGGTGCGTTCGTCCAGGGGAAGGCGTACCTCGTCACCGCCACCAACGGGACCGTCAACGGCTGCGGTTACACGGGCGAGGCCACGCCTGACCTCCAGAAGTACTTCGACGAGGCGTTCCCGTCCTGACCTGAGCTCACGTCCGGTCACCACCGCCGCCGGCGTGAGGTGACCGGACCTCGAGCAGGTGGTCGAGGAGGCCGGCGAGCAGCCGCAACCGTTGCGCCTCGAGCGCGGGACGGGGGTAGGTGAACGAGAAGACGGCCTCCCCGTCGAGCAGGTGCAGCAGCGACGTCACCAGGACCTGGGACAGCTCGGGATCGACGCCGGGGACCGTGTCGGCGGCGAGCTGCTCGATGGACCCGAGGAGCGACACCGCCACGGGAGCCAACCGGCTTCGGAGCGCCTCGTCGGTGCGGGCAGCGACGAGCAGCTCCAACCACACGGCGTTGATGGGATCACGCACGCGCCCGCGGACGAGCGCGAGCAGCTCCTCACCGGTGCCGAGGGCGCCGGCGAGCTGGTCGCGGGACTGGGACAGGTGCCGGTCCGCGACCTCCTCGGCGGCGGCGACGACGAGGTCGAGGCGCGAGTCGAAGTGCCGGAACAGGCCACCGCGTGAGACCTGCGCTCGGGTGCAGATCTCGCTGAGCGACGTCTGGTGGTAGCCGATCTCGGCGATGGTGCGGATCGTGGCGTCGACGAGCTTCGCGATGGTCTGCGCGCTCCGCTCGGACTGGGTGCGCTCGGCGGGACGGGACATCCGTCAGCGGGGGACGGTTGCGGCAGGCCGGGCAGGCGCGACGGGGCGACCCACCGGCAAGAAGCTCCCGACCCGCTCGGCACCGAGCAGGGCCGTCGGTCGGCCGCCGTCCACGACCTGACGGCCGGAGATGTAGACGGCCCGCACGGTGTCGTCGTTGCGGTTCACCATGCGCGACAGACCGCCGTACTCCTCGACCTCGGCCTCGTGATAGCTGTCCAGGGAGTCGTCGAGCCGGGTCGGGTCGAGCAGGACCACATCGGCGCGGTCACCCTCGCGCAAGTGGCCGGCGTCGATGCCGTACCAGTCCGCGAGCTCCCCGGTCAGCCGGTGCACGGCCCGGTGGACCGTCATGAATGGGGAGCCCGCACGCTCGCTGTCTCGGACGTGACGCAGCAGCCGGAGTCCGAAGTTGTAGAAGGCCATGTTGCGAAGGTGGGCGCCCGCGTCGGAGAAGCCGAACTGCATGCTGTCGTCCGCGGCGACCCGCTTGAGCATCTCCGGGCGGTGGTTGGAGATCGTGGTGCGCCACCGCAGCGCGGTTCCGTGCTCCAGGACGAGGTCCAGGAACGCGTCCACCGGGTGCAGGCCCCGCTCGTCGCCCAGCTGGCCGAAGGACTTCCCGACGGCGGTGCCGTCGGGGCAGGCGACGATCTCGGCGTCGTGCAGGTCGCGGTGCCACACCCGCAGGCTGTACTTCTTCGCGTAGTCCTTGCGGAACCGCTCGCGGTACGCCGCGTCCCGCATCAGCTCGTCGCGAGCGGCCGCATCCTTGAGGTGGAGGGCAGCCGCGCCGGAGCCGAACTCCTCGAAGATGACCAGGTCGATGCCGTCCGCGTAGACCTCGAACGGCACCGGCAGGTGCTGCCACCGGAACCTCCCGCCCAGCGCGTTCATGACCCGCGAGAGCCGCAGCAACGGGGAGAGCAGGAACGGGTTGGCCTTGAGGTCGGCAGCTGACAGCAGGCTGACCTTCAGCGGGGCGCGGACCCCGCCCAGGCTGCCCAGCAGGTAGGACGCGATGCTCAGCGGGTTGTTGATGTCCGGTCCGGACTGCAGCACCCGCCCGCGCCTGCGGAGGGCCGTGCGCAGGTGGAACCGCTCGCGAGCCGTCGCGTACGTCGAAGGCAGCGTGCGGGAGCGACAGACCTCACCGTCGAGCTTGTCGAAGAGCAGCTCCTGCGAGCTCATGCCGAGGAACCCGGCGTCGAGCGCCTCGTGGACCAGCCGGGCCATCGTGGCGATCTCGGCCTTGCTGGGCCGGACTTCGCGGCGGGTCGCGCGGTCGAGGCCCATCGTGGCGGCACGGACGTCCGAGTGACCGATGAACGCGGCGAGGTGCGGGCCGAGCGGAAGCTGCTCGAGAGCCGTGACGTACTCGGCCGCAGACGTCCAGGTGGGGGCCTGCTCGAGGTGGCTGATGACGTGCTCGCGGGGGATGGCCTCGACCCGACCGAAGATGTCGCCCGCGTCCTCGGGCCCGACGTGCACCGTGGACAGCGAGCACGAGCCGAGGAAGACGGTCGTGACGCCGTGCCGGACCGACTCCGGCAGGCCAGGGCCGGCGAGCACCTCGATGTCGTAGTGCGTGTGCACGTCGACCATCCCCGGGATCACCCACAGCCCCGTCGCGTCCCGCACGTCCGGACAGCCGGTCTCGTCCAGGGGGTCTGCCGTGATCCGCTCCACGCGGCCGTCCCGGATCCCGACGTTGCCGACCACGGCGGGACGGTCGTCGCCCGAGAAGACGAGGCCGTTGTTGAGGATCACGTCGAAGGTCATGGGCAAAGAGAAACCGATCAGTCTCTATCCGTCAAGGAGCGAGATCCGTCAAGGATCGAGTCCGGCGAGGATGCGGCATCAAGCGACGGGCGGCGGTGCAGGTCGTGCTCCGCCGCTGAGGTCTGGTCCGCCGAGCGGTCGGGCCCGGACTCGGTCAGTCGCCGGCGCGCAGCAGCGCGTTGTAGAGCGTGAGGCCGGGGCCGAAGGCCATCGCGACGACCGGGTCCCCGGCGTCGAGGCCCCGCCGGACGCGGTCGAGCACGAGCAGCACGGTCGCGGACGAGCAGTTGCCGACGTCGCGCAGGACGTCGTAGGAGTGACGCACGGCGCTCTCGGGCAGGTCGAGCTCGGCTGCGACGACCTCAACGATCCTGCGACCACCGGGGTGCACGGCCCACCCGCCGACGTCGGTGAGCGCGAGATCGTGCTGGTCCAGGAGGTCGGAGACGACGGGGCGGGCATGACGGGCGAGGACGTCGGGCACGCGCGGCGAGAGCCCCATCCGGAACCCGAGGTCGGTCACGTCCCACGTCATGTGGTCCAGGGTGGTCACGTCGGTCCGCGCGGAGAGGTCGACGATGTCGAGGCCGGGCTGGCCGGCGGATGACGGGACGACGACGACAGCAGCCGCTGCGTCGGCGAACAGCGCGTGGGCGACCATCTGCTGGACGCTGTCGGTCGCGGGCTGGATGTGCAGGCTGGTGAGCTCCACGCACAGGAGCACCGCCGGCTTGCCACGCGCGACGACGAAGTCGGAGACGGCACCGAGGCCGGGAATCGCTGCGTAGCAGCCCATATGGCCGATGCACAGGCGCTGGACGTCGGGGGACATGCCGAGGTCACGCGCCAGCAGGATGTCAAGACCCGGGGTGGCGTAACCGGTGCAGGACACCACGGCGAAGAGCCCGACGTCGGAGGCGTCGAGTCCCGCATCAACGAGCGCCGCGGTGACGGCAGCGTGCCCGAGCGGCGGGGCGTCCTGCGCGAACCGCTCCATGCGCGCGCCCGTCCCCCAGGACGAGACATCCTCCTTGCGCGGGTCCGCAACAGCGTGTCGGGTCGTGATCCCGGCGGTGGCCCACACCTTGGCGGCGATCCGGTTGTCGGCGTAGTGACCGGCGAAGAAGCCGTCCCACATCTCGGCGTGGTCCATGGCCGGCGGCAGGGCGGACCCGTGCCCGACGATCCTTGCTGACGTCACGCCTTGACCCCTGCCCCCTGGAACAGACCTGCGGTGGAGCGGGTGGTGAGCATCCGCACGACCGGGCGCCTACCCAGCAACCACAGCAGGTAGTCGACGAAGGATGGCCGGAGCCCGTTGAGCCGCAACGTCACACCCTGAGCTGCGGCCAGGGCGAGCAGCTCGGCACGGTCGACGAACAGGCGGTGGTCGTGCAACAGCTTCGGCGGACCGGCCGGGATCCGCTCCCCCACGGTGATCGAGGAGAACCGGCCCCACCAGGTGCGCGCGATCGTGTCGATGACAAGGGTTCCCCCGGGTCGCAGGACCCGGCAGACCTCCGCCACCACGCCGGCCAGGTCCTCGACGTGCTCGAGGATCTCGCCGGCCACCACGACGTCGAAGGTGCCGTCGGCGAAGGGGAGCCGGACCACGTCCGCCTGGGCGACGAGGACACCGTGGGCTCGAGCCAGGAGCAACCCGGGGCGGGACAGATCGACCCCGACGTGGGTCCACCCGGTGACGAAGGGTGCAAGCAGACCGCCGCCGCAAGCGACGTCGAGCAGCAGACCTCCGGCGGCCGGGAGGTGTCGCACCCGCGCAGCGGAGATCCACGTGAGCATCGCGAACTCGCCTCGCGGCTCCCACCACTGGTCCGCCAGGTCGTCGTACTGCTGGAGCTCGTTCCGGGAGCGGACCGTGCGGGCTCTCATGCTGCCAACCTAGGTGGTCGCCGTGGCCACAGCGACCCGGCCGGCACGTGACAGGTGACCTCGTCGGCCGGCTGCCGCCAGGACCACGCGGTCGGGGCGCACCAGTACGGCGGTCGTCCGACCGCGCCGCATCCACTCGGCGACGGCCGGCGGCGCCAGCACCTGACGGGCGCCCAGGGCGCGACCCGCGGCAGCCACCGCGGCACGGGGCGGATGGAGCACCACGAGGGCGAAGCCACTGCCCAGCTCGGTGTCGAAGGCCTTCGTGGGCTGGGGGATCAGCTGTCCTGCCAGCGACCTGAACCCCGTGGCCACCAGCGGACCGCGCCGCAGCGCGGGGGTGTCGCGGTCGAACGCCCTGCTCATCAGCCCGGGGTAGCGACAGAGCGCTGCCAACGCCCGGCGGCGGACGGCGGACGCCGCCCCCTGCCCGCCGGTCAGGGCCCAGCCGACGACGACAGCCTTCTTGATCAGCGCCTCGGCGTGCGGCCGGCGCTCGCTCTCGTAGGTGTCGAGCAGCTGCGTGCGCTCGAACTTCCAGGCGACGTTGGCGGCGTCCCGCAGGCCGAGGCCCAGCCCCTGACCGATGAACGGCGGGGTCTGGTGCGCCGCATCGCCGAGGAGCAGCACGTTGCCCTGACGCCAGGTGTCGGCCACGCCGGCGCGAAAGACGTACTCCGCTCTCCGGACGACCTCCAGGTCCGGGCTCACCGGCCACCGGCGCAGCAGTGCGGCGAGGTCGATCCCGTCGGCGCTCTCCCCTTCGTGCAGCCGGAACTCCCACCGGTAGTGGTCTGCACTGACCTGCATGAAGGTCGCGGCCCGAGCCGGGTCACAGACCTGGACCACACCGTCCCAGGTGCCCAGCGGCGTCGCCTGCCGTCCGTCGACGACGAGCCAGCGGTCTTCGAAGCCGCGCTCACGCCACCCGATCCCGGCCAGCTCGCGCACCGTGCTCGCCGCGCCGTCGCACCCGAGCAGGTAGCGGTACGGCACCTGGGTGACGTCGCCCGTGCTCGTGTCACGCAGCGACCCGTCCAACGCGATGAGCTCTGTGCCCTCACGCAGGTCGACACAGGGAAGCTCGGCGAGGCGCTCGCGGAGCAACCGCTCGAGGTCCGGCTGCTCGAACATGTTCGCCTGCGGGTACCCGAAGCGGCCGGTCCTCCGGTCGAACTGGGCCATCGTCCGGTGGTGGGCGTCGACGAGGCGCAGGCCCAGCGCGGGTCTGGTGACCAGCCGCTCGGCGACGCCGATCTCCTGCAGGATCCGCAGGCACTCGTCGTCCAGGTGCACCGCGCGCGGCAGCCCGTAGGCCTCCGTCCACCGGTCCACCACGACGCAGGCGATGCCGCGCTGGCCGAGCAGCGCCGCAACCGTCAGCCCCGTCGGTCCGGCACCCACGACGAGGACGGTCATCGTTCCATCCTGCAGGCTCCCAGTCGTCGCGGTGAGATCAGCCGGACCCGGCGCCCGTCAGGGCCGGCCCGAGCCAGCGGCGCACGTAGCGACGCGCCTCGTCCGGCGACCGGGGGCTGACCGACGGGTGCTGGGTGAGCGACCCGATGAGGCGCAGCATCAGCTCGGCCAGGCCTTCGAGGTCATCGTCGTCGATCCCCCTGGCCCGCCAGTCCACGGGCAGCTGCCGCAGGAACTGCGCACCCAGATCGATCCCGGTCGAGGAGGTGATCCCCCGGCCGAACAGGTCCTGGTCACCGGCCTGCAGCAGGATCCCGATCCGGGGCTCCTGCGGCAGCTCCTCGAGGCAGAACACGATGGCCTCGATCACCACGTCCACCGGCGCGGTGTGCTCGCTCAGGTGCGCCTGCATCCGGGCGACGAAGTCGGCGGCACCGCTCTCGGCCACGGCGTGGAGCACCTCTGCCAGGTTCGGGTAGTAGCGGTAGACCGTCTGCCGGGTGACCCCGGCCTCCGCGGCGACATCCGACAGCGTCACCTTCGCGACCCCCACCCGGTCCAGGCACCGGTTGGCCGCGGCGAGCAGGCGCTCCCGGGCGAGGGTCTCGGTGGGGGGCGGGTCCCCGTGCCAGCCGTGGAAGCCCACTGCTCTCCTTCTTCACACATTCATCCAACTGCTGTATGAATGTAACGACGGCGCCGCACAGGCGTCAACCCGACCTGACCAGGTCGAACGAAGGGCCACACGTGGACTCCTACCGCCTGAAGACGGCCGCCATCGGGCTCAAGCGGTTGGCGACGCTGCCCGCCGCGGACAAGCAGGCGTGCATCGACGCCTACCGGTTCTTCCAGCGGATGCAAGCCGGTGAGCCGACCGAGACCGCCGACGAGACGAAGGCGGTCGCGGACTACTACAAGGTCCTCAACAACATGCTGTCGGTCTTCGACCTGGAGAAGCTCTACATCCCGCCGATGCTCGATGAGAAGAAGGGGTTGTACGACAACCAGATCCTCACCGAGCAGGCCGTCCTCGCGGAGCTGGCCCTGGACGACCCGGCGAGCTCCCACCTACTCGACATGGGCTGCGGTCGCGGTCGCATCGCCCATCACTTCGCGACGATCACCGGTGGGCAGGTGTCGGGCTACAACATCGACCCCGACCAGGTGCAGAACGGGATCGCGTGGGCGGCCCGCTGCGGCATGAGCGACCGCCTGCACTTCACGGTCGGCGATCACCACAAGCCGCTGGAGTACCCCTCCGCGTCGTTCGACGGGTGCTTCTCCTTCCAAGCGGTGTGGCCGTTCTTCAAGAAGGACGAGCTCGACCTCCACGCGCGCGAGATGGCCCGTGTCCTCAAGCCTGGCGCGCGCTACGCCTGCTCGGAGTACCTGCTCACGCCGTACTTCGACTGGGCGAACGACGAGCACGTCGCCCTGCACCGCCTGTTCCTGCCGACGCTCGCGGCGACCCAGTCGATGTACCCCGCGGACGTCTGCGCGGCTCTCGAGCGCGCCGGCTTCAAGATCCTGCTCTCCGCTCCGTCCAAGAGCGAGGCCTGGCCGCTGTGCGAGCAGAAGCGCGACCTGATCCTCTGGGGCCGCCGGTTCATCCGGGCGCTCGAGAAGGTCAACGTCGCCCCGGCGTGGATCGAGGAGTCGCTCGACCTGCTGCAGCGCGGAGGTCAGGCCTGGACCGAGGCCGAGCGCGCCAAGATCGCCGACCTGAACTGGCGCATCGTCGCCGAGAAGGTCTAGGCGGACGCCCCTCACAAGGGAAGGGGGGCCTGTCGCGGGCACCCAAAGGCGCCTACGGTCAGCAGCGGCCCTGCTCGAGGGCGCCGCCCAGCCCGACGACGAGAGAGAAGCAACGATGGGACAGCTCCAGGACCTGGTCGCGTTCATCACCGGCGGTGCCTCCGGGATCGGCCTCGCGACCGCTCAGCGGTTCGCGAAGGAGGGCGCCATCGTGCTGACCAACGACGTCGCCGGCGACGTGGACTACCTGTTCGACGTCCGCGACGAGCAGGCCGTGGCATCGGCCGTCGCGGACATCGTGAGCAAGCACGGGCGCCTCGACGTTGTCGTCAACGCCGCGGGCGTGGCAGGGGGCGGACCGGTGCACATCGTCGACGGCGACGAGTGGGACCGCGTGCTCGACATCAACCTGAAGGGCACGTTCCTGGTGTGCAAGCACGTCTGCACGCAGATGATCCGGCAGGGGTCGGGCAGCGTCGTGAACATCGCCAGCATCGAGGGCGTCGAGGGCACCGAGGCCGGCTCGGCCTACAACGCCTCCAAGGGCGGGGTCATCATGCTGACGAAGTCGATGGCGATCGACTACGGGAAGAACGGCATCCGGGTGAACGCCGTCTGCCCGGGAGGGATCAGCACCCCCATGCTGCTGGACCTGATCGACCAGCCAGGGATGGAGCAGTACAAGGAGACGATGCTGAACGCCCACGCGCTGGGTCGCTTCGGCGAGGCGGCCGAGATCGCCAACGCCATCGTGTTCCTCGCCTCGTCCGAGGCGTCGTTCATGACCGGGTCGGCCATGGTGGTCGACGGCGGGATGACCGCCGGGCTCAACCCCCGCCTGTTCCCGAAGTTCTAGGAGTCACTGGTGCACGGACTGACAGCAGCGCAGGGGATCCGGACCGTCCTGGAGGAGGAGGCGGGACCGAGCGAAGCCGCCCGCACCTTCACCCCTCGCGCCGTGGAGGCGCTGTGGACGAGCGGCCTGATGACCTACCTCAACCCGACCGAGGCGGGGGGCAGCGAGCCGGGCTTTCGTGAGCTCATCGCGATGTGGGTGGAGCTGGCCAGCGCTGACGGAGCCGCCGGCTGGACGGGGATCGCCAACCTGCCGACGGCCATGGCCGCCGCGGTGTACCTGCCGGACAAGGGGTTCGACGAGGTCTTCGGCGCGGGCCAGCGCATCACGAGCGGAGGTCAGCTGTTCCCCAACGGGATGGGCACGTCCGTCGAGGGCGGGTTCGAGATCACCGGCGCCTGGAACTTCGGCTCAGGGGTGGGCCACTCCCCCGTGATCTGCGGCGGGTTCATGAAGGTTGTGGACGGCCAGCCCGTGTTCGACCTCGACCAGTTCAGCGTCGCCGTGATGGACGCGAAGGACGTCAGCCTCGACGACGGCTGGTTCGTGCAGGGCCTCAAGGGCACCGGCAGCTACGACTACTCCGTCAAGGACGTGTTCGTGCCCGAGTACCGCACCTACCCCCTGTTCACCCGCACGCCCTTGCGGGGCAGCGCACCGATGTACCGGATGGGGCTCATGCCGGTGACCGCCGCCGGGCACGCGAGCTGGGCGCTCGGGGTGGCCCGGTCGATGCTCGAGGACGTCCGGGAGCTGGCCAAGACCAAGGCCCGCATGTCGGACCTGGAGACGCTGGCCCGACGGCAGACCTTCCAGCGCAACCTCAGCCATCACACGGGGATGTGGCGGGCTGCCCACGCCGGGGTCGTCGAGACGTTCACCGCGGTCGAAGCAGTCGTGGCCGAGGGAGGCGATCTCACCCCCACGATGCGTGCCGACCTGAGGATCGCCGCGACCTACGCCACCGAGGCCAGCCGCGAGATCGGCCAGTGGGCCCACCTCGCGGCGGGGACGACGGCGATCCGGGAGGGCTCCCGGCTCGAGCGGGCCTTCCGGGACCTCTACACCGGGACGCAGCACGCGTTCATCTCCGAGAAGACCTACGTCGACGCAGCGCAGATCCACCTCGGTCTGGAGGCTGACCTCCCCGGCCTGTGACCGCGGGCGCCGCGCACCGGTCTACGTGCGAGGTGGCCGGCCGAGCCACATCCCCGCGCCGACCAGGCCGGCCACCACCAGCAGCCGTCCGCTGAACGGCTCGTCGAGCAGGAGCACCGCGCCGATCGCCGTGAGGACCGGGATCACCAGCTGCACCGACCCGGCGGCCGTCCCCGACAACGTGCGCTGGCAGGCGTACCACGCGACGTACGCGAACGCCGTGGTGCCCGCCCCCATCAGCGCGGCCCAGGCGAGGCCGGCGCCGCTGACCCGCAGGTCGGCGGTAAACCCGACGGCCGTGGGGACGAGCAGGACCACCCCGAGCAGGGCGAAGTGACCCGTGGTCGCGCGGGTCGGATCACCACCCCCCTGACCTGCCGCGGTGTACAGCCCCCAGGCGAGGCCGGTAGCGGAGAGCAGCAGGACGCCCGAGGTGGTCACGGTGTCGAGCGACGACGCGGCGAGGACCGCCAGCCCGCCCAGGGAGACGACCGCGCCGGCCGCGCGCCGCCGGGGAACCGCCCGGCGCCGGAGCACGTCCACTCCGACCAGGGCCAGCAGCACGGCTGCGTAGAACACGAAGGTTCCCGGCGCGGCACCGATGTGCTGGTAGCCGTAGGAGATGCACACCGCGTAGGTCCCGAGCCAGAGCGCGGGCTGCACGTTGGCCCGACCCACCACGACGCGGTCGCGCCGCACACCCGCGAGGACGAGGAGCGCCGCCGCCCCCGCCAGGAAGCGCACGGCGGTGAGCAGACCGGGGTCGAGCAGGTCATCCGCGACGACGTGCCGGGTGATGAGCGAGTTCGCGGCGAAGCAGACCAGCACCAGCGGGAGCAGCAGCCGGGTCCGGTCGGGCGGCTCAGCTGTTGGGGCCACCGACCGACACCTCCGCCGTGACGGTCGTTCCGCCCGCTGGGCACGTGCTGCGGGAGCGCTGGCAGGGGGACACGGTCACCGTGAGCAGGCGGTCCTTGCCGACGGAGAGGTAGTAGCGCATGAGCGCGTCGCGCGAGTCCGGGATCTCGACCCAGGAGATCCCCGCCTCTCCAGGGCCGGCGTACGCAGCGATGACCGAGTCAGGGTCGCGGGGCAGGTCTCCCAAGGCATAGGCGTCCGTCCCGGTCAGCGTGCCCGTCGTGACGTCCGTGGCGCCCGGCGGGAGGGCAGCGACCGCCGCACGGCGAAAGACCTCACGATCGCTGTTGCGCTGCAGGATGGCGCTGACGAGGGACGTCGTGAACCAGACGGCCATGACGACGATGATCACGACGGACGCCGTGACCAGCAGGGCCCACCGCGTCCGAGGAAGCCTGCGGAGGGACCCCCGGGCCGTCGTGGTGCGCACGCCGCAGAGCATCGCAGCCGGCCGTGGCAGGCTCAACGTGGTGGTGACGCTCGTCACCACGGACAAGCAGGAGGACGGCCCACCGTGCACAGCGCCACCCCCGGAGGCCCCCGGCCCGTCGCCGACGTCGACGCGCTCGGCAACGGCTGGCTGTACTGGGTGATGAAGGTCGTCCTCACCCCGGTGCTCAGCGTGGTGTTCCGTCCGAAGGTCACGGGCCGCCGGTACGTGCCTCGCCGCGGGCCGGCCCTGATCGCCAGCAACCACACGTCCTACCTCGACTGGCTCCTCCTGCCGCTCGTCGTCCGCACGCGTCGGATCAGCTTCCTGGCCAAGATCGAGTACTTCACGCGGCCCGGGCTGCGTGGCTTGGGTCAGCGCCACTTCTTCACGGCGACCGGACAGGTGCCGGTCGACCGCCGGGGCGCCGACGCCGCGACGGCCGCCCTGCACACGGCGTGCGCGCTGCTCGAGCAGGGTCGGCTCGTCGGGGTGTTCCCCGAGGGCACCCGGACGCGGGACGGCCGCCTGAGCCGAGGACGCACCGGACTGGCCCGGATGGCCGCCACCTCCGGCGTGCCGGTGATCCCCTGCGCGGTGCTGGGAGCCCGTGAGGCCTGCCCGCCCGGTAAGCGGCTGCCCCGCCCCCGCAAGGTCGCCGTGCGCTTCGGCGAGCCCATGCGGCCGGTCACGACCGGCCCCGCGGATCCCACTCCGCAGGAGCTGCGCGCCTGGACCGACGAGCTCATGGACCGCATCGCGGCGCTGTCCGGGCAGGAGCACTCCCACCTGGACCAACTCGCCCCCTGAGGACCCCCTCCCTGACAGCACCGGTCACATCGGGCATCCTGGGGGTACGTCTCGTCCCCAGCTGAAGGGCACCTCACCGTGCGCCGCCGTACCCCACTCGCCCTGTCCGTCACCGTCACCCTGCTCGGCCTGGGCCTCGTTCTGCCCGTCGGGCAGACCGCGTCCGCTGCCGCGGAGCCCCCCACACTGGGCCTGGACTTCAGCGCGACCGTGCCCGCTGATCTCCAGCGCGACCAGGGCGAGCCCGAGATCTCGACCGACCCGGGTGGGCACATCTACACCTGCGGACCGTCCGGGTTCTCCAACATCGCGGACTACGCGCAGGTCTCGCTGGACGGCGGCGACCAGTTCCACCTGCTCGGCCAAGCCCCGCGCGGCCAGATCTCCACGGCCGAAGGCGGCGGCGACTGCGGTCTGGCTTCCGCGCCGGTCAAGAACGAGAAGGGGCAGTACACCTGGGCCTACACCGGCCTCGGTCCGCTGACCAACTTCAGCACCGGCACCGCCGACGACACCGGCAAGACCCTGCACGGCTCGCCCGTGTCCGAGTCCGTGCCAGGCGTCGACCGGCAGTGGATGGTGTTCACGGACGCCAAGACGGTCTTCCTCAACTACAACAGCCTCTCCGCCGGTTTCACGGTCCAGAAGTCCACCGACGGCGGCTACTCCTACGGGTCGCCGGTCGTGGTCACCGATCGGGGCGGCCGCATCGGCCCGATGCGCGCGATCCTGAACGGCACGCCCGCGCAGGCGAAGGTCTACTTCCCCTACGACGACGGCAACAAGCTCAAGCTCGCCTACTCGCCGGACAACGGCGCCACGTGGGGCAACTGCACCGTCGGACCCACTGACGTCTCCCCCACCGCCGGCTTCGTGGTCGCTGACCACGACCAGGACGGCAACATCTACGTGACGTACGCCGAGAAGGGCGGTAAGGACCTCCAGGACACCTACGTCCGCGTCGTCCCGAACGCCAACCTGTCGAAGTGCGTCACGGGTGCGGACAACGTCGTCGTGGGCACCGAGGACAAGATCCGCATCAACCAGGGACCGATCGAGACGACGGTCATGCCCTGGATCGTGGCGAGCGGCCTCCCTGGCCGGTTCGCGGTCTCCTTCTACGGCACCGACCAGGTCGGTGACCCCAACCTGGGCACGTTCAAGGGCGCGTGGAACGTGTACGTCGCGATGACCCTCAACGGCCTGGACGCGAAGCCGACGGTCGCGCAGGTGAAGGCCACCTCGCACCCGATGCACTACGACTCGATCTGCCTCAACGGCACGCTGTGCGCGGCCCAGCTCGGTGACCGGTCGCTCGTCGACTACTTCGCCATGGACCTCAACCCGGTCGACGGCCGGCTGAGCATCGTCTACAACGACGCCGCCAAGCTGCCTGACGACCAGGAGGGCCACGTCGGCCTGTCAGTGGTCACCACCCAGACGGGCGGACCTGGCCTGCTCGGGGGGACCATCTCCCCGAAGCGGCCACGCGTCCGCACCACCAGCAGCGACCCCGCCGGTGACGCGCTGTCGCCGTACGGCAACCTGTGCATCGCGCCGCCGAGCGTCGCGTGCCCCGCCCCGGCCACGGTCAACCAGCCGGCCATGGACCTCGCGGACCGAGGCGGCAAGCCGGCCGTCGAGATCACCCCCGAGGTCGGCCTCGACAGCGGCGACCCCGTCGCCGACGGCGGCTTCACCGTGACCCTCCGCGTCGCGAGCCTCGCCGGTTCGGACAAGCAGGCAGCGGCCCTCTCCGCGGGCGGTGCCTCGGTGATGTACCTGCTGCGCTGGCAGAACGGTTACCAGCCGGCCGGTGTGAGCGCGCGCTGGTCCCCGCTGACCGGATGGACGTTCTTCTTCGACGACTACACCACCGCGAGCACCCAGTCCGGGCAGGCCGACCCGACCGCCGAGAAGATCGTCATCTACCCCGGCGGGACGGCGATCCCCGGCAAGGTCTCCGAGGACGGCGCGGGCACCATCACGATGAACGTGCCCCGCTCGCTGCTGAAGACCCTCGGCCCGCCCGACGCGAACGGCCGACCGTCACAGATCGCCGCGACGGACGGTTCGCTGCTGAGCGACATGGTGGCGTACGCCCTCGTGAACATCGCGCCGGACTCCCGGGTGCAGTCCTACCTCTACCCCGTCGACAACGCTCCGGCGCTGGACTACAAGGTCGGCGCGAAGTCGGCGTCGACGCCCGTGTTGACCCCCCCGGTCGCCGCCCCGGGAACACCGACCAAGCCCACCACCCCGACGACTCCCACGACGGGAGCCGGTGGGGGGCTCGCGGCGACGGGTGGCCTCGGAGCGCCGCTCCTGGCCCTCGGCGTCCTGAGCACGGGACTGCTGCTGCTCCAGCGCCGCCGACGCCACGTGGGCTGACCCCACCTACGTGACGAAGGGAAGCGACCGGCTCCTCGCGCACGCTTTCGGGGAGCGGTACGAGCTGCCTATACCGCTGTGGCTGTTCGTCGGCGGCGGTGCTCTCGTGGTCGCGCTGTCGTTCCTCGTAGCGCTGCGCCGCGACCACCGCCCAGCGACGACGGCCGAGGCCCCCGACCTGGTTCCGCTGGCGGCTGGGGCTCCCATTCGCGGCGTGCTGGCGGTGCTGTTCACCCTCTTCGTCGCCGTCGTCGGCATGGTCGGCACGCAGGAGAAGACGTTCAACGTCGCCCCGCTGTTCTTCTGGGTCGCGTTCTGGATCGCCGTGCCGCTCTCGTGCGGGGTGCTCGGTGACTGGACCCGCACGGTCAACCCGTTCGCTGTCGCCGCGCGCGCCGGGGACCACCCGCGGCTGCGCCGAGCCGTGCTCGCGCGCCAACGACCCCTGCCCTGGACGATGGGCTGGTGGCCGGCGTTCGGCCTGTTCGTCCTCGTGGTCCTGGGCGAGCTCGTCTTCCAGCTCGACACCACGCAGCCGTCCTTCGTCGGCACGGTGCTCGTGCTCTACCTGCTCGCCTCCTTCGTCCTGGGGCTGCTGTTCGGACCAGGCTGGCGCGCGCAGGGCGAGGTGTTCAGCGCCCTGTTCAACGCGTGGGGCCGGCTGGGCTGGTTCCGCTTCGGCGCCCCCGGTCGTCGCGGCTTCGCGGGCGGGCTCGACGTGCCCTTCCTCGTCGCCCCCGGACGACTGGTCTTCGTCCTGCTGCTGCTGGTGAGCATCAACTTCGACGGCCTGATCGCGACGCCGGCGTGGGTCGACTACGAGCGGAGGGTCCTGGGGGTCGGCAGCACCACCGATCGCCTGCTGCTCGTGAGCTCGCTGCTCGGGCTGCTCCTGGTCGCCTGTGCGCTGTTCACCGGCTTCGCCGCCCTGTCCGCGCGGCTCGGTCGTTGGAGGCTGCGACCGCTCGCGTCGCTGGCCGTCCTGCTCCCCAGCCTGGTGCCGATCGCCTTCGGCTACCTGGTGGCCCACTACCTGGAGTACCTCATCACCAACGGCCAGCTGGTCGGTGCCCTCGTCACCAACCCGGGGTTCGGGGACGGCAACACCGGGTTCGTCGTGAACCCGACCCCCTTGCCGAGCAGCCTGTACTGGTATGTGTCCGTGGCGATGATCGTGGCGGTGCATGTCGTCGCTGTCGTGCTCGCGCACCGGCAGGTCGTGGCTCGCGCGCCTGACGAGCGTCGAGCCCTGCTCAGCGAGCTCCCCTGGCTCGTGGCGATGGTCGGCTACACCGCCTTCAGCCTGTACCTCATCGCCCAGCCCCTGACGGTGTCGGCGTGAGCGGTGTCGGCGTTCGGCGTTGGCTCGCCGGGCTGGCCGTCGTGACCGTGGGCGCCCTCGCCAGCCCCGGCGCGATCCCGGTGTACGACGGTGTCGGCAGCCCCGACGAGCCCTACCGCCTCGTCGGGACCAGCCCGGCCCCGTCCACCCCGACGACGACCGTGCGGGTCAGCGGTGGCCGCGCAGCCGGCGTCACGCTGACCAGCAACGAGAGCGGGCCGCAGGTGCTGCTCGATCTCGCGGCTGGTGCCGTCCGCAGCACCGCCGACGCGGTCACCCTCACCGCCGAGCCGATCATCGACACGACCCCTCCGCCGCGAGGTGAGCTCGACGGCAACGTCTACCGCATCACCGCCACGGGTGAGGCGACCGTGGACCCGGCCAACGCGCAGGGCTTCTTGTTCCTGCGCGCCAACGTCATGACCCGGCCCGACCCGGTCGTCGTCCACCGGAGCGGGCCCAGCGATCCCTGGGTGGAGCAGAAGACCAGCCGCGCCGGTCGCGACGTGCTCGCCACACCTTTTCGTGCTCTGGGCGACTACGCCGTCGTCCGGCTCCCAGGGTCGACGCCGATCGACCCCAGTGGTGGGCTGCAGCTCGGCCGGCTGCTGCTCCTGCTCGGCGGGGTCGTGGTGCTGCTCGTCATCACGGTCCTCGTGGTGCGCCGTCCCTCCCCAGAGGACTAGCTGACGAACCACCCGACGTAGTCGGCCCCGACGTGCGTCACGGCCGGCGCGAACGGCGTCCCCGCGCCGTGGCGCAGACCACCGAGGACGATCCCCACGGCCAGGTCCAGGGGCACGACGTGCCAGCCGTACAGCGGGACGTGCAGCAGCGCGAACAGCACGGCACCCACGCCGATGGCGACGGGCGCGCCCCAGCGGATCGTGGCGTCGTACAGCGTCCCGCGCAGGAAGACCTCCTCCGCTCCGGCGACGACCGTGACGACGGCGGCCCACGGCAGGAAGCCCTGCGTGCCACGCAGGGGGCGCACGGTCACGAGCGTCTCGACCGCGACCGGAGCGCAGACCAGGAGCAGTCCCGCCAGCCCGATCAGCAGGGCACGACGGCTGAGGGGGACGCGCGTCCCCGCGGCCAACGCCAGCACGAGCAGGCACCCGGCGAACAGCAGCCCGGCTGAGAGCGAACGGGCGACGTCCCCGCCGCCCGCCAGCACCCGCAGGCCCAGGGCCACGCCGAACCCGAGCAGCAGCAGGGCGAGGCGCCCTCCCGCCTCAGACCTCGACATCACCGGTCGTCGACCGCAACCGCACGACGACCACAGCGACGACCAGCAGCACCAGCACCCCCACGACCACGAGCGGCAGGACGGGGACGCCACCGCCAGCGCTGTCGGAGAAGACGACGGCGTACTGCCCCGGCCCCGAGAAGGAGGCGACGTAGAAGTCCGTGCCACCCCGCGAGGTCTTGAGCGGCTGCCAGCTTCCGGTGGCGTCGGCGCGGTAGTACAGCTCCGGCGGCGGCTGCGTCGCCGTGGTCGCGCGCAGGTAGACGGTGGCGAGGGCCGCCTTCTCCGTCAGGGTGACCACTCCGCCCGCGGCGGTGAGGGACACGACGTACACGTTCCCGTCGATCCGGGCGCCCCGGGGCTGATCCGTGGGCGCCCGCGGCGTGGCCGTCACCTCGATCGGGCCGCTGCTCGTGGCCATCGCGCGGGGCGGGAGGTAGAGCGAGAACTGCGGGCCGACCTCCGCCGTCGCGACGCTGAGCCCGTTGGTCCCCAGGCCATCCTTTACCGGAGTCGTGGCGGTCGCCACCGTGGGCTCGGCCGTCGTCGTTGCGCCCGCCGGTGCCTGCACGTAGCGGTACGGCTCGTCGGGAGCGCCCACCCCGTCGTACACGGGGACCCCGCCGGGGCTGGCGAGCCAGCCGACGGTCACGAGAAGGGCGCCGGCCAGCCATCTGCGGGGTACCGAGATCCTGGACACGCGACCAGTCCATCACAACGTTGCCGAGCCCGGCGTCGGGCAGGATGGCGACGTGACCGACCCCTTCGCGCCACCGACCGGTCCGCCCGTCAGCCTGCCGCCGGCGTCGCCCGCTCCGCCGCTCTACGGCGCTCCCCTGTACGGCGAGCCGCTGCGTCCGGTCGGCTCCTCCCGCAACGGACTGGGCACCGCGGGACTGGTCCTGGGTGTGCTCGCGCTGCTTGGCTCCTTCGCGGTGCTCCCCGGGCTGCTCCTCGGCCCTGCAGCGGTCGTCCTCGGGCTGCTCGGGCGCGGGCGGACCCGTCGCGGGGAGGCCACCAACGGCGGCAGAGCCGCGGTCGGCGCGGTGACCGGTGGTCTCGGTGTGCTGATCAGCGCGGGGATCGTCGTGTGGTTCCTGACGAGCGCGCCCGGCCAGGAGTACGTCCGCTGCCTGAGCGCGGCCCCGGACAAGGCAGCGCAGCAGACGTGCGCAGCGGTGCTCGACGACGCGCTGTTCGGTCGCTAGCGCCGGCGGCGCAGCCACCAGATCAGCAGGACGAGCACGGAAGCAGCGCCCACCACGTGGGTCTTGGTGATCGGAACCCCCGGGACCGGCTCGACCACGACGGGCGCCGGTCGGGGCTCGGGTCGCGGGGTCGGACGGGGCGGGACACCTGCCACGGTCGGCGCGGGGGACATCCCCGCCACCGGCTCGCCCGGCACCGCCGAAGGGGACGGCTCCGTTGCTGCCTTCTGGGCGGGTGCTTTTTTCGTGGTGGCCTTGGCGGCGGGGGCTTTCTTGGCGGGCGGCGCACCCGGAGCCTTCGTGGCCGCGGCCCTCTTCGCGGGGGCCTTCGCGGCCTTCTTGGCCGCCTTCTTGGCGGCCTTCACCGCCTTCTTCGCCGGCACGGGGGCCGACGGGGGCTCCGACGGGCCGGTGACGGACGGCCCAGCGGCCACGTCCTCCGTGGTCGCTGCCTGCGTCGGTTCGGGGGTCGTCTCGGGCGGCGTCATCGGTGCATCATCCACCTGGGTCGACGCGCTGTCGCCCCCCGCGACCTGCTCGGCCCGGCGCTGCGCAGCCGTCTTCGGCCGCTCACGGCGTCCTGGCGCCTCGTCCTGACCTTCGGTCCCGACCACCCGGCGACTCCCTCGCGTCTCGACAGCGTGCTTCCGCCCCATCATGTCTCAGCCGCTGTTGGCCGGGTGCCCGACCCCACCCTCACGCCCCGTGCGCCGTACTGCACATGAGTTGCAACAAGTACACCGTGGCACTAACGTCGGCTCGTGACCCTGACCCGTGTTGCGCCTGTCGTCGTGCTGAGCGCCTGCCTCCTGCTGACTGCCTGTGGTTCGTCCGACCCCACCGCCGCGGAGGGGAAGGTGCGGATTGTCACGACGGTGGCGCCCATCACCTCCATCGTGGCCAACATCGCCGGCGACAGGGCGACCGTGACCGGCATCGTGCCGGAGGGCACCAACAGCCACACGTTCGAGCCCCCGCCCTCTGCGGCGGCGCTGCTCAGCAAGGCCGACGTGGTCTTCATCAACGGCCTCAAGCTCGAGGACCCGACCAAGGACCTGGCGGAGCAGAACCTCAAGCCCGGCGCCGAGGTCATCGAGATCGGGACCCGGGTGCTGCCGGAGAGCGACTACATCTACGACTTCTCCTTCCCCAAGAAGGACGGCAAGCCCAACCCGCACCTGTGGACCGACCCGCTGTTCGGCATCAAGTACGCGGAGGTCGCGAAGGACGTGCTCGCGCAGCGCGACCCTGCGAATGCCGACTACTACGCCGCGAACCTCGCGGCGTTCACGACCAAGGCGAACGCCCTGTCGGACGCCCTGAAGGCGGACCAGGCGACGATCCCCGGTGGCAAGCGGCAGCTGCTCACCTACCACGACGCCTACGCCTACTTCGGCCGCGACTACGGCTGGACCATCATCGGCGCGGTGCAGCCCTCGAACTTCGAGGACCCCACCCCGAAGGAGATCGTCGCCCTCATCCAGCAGATCAAGGCGCAGCAGGTGCCGGTCATCTTCGGCTCCGAGGTCTTCCCGTCCACCGTCCTGGAGCAGATCGGCAAGGAGACCGGCGCGCGCTACGAGGACACGCTGCGCGACGACGACCTGCCCGGCAAGCCCGGCGAGGCCGAGCACTCCTGGCTCGGGCTCATGCGCTACGACTACCGCACCATGATCACCGGCCTGGGGGGCACCACCTCGGCTCTCGACGCGCTCGACACCACCGACGTGGCTCCCGACTCAGCGAGGTACCCCCAGTGAGCGCTCCTCTGGTCGACGTCACTCACGTCTCCTTCTCCTACGGTGGAGCGCCGGTCCTCCGCGACGTCGACGTCACCGTCAGCCAAGGCCAGTTCACCGGCATCGTCGGACCGTCCGGGTCCGGCAAGACCACCCTGCTCAAGCTGCTCCTCGGAACCGTGAAGCCGGTGCACGGCAGCGTGATCCGCGCTCCGGGCACCGCGGTGAGCTACGTCCCGCAGCTGGAGACGGTGAACTGGAACTTCCCCGTCACCGTGGCCGAGTGCGTCCTCATGTCGCGTGCCAGTCGACGGCTCACCCCGTGGGCCAGCCGCGAGGAGAAGGCCGACGTCGCTGCCGTCCTCGAGCGCCTGGGCATCTCCGAGCTCGGCCGCCGGCACATCCGCGAGCTGTCGGGCGGGCAGCAGCAGCGGATGTTCATCGCCCGGGCGCTCGTGCGCCGACCCGAGCTGTTGCTCATGGACGAGCCGACGTCCGGGGTGGATGTCGGCACCCGCCACGAGGTGCTGCACCTGCTCGACGACCTCAACCAGGAGGGCCTGGCCATCGTCCTCACGACCCACGACCTCAACGGCATGGCTTCCCACCTGCCGCACCTGATCGCCCTGCAGCAGCGCGTCATCGCGCAGGGCTCACCTGCTGAGGTGATCGTCCCGGACGTCCTGGAGCGCGTCTTCGGGGCGCGCATGGAGGTGTTGCAGCACCTCGGGATGCCGGTCGTCGTCGATGCACCCGCCACGGCAGGGGTGGCGTGATGGGCGGCTTCTTCGACCGCTTCCAGTACGACTTCTTCGTGCACGGCATGGAGGCGGCAGTCATGGCCGGTGCGCTGTGCGGGCTCATCGGGGTCTACATCACCCTGCGGGGCATGAGCTACATCGGTCACGGCCTGTCCCACTCGATCTTCGGTGGGTTCGCTGCCGCGTCGGCCGCTGGCGTCAACATCATCCTGGGCGCCGGCCTGTGGGGCCTGTTTTCGGCCCTCGCCATCACCTCGGTCACGCGCCGCTCCCGGATCGGCGCGGACGCAGCGATCGGTGTCATCACCACCGCGTCCTTCGCCCTCGGGGTCGCACTGCTCAAGGTCTACGGCAACAGCGGCCCGACGTTCGACGCCGCTCTGTTCGGCTCGATCCTCGGCGTCAGCACCGGCGACCTCGTGCTCCTGCTCGTCGCCCTGCTGGTGTCGATCACGGCGTTCACCGTGCTCTACCGCCGCTTCCTGTTCGCGACGTTCGACCCTGAGGTCGCCGACGTCTCCGGCGTCGACGTGAAGAAGATGGACGCGCTGCTCATGGCGATCTTGTCGCTCGCGATCCTGTCGACGCTGACCATCATCGGCGTCACCCTCGTCGCCGCCACCCTCGTCATCCCGGCGGTCGTCGCGCGCATGCTCACGAACTCCTTCGCGCGGATGCTCTGGATCTCCAGCATCCTCGGCGGGATCTGCGGTGGCGTGGGCATGTTCCTGTCCTACGACATCAACATCCCCTCGGGAACCACGATCGTGCTGGTGAACGCGTCGGTGTTCGTGATCGTGCTCGCCATCACCGGCGGCCGTCAGCTGCGACGGACCGCAGGCATGGACGATCACCACGCCACCGACAACCGCGTCACCGTCGGCGCCTAGGGTTCTGGACATGGCTCAGACCCCCCGCCTGTCACCCGGTGACACCGCCCCCGCGTTCGCCCTGCCCGACGCCCACGGCAACGTCGTGAAGCTCTCCGCGTACAAGGGGCAGAAGATCGTCCTGTACGTCTACCCCGCCGCCGCGACGCCCGGCTGCACCAAGCAGGCCTGCGACTTCCGCGACAACCTGCAGCGGTTCGCCGATGCCGGCTACGTCGTGCTCGGACTGTCCCCGGACAAGCCCGAGAAGCTCGCGGCGTTCGTCGACGCCGAAGCGTTGACCTTCCCGCTGCTGTCGGACGTCACGAAGGAGACGCTGCTCGCGTACGGCGCCTACGGCGAGAAGCAGCTCTACGGCAAGACGGTCACGGGCGTGATCCGCTCCACCTTCCTCATCGACGAGAGCGGCAAGGTCAGTTCCGCGTCGTACGCCGTGAAGGCCACCGGTCACGTCGCCAAGCTGCTGAAGGACCACGGGCTGTAGGCCAGCCCGTCCGAGAAACGTCACGGCTCCGGGGTGATTCTCACGCTGGTACCGGGCAGAGTGAGCCCATGGACCAGGCCTTGACGCTGAGCCCACCCCTCACCCTGGCGGAGCGCTTCGAGCGGTCCCGCGCGCTCACGGAAGCGCTGGCACGTCCGCTCAGCGCCGAGGACCAGACGGCACAGTCCATGCCCGACGCGTCGCCGACCAAATGGCACCGCGCGCACACGAGCTGGTTCTACGAGGAGTTCGTGCTCGGCAAGGACTACGAGCCGTACGACCACTCGTTCCGCTACCTCTTCAACAGCTACTACGAGGCGGTGGGCCCGCGGCACCCCCGTCCCGAGCGAGGCTTGGTGACCCGGCCCGGCGCGCAGGAGGTCGGGCGCTACCGCGACCACGTCACCCGAGCGGTGCAGGCGCTGCTCGACAGCGCGCCCAGCGACGCCGTCCTCACCTTGCTCGAGCTGGGCACGCACCACGAACAGCAGCACCAGGAGCTGCTCGTCATGGATGCCAAGCACCTGCTGTCACGACACGCCTTCGGTCCGGCGTACGTGACGAGACCGGACGAGCCCGACGTTGCTTCCCCTGACCTGACCTGGCGGCCGCTCGCGGGTGGCCTGCACGAGATCGGCCACTCCGGCGACGGCTTCGCGTTCGACAACGAGGGGCCGCAGCACCGGGTCTACCTCGAGGACGTCGAGATCGCCGGACGGGCCGTCACCGTCGAGGACTGGCTGGCCTTCATGGACGACGGCGGTTACCGGCGCGCCGACCTCTGGCTGTCGGACGGCTGGTATGCCGTGCAGCGGGCAGCCTGGCGCTCCCCGGAGTATTGGTGGGACGTCGACGGGACCTGGATGACCTTCACGACAGCGGGGGTGCGGCCACTCCGGCGCGGCGAGCCGGTGGTGCACGTGTCCTTCTTCGAGGCCGACGCCTACGCACGCTGGGCCGGCGCACGACTGCCCACCGAGTTCGAGTGGGAGGTGGCCGCCCGAGGCGTGGAGCCGGCACGGGGCCAGCTGCTCGACCTCGCCCGGCTGCATCCAGGCCTGGTCGGCGAGCACATGGTCGGCGACGTCTGGGAGTGGACGGCGTCGGCCTACCTGCCGTATCCGGGCTTCGCGCCGCCACCGGGCGCCGTGGGCGAGTACAACGGGAAGTTCATGAACGACCAACACGTCCTCCGCGGTGCCTCGTGCGCGACACCTGCGGGACACGAGCGACTGACCTATCGCAACTTCTTCCCCGCCGCTTCCCGGTGGGCGTTCTCCGGCCTGCGACTGGCCCGCTCGTGAACCCTTGGACCGTCGAGGTGCGGCACGAGCCGGACCCCGACGGCTTGGCACGCGACGTCCGCGCCGGCCTGGCCAGGACGCCGGTCGATATCCCGCCGAAGTGGTTCTACGACGAGAAGGGCAGCCAGCTCTTCGACGACATCACGGCGCTCCCGGAGTACTACCCCACCCGCACCGAGCACGCGATCCTCGAAGAGCACTCCCGCGAGCTCCCCCGGGTCTCCACGTTGGTCGAGCTCGGCGCCGGTTACTCCCGCAAGACCCGGCTGCTGCTGGAGGCTCTTACCGAGGGTGGTCGAGAGCTGCTGTTCGTGCCCCTGGACGTCGCCGCGGAGCCCCTGCGCGACGCCGCAGCGAGGATCAGCATCGACTTCCCGACCGTCACCGTGCGAGGCATCGTGGCGGACTTCGAGGACGACCTGTCGCCGCTTCCCGGCCGGCCGGGAGACCGCCTCCTCGCCTTCCTCGGCAGCACGATCGGCAATCTGACCCCCACGCCGCGCGCGGCCTTCCTCCGGCGCATCCACACCGCCTGCTCCCCCGGTGACCACTTCCTGCTGGGTGCTGACCTCCTCAAGGATCGCGAACGACTCGTCCGTGCGTACGACGACAGCGCCGGCGTGACCGCGGCCTTCAACAAGAACGTGCTGCACGTGCTCGCGCGGGAGCTCGACGCCGACATCGACGTCGAGGCGTTCGACCACGTGGCGCGCTTCGACGAGGAGCACCAGCGCATGGAGATGCGGCTGCGTTCCCGGCGCGCCCAGCGGGTGCACCTCGGCGCGCTTGATCTCGATTGGGACCTCGCCGCCGGCGAGGAGGTCCTCACCGAGACCAGCGCCAAGTTCGAGATCACCGGTCTGCGCGCGGAACTCGCCGCGGCAGGCTTCGAGGTCGTCACGACCTGGACCGATCCGGCACAGGACTTCTCCCTCACCCTCGCCCGCCGTCCCTGAGCTCCGCCTATCCTTGGCGCTCGAGCGCGCCTGGCGGAATTGGCAGACGCAACGGCTTTAGGTGCCGTCGCCTTCGGGTGTGGGGGTTCGAGTCCCCCGGCGCGCACGCTGCGAAGTCTCTACCGGCAGGACCCGCCGCGATCCCGGATCTCGCAAGCGGCCGGGCGGTTGGGCGCGGACTCGGCCCCCGGTGGACGAGCGGATCAGTCACTCCGGCGGGCGTCGGCTCTCTGGCTACCAGCCGCGGAGCAGGGGTCTGGGGTGTCGCAGGTGGGTGCGGCCGAGGGGGGTGTTCCACTGCAGGGTGCCGTTGGGGTGCTGGGTGAGGGTGAAGTAGTGGTGCTTGGCTTGGTGGTGGTGGGTGCATTCGCTGCTGCCGTTGCGGGCTGCGGTGGGTCCTTGGGGCCAGGGGATCACGTGGTCGCTTTGGCAGTCGCGGGCCAGGCGGGGGCAGGCGGGGAAGGTGCAGGTGAGGTCGCGGATCTTCAGGAACCTCGCGATGCGGGGGCTGAAGGGGTAGCTGCTGGTTTCCAGGGGCCGGGTGTCGGTCTTGTCGGTACGCAGGCGGCGGTGGGCGCGCGCGAGTGCGTGCAGGGTCCAGCCGCCCTGTCTGCTGCTGGGGGTGCGGGGTGGGCAGCCCAGGGGGCAGTGCGGGCTCTCCCGCTCATACCGGCTGGCGGGGGTGGTGAGGCCGTCGTGGTGGTCCCACGCCGCGCGGTCCAGGGTCTGGTCGTTCCAGAGCCGATCGCTGTCACTCGGCGGCTCGGGCTCGGGCCCGGGGTCGGGATCGGGCTCGGGTGGGTCCGGGGGTCCTGACCCACCGCCGCCGGGGTCGTCGGGCTCATCCGGGGGCTGGTGCCGGAGGTCGATCAGGATCGGCCGGTACGGACGGAACTCCTCCACCCGGCCTGCTCCGGCTCCGGCGCCGATGAGGGCGTGCGCCCTGAGGAAGGCGTGGAGGTGGGTCTCGAGGGTGCTGGCCAGCTGGTCCACGAGCGCTTCCACCTCGCACGGCTCGGCCTCGTCGTCGGTGCGGTCGGTGGCGGGGTCGGGTGGGAGGGCCTCGGGGTCGGGCTCGGGTTCGTGGCGGCTGTGGCCGCACCCCGCCTGCGCCGGGTCGCGGTCACGGTCGGGCGTGTGGTCGGGGGTGTGGTCGGGGGTGTCGGGGGTGTGGGTGTGGCCGTCGACCGCCACGAGCGTCCCGTCGTGGTCGACGAGGACGCGGCGGAGCTCGGCGTGGGTGAGGAGCTCGCGGGCCTCCTGGGCACAGATCAGGCCGAGGCCGGGGATCTCCGCGGGCTCATCGCCGCCTTCGAGGGTGGTGAGGCTGACCACGATCAGGGCCTGCCAGGACGTCGCTCGGGCGCGGCCGCAGACCAGGTCGGTCAGGGCATCGAACCGGCGCTGCGCCACGGTGCGGTCATCCCCAGGCTGCTGCGGGCCGGCGTGGGCGTCGATCGCGGCCCACAGCATCGCGATCTGCCCCTTGCTCCCCAGCGCGGTGAGGATCGCGTCGTCATTGAACGCCTCCGTGAGCACCGACCGGTCCTTCTTGGCCTTCTCAAACCGCCGCGCGGCGGCCTCAGGGTCGATGACCATGACCGCGGCCTGCGCCGCGAGCCGCACCTGACGCGGCGACCCCACCCCGACCCCGCCCCCGACCCGGCCGACCCGATCACGAGGTCGATGACCTGCGCCTGCTGGGCGTCGGTGAGCCCGACACCGCTGATCACGTCCAGCAGCGCCTCGGCGTGCCGGATGCTCCACCCACCCTCAGCGAGGGGCAGCGCGACCTGCGCCATCACGACCGGGAACGCCACGAACCGGCGGGCGTGCTCCAGCCGGGTCTGCATCGTGCGGGGGCTCTCACCCAACGCCGGCGCGAGCTCGTCACAGGCGTAGTCCCGCATCCCGAACCCCAGGTCCTGGGCGAACGCCACGAGCTCCTGCCGCAGCTGCACCTCCAGCACCGCCTGCTGATCATGCAGCCGCTCCAACGCCTCCAACCGCACCGCCGCGCGGCCCAACCGCGACAGGGGTTCAGCGAGCTCCGACATACCCCCAATGCTAGCGCCAATAGAACGCATGAGCAACAGCAAAACGCCTGCTGTGCAAGGAAAGTTGGTGCTGTGGAGAACCTGGACGATCACCGCAAAAGGCAACCTGGGCGACCCCTACCCACCGATCGGCTGAGGTCAGCGGCCGGTGACCCCGTCGATCGCCTGGCGGATCAGGTCGCCGTGGCCGTTGTGCCGGCCGTACTCCGACACCAGGTGCACGTAGACCATGCGCAACGAGAACAGCTCACCCCGGCTCACGAAGGTGTGCTCGAACGGCAGACCGGACGCCACCGCGTCCGCGAGGGTGCACTCCTCGGCGTACCTCGCCAGGTCCCCTGCCGCCCGCTGCGGGGAGAGGTCCTCGAAGTCGCCGTCGGTCCCGGCGAACATCGGTGGGAGGTCGAGCCCAGCGGCCCGTTCGCGGAACCAGATCCGCTCGACCTTGGTCAAATGGCGCACCAACCCGAGGAGCGTCAGGTTCGTGGAAGGGAGCGGCGCGACGCACAGCTGCTCCGCGGTCAGCCCAGCGCACAGGGACAGCAAGGTGCGGCGCTGCCAGGCCAGCATGCCCTCGAGAATCGGGCGGTCCGGGCCGACCAGGGGAAACTCGCGGTCCGGGGGCGGCGGGGAGGGCGCGACCCAGTCAGCCATGCAGGGCGGTCGCGAGCAGGGGGGCAAGCGCGCGGAACGCCTGACCGCGGTGGGAGATCGCGTCCTTCATCTCCGGAGTGAGCTCGGCCGACGTCACGGACATCCCCACCGGGACGAAGATGGGGTCGTAGCCGAAGCCACCTTCACCCCGCGGCTCGCTCAGGAGGGTGCCGCGCAGCTCACCGAGGACCACCTCCGACCGTCCGTCGGGGAGGGCGTACGCAGCGGCGCAGACGAACGCTGCCCCGCGGGCCTCGACATCGGCGACCTGCGCAAGGACCAGCTTCAGGTTCGCCACGTCGTCGCCGTGCCGCCCGGACCACCGCGCCGACAGGATGCCGGGCATACCGTTCAGCGCGTCGACGGTCAGACCACTGTCGTCGGCAACCGACGGCAGCCCGGTCTGGGCCACGCCCTCGTGCGCCTTGGCCAGGGCGTTCTCCTCGAACGACGTCCCGGTCTCGGGCCCCGGCTCGTAGGCGGCACCCTCCAGCGAGAGGCCGAAAGGCGCCAGGATCCGCTCGAGCTCGCGGACTTTGCCGGTGTTCTTGGTGGCGAGCAGGACGCGCGTCACGGCAGCGGCTGAGCAAGCACCGCGCTCTGCAGGGCTGAGAGGTTCGCGCAGCCGGCGAGCGCGAGGTCCAGCAGGGCGTCGAGCTCCTTGCGCGAGAACGGCAGGCCCTCGGCGGTTCCCTGCACCTCGATGAGGTCACCAGCGCCGGTGGCGACGACGTTCATGTCCGTCTCGGCACGGACGTCCTCGGTGTAGGCGAGGTCGAGCAGCGGCTCGCCGTCGACGATGCCGACGCTCACTGCGGCGATCGAACGCGTGATGGCCTCAGGCTTGCCGAGGAAGGCACACGCGTCCGCAAGAGCGACGTACGCCCCGGTGATCGCCGCCGTGCGCGTCCCTCCGTCGGCCTGCAGGACGTCGCAGTCGATCGCCAGGCTGTTCTCCCCGAGCTTCGACAGGTCGACGGCCGCGCGGAGCGACCGGCCGACCAGCCGGCTGATCTCGTGGGTGCGGCCGCCGAGCTTGCCCTTGACGGCCTCGCGGTCCGAGCGCGTGTGGGTGGCACGCGGGAGCATGGAGTACTCCGCGCTCAGCCAGCCCAGGCCGGAGCCCTTGCGCCAGCGCGGCACGCCCTCGGTTGCCGACACCGCGACGAGCACGCGCGTCTTGCCGAACTCCACCAGGCAGGAGCCCTCGGCGTGGTCGAGCCAGCGACGGGTCATCGTCACCTGGCGGAGCTGATCGGGGGTACGGCCGTCCTCGCGTGTCATACCGATCAGGCTAGTGGGGTCGGCGCTCCGGTCCGGCTCAGCGCCGTGCGGCCCCGGGGTTGCCACAGCGCCAGCGATCGCCGTCCGGGCCGTCGTGCCGCATACCCGGCAGCATGAGCCGTGGGTGCGCCGGGGGCTCGGTGGGCAGCAGGCCGAAGGCCCCCGCTGCGACGGGCCGCGGGACGGCCTTGTCATGCACCCGCAGGATGTCGAGGCCGCGCTGGTAGTCCAGGACGTACACCAGGTCCTTGGACACCCAGTACGCCGCAGACGAGGTCGTGGCCACGGGGAGGTACCACCCGGTCTCCTTGATCTTGCCGGTCTTGGCGACCGACAGGAAGCGCGTGCCGTGCTCGTACCAGCCGACCGCGAGCTCGCCGCCGTCCTTCCATCCGGGTCGCGGGGTGAACCAGTGCGAGCAGTACGTCTCGTACGTGGCCCCACCGGCCGGCGCGGCTCCGGCCGGCGGCCGGTAGGAGTCGAGGCGGCGGAACGTCTTGGACGCGGCCCAGCCGCTCGTGTCGTAGGTCATGAACGCCCCCGCTTGCGGGTCGGAGCAGGCGGCGCCCGCACCCGCCTCGGCGCTCTCGCCCCCGACGAGCAGGAGCTTGTCCTTGCCGCCGCGGGGCCACAGGTTGGCGTGGATGAACCGGTCGTCCTTGTTCTCCCCCTGCGCGATGACCTTCGGGTGCGCCGGGTCGGTGCGGGCGTCGAGCAGCCACATCCGCTGCGTGCTGGTCATCACGAGGCCGGGCGCGACCTCCGTGACGTCGTGCTGCTCGCCCGGTCCGGCCTTGAGGGCCGTCGTCCAGTCGCCCACCGACTTGGGGGCGGCCGGGTCGCGCAGGTCGACGATCTCGCCGTACGAGCCGTACGCCCACGTGCAGTCCAGCACGCACGTGACGGTGTGCTCGTCGCCCCCGTCCAGGGTCGCGCTCAAGGTGGGCCGGGTCTTGTCGCGGACGTCGAAGACGAAGAGCTTGGTCAGCGTGCCGATGAGCAGCACCTTGCCGTTGGTGTCGACGTCCTCTTCCGAGAAGTACGGCGTCTGCGGGATCGGCAGGGTCGACAGCGGCACGGGCAGCTCAGGGTTGCGCGCGTCGTAGATCGTCAGCTCGTGGCTGCTCGTGACGTAGAGGTAGCCGTCGCGGTAGTGGGCGCCTGCCGTGTCGGCGTGCAGCGGCACGTTGCCCAGGAACTCGATGTTCGCCGAGGCGAAGCCGGGAGTGGGAAGCGCCTGCGACTGCGGTGCGCCGAGGGCACCAGCGGCCAGAGCGAGGGCGAGGACCAGGCGCTTCATGATGGCGTGGTTCGACATCGCTACCCCCCGCACCTGCACCCGGCGAGCTCAGACCTGCCCTCAGACCTGGTAGACCGCTCCCAGCCGGGCGAGCTCCAGAGGACCGCTGTAGGTCTCCTTGGCCTCCGCGAGCAGCACCTGCTGGTCGTAGGAGGGGATGACGTGCGTCAGGACGACGCGCTTGGCGCCCGCCTCCGCCGCCGCCTCGCCGGCCTCGCGCCCGGTCAGGTGGATTCCTTCGGGAGTCTCCGGACCCGAGGTCCACGAGGCCTCGCAGAGGAACAGGTCGCTGTCCCGTGCGAGCATCACGAGCTCGGGGCACACGGCGGTGTCGGCGCTGTAGGTGAGGACGCGGCCCGCGGCCTCGATACGCAGTCCGTGGCTCTCGATCGGGTGCCGGACCACCGCCGCGGTGATGGTGAACGGGCCGAGCTGAAGCGGCTGCGCGGTGTGCTCCTGGAAGTCGAAGACGTCCAGCAGACCGGGCATCGGGGCCTCGTCGTAGCAGCCGAGGATGCGCCCGCGCGTCCCGACCGGCCCGTGGACGGGAAGCGACGCGCGTTGCCCGTCCGGGTGGAAGCGCAACGCGTAGGAGTAGGCCACCAGGTCGATGCAGTGATCGGCGTGCAAATGAGTGATGTACAACGCGTCGATGTCGCGCAGGTCCGCGTGCCGCTGCAGGGAGCCGAGGGCGCCGGCGCCGAGGTCGAGCACGAGGCGGTAGCCGTCGTGCTCCACGAGGTACGACGAGCACGGCGACTCCGGGCCGGGGTAGGTACCCGCGCAGCCCAAGACGGTCAGCTGCACAAGACCTCCCGACCGTCCATGCCCGTGACCTGCCCGATCTCCGGCCCCAGGAACCTGCGCCCCACCTTGGCGAACGGCGCCGGGTCGCCCGTCGCCACGAACCGGTGCTGCGGCGCCGGCGCCGCAGGGTCGCGCTCGAGGTCCTCGCGCACGAGCACCCGGTAGACGTCCTTGGCCGTCTCTTCCGCACTGGACACGAGCGTCACCCCTTCACCGACGACGAGGCTGATCATGCCGGTCAGCAGCGGGTAGTGGGTGCACCCGAGCACCAGGGTGTCGGCTCCGGCGTCCATGACGGGCGCGAGGTAGTGCGTGGCCAGCTGCAATAGTTGACGGCCACTGGTCACGCCGCGCTCCACGAAGTCCACGAACCGGGGGCAGGCAGCGCTCGTGAGCTCGACCTGCGGCGCTGCGGAGAAGGCCTCGTCATAGGCGCCGCTGGCCACGGTCATGGAGGTGGCGATCAGGCCGACTTTGCCGGTCCGGGTGGCGGACACGGCGCGGCGTACGGCAGGAGCGATCACCTCGATGACGGGGACGTCGTACCTCTCGCGCGCGTCGCGCAGGCACGCACTGGAGGCGCTGTTGCAGGCGATCACGAGCATCTTGACGCCCTGGTCGACCAGCGCGTCGAGGCCGGCGAGGGTGTGGCGGCGGACCTCGGCGATCGGGAGCGGACCGTACGGGCCGTGCGCCGTGTCGCCGACGTACAGCAGCTCCTCGTGGGGGAGCTGGTCGAGCAGGGCCCGCGCGACGGTGAGTCCACCCACGCCGGAGTCGAAGACCCCGATCGGCGCGTGGCTCACCGGCGCAACACTAGGGCCACCGCCGCGTCCCTCGGTGGCCATGGGCTCTCACGCCCAGAGCTGACCCTCGAGGGCGGCCTCGGCCTCCTCGAGCGTCCCGGCGTACGCGCCGGTCGAGAGGTACTTCCACCCGCCGTCGCACACGACGAACGCGATGTCGGCGCGCTGACCGGCCTTGACCGCCTTCATCGCCTCGCCGAGGGCGGCGTGGAGGATGGCCCCTGTCGAGATGCCGGCGAAGATGCCCTCCTCCTCCACCAGCTGGCGGGTACGGCGCAACGCCTCCCGCGGACCGACCGAGAAGCGCGAGGTCAGCACCGACGCGTCGTACAGCTCCGGGACGAAGCCCTCGTCGATGTTGCGCAGTCCGTAGACGAGCTCGCCGTAGCGCGGCTCGGCGGCGATGATCCGCACGTCGGGCTTGTGCTCGCGCAGGTAGCGACCCGTGCCCATCAGCGTGCCCGTGGTGCCCAGACCCGCCACGAAGTGGGTGAGGGTCGGCAGGTCCTCGAGGATCTCCGGACCGGTCGTCTCGTAGTGCGCGAGGGCGTTGGCCGGGTTGCCGTACTGGTAGAGCATGACCCAGTCGGGGTTCTCCGCCGACAGCTGCTTGGCCACCGCGACCGCCTGGTTGGAACCGCCGGCAGCGGGACTCGTGACGATCTCGGCGCCGTACATCGTGAGCAGCTGGCGCCGCTCGATCGAGGTGTTCTCCGGCATCACGCAGATCAGGCGGTACCCGCGCATCCGGCAGACCATGGCGAGCGAGATCCCGGTGTTGCCGGAGGTCGGTTCGAGGACCGTGACCCCGGGACGCAGCAGGCCCTCCTTCTCGGCCTGCGCGACCATGTAGAGCGCCGCGCGGTCCTTGATCGAGCCGGTCGGGTTGTTGGTCTCGAGCTTGGCCCAGAGGCGGACGTCAGGCGACGGCGACAGGCGAGGGAGCCCGACGAGCGGCGTGCGCCCGACGGAGTCGATCAGCGAGTCGTACCGCACAGAGTCAGCCGCCGGCGACGGCCGGCAGGACGGTGACGCTGTCGCCGTCCTTGAGGGGCGTCTCGAGCGAACCCAGGAAGCGGACGTCCTCGTCGTTCACGTAGACGTTGACGAAGCGGTGCAGGTTGCCCTCGTCAGTGATCAGGCGACCCTTGATGCCGGCGTGGCGGCTCTCGAGATCGTCGATCAGCCCCAGGAGGGTGTCGCCCTTGGCCTCGACGGCCTTCTCGCCCCCGGTGTAGGTGCGGAGGATGGTCGGGATGCGGACCTCGATGGCCATGCTGGAGGGTCTCCTGAGCTCGATGCGGACGTCTGATCAGTGAACACGACCTGCCGTCGCGCTTGTTCCTCAGGTCAGCCTGAGGGACACCTCGGTGACCTCGCCACTCGCGATGGTGAAGGCCCTGACCTCGTCGGCGTCGGCGCGCGTGCTGACCAGCAGCCAGTACGGGAAGCCGGCCGTCTCCGACCAGCGGATGTCCGTGCGCGAGGGATAGGCCTCGGTCATCGTGTGCGAGTGGTAGACGACGTGGGGCACCTCGTCGGCGTCGTCGAGGGCGCGGTAGACCCGCAGCCATTCGGCGCTGTCGAAGGTGAAGCCGGTGGGCGAGCGCTCGGCGTTCTCCATCTCCACCAACCGCGCCGGTGTTCCGTCGGCCGTGGCGGAGATCACACCGCAGCACTCATCAGGGTGGTCGCGCCGTGCGTGCGCCAGGACCCGGTCGACCATGGTCCGCGGGAGGGAGAGCACCTCAGGCCTCGACGACAGCCTTGATGCGCTCCAACGTCGTGCGCATGCCCTCGCGGTTGGTCTTGCCGCGCGCCCAGCCCAGCAGCAGCCAGTAGATCCGCATCGGCAGCGCGGGTGTCAACCGGAACGACTCCGTGACATCGGTCCCGCCCTCGACGGCGGCGAGGTCGTAGCGCCAGGAGTTGATGGCCTTGCTCCCCCCCAGCACGTCGAAGGCGAAGACCTTGCCCGGCTCGCTCTCGCTGACACGACAGGTGGTCCAGTACTTCAGGCCCTTGTTGTTGCGGTTGACGTGACCGCGAAAGCGCGCGCCGACGTCAGGTCCCGTCGCGCCCTCGAGCCACTCGGCTTCGAAGGTCTCGGGACTGAACTCACCGGTGCGGGTGATGTCGCTGACGAGCGACCAGACGGCATCGGGGGTGGCGCTCATGCGCACGGTCACGGAGTCCTGCATGACCCCGATCCCATCACACCCGTGGATCGAGGCACGACAGCAGCGACTCCTGCAGCCAGCCCAGCCAGCCGTAGATCTGCAGGGCGTGACCGCGCTCCTCCTCGGCGTCCTGTTCGTCGAGGTCGGTCTCCTCCTCGACACCGAGCGAGGTGCCGAGCGCCAGCCGCATGTCGTTGAGCGCACCGAGCCACCGGTCTGCCTGGTCGCGGTCGAGATCCATCCGGCCCCCGCCGTCGGGCAGGGTGTCGAGAACCGCCGTGGCGTCCGCCCGCTTGGTGGCCCGCAGGTCGCTGTCGGTGTAGCGCCGGAAGTCCCCCGCAGCCTCGGGATCGCCGGCGTAGGCGTCGGGCAGCAGTCGCTGCAGCACCGGGTTGTCCGGTGGGTGCACGTCGCCGCCCGGCAGGCCGACCAGGGCGGCCAACGGGTCGTCCGACACGTCGGGCGCCTCGACGATCTGCAGCATCTCCCGAGCGAGCTGGGCGAGGACCTGGGCCTCGACCGCGTCGACCTGGGCGCGCAGTCCCTTGCGGTGGCGGGTGAAGCGCACGTCAGTCCTGCTGCAGCGTGGCCCAGAGGCCCTTGGCGTGACAGCGGGCCACGTCGGCCTCCATCTGCTCCCTCGAGCCGTTGCTCACCACTGCCCTGCCCTCCTGGTGGACCTGCAGCATGAGCTGGGTCGCCTTGTCGCGGCTGTACCCGAACAGCTCCATCAGCACGTGGGTGACGTAGCTCATCAGGTTGACCGGGTCGTTCCACACGATGGTGACCCACGGCTGGTCGATGTCCTCGTCCACCTGCGGCTGGTCGAGCTGGGCCGGTGCGGTCACGTCAGGTCCCTCTTGAGCACCTTGCCGGTCGCGTTGCGCGGCAGCGCCTCCAGGAAGCGGAACTCCCGAGGCACGGCGAAGCGGGCCACGTGCTCCCGCACGAGGGCCTTGAGGTCGTCCTCGTCTGCCGTCCCGACCACGTGCGCGACCAGTCGTACCCCGAACGCCGGGTCCTCGGCCGCTGTCACGGCCACCTCACGCACCTCCGGGTGGGCCAGCAGCGCGTCCTCGACCTGGTTCGGGTAGACGTTCTCCCCGCCGATCACGACCATGTCGTCGTCGCGGCCAAGCACCGTCAGCAGCCCGTCGGCCGAGAGCACCCCGAGGTCGCCCGTGGCGACCAGACCGTCGAGGCGGTCCTTGTCCGAGCCGTCGGTGTACCCCTCGAAGGCCATGCCGCTGCCGACGAAGATGCGTCCTGGCGTCCCGACGGGCACGTCCGCCCCGTCGGCGTCGACGACGCGCAGCGTGACGCCGTACGGCGCCCGCCCTGCCGTGGAAGGGTCGGCCCGCAGGTCCTCCGGCCCCGCGACCGCGGCGTACGCGACCTCCGTGGACCCGTAGAGGTTGTAGAGGACCGAGCCGAAGGCGTCGAGGACGCGGGTCGCCAACGGACCGGGAAGGGCACTTCCGCTGCTGGCGATGATCCGCAGCGCCGAGGTGTCGAACCGGTCCGGGTCGGCCGCCAGCAGCTTGTCGAGCATCACCGGAACGACGACGAGTCCCGTGGCGTGGTGCTCCTCCACCGCCGCGAGCACGCGCTCCGGGTCGAACGTCCGCTGCAGGACGACGGTCGACCCCAGCAGCATCGCCATCGTCAGGTGGCCCAGGCCCCAGGCGTGGAACACGGGACTCGCGATGACGGTGGTCTCCCCCGCCTTGAGCGGGATCGCCGAGAGCATCGACACGGCGTCGTCCGCCGAGGCACCGCTGCGCGCGGCTCCCCGCGGCGCGCCGGTCGTGCCGCTGGTGAGGATGACCAGCCGCGTGGTGTGCCCGGTCTTGGCGGGCGCACCGAGCGCACTGGTGACGGCGAGCCGACCGAGCTCCTCGGTGGTGAGCGCGAGTCGGCCGGCGACCGCAGGTCCCAGCAGGGAGGTGAACTCCTCGTCGTGCAGGACCGCGACGGCCTGCTCGCGGTCCAGCACGCCGGCGAGCTGAGGTCCTGCCGAGCCGGTGTTCAGCAGCAGCACGTCGGCGCCCGCTTTGCTGATGGCCAGCAGCCCCTCGACGAAGCCGCGGCCGTTGCGCGCGAGCAGCCCCACAGAAGCGCTGACGCGGACTCCCCGGGCCTGCAGCTCTGCCGCGAGCCGGTCCGTGCGCTGGTCGAGCTCCCGGAAGGTGAGCGGGCCCTCGTCATCGATGAGGGCGACGCGGTCCGGGTGCCGCGCGGCGCCCGCGGCGTACCCAGTGGCCGGGGTGAGGCCGTAGCGCGCGACGGCCAAGGCCATCCCGAGCAGGCGGTCCGGACGCACGGGTGACAGCAGGCCGGCGCGCGCCAGCGCCCGGGCTCCGGACAGGTCCATGCCTCCACGGTGCCATGTCTCCCCGGCGGGAGGCTCCACGGGCACGGCAGGGAGGGACGCGCCGCAGCGTGACAGGGCGGTCCTGGTGGCGTTACCTGGAGTCGTGAGAACCCACCCGATCGTTCCCGCGGTCCTGCTTGCTGTCGCGCTCGCCGCCTGTAGCAACGATCCCTCGACGGTGTCGGCTCCGCCGACGGCCTCGAGCAGTCCCGCGCCCAGCACCGTGCCCTCGGTGGCCGAGACCGTTCCGCCGGTGCCGGTCGACGAGAGCGCACCAGCCTCGTTGCCGCCCACGTCGACCAAGGACAGTGAGCAGGCCCCGACCGGCTCCGAGACCGCCCTCGGGATCACCGACCTCCGCGTCGGCCGCCACGAGGGTTACGACCGCGTGGTCATCGACCTGGCGGGGAGGGGCCAGGTCGGCTGGCTGGTCAGGTGGATCGACGATCCGCGCACCCAGGGCGAGGGCGCCGAGGTACCGCTCGAGGGCAGCGGCTCGTTGGACGTCATCGTCCGCGGCCTGGGCTACCCGATGGACACCGGGGTCGAGGAGTACGACGGGCCCCGCCGGCGCACCACCCCCGGGACCTCAGCGGTCCGTGAGCTGGTCTACGACCCCGTGTTCGAGGGGCAGGCCCAGGTGCTGCTCGGCGTGGACAAGGAGCGGCCCTTCCGGGTGTTCCGCCTTTCCGCTCCGGAGCGTCTGGTGATCGACGTCCAGACCGGCTAGCCCGGGCGGTCGAGCGCCGCCAGCCCGTCGAGGCTGACGGCGTTCTTGTCGGCCAGGTAGGACGCGACGCCGTCCGGTCCCTTGGCCGCGGTCCATCGCTCCATCTGGTCGCGCTCCCCCACCACGTCCATCAGCGGGACGCCGTACCCGCAGGCGTCACTGATCCTGGTCGCCTCGACGGTGAGGACCGCCCGGGTGTTGCCCGTCCGCGGGTGGCGTCGGGCGACCTCCTCGAACCCCTCCGTTCCCGGGAGGTGGACCGTCCCGTGGCCGTGGACGCGCACGATCCGCGGCGCCCCGTCGAAGGCGCACCACATCAGGGTGATGCGGCCGTTCTCCCGCAGGTGGGCGATCGTCTCGGCGCCGCTGCCGGCGTAGTCGACCCACCCCAGCGATCGGGGCCCGAGCAGCGAGAGGCAGTCCTTCCCCCGGGGCGAGACGTTCACGTGCCCGTCCCGCGTCAGGGGCGCGGTCGCGACGAAGAACATCGGCTGGGCGGTGATCCATGAGCTGAGGGCGTCATCGATCGCGTCATAGGTCTTGGCCATGGTCTCGACGCTAGTCTCGGCGCGTGACCCTCAGCCCGCCTTCGGCGTCCCCGGAGCGGCCGGGCGCCGCGGCGATCGTGCTCATGTCCCTCGTCGTCCTGTGGTCCGGCGCCCTGGCACTGGGGTTCGCTTTCGCGGCCACGTCCCTCACCGGGACCACAGCGCTGCTGTTCTTCCTCATCGCGGCGTTCCTCTCGGTACTCGCGCTGCGGACGGCGTACGAGCTGGTCCACCGCTTCGTCCTCGGCCGCCGCGGCTGAGGCGCCCGCAGCAGCAACCGACACGACGGAGTGAGCACATGACACGGACCCGCATCCACAACCTCTCCGTCTCCCTGGACGGCTTCGCCACCGGCGAGGGTCAGGCCCTCGACGCCCCCATGGGACACGCGGGTCACCGGTTGGTCGAATGGCTGTTCGGCACGCGGTTCGGCGCCCCGATCCTGGGACGGCAGGGCGGCACGACCGGCGCCGACGACGCGTTCGCCCAGCAGCACGAGCCGGGCATCGGGGCCGAGATCATGGGCGCGGGCAAGTTCGGTCCCCCGGGTTGGCAGGACGACGCCGACTGGAAGGGCTGGTGGGGGCCGAACCCGCCGTTCCACACCCCGACCTTCGTCCTCACCCACCGACCGCGCTCGCCGATCGCGATGGCCGGCGGGACGACGTTCCACTTCCTCGACGCCACACCGGCCGAGGCCCTGGACATCGCCCGCGAGGCGGCGGACGGCCTGGACGTGCGCATCGGCGGTGGCCCGACCGTGGCGCGCGACTTCCTCGCCGCCGGTCTCGTGGACCACGTCCACCTGGTCCAGGTGCCGATCGTGCTCGGCCGCGGGGTCCGGCTGTGGGACGGGCTCGAGGCCCTCGAGTCCGGTTACGACGTCGAGACCGTCTCGACCTCCAACGGGGTCACCCACCTGACGTTCACCAGGGCGTGACGCCGAAGGCCCGCCCGGAACGCTCCGGGCGGGCCTTCGTGCTTCTCGATCGACGAAGGGTCCTCGTTCGTCTGACGACGACCCCTTCGTGGAGGTGCCGGGAATCGAACCCGGGTGCTCCGGTGCTAGAACAGGGCTTCTCCGGGCGCAGCTGGCTGTGCTTTTCTCAGCCCTCCCGGTCGCACCAGCACGCCGGGAACAGGCTCAGCCGCAGTAGCTCATCGGGCTCCCCTGCGGCGCAAGAGACCGATGTTCCTCCTAGCGATGCCAGGTCCTGGGCCGGAGGCGCTCCCAGGCTGACAGCGACGCGCTAGCTGCTAGGCAGCGTAGGCGTACGCGCGCGGACTGTTGTCGGCGCTTATTTTTTTTCCGACATTTCGTGGTTAACGAGATCATCGTCGGCTTCCTCGGCCCGCTTCCCCTGTCCCGACATCCGGAGTCGAGACCTGTCACCCCCTTGTGGTGTCTGTCGCCTCAGCCTAACGCCGACGGGCGACAGGACGTTCCAGGTGTCAGCCGGACTGGACCGCACTCAGGTGACGGTCCGCCGACGAGCGCGGAGCGGGGAGGACCACCTGCGCCGTCGGAAGCAGGGCGCGCAGCTGCGCGGCAGGCATGGGGCGTCCGAGGTGGTAGCCCTGCGCCACGTCGCACCCCATGGACGCGAGCGCCACCTGGAGCGCCTGGGACTCCACGCCCTCGGCCACGGCGCGCGCTCCGAGAGAGTGCGCCAGCGAGACCGTCGCGCGAACCAGCGCGAGGTCGTTGTCGTTGACGAGCATCCCTGAGACGAACGAGCGATCGACCTTCAACTCGTGCACCGAGGTGCGCTGCAGGAAGGCGAGCGAGGAGAAGCCGGTGCCGAAGTCGTCGACGCTGATCTCGACCCCCAGGCGCCGGAGTCGACCGAGCACCTCCTCGACGACCTCGAGCTCGGACGTCGCGGTGTTCTCCGTGATCTCCAGGACCAGGCAGTGCGGGGGCAGAGCGTGGCGGGCCAGGGCCGCGGCCACGTCATCGGGGAGCTGGCGGTCGAGCAACGAGCGGGCGCTGAGGTTGACCGCCACCGACAGGGGCGTGGGCCCGCTCTGCCAGCGCGCGCACTCCTCGACGGCCATGTCGAGGATGCGCAGGGTGAAGGGGCGCACCAGGCCGGACTGCTCCGCGACCCCGATGAAGGCGCCAGGCTGCAGCAGTCCCCGGACCGGGTGCTGCCAGCGCACGAGGGCCTCGGCGCCGAGCATCTCGCCGGTCGCCAGGTCGACCTGCGGCTGGTAGTGCACGACGAGCTGGTCGGCGAGGGCCGCCCTCAGCTCACCGACGAGCGCCAGCCGCTGTACCGAGGTGTCGTCACGCAGCGGGTCGTACCGCAGCCAGGAACCGCGCTCGGCCTTGGCCTGGTACATCGCCACGTCACAGCGTCGGAACAGCTCCTCCGCGGTGACGGCGTCGACGGGGTGGCACGCGATGCCCAGGCTCGCCTCGACCGACAGGTGCAGGCCTTCGTACTCCACCGGCTGAGCGAGCAGGGCCAGGACGCGCGCGGCGACGGGCTCGGCGTCCTCGGTGCTGTCGAGTCCCGTCAGCAGCACGGCGAACTCGTCGCCGCCGAGCCGGGCCACCAGCGCGTCGCTGTCGACCGAGGACAGCAGCCGGGCGGCGACCTCCTGGAGGAGCACGTCACCGGCTGCGTGACCGAGGGTGTCGTTGATCTCCTTGAAGTGGTCGAGGTCCAGCAGCAGCAGCGCAGTCACCCGATCCGCCGTGGCCAGGGCGGTGGCCGTCCGGGACGCGAGCAGGCTGCGGTTCGCGAGCCCGGTCAGCGGGTCGTGCGCGGCCTGGTGCGCCTGCCGCGCCGCCTCGGCGCGCATGTCCTCGTACAGGTAGGCGTTCAGCAGCGTCGTCGACACCGCGTGCGAGAACGTCGAGAGCACCTGGCGCTCACGACGCGTCAGGACGACCGGCGCCCCGAACGACAGCTCGAGGGAGCCCAGTGAGCCGGTCGGTCCCAACAGCGGGGCCTCGACGCCACGGACCTTGGCCCGTCCGGCATCGCTGACCAGCTTGGCGCCGGCGCGGGGGCGTGTGACCGGGCCGGAGCAGCAGAGGAGCGCACCGTGCTGGTCGAGCAGGTAGGCCCGCACCGGCAGCTCTCCGTGAGCGTCCAGGACCAGGGAGACGTCGTGCGTACGGAACATCAGCCGCGCACGGGTCAGGGCCGCGCGGGCGATCTCGTGCTCGTCGAGCCGGTTGAGCTCTCGCGTCGAGGCCTCGAGCTGCTTCCAGGCCTCGCGCTCACTGGTGGCGCGCAGGTAGGCGCGGTAGCCGGCACCGACGGCAAGCAGCAGCGGCGGCAACGTCCAGAGCAGGGCCGCGCCGCGCTCAGTGACGGCGAGGACGGTCCCGGCGCCGCCCACGTTGCCGGCCCAGACGACCAGCGACATCCGGCCGCTGTCGACCAGCACCGAGCGGGTCGTGGTGCCCGACGACGCCGCGACGACGGCGGCGGTGAGCACCGCGCTGATCAGGCTGAACAGCGACGCGGCCGCCACCAGGGCGACGCCTTCGCGCACCGTGTGCATGCCGTACGGCGCGTGGTCGGCCACGGCGAGCAGCAGCCCGGCCGCTACGGCCGACACGACGAAGCAGGCCGCGTTGAAGCCGGACTTCACCAGGGACCGACCGGCTGCGAGGTGGACCATGAGCACGAGCGGACCGGCCAGCAGGACGAACCAGGCGGGCGTCGCGAAGACGAACCCGAACATGAGGCAGGCCTCGCCCCAGGTGAAGGAGTACTGCTGACCACCGAAGCGCACGTGCAGCAGGGCCCGCTCCGACAGGGGTACGGCGGCCAGGAGGCACACCAGGACAGCCGGGGCGATCGGCGGCTGGTGCAGGGCCTGCCAGAAGGCTGCGGCGAACGCCATCAGCGCGGCGGCGAACGTCCCGATCAGGACCAGGCGGAGGCGGCGCGGGCCGGTGGCGGTAGCGGTGCGGGACACGTGCGTTCTCCTCTCAGTTCTCGAACGGTCGGACGGGTCAGACCCGGCTCAGGGCAGGGTCACAGGCGACCAAGGGCCTTGCCGGGACTGAACTCGGTGACCTCGCCCGCGATGCGCAGGCCGGGCTTGGGCCCGTCGCCGTAGAAGGCCGTCAGGAACGGCGTCTGCTGCGGGGCGGGCTCTGCTGATCCGTCGTTCTCGTCGTAGCTCGTCCAGGCACCGCTCGTCCAGGCACCCGACGTCCAGGCACCGCTCGTCCAGGCACCCGACGTCCAGGCACCGCTCGTCCACGCGCCCGACGTCCAGGCACCGCTCGTCCACGCACCCGACGTCCAGGCACCCGACGTCCAGGCACCCGACGTCCAGGCACCTGAGGTCCACGCACCGCTCGTCCAGGCCGCGCCGCTCCACGGGGCGCACCAGCTGGTCACCTCACCGGTCAGCACGACCGGCTGGCCGGCGCAGCTGATGGTGATCGGGGTGCTGCTGCCTCGCGACGCGGCGAGCGTGCCCGTCGCCGAGCTGACCGCGACCTGCTGGATCGGCAGACCGGGGAAGGCGTCGGAGGCCGCTTGTCCTTGCACCCGACCCGCACCCTGGAGGGTGACCGGGACGTTGGTCAGCGGTACCGCCGTCGACGTCAGGACCTTCTTGACCTGGTCCGGCGTCCACGTGGGGTGGGCCTGCAGGATCAGGGCAGCGAGGCCGGAGACGACCGCGGTGGCTTGCGACGTACCCGAACCCTTGATGTAGCCGCCCTCGACGAGAGCGTTGGGGTTCATCTGCTCGATGAACGAGCCGGGGGCGCGGGTCGCCACGATGGTTCGGCCCGGGGCGACCAGGTCGGGCTTGGCGCGACCCTGCGCGGTCGGACCCTGGGAGGACCAGGCAGGGATCGAGTCGTCCCCGACGGCGCTGTTGCCGTGCTCGTCGTACGCGCCGACGGTGATGACCAGGGGGTCGTCTCCGGGCTTGAGGATGGTGGCGGCGTTCGGTCCGGCGTTGCCAGCGGCGACCACGACGGTGACGCCAAGCGTCCACAGCCGTTCGACGGCGAAGTTGACCGGGTCGATGCTGGGGTTCTGGGTCGAGGGCACGCCCCACGACAGGTTGAGGACCTTGATGTCGTAGGTGTCCTTGAACGCGCCCACCCACGACAGTCCGGCGAGCACGGTGGAGACGTCACTGGCGCCGTTGCGCCCGGCGAGCTTGACGCTCAGGACGGTGGCCGCGGGCGCGATCCCGGTCCTCGGCTGACTGCCGGAGGCGGCACCGCTGCCGCCGATGATCCCGGCCATGACGGTTCCGTGGCCGAAGCTGTCGGTGGTGTTGTCGCCCTCACCGGACAGGTCCGGTCCGGGCATGAGGCGACCGGCGAGGTCGGGGACGTGGCTGACACCGGTGTCGAGCACGGCCACGGTGACGCCGGTGCCCTTGCGCCCGTCGGCCCAGAGGCTGGTGGCCTGGGTGTTCCAGGCGTGCGGGGAGGCTGAGACGCTGGTGTCCCAGGCCCCGCCGGTGAAGGCCACCTCGCGGTCCTTGGTGACGGCCACCACGCCCGGGGCGGCCGCCAGCGCGGCGAGCCGTCCGGCGGGGACGCGCGCGGACCACCCGTCGATGATGGGGAGGGAGCGCAGGCGATCGGCACCGACCGCGAGCAGCGCGGCCCGGGCCGCCGACGCGGTCGCCCCCGACACGACGACCTGCTCTGCGGCAGCGACCCCGACGAGCGCAGGGTCGAGGCCGGCCGGCGCCGGGGCAGCCGAAGCCGGAGCGCCGGACGGGGAGGCGAGCGCCACGACGAGAGCGGTGAGCGTCAGCGCTGACGCCGTACGGCGCGTGCGTCGCACGATGTGAGTCATTCTCTGTGCCTCCAGGCAGTCCGGTTCCTGCCCCTCAGGAGTCGACGTCCGCCAGCACGAGGTCGATGGCACAAAGTGACCAGATCCTCACCCGGCGTACAGGACACGCTGGGTCATACCAGGACAGACCGGACGTGCTCAGCGCCGGGGCGCGCGCCCCTTGGCGGTCCGGCCCTTGAGGCTGCGACCGAGGGCCGTGGCGATCTCCCGCTTGGAGTCACGCTCGCTGATCGCCTGGCGCTTGTCGTGGGCCTTGCGCCCGCGGGCCAGCGCGATCTCGACCTTGGCGTGACCGTCGCTGAAGTAGAGCTGAAGCGGGATGAGCGCGAGGCCGGACTCCTTGGTCTTGACCTGGAGGCGGATGATCTCCTCCTTGTGCAGCAGGAGCTTGCGCTGCCGACGCGGCGCGTGGTTGTTCCACGTCCCCTCGGTGTACTCGGGGATGTGGACCCCCATCAGCCACGCCTCGCCGGCCTCGATGACGGCATACCCGTCGATGAGGCTCGCCCGGCCCTGCCGCAGCGACTTGACCTCGGTACCGCTCAGCACGATGCCGGCCTCGTGGGTCTCGAGGACCTCGTAGTCGTGCCGCGCCTTCTTGTTCTGGGCGATGAGCTTGCCTCGGCCCATCTCCCGCCCGCTCGGGGGAGTGTTCTGACCGGTGGGCTTGGCGACGCTCACCCTCGACCGACCCCGCTGTCGGCCAGCAGCCCCGACAGCACCTCGACGGCACGCGTGACGGCGGCAGCGCCCTCGACGTCGATGTCCGGCTCCAGGCCCACGCCCTCGACCGACCGTCCGCTGGGCAGGGCGTACGTCGCGACCGTCAGCGCCAGGTCCGTGCCGTCCGGCAGGGCGTGCGGCTCCTGCACGGTCCCCTTGCCGAACGTGCGGCTGCCCACGATCACGGCACGCCCGCGGTCCTGCAGCGCGCCGGCGACGACCTCGGCGGCGCTCGCCGTACCTCCGTCGACGAGGACGACCAGCGGGGTGCGGGTATCGCCCTTGCCCTCAGCCGCGAGGTGGCGCACGGCCTCACCCCGGCGGGTGTAGCTCACGACGTCGCCCCCGTCGAGGAAAGCGCTGGCCGTCTCGACGGCCTCGGCGAGCAGGCCACCAGGGTCGCCCCGCAGGTCGAGCACGATGCCGGTGACGCGTTTGTCGCCCAGGGCCGTCACCGCATCGCGCACCTGACGGCCGGTGCCCTGCCCGAAGGCCGGGACCGAGATCCGCCCGACCTGCGGCGTCAGCATCGTCGTGGTGACCTCGAGGGCCGCGACGCGGGCACGGGTGAGGGTCAACGGACGGCTGGACCCCCCGTGCCGGACGACGAGGGACACGCTGCTGCCGGGACGGCCACGCAGCAACGACGTGACGTCGGTGGGCGACATCCCGGCCGTGGGCCGGTCATCGACCGAGGTGATGAGGTCCCCCACGGCGATGCCGGCGTCGTGGGCCGGGCTGGCCGTGGCGACCTGCGAGACGACGAGCTGGGCGCTGTCCCGGCGCAACCACAGCCCGACACCGGCGTACGACCCCTTGGCCGTCGTGCCCTCGCCCCAGCTGCCCCAGGCGTCGCCCGCCGCCGCCAGCATCGCCTTGATCGCCGCAGCATCCAGGGCATCGCGGTCGACCGGGAGCAGGCTTGAACCCGCGATCTGGTCGGCTGCCTCGTCCAGCACCCCCTGACTGTCCTGCACGTCGTCCGGGGTGCTTCCCGCACCGGCGACGACACCGAGCACGAAGGCCGTCGTCAGCGCCGCAACGCCGGTGAGCGCGAAGGCGCCGCGACGAAGGAGGGTACGGCGGAGCATCTCCCCATCCTAGTGCCGGGTCACGGAGCGGAGACGTAGTCGAGGGGGTCGACGGGGTCGCCGTTGAGCCGTACCTCGAAGTGCAGGTGCGGGCCGGTCGAGTTGCCTTCGTTGCCGACCCGCCCGACGGTCTGACCACGCGTGACCGTCTCCCCCTCCGAGACCAGCAGCGAGGACATGTGGGCGTAGCCGGTGGCGAGGTCCTTGCCGCCGCGCGTCCCGTGGCTGATCAGCACGAGGGTGCCGTAGCCGTTGGCGCGCCCTGCGTACACGACCGTGCCGGACTGCGCCGCGCTCACGGCCTTGCCGTAGCCGGCACCGATGTCGACGCCCGCGTGGAAGCGGCGGTCCCCGTAGATCGGGTGGGTGCGGTAGCCGTAGCGGCTCGTCATCCGGCCGTCCGCGGGCCACAGCCAGCCCGTGGTCGTGGCGGCGCGACGAGCAGCGTTGCGGGCGGCACGCTCCGCAGCCGCCCGGAGCTTGCGGGCCAGCTCGGCCGAGGCGGCCTGCGCCGCGCGGTAGTCGGCCAGGTCCTCCGCCCGAGCGTCCCGGGCGTCGCGAAGGGCTTGCGCGCGGGCGCGGGCGAGGTCCGTGACCAGCGCAGTGGCGGACTCGGTACGCGCCGTCAGGCCCTGCTCGCGAACGGCCTCCTGGGCCGCAGCGTCGCGCGCGCCCGTCAGGGCGTCCGCTGCGGCCTGCGCCCCAGCCTGCTCCTGCGCGAGGGCTCGACGCTGGGCGACGACGCCCTGCAGCAGGTCGTCGCTCCCGCGGAAGGCCCGTTGCAGCAGGGCTGTCCGCTGCAGGAAGGCCTCCGGGCCACTCGTCGCGATGGCGCGCACGCGCTGCATCGGGCCGGCCTGGTAGGTCCGGCGGATGAGGCGTCCCAACTGCAGCTGGGAGGCGTCGACCTGCGCCTGGGCGGCGGCGACGCGCCGCTCAGCAGACCGCAGGCGCGCCTGCCCGATCGTCACCGCTGCCTCGCGGACGGCGAGGGTCTCGCGCGCGACGGCAAGGTCGGCACGAGCAGCGTTCACGTCGCGCTGGGCGGTCGGCAGGCTCGCGGCGGCGCGCGCCAAGGCGGCTCCGGCGGCCTGCACGCGGGCACTGGAGCCCTCCAGCTCGGCCTGGGTGCGCTGCACCCGCTCGTCGACCGATTCCGCGTGCGCGGGGCCGGCCGGCAGCGTCAGGGTCGCGGCGGACAGGGACACGAGCACGACGAGCACCGCACGGCGCGAAGAGCGCCGTGCGCCTCGGGTCCCTTGCGTCACGATGAGCACGTCGTCACCATGCGTATCACGAAAACCAGGATCAGACGCGTAGGTGACGACGGAGCGTGACGAAGGACGCGGCGCTGGAGAGCACGATCCCGATGAGGATCAGCACGGGGATCACGGCGTAGACGTCTGCCCAACCGATGAAGTTGGTGAACTTCAGGGTCGGCGCGAGGACGTTGTCGACGAGCACGTACTTCCCCAGAGCCACCAGTCCGCTGGCGAACACCCCACCGACGAGGCCGGCCAAGGCTCCTTCGAGCAGGAACGGCAGCTGGATGTAGAGGTTGCTGGCACCGACCAGACGCATGATCCCAGTCTCGCGCCGTCGGCTGAACGCGGCGACGCGAATGGTGTTGCTGATCAGCAGCGTCGCCGCGACGAGCTGGATCCCGGCCACGACCAGCGCAATCGTCCGCAGCGCGTTGAGGACGCGGAAGACGGGGTCGAGCAGCTTCTTGAGGTCCTGCACCTGGTCGACACCAGGAGCGCCCTCGAAGGCCGTCGCGACGATGTCGAACTGCTCCGGGTCCTTGAGCTTCACGCGGAACGACTCGGGCAGCGCGTCGGCGCTGACGTTGTCCACCAGGTCGGGCGAGTCCTTGAACTGCTCCTTGAACCGCTCGTACGCCTGCGCCTTGCTCTCGTAGAAGACCTGCTCGACCTGAGGGGTCCCCGCGAGGTCCTTCTGGAGCTGGTCGCGCTGCTCCTGCGTGACTTCCTTGCCGGCGCAGTTCGGGGAGGTGCTCGTCGTGCCGCAGAGGTAGACCGTCACCTCGACCTTGTCGAACCAGTAGTCCTTCATGACGTTGACCTGGTTGCGGGCCAGCAGCCCGAGCCCGACGAACGCCAGGCTGACGGTCATCGTGACGACGACGGCGATGGTCATCGTGAGGTTCCGACGAAGACCCACGCGGATCTCGCTGAACAGGAACTGGGCGCGCACGGGTCAGGTGTCCTTCGCTGCAGTCGGTCGGGTGGTCACGCGGGTCAGGCGCCGTAGCCGTACACGCCGCGGGTCTGGTCGCGCACGACCTTGCCCTGCGAGAGCTCCACCACGCGGCGGCGCATCGAGTCGACGATGGCCGCGTCGTGGGTGGCCATGACGACGGTCGTCCCCGTGCGGTTGATGCGGTCGAGCAGCTTCATGATGCCCACGCTGGTGCTCGGGTCGAGGTTGCCCGTCGGCTCGTCCGCGATGAGGATCATCGGGCGGTTCACGAAAGCCCGGGCCACCGCTACGCGCTGCTGCTCACCACCGGAGAGCTCGTCGGGCATCCGCTGGGCCTTGCCGTCCAGACCCACGAGGTCCAGGACTTCCGGCACGACCTTGTCGATCGTGGCCTGAGGCTTGCCGATGACCTCGAGCGCGAACGCGACGTTCTGGTGCACCGTCTTGTTCGGCAGCAGCCGGAAGTCCTGGAAGACGCAGCCGATGCTGCGCCGCAGTGCGGGCACCTTCCAGCTCGACAGGCGGCTCAGGTCCTTGCCCGCGACGTGCACGCTCCCCGTGGTGGGGGTCTCCTCCTTCAGCAGGAGGCGCAGGAACGTGCTCTTGCCCGAGCCACTCGAGCCGACGAGGAAGACGAACTCGCCCTTCTCGATGTCGACGTCGACCCCATCGAGCGCGGGGCGCGTGCTCGTGGGGTACATCTTGACGACCTTCTCCAACCGGATCACCGTCCCACTGTAGGTCCGGACAGCGCTGTGGTCGGGCTGCGCGCCCGAGCGGCGTGGGGAACAATGGCGTGACGGACAGGCGTTGAGACAAAGAGCCCACCCGCGTGGGTACGCCGCCGCCTGAGGCCGTGAGCTGGACCCCCGACTGACCCCGAGGACAGGAGCCGCCGACGTGAGTGCCGACGACCTGCTGTGCGCGGCCTGTTCCGGGCTGGTCGAGCAGGGCCGCTGCCCGACGTGCCGTGCGTCGCGGGAGTACCTGCGCCGGACGACGCCCTCCCTGCCCGCCGGCCCCGTGCTGCTCGCCGCGCTCGTCGTGCTCCTGCTCCTGCTCGCCCTCACGCACTAGCGCTCACGGACAGCCTCAGGCGCGACGCCGGCGCAGGCTCAGGGTGGCCAGGCCGGCCATGACCAGGCCCGTGCCCATCAGGACGGGCTCCGCACCGAGGCCCGTCAGCGGCAGCTCCGGAGCGTTGCCCTTCTCGACCGCCCCGCCACCGCCGTCCTCGACCGGCCCGCCACCGCCGGTGGAGTACAGGATGCAGGGGTCCGTGCCGTCCGGGCCGGGCGTGCCGCAGGCGTTCGCCCCCCCGTCGTCCACCGGCTCGTCGGTGGGCTCGCTCGTCGCGTCGGAGGGCTCAGGAGTCGGCTCCGTGGTCGGCTCGGCCGGTTCGGTGGAGGCGCTCGCGTCCGGCGCCGGCGTGGCGCTCGCGTCCGGCGCCGGTGTGGCGCTCGGGTCGGCACTCGCTGCCGCGTTCGGGCCGTCGTCTGCCCAAGCCAGCGCCGTCAGGCCGGGTCCGGTCGACACCGCTCCGACCAGCACCGTCATCACCACAATCCGCAGCACGCGACCGCTCATGACCCTGCCCCCTTTGACACCCTTTGACGGGGTCCGCGCAGCACGGACGGCCGTCAGACGCAGCACGGGCCCTCGCGGTTCCCGGCCTGATCCGGGTCAGACCTCGACGTCCTCGTCGCGCAGTCGACGCCAGCGGATCATCGACTCGATGAAGTCGTCGATCTCTCCGTCCAGCACGCCCTGGGTGTTGCCGGTCTCGTAGCCGGTCCGGAGGTCTTTGACCATCTGGTAGGGGTGCAGCACGTAGTTGCGGATCTGCGAGCCCATGGCATTGGCCGTCTTGTCGCCGCGGATCGCGTTCATCTCCGCCAGCTCCTCCTCGCGCTTGCGCTCGAGCAGCTTGGTCTGCAGCACGACCATGGCCGCCGCGCGGTTCTGGATCTGGGAGCGCTCGTTCTGGCAGGAGACGACGATGTTCGTCGGCAGGTGGGTGATGCGTACGGCGGAGTCGGTCGTGTTGACCCCCTGGCCCCCCGGACCGGACGACCGGAACACGTCGACGCGCAGGTCCTTCTCGTCGATCTCCACGAAGTCGGTCGTCTCGACGACCGGGGTCACGTCGATCGCCGCGAACGTCGTCTGCCGGCGGGCCTGGTTGTCGAACGGGCTGATCCGCACCAGCCGGTGCACGCCGTGCTCCCCGGCCAGCGTGCCGTAGGCGTAAGGAGCCTTGACCTGGAAGACGACGCTCTTGACGCCGGCCTCCTCGGCCTCCTGCCACTCGAACACGTCCAGCTCGTAGCCGTGCCGCTCGGCCCAGCGGTAGTAGATGCGCCAGAGCATGAGCGCCCAGTCCTGCGCTTCGGTGCCGCCCTGACCCGGGCTGATCTGCACCAAGGCGTGGCGTTCGTCGTACTCACCGGAGAGCAGGGTGCGGACCTCGAAGGTGCCGATCTCCTTGGTCAGTGCGCCGAGCTCGCGGTCTGCTTCCGCCTCGGTGCCCTCGTCGGCCTCCTCGGCCGCCATCTCGTACAGCACTCCGAGGTCGTCCAGTCGCTGCCGGTAGGACTCCATGCGCTTGAGGTCAGCCTGCACGACCGACATGCGGCCGGTGATCTTCTGGGCCTTCTCCTGGTCGTCCCACAGGCCGGGCATGGCGGCCTGTTCCTCGAGGTCCACAAGCTCCACGCGCAGCTGAGGCAGGTCGAGCACCTTCTCGATGCTCGTCAGGGTCGCGTCAAGGGCCTTCAGGTCGGAGGAACGGTCGGCAGCCACGGGTGCGAGCCTAGGCCAGCCCGAACGCCGCCCCCAGCGATGGCGCGGTCGCCGCGTCCCGCAGCGGGTCGACGCCCAGCAGGTCGGTCATCCAGCGGTTCCAGGCCAGGTGGTCCAGCGGCGCGTCGACCGTGACGCCCGACAGCCGCGGGGCGATCACCGCGGTGAGGATCGCCCCCTGGCCTCCCTTCTCGTCCTCGTCGAAGGTCACCACGACGGCCAGCCGGCCGGACTGGTAGTCCGGCCCGGCGAGCACGGAGTCGAGCAGGTCCTTGAGCCAGGGATCGGCGTCGCTGAGCGGGCAGTCGTGCCCGTCGTGGCACATGTCCGGGATCACCAGGCCCACCGTCGGGAGGGCGCCGCCGTCGACGTCCGCAGCGAGAGTGGTCAGCGGCACGTCCCGCTGGGCGCAGGCGGCGCGCTCGTCGACGAAGTACGGCCACGGGTTGTGCTTGACGCGGTAGGTGCCGTCGTCCCGGACCTGGCAGGGCTCGGTCATCGCGTCCGCGTAGACCTTGGCGTCGCCCAGGGAGAACACCGAGGGACCGCTGAGCGGGTGGGTGTCCGGACCCTCGTTGTCCGTGACGCCGAAGCTCGACCCGCCTGCCATGGCGAGGTAGTTCGGCAGGGAGGGGTGCGTGAGGTTGCCGTACGCCGTCGCGGTCCCGTGCGCCTCGGCGAGCGCCGCCAGTGCCGGCATCTGCTCGAGCGCCGTCTGCAACCCGTGGTTCTCGAGCACCACTGTGAGGACCTTGGTCGTCGGCACCTCAGGGATCGCCGTGCTCGTCGCGTCAGCGCTCGCCTGGTCGGTGGTCGTCGCGCGACCGGTGGCCGGGGTGTCGGCCGGAGTGGTGGACCCGGAGCAGGCGGCGAGCACGGTCGCGAGGAGCACAGCCACCGGCAGGCGTTGGAACATCACCGTTCGACGGTACGCGTTCTTCCTGGGACGGGCACGACGCTCACGGGGTCGTGGGTGACTGCGCCCTCCCGGTCGCGTGGAGCCGCACCGCGGAGACCCCGAGCCACCCCACGAGAGGCAGGGACACGTTGCGGTAGGCCTCGACCACCGCCGTCGTCCCTCCCTCCACCCGCCCCTGCAGGTCGAGGGTGCGCTGCACGACGATCTCGTCGGCTTGGTAGGTCTCGACGACCCTGCGGACCAGCACCGGGTCCAGCGGCAGGCGGGTGGTCAGCGCCCCGTCGCTGATCGCCGAGCGATCGGGCTGCTGCGCCGCAGCGAGGGCTGCCCCGTCCGCCACGTTGACCAGCGCGCGCTTGGCCAGCACCACCGCGCTCACGTCCACGACCACCGCCACGAGCAGCATGAGCACGACGGACAAGCCGATCGTCAGCAGCAGGACCGTGCCCTCGTCGTCCCTCGTCCGCCTCATCGGGCGACGAACCGATCGACGTGCTCGGTGTGGGTGGCGCGCACCGGGATCGTCCCGCGACCGCTGTCCCCGAAGACCGCGCCCAGGATCGGGAGCCGGACGTCGTAGCGCACGGTCACGCGCACCCGCGTGCCCGGCGCGAGGCAGGGACCCCCGAGGCAGGTGACGCCGAGCGGCCGCCGAAGGGTGATCCCCTGATCCTTCAGGGCGAGCTGGGCAGCGGCCGTGGCGCGCGCCCGCCCTTGGGTCTCGCTGTCCGCCCGCGCCATCGCCCGGCCGGCTTGACGGGCTGCCTCGGTGGCACCGAAGGCGGCGCTCTGCACGAGGAACACGCTGATGAGGACGTAGACCAGCGGAACCATGAGGAGCACGGCGAGGTAGGTGAACTCGACCAGGGCGTTGCCGTCGTCAGCGCGCACGTCCCTCACGGTCCCTCCTGCAACGCGTGGCCCTTGACGACCAGCGTGACGACCGGCGTGGGCAGGAAGACCACCGGGACCTTGCCGCGGCAGACGATCTCCACCGCTGCTGCACCGGCGACATCCACCGTTCCGTCCCCGTCAGCGGGCCGGCACGTAATGGCGGCGGACACCCTGGATCCCAGCGCGTCCCGTACGGCGGACTGCGCTCTCACGGCCCCCTCCGCCGGCGTGCGGTCGGCGGCAGCGCCGAAGCGGGCACCCTCGGCCGCGGCGGCCGCGACGACGTTGCGGACGTGGAAGAACACGCCGACCTGGAAGACGAGCAGGAACAGCCCGAGCACGAGGACGGTGACGAGCACGAAGTCGACGACGGCCGCGCCGCCGTCGCCCCGCACACGCGTCATGTCAGGGCGACTTCACCGAGTTGAGCGCGTTCCTGAGGATGCTCTCGAGCTGTGCGTTGGCCACGCCCCACACGAGCGTCACCAGGCCAGCGGTCATGATCGTGATGAGGACCCAACCAGGGATGTCACCCCGCTCGGGGTCGTCGTGCGCCGCGAGCACGCGGGAGTGGATGCGGGTCACGAGAGCAACAATCACGTCAAGAGCGGGGTCCAGCGCGGTGCGAGCCATGTCCTACCTGCCTGCCTGTCGTGGGAGCGGGGCGCCCAGTGTGCCGCTTTTCCGGTGGTTTGAGCGGTCTTGTCCACAGGAACCTTGGCGGCGCCTCTCGTGCAGTCAGCCGGCCACGAGCCGTAGCCCGTAAAAGCCCGGGTAGAGCGCGAACAACACCGTCACCGGGAGTACCAGAAACACCACCGGCACCATCATCGCAATCTCCCGACGGCCAGCCGACTCGAGCAGCTGGCGCTTGCCGGCCTCGCGCACATCGACCGCCTGGGCCCGCAGCACGTCCGCGAGCGGCGTACCCCTCTCCACCGCGATCGCCACGCCGTCGACGAACCGCGCGAGGGGCGCCAAAGACGTCCGCGCCGCGATGCCCTCGAGCGCCTGAACGAGCGAGGAGCCGGCGCGGGCGTCAGCCAACGCGCGGCCGAGCTCCTTGCTCAGCTCTCCCGCGGAGATCCGCGTGACCCGCTCGAGCGCGCCCACCGGGCCCTCACCCGCCGTGACGGCGAGTGCCAGAAGCTCGGCAATCGTGGGGAACTCCTCGAGCATCCGCTCCTCGCGCTGCGCCACCTCACGGGTCAGCCAGCGATCACGCCCGAGGACGCCGAGCACCGTGAACAGCCCCGCGCTCAGCAGCAGCGCCACCGGGTTGGTGCCCGAGCCGGCCACCATCGAGAGCACCGCGAGCCCCAGGGCCGCGGCGAGTCCGAAACCGCCCCACATCACCTGTTCGGCGCGGAACTGCTCGACGGTCATCGTGCCGCCCACCTGCTCGAGCCGGCGACGCACACTGGTCAGCCCCCCGACCCACCGCTCGAGCCCCTGCACCAGGTCCCCGAGGACGGGTCCGAGCAGGCGCTCCATCACCGGAAAGGGCGTCAGCGCCTGCCGCTGAGCGAGCAGGCGCGAGGGTCGCGGGGCATCGCGCAGGTACGGCGCCAGCCGGTCGTCGAGCGATGGCCGACGGCTGTACGGCGTGCCGGTGACGGCGAGATAGAGGCCGACTCCGCCCACGGCGCCGAGCCCGAGACCGACCACCCCGCTCATCTCAGGACTCGGCGCTCGGACGGCAACCGGGCGATGCGCAGCATCACGCGGTAGGCCACGGCGCTGACGGCGCCACCCACGAGGAGGACCACGGCACCGGCCGGCTCGTTGTAGGCCGCCACCGCGCTCGGCTGGGTGGAGAGCAGGAGCAGCAGCACCCAGGGCGCCGCGAGCGCAAGGCGCGCGGCGTTGACCGTCCACCCCTGCCTCGTCTCGAGCTCCGCGCGGGTCCGCGCGTCCTCGCGCAGGAATGTGCTCAGCGTCCGGAGAAGCCGACCGAGGTCGGTGCCCCCGACCTCACGTGCCATGCGCAATGCCTCCACGACGCGGTCACCGACCGGGTCAGCCAGGTTCGTCTTCAACCGGTCCAGGGACTCGGCGAACCTGCCCGTGGCTCGGTAGTCCTCCCCGAAGCGGACGAACGCGGATCGGAGCTGCTCCGGGCCGCGGATCCCCAGCTGAGTCAGGGCTTCCGGCAGCGAGAGTCCAGCGCGAACCCCGCTGGCGAGGTTGTCGACGGCCTCGGGCCAGACCTCGCGGAGCTCCGCCGTGCGCAGGGTCCGACGGCGGCGAAGCAGGGTGACCGGCAGCAGCGCTGCGAACACGCCGAACGCCAGACCGATGACCAGCACGCGACTGGTACCGACCACGAGCACGAACGCCACCAGACCCAGGGACAGGGAGGCACCGACGAGCTGACCTGGGCTGACCCCCTCGATGCCCGCCTGGACGAGCAGCTCTCTGCTCGCGCTCCTGCCAGCCCGCACCGACCCGGGCGTTCTGCGGCGTCGTACGGGCGCGGACGACGAGGAGCACTCCGAGGCCGAACAGGAGGCCGAGAAGCGCGCCCACTAGAGGTCCTGAGCCAGCAGTCGCGGCAGGTCCAGCCCCGCCCATTCGAAGCGCTCGGCGTGCGGCGGGTAGCCCTCCGCTCTGACCAGCCGGCCGTTGCGCGTCACGAACAGATCAGCGACCTCGACCACGTCGCCCTCGACTCTGCCTGGTACGGCGACGATCTCACGGACCCGTCGGTGCCCGCCGCCGTCCTTCGCCAGGTGGACCACGAGGTCCACACAGCTCGCGACGGTGGGAACGACGAAGTGGTGTCCCACGTTCTCGCCTGCCAGGAGAGGCAGGGTGCAGAGCTTGACGATCGCCTCACGTGCGCTGTTGGCGTGCAGGCTGCACATCCCTGGAAGTCCAGCGTTCAAGGCGATGAGAAGGTCAAGACTCTCTGACTCGCGGACCTCGCCGACGATGATCCGGTCGGGGCGCATCCGCAGCGCCTCCTTGACCAGCCGGCGCAGCTGGATCTCGCCGGTGCCTTCGAGATTGGCCTGCCTGGTCTGCATGGACACGACGTCAGGAAGTCCCAGCTTCAGCTCGAAGACCTCTTCGCAGGTGATCACCCGTTCGCGCCCAGGGATCGCCCCTGCGAGGCAGTTGAGCATGGTGGTCTTCCCCGCCTGCGTCCCACCCGCGACGATGATGTTGAGGCCCGCCATGACTGCGGCCTCGAGGAACCGAGCGGCCTGCGGCGTGATGGTCTGCAGCGCGATCAGCTCGTCCATCGTGTTGGCGCTCAGGACGAACTTCCTGATGTTGACCGACCAGTGGGTCCGCGTGACGTCCGGGATGACGACGTGCAGCCGCGAGCCGTCGGGCAGCATCGCATCGACGAACGGGGTGCTCAGGTCCACCCGTCGGCCCGTGGTCTTCAGCATCTTCTCCACCAGATCGCGGACCTGACCCTCGTCCAGGATCGTGGTCGTGAGCTCCGACCGGCCGTGCTTGGCGACGAACACCCGCCCCGGCTCGTTGATCCAGACCTCCTCCACGTCCGGGATCGTCGAGGTGGCGCTGCAGCGGCCCGAACCCGGCGACGGCGTCGTACACCGCCTTGGTCGCGTGCGCCGGATCGGGCAGGGGCGTCAGGGTGCTGGTGAGAGCGCGCTCGTCGTAGTCGGCGACGACCTCCTCGACCAGGCGGCGTACGGCGAGCCGGTCGGTGACGGGGTCGATCCCGCGGCGGCGCACGAGCTCGCGGACCTCGTCCTCGACAGCCTGCAGCCCCGTCACCGGACGGAGGCTAGGACGTTCACCCGCTCCCCGCCAGGGAGGTTGTGGACGAGTTCTGGCCGCCCAGCCCATCGCGCCTGGTCCTTCAGGGTACGGCCGTGACAGCAGGCGTCACCGGCCGAGGGCCACGAACCCCGATTCATAAGCCGCCACGACGGCCTGTACTCGGTCCCGTACGCCGAGCTTGGCCAGGATGCGGGCGACGTGCGTCTTGGCCGTCGTCTCGGCGACCACGAGCTCCTCCGCGATCTCAGCGTTGGACAGGCCCCGAGCCATCAGCTGCAGCACATCACGTTCGCGATCGGTCAAGCCCCGAACGATCTCGGGAAGCTCCGCTGGGGGTCTCGCCTCGGCTTCGGCATAGGCCTCGACGAGCCGTCGGGTGATGGACGGCTCGATCAGCTCGTCTCCGGCTGCAGCCGCGCGTACCGCTGCGACCAGGCGGGATGACGGCGCGTCCTTGAGCAGGAAGCCGGTCGCACCAGCCCGAAGTGCCCGGTACACGTACTCGTTGAGGTCGAACGTGGTCAGGACCACCACCCGGGGCGGGTCGTTCATGGACATGATCTGCTCGGTCGCTGCAATGCGCAACGGGGCCGGCGAAGTGCTTGACCCGGGCGGCCGTGATCCGGGCCGCGACCTTTGGGCTGGTCCGGGTCGGGCTGGAGTGCGGACGCGAGGAACGATCAGCCAACCCAGCCAGGCCCTCGGCACGAAACCGCCGGACCCACTTGTAGACCGTCTGCCGACTCACCCCGGCCTGCTTGGCGACCTCACCGGGCTTATGACCAGCCAGGACACGCTGAGCGATCAGGTTCCTGCCGTACTCGTTCAGGCGAGCGTTAGCGTGCGACACAGAGGACCTCCGGGTTGAGCAGCGATGTCAGATACCGCCACTCCGTTCGGAGGTCCTCCCTTCGATCAAGCCACCACGCCGTCAACAACGTGCCTGGTCGTTACACCTAGGAGACGCCAGGGTGCTGGTGAGGGCGTGCTCGTCGTCGTCGGCGACGACCTCGCGCTCCCCGCCAGGGAGGTCGTTGTCGAGCCGCCGTCGCAGCGCCAGGTCGACGATGTGCGCGTTCGCCGCGACCAGGGCAACGGTGAACGCGCACAGCAAGGGTGACCAGCAGGTCCCGGGCAGGGCATGATCGAGCGATGACGACGTACTCCGGCACCAAGGAATTCGAGGGCGCGACCTTCGTCGAGGCGAGCTTCAAGGGTGCCACCATGCGGCACTCCGACCTCAACGGTGTCACCATGCGCGGCGTTGACGTGAACGGGCTCGACATCGACAGTCACGACCTGTTCTTTGGGACCTTGTTCGTCAACGGCGTTGATGTTGTCCCGCTCGTGGCTGCCGAGCTCGACCGTCAGTTCCCCGGCCGGGAGCTGCAGAAGGCTCAGACGCCAGAGGGGCTGCGTGAGGCCTGGTCCGCCGTGCAGTCCGCGTGGCAGGCGCAGTTGGTCGACACACCCGCGGACCTCGTCGATGCTCACGTCGAGGACGAGTGGTCCTTGGCGCAGACTCTGCGGCACCTCATCTTGGCGACCGACGCGTGGCTGCGCGGCGGGATCTTGCAGGTGCCGCAGCCGTTCCACGAGATCGGGCAGATCTTCACCGGCGCCGCGGACATGGGCTTCGACGTCTCGATCTTCCGCACGGAGGCACCGGCCTTCGAGGAGATCCAGGCAGTGCGCGCCGAGCGGCAGCAGCAGGTGTCAGCGTTCCTCGCCACGGTCACGCCCGAGCTGCTGGCCGAGCAGCGCGAGAACCCCTGGGGCGGTGGGGACTGGCGGCCCACCGTCGGTGACTGCGTCCGCGTGATCCTGGAAGAGGAGTGGGCCCACCTGCGCTACATCCGACGGGACCTCGCCCGGCTTCGCTGACCTTGCCGCAGCCGCGTTGTCTCACGCGAGGGTGGCTTGCGGCGGCACGGCCGCGAGCAGGGTAGTCGACGCGCATCACGTCGCGCACGGAGCCGCGCTGACCCGCGATGAAGGTCGGCACTCCCCAGTAGCCTCCCAATAGTCAAGAGCACCGAGTCGTTCAGCAGCTCACTGCTCCACCGTCGGTACGACGCTCCGTTGCTCAGTGCGATCACGATCGATGGTGCTGACTTGCCCGAGTGCGGCCGCCAAGCGAGTCGGTCAGCACGATCGACTTGACCCGCCCTCCCCGAACCACGGCATTGGGGGGCCGCGAGCCAACGGCGGCAGAAGGGGCTCAACGACGCGGGGCATCGCGTGCGCGAAGAGGTGCTGAGGGCACAGCGCAGAGCACCTAGACGGGGGCCGGGTGGCGTTCCGCCACGGTCCGGGTCACCAGGACGGCCAGATCGCGCATCTCCCCGACCTGGCTGCGCCGCATGTACGCCGCGAGCAGGGGCCGCAGACGTCGCCACCGCACCGGTACCGAGTAGTCCTCATAGTGCGTCACCCGGCACGTCGCGTCGTCAATCCGGCTCACCAGGAAGCCCCCGCTGATGCGCCAGCCGTCCCGCCTGGGGCTGAGGTCCTCGGAGTGCCAGCCACTGTCGTGCTGGTCGTAGCTGAAGCGTCCCTCCCACGGCAGCACCCGGAAAAGCTTTCCGACGATGCGGTAGGCACCGGAGGTCGCGGTGTCGGGGTAGATCTCGACGTGCCGCGCCTTCCGCTCCAGGGGCTCGAGCAGCGCAATGTCCCGCACGACCTCCAACACCTGGTCCGCGGGCAACTCGATGACGACGTCCCGCACCGCGCTGACGCGCCGCATCGGACCGGCTGCTGTCATGGGCCTCACCTCCGGGGGCTGAGTCGCTCAGTATGCACTTACCCCGCCGCCGAGGAATCGCACATGATCCGTAAACAGGACGTCCGCGGCGAGCACATTGCCGTCCAGGTCCACTCGATCCTGAGCCTGGCCGACGTTGAAGCGCTTCTCGTCGCTGGCCAGCGAAGGACGGTGGTCACCGTACGGCGCCACGACTGCGATGAACGCCTGGGACCCACCAAGGGCCGATCCGCCGACGAGCCGGAGGATGGCGTCGCGACTCGTCATGGGCGGCCTTGCGGGCGAAGGATTGAACATGATCACAGGTGGAAACCCCCTCCGGCATGCGTACGGCTCTCGTTCTCGGCGGTGGGGGTCTTGTCGGGCAGGCGTACCACCTCGGCGTCCTCCGTGCCCTCCACCAGCAAACCGAGTTCGACGGCCGCGACGCTCATGTGCTGGTAGGCACCTCCGCTGGTTCGATCGTCGTCGCCGGCCTCGCTGGCGGTTTGTCGGCCGCCGATCTCTCGGCTGAGCTGCTGGGCGAGCCGGTCAGTGAACGGGGAGCGGCCCTGCGCCAGACGCGGCGGGCCTTCACCGGGACCCTTGCCGACCTGGAGCGCCCACCGGGTCGCGGACCCCTCGAGGCGGGCGTGCTTCTGGCAGCGGCACGCCATCCGCGCCAGGTGCGGGCCGGCTCGGTCCTCTCAGCGCTGCTGCCCTCCGGGCGGATCGACACCGACCCGATAGCTCGGGGCCTACGTCACCTGCACGGTGACGACTGGCCGGGACGCGACCTGCGCATCTGCACGGTCCGGGCCCGCGAGGCCCGGCGCGTCGTCCTCGGCACCGCTGGTGCTCCGGAGACCGACGTGGGTACGGCAGTAGCGGCCAGCTGCGCCATTCCCGCCTACTTCACGCCGGTACGGATCAATGGTCAGGCCTACGTCGACGGCGGCATGCACTCGGCCACCAACGCCGATGTGCTCGTGGGTGAGAAGTGCGACCTTGTCGTTGTGCTGTCGCCCATGTCCATCGGACCGCTCGGGCTCCCTCCTGTGGATCTCGGCCCTCGCCTACTTGCTGGGCGCCGGCTGGCCTCGGAGGTCCGGAAGCTCCGTCGTGGCGGAGCCCATGTCGTCACCGTGCAACCCGGACCCGCCGACCTGCGCGTCATGGGGCTGAACCCGCTCAGAGGTCATCGGATCGAGGAGATCATGGACACGGCCGCGGCGTCGATGGTGGAGCGTCTCAAGGCACAACCGCAGCTGCACGACTGGTTGTCCCGCTGAGCTCTCCGACGTCGTACACGAGCCGATCCCGCCACCAAGGGGGGCAACGACGAGCACCGCAAGGACCGCCAGCGCCGTCCAGCCTCGCGGCTAGCGGCGGCACCTCGCCAGGGGTTTCCCTGGCCCTGCCGAGAGGTGAGATCCAGGCGGGTGGGCGCACCGCCCCGCGCGAGCTCGCGGTGACGCCGCCGGGATAGGCACCACGTCTCGAAGCGTGAGCCACCACAACGCCGAACGCCCGGGCCGCCCTCCTCAGAGGTCGACCCGGGCGCCCGAACGCGCTGCGGGCTACTTCACGTCGAAGCGGTCCAGCATCATGACCTTGTCCCAGGCGTCGACGAAGTCGCGCACGAACTGCTCCTTGGCGTCGCTGGCGGCGTACACCTCGGCGATGCCCCGCAGGATGGAGTTGCTCGCGAAGACCAGGTCGGCCGCGGTGGCGGTCCGTCCGCCAGCCTCGTAGACGTCGGGGTCGCCCGAGGACGGCTTCCAGTCCGGGATGGTGGCCAGCAGGTTGACGAAGAAGTCGTTCGTCAGCGTGCCGGCCATGTCGGTGAAGACGCCGTGCGCGCCGACCGCCGGCGTCCAGGGCCCGCAGCCCGCCGACGAGGACGGTCATCTCCTTCGGCGTCAGGCTCAGCAGGTACGCCCGCTCGACCAGCAGCGTCTCCGGAGAGAGCTTGCCGCCCGGCGCAGGTAGTTGCGGAAGCCGTCGGCCCGCGGCTCGAGCACCGCGAAGGACTCGGCGTCGGTCTGCTCCTGGGTCGCGTCGCCGCGACCCGGGGTGAACGGCACCGTGATCTCGACACCCGCGTCGCGCGCGGCCTTCTCGACCGCTGCGCACCCACCGAGCACGATGAGGTCGGCCAGCGACACCGGCTTGCCGAACGCCGCCTGCACGCCCTCGAGCGCGCTGATGACCTCCGCCGTACCGGCGTTCACCGCCCAGTCCTTCTGCGGCGCGAGCCGGAGCCGCGCGCCGTTGGCGCCACCGCGCAGGTCGGTGCTGCGGAACGACGAGGCCGCCGCCCAGGCCGTGGCGACCAGCTGCGACACCGAGACACCGGCGTCGAGGACCTTCGCCTTGAGCTCGGTGACGTCGCTGTCGGACAGCGACGGGCCGGCCGGGACCGGGTCCTGCCAGATCTGCGCCTCGGGGACCCACGGGCCGAGCAGCCGGTTCACCGGACCCATGTCGCGGTGCAGCAGCTTGTACCAAGCCCGACCGAAGGCCTCGGTGAACGCCGCCGGGTCGTCCCGGAAGCGCTCGGAGATCTTGCGGTACTCCGGGTCGGCCAGCAGCGCGAGGTCGGTCGTCGCCATCATCGGCGGGTGCTTCTTGGACGCGTCGTGCGCGTCCGGCACGAGCTCCTGCGCCTCGGGGTTCTTGGGCTTCCACTGCTTCGCGCCGGCGGGGCTCTCGGTGAGCTCCCACTCCCAGCCGAACAGCGTGTCCCAGTAGCTGTTGTCCCAGGTGGTCGGCGTCGGGGTCCACGCGCCCTCGAGCCCGGAGGTGATGGTGTCGCCGCCCTTGCCGGTGCCGAACTGGTTCTTCCAGCCCAGGCCCATGCCGGTGACCGGGCAGCCCTCGGGCTCGGTGCCGACCAGCGACGGGTCGCCGGCGCCGTGCGCCTTGCCGAACGTGTGACCGCCGGCGATGAGGGCCACGGTCTCCTCGTCGTTCATCGCCATCCGGCCGAACGTCAGGCGGATGTCGTGGGCAGCGGCGAGCGGGTCGGGCCGGCCCTGCGGGCCCTCGGGGTTGACGTAGATGAGGCCCATCGTGACGTTGCCGAACGGGCTGTCCTCGAGGTCGAGGGGCGAGTCGCCGTTGTAGCGCTCGTCGCCGACCCAGGTCTCCTCGGTGCCCCAGTAGACCTCCTCCGGCTGCCAGATGTCGCGGCGGCCGAAGCCGAAGCCGAAGGTGGTGAAGCCCATGTCCTCCATCGCGACGTTCCCGGCGAGGACCAGCAGGTCGGCCCAGGAGACGCTCTTGCCGTACTTCTGCTTGACCGGCCACAGCAGGCGCCGCGCCTTGTCGAGGTTGCCGTTGTCCGGCCAGCTGTTGAGGGGCGCGAAGCGCTGCGCGCCCTCCCCGCCACCCCCGCGACCGTCGACGGTGCGGTAGGTGCCGGCCGCGTGCCAGGTGAGGCGGACGAACAGCGGGCCGTAGTGGCCGTAGTCCGCCGGCCACCAGTCCTGCGAGGTGCGCATGACCTGGACCACGTCCGCCTTGAGGGCCTCGACGTCCACGGCGGCGAAGGCCGCGGCGTAGTCGAAGTCGGCGCCGAGCGGGTCACTGGTGGCCGCCGGCCGGTTCAGCACCGAGAGGTCGACCTGGTTGGGCCACCAGTCCTTGTTGGTCCGCGGCCGGGTGTCCTTGGGCTCGGGGGCCTTCAGGGCCGGGTTCTCGCTCTCGCTCACGGTGGTTCCTCTCGGTTGCTTCTTCAGGGGTCAGGCAGGGCAGTGGTTCGGGTACGGCGGGGAGTGCTCGGTCAGGGGGCGGTGCGGCAGGTGGAGCAGTGGCCCCAGTAGACGACCTCGGCCTCGTCGATGACGAAGCCGTGGTCCTCCGCGGCCGTCAGGCAGGGCGTGGCGCCCGTGGCGCAGTCGACGTCGGCGATCGTCCCGCACTCCCGGCAGACCACGTGGTGGTGGTTGTCCCCCACGCGTGCTTCGTAGCGGGCCACCGAACCCGCGGGCTCGATGCGGCGCACCAGCATGGCGGCGGTGAGGGCGCGCAGCACGTCGTACACCGCCTGGTGGGACACGGCGGGCAGCTCCCGGCGCACGGCGCGGATCAGCGCCTCGGTGTCGGCGTGCGGGTGGGCGTGGACGGCGGAGAGCACCGCCACCCGGGGCTGGGTCACCCGCAGGTCGGCCGCCCGCAGCGCCTGCTCGTGCTGCGAGGCATCCGGCGGGGTGGGCACGTCCGCCAGCCTAGCCCCTCTCTTGAACGAGTCAAGTTACTCCCGCGGGTGTCCGGCACTGCTGTGCGCCACAGGTCTCAGCGCACGGGTGACGGACCGGTCTTGCGGTCGATGCTCTCGGCGTGCCTCTCGGTCTCGGTGGCCAGCCGCTCGAGGGCCCGTGCCAACGCGAGCTGCTGCGTGACCACGGCCAACTGCTCGGCGACCAGGCCCGCTGGAGGACCTTGGACGGTTCGGACCGGCAGCGGCGGGGACACGGGTCAGGAGCCCACTGGAACGACCCCCAACGACCGCAGGGGTGAGGCGATGGTCACGTCGGGGAAGGTGACCGTGGCCCTGTAGCCGGGGTTCCGGCGGATACCCCGGGGGTATGGTCGGCACCACTCCGGCGGGCGCTCGCCCGCCCCCTGCGCAGGGAGGTCCGGTGCGCCCGACTCTCGTCCTGGACGACCAGGCCGATCGTCCGCCTGTCGAGGCGGGGCCGCCTGCCGCACCCGAGAGCGTGGAGCAGGTGACGGTGTCTCAGCCTCTGCCGGTGTGGCACCTGCTTGCGGTGGGCGGCACCGGCACGTTCGCCGCCTGGACCAGCCTCACCTGCTTCGTCTGCTGAGCGCACGCCGGCGTAGACAGCCCCGTCCCGTTGCCTCCCGGAATACCCCCCTGGGTATAGTTGCTTGTTCTGCGCAGACCCGTTCCCCGTCCTCCTGAAGGAGCACCCCCGCATGACAGACCTCCTCACCCCCGCGGCCCCACCGCTCGACCAGCCGGCACCGCGCTACGGCCCGCTCGGCAGGCTGGGCGTCTGGACGGCCCAGCACTTCCGCCTGGTGCTGGTCCTGTGGGCGGTCGTCGCGCTCTCGCTCGGCGCCTTCGCGCCCAAGGTCGAGCACGCCCTTGCGGGCGCAGGCTGGGAGGCGTCGGGCTCGGAGTCCGTGGCCGTCCGCGACGTCATCCAGCGAGAGTTCGGCGGGCAGTCGAGCGCCGCGCTGCAGGTCGTCGTGCACAGCCGCACCGGCCAGTTGACCTCCCCCCAGGCCCAGGCGGTCCTGGCCCAGGCGACCACGCTGCTCCAGGACGACCCGCGCGTGGCGTCGGTCGTGCAGCCCACCCCAGGCACGCTCGATCAGCCAGGACGGCCGTACGGCGGTGCTGTCAGCCGGGGCCGCCACCGCCGACACCAACGAGATGGTGCGCGCCGCCGACGACCTCAAGGGACCGCTGTCCGCCCTCGGCACCGACGACCTGCAGGTCGCCATGACCGGCAGCTCCGGTGCTCTGGAGCGACTTCAACGCCGCCAACCGCGACGCCATGATCAAGAGCGAGCTGATCTCGCTGGCCCGTGACGCTGGCGATCCTCGTGCTGGCCTTCGGGTCGCTGGTGGCCGCCGGCCTCCCGCTGATGCTCACGATCATCGGGCTGGTCGCCGCGGCCGGCTCGCTCTACCTCGGCTCGCTCGTCGGTGACATCTCGATCTGGGCCATGAACTTCGCGCTGATGTTCGCGCTCGCCCTCGGCATCGACTACGCGCTGTTCATGGTGGTCCGGTTCCGCGCCGCTCACTTCGGCCAGTCGGAGGACTCCGAGCAGGCCGTCGCCGAGACGATGGACACCGCCGGCAAGGCCGTGCTGTTCTCCGGCCTCACCGTGCTCATCAGCCTGTCCGCCGTGATGCTCGTGCCGTCCCCCGCCGTACGGTCCATGGCCCTGGGCATCATGCTCGCCGTCCTGTTCGTCCTCGGCGCGACGCTCACGCTGCTGCCCGCCGTCCTCGCGCGGCTGGGCGACCGGGTGGATGCGCTCTCGCTCCCCTGGGTGCACGCGGGCGAGCACCGCTCCCCCCGCTTCGCCGCCTGGGCCGAGCGCCTGTGGAAGCGCCCCGTCGCGTACGGCGCCGTCGCCCTCGTGGCCCTGGTCGCGCTCGCCGTCCCGGTCCTGGGCCTGCGCACCGGGATGCCCAGCATCAAGGTCGTCCCGGAGGACGCCGCCAGCCGCATCGGCTACAGCACCGTCGTCGACGCCTTCGGACCCGGCGCGCCCGGTGTGCTGCAGGTCATCACTCCCGCGGGGTCTGCCGCCGCCACCACTGCCGCGCTCGAGGCCGATCCGCAGATCGCCCAGGTCACCCCGCCGATGCCCGGCGGCGGCGACCGGGTGCTCCTGCAGGCCGTCCCGACCCTCGACCCGTCCGACGCGCAGATGGGCGCCGCCATCGACCGGCTGCGCACCGCCCTGCCGGCGGAGGCCCTGGTCGGCGGCGCGTCCGCGGAGAACCACGACCTCGAGACGCTGCTCAAGGACCGGACCCTGCTGGTCATCGGGGTGGTGCTCGTGCTCGGCTTCCTGCTGCTGCTGGTCGCCCTGCAGGCACCCCTGATCGCCGCGCTCGGCGTGCTCACCAACCTGCTCGCCACCGGTGCCGCCTTCGGTGTCGCCAAGCTGGTCTTCCAGGACGGCAAGGGCTCCGGCCTGCTGGGCTTCGAGCCGCAGGGCTTCCTCGACGCCTGGGGCCCGGTGTTCTTCTTCGCCATGATCTTCGCGATCGGCATGGACTACACCGTGTTCCTGCTGGCCAGCGCCAAGGAGCACTGGGACCGCAGCCACGACCCGAAGGAGGCCATGGTCGGCGGCGTCGCCCACTCCGGCCGGGTGATCTTCGCGGCCGCCGGCGTCATGGTGGCGGTGTTCTTCACCTTCTCGCTGTCCGACCCGCTGCCGCCCAAGGAGATGGGCATCATCCTGGGGATCGCCGTGCTGCTGGACGCGCTGCTGGTGCGCCTGCTGCTCGTCCCGGTGCTGCTCCGGCTCACCGGCCGCGCGGCCTGGGCCTCGCCGGCCTGGCTGCGCCGGGTGCTCCCCACCATCACCTTCGGGCACTGAACCCACCAGGCACCTCAACGAACCGGGCCCAGGGCCCACGACGAGAGGAACGACCGATGATCACCGAAGTCAGCGTTGACGACCTTCGCCAGGCCAAGGACGACGGAGCCACCGTCCTCGACGTGCGCGAGGGCGACGAGTACCGCGCCGGCCACGTCCCGGGGGCGCAGCTCATGCCCCTGGGTGTCGTCCCGGTACGGCTGCACGAGCTGCCGTCCGACCAGCCGGTCTACGTCATCTGCCAGTCCGGCGGCCGCAGCATGCAGGCCGCCACCCTGCTGGACGCGGCCGGGCTCGACGCCCGGTCGGTCTCCGGCGGCACGAGCGCCTGGGCGGCCGGTGGCCACCCGATGGAGACCGGCGCGCCATAGTCAGCACCATCCCGTTCCGACCAGGAGGCACACCGTGCAGCTCGACGACGACGCGACCAAGGTCGCGATGAACCGGCTGCGGCGCGCCGAGGGGCAGATCGCCGGGGTCATCCGGATGCTCGAGAGCGGCCGCGAGTGCGAGGACGTCGTCACGCAGCTCGCGGCCGTCTCGCGGGCACTCGACAAGGCCGGCTTCAGCATCGTGGCGAGCGGCCTCAAGCAGTGCCTGGCCAGCGACGACGCCGACCAGCGCGACGTCGACACCGCCAAGCTCGAGAAGCTGTTCCTGTCCCTGGCCTGACCGAGGCGGGCCTACAGCAGGTCGCTGCGGTTCTCCGCGGACCGGTCCAGCTTGCGACCAGGACAACCGACCAGCATCGGGCCCTTGATCATGATCGGCCGGTCGAACGTCACACTGCGCACGTCCGTGCGGCCTAGCGTGCTGAACCGCACGGTGGCGCCGGGGAACGTCTCCAGCGCGCGCTCGTGGTAGTAGCGGCAGTTGGTCAGGACCGCGTCGACCGTCACCTCGGCGGAGCGCCCCGGCCACACCGTCACGGGCAGCCCAGGGCCACCGCGCACGACGAGGAGCGGCGCCGGCCCGCCGCCGAGGTCGACGGCGCGGATGGTCACCGGGAGCCGGCCGGTGTTGCGGATCGGCAGGGTCAGCTGCACCTTCGCGTCGTGCACGTAGCCGAGGATGTGCGCGCCCTTGGCGCCGTACTCCGGCACGGTGACGTAGGGAGCGCCCACCGCCCGCGGCGCGACGTCGCCGAACGACGCGAGCCGCGGCGCGGCAACGACCAGGCTGGTGGCGACACCCGCCACGACCGCGAGAGCGGCCAGCAGCGGAAGGGCCCGGGAGCGCTTGCCGCGCGGCACGGGAGGGGCAGCGGCGGGCATCGCTTCCAGCAGGGTCATGCCGACCGCCGCCGGTGGACCCTCAGCGCCACCCCGGCCAGCAGCAGGCCGAGCACGGCGGGGAGCACTGACGCCCCCGTAGCAGCCAGGCCGTCGCCCGTGTCCACCACAGCCAGCGCCGGCGGGCTCGCCGACGCCGGGGCCGGGGCCGGACTCGCCGACGCGGCAGCGTCACCGGGTGCGTCCTGGCGCGCCGCCGGCCGCACCGGGTCGTCGAACCAGTTGCAGCCGACCGGGTCAGGCTCGTCCTCGCGGTCGTAGGTCGCGCACGGCGCGTTGAGCGCGGTCTTGGCGACGTTGCCGATGGGCGAGACCGACCCGCCCGAGGCGCAGGTGGGCAGCGGGATGACCGCGTCGTCGGTGATCGTGGCGGTGGAGGAGACGTTGCCCTCCCAGCAGTTGCCGATGCCCTGCTCGTCCCACGAGAAATCGACGCCGTTCGGCTGGGTCACACCGCTCGGGTGGAAGCCCATCCGGTTGTTCTTGAACCAGTTGCCGTTCGACGTGTCGTACTGCGAGGCAGGGGCGTAGTCCTCACGGATCGCACCGGGAACCCAGAACAGCATCGCGCCGGCCCGCCAGTTGTCGTAGACGAGGTTGTCGTTGATGTAGTTGTAGTTGCCCGCGGCGATGAGGATCCCGGTCCCGACCGGAACGGGGAACGCCGGACACACCGTCCCCTCCTCGTACCCTCGCTCGGCCGGCTTCTTCGCGCAGATCCCGCTCTGGACGAACTGCTTGTAGTAGTTGTTGTTGTTGCTGTGGATCCGGTTGCCCGTGATCCAGGCGTGGTCCTGCGGCATCCCGGGGTGGTTGGGCACGAAGGAGTCGGTGACGAAACCGGCGCCGTTGTCGTGGTAGTCGTTGCCGTGGAAGTAGACGGAGTTCCCCGCGGTGCCGGAGTGCCCGAGGGCGTTGTGGTGGCTCTCGCAACCGGTGACCTCGATCGCCCAGCGCTTGAGGGGACCGGTGATCGTGCTGTCCTTGTTGACGTCGGCCTGGCCGCCCGGGTAGATGCCCGAGTCGCCGTTGTACGACGCCTCGCAGTCCTTGACCAGCCCGTGATCAGAGGTGAACGTCAACGCGCCGTACAGGTCGTTGTGCCGGACGTTGATGCGGTCCAGGACGTAGCCGTCGGTCTCGTGGACGTAGATCGCGTTCTCACGGAACAGCTCAGCGGTGATGTTGCGCAGGTAGAAGCCGTCGGCGCGGTCGGCCTTGATGCCGTTGTGCTTGATCCAGTCGCCATCGGGTCCGAACCCGCCGCGGAGCACGACGTCTTCCTTGCGCTCGCCGGTGCCCTCGATCTGCAGGTTGCACCGCGGCCCGTCGCAGACGATGTCGGGGTCGGCCGGGTCGTCCCCGGCGACGGTGACCAGGTTGATGACCTCGCCGCAGCTGTAGATCAGCTCGTAGCTGACGATGCCGCCGGTGTACCCCTCGGTGCACGCCGGCGCGTACGACGGCTCCTCGCGGTAGGTGCCCGGGAGCAGGTAGATGTTGGTTCCCTGGGTCTTCACCGCGTCGACGGCGGCCTGGATGTGCTCGAAGGCGCACTGCGGGAGCAGCTTCGTGTTGAGCGCCTTGACCTTGGCGTTCGTCATCGCCGCGATGAGCCGTCGGCTCTCCGGCTTGCAGACGACCAGGTGGGGCTTCGCCGCGTCGTACGACCGGTACGTCGGGGTGCTTCCCGTACCCGGAGGGAACTCCGAGGCTCGCTCCTCGTGCGCCGCCGCTGGACCGGCCGTCACCACCAGGAAGATGGCCACCGCCGCCATGCCGAGCCCTCGTCGTACTGCGTTCATGGGCGCCCCTCATCCGCTGACCGCCGCCCTGCAGCGACGGAAACTGGAGTGATGCTGACACACCCTGGCAGAAACAGGCACCCGCCACGGGGGCCGCCCTGCTGCACGCTCCCGTCAGGACGCCGGGCGGGCGCCCTAGTTCTGGCGTAGGCCAGCGCCGTAGGTGAGGAGCAGGTCCGAGGTGGCCGCGGCGCTCGTGCCGATCGATGCGACGAGCGCGTCCAACGCCTCCCACGGGTCCTCCGCCGCGCCGAGCTGGACCTGCAGCAGACGTGCCGCCAGGTCTCGGGCCCCCAACGAGCCGACGGCGCCCTTGAGGCGGTGGGCTTCACGCAGCAGGAGATCGCGCTCCCGGGCGGCACGCGCCTGCTCGATCCGTGCCACTGCGGGGCCGAGGTCGGCGAGCAGTGCCGAGATGATCAGCTGGACGCTCTCGGCGCCCACCTGCTGGCCCAGCTCGTCGAGGACCGCCTCGTCGACCAGACCGTCCGGTTCGCCCATGGCGGCATGATGCCCCATCCGCGGGGTCAGAGCAGCGTGACGACCAGGCTGACGACCGCGAGGAACGCGAGCACCGACAGGAGCCCGATCAGCCACTGCCAGTTGTCGCGCGGGTCCTCGTGCGAGCCCTCACCGAGCATCTCCGGAAGAGTCCGCCCCCCGCCGGCGGGCCGGAACCGGTCGGGGTCCGCGCCGGGGTCGAGCGGGCCGACCGCATCCGCGGTCACGTGCTCGGGGTCGTAGCGATCCGGGTCGTGGGCCGGGTCCAGGGGTCCGGTCATCCCATGTGGGGGTAGCGGTGGTCGTGCGGCGGGACGAGCGTCGTCTTCACGGTGCGGGGCGACGTCCAGCGCAGCAGGTTGAGCACCGAACCGGCCTTGTCGTTGGTGCCCGAGGCCCGCGCCCCGCCGAACGGCTGCTGTCCGACGACGGCGCCGGTGGGCTTGTCGTTGACGTAGAAGTTGCCCGCGGCGAAGCGCAGCGCCTGCGATGCCTGCGCCAGGGCGTACGGGTCCTGCGCGAACACCGCCCCCGTCAGGGCGTACGGCGAGGACGCGTCGACGAGCGGCAGGACGTCCGCCCAGTCGTCGTAGACGTGCACGCCCAGGACGGGGCCGAAGAACTCGCGGGTCATCACGTCGTGCAGCGGGTCGCTCGACTCGAGCACGGTCGGGGCGATGAAGAAGCCTTCGCTGTCGTCCGCCGACCCGCCGGCGAGGACCGTCAGCGACGGGTCGGCGGCCGCCCCTCGCACGACGGCGGCGAGCCGGTCGAAGGCCCGCCGGTCGATGACGGCACCGCCGAAGTTCGACAGGTCGGTCACGTCGCCGTAGACGAGGGACTCGACGCGCGCGGCGAGCGAGTCCCGCAGACCGCCCTCCCACAGCGCGCGGGGCACGTAGGCGCGCGACGCGGCAGAGCACTTCTGCCCCTGGTACTCGAAAGCGCCCCGCAGCAAGGCGATCTCGAGCGCCGCAACGTCGGCGGAGGCGTGCGCCAGAACGAAGTCCTTGCCGCCGGTCTCGCCGACCAGACGGGGGTAGGTCCGGTAGCGGCTGATGTGGGTCCCGACCTGCTGCCAGAGGTGCTGGAAGGTCGCCGTCGAGCCGGTGAAGTGGATGCCGGCGAGGTCGGGGTGCTCGAGCGCGACCGACGAAGACGTGCCGAACCCGGTGACCAGGTTGATGACGCCCGGTGGCATGCCTGCCGCCTCGAGCAGCCGCATGGTGTGGTGGGCCGCGAGCTGCTGGGTCGGCGACGGCTTCCAGACGACGGTGTTGCCCATCAGCGCCGGGGCGAGCGGCAGGTTGGCCGCGATGGCCGTGAAGTTGAACGGCGTGATCGCGAGCACGAAGCCCTCGAGCGGCCGATGGTCCATCCGGTTCCACACGCCCGGGCTCGAGATCGGCTGCTCCTCGAGCACGCGTCGACCGAAAGCCACGTTGAAGCGCAGGAAGTCGATGAGCTCGCAGGCGCTGTCGATCTCCGCCTGGAAGACGGTCTTGCTCTGACCGAGCATCGTCGCGGCGTTCAGCGTGTCGCGCCACGGACCGGCGAGCAGCTCCGCGGCCTTGAGCAGCACGGCCGCGCGATCGTCGTACGACGTCTCGCGCCAGGCCGGTGCCGCCTTCAGCGCGGCGTCGACGGCCGCCTGCCACTGGTCTGCGTCCGGCCTCGGCCGTGATGCCGAGGACGGACGCGTGCCGGTGCGGCTGCACGACCTCGATGCGCTCACCCGCCCCCATCGCGCTCGCGCCGTCGACCGTGCAGGTCAGGTCGAGCTGCTCGCTGCCGATCTCCTTGACACGGGCCTCGAGGGAGGCGCGCTCGGCCGAGCCCGGGGCGTACTGCCGGATCGGCTCGTTGAGCGGGACAGGGACGGACGTGGTGGCGTCGAGCACGGGGGTCTCCCAACGACGGTGCAGCGGATGGGTGTCCCGCCATGCTGCCACCGCGCTCGACGGGCGGTGCGGAAGCCTGACGCGACCCCGCCCGCAGTCGTAGAGTCGTCTCGTGCTGTCGACCCCTGCCCGCGTGCTGCCGGCGCGCGCATGAGGCGGCCGTGAACGAGGTCGTCTCCTTCACCCGCATGATCGGCCTGGTGGTCGTCGGCGTCGCGCTGGTGCTGCTCGCGCCACGGGCGACGGTCGGCGCCTGGGCGGCGACGGTGCGGGGACTGCGCGGGACCTGGCACACCCTGCGCACCTGGCGTCCCGGGACGGTCGTCGCCGCGGAGCAGATCGTTCCCGTCGAGGTGACCGTGGTCCACGGCCGCCCTCCGGGTGATCACGACGAGGTGATGGACGCCGGTGGGCTGCCCCGCCTGCGGCACGCCGTCCGCGAGCTCTGGGGCCTGTCGGTCGAGGTGCTTCAGGGCAGCGCGCTGCTCCTCGCCGTGACCGGCCTGGTCATCCGGCTCGCCCCGAGCCTGGTCGGTCGGCTGCCGGAGCCGGTCGTGCTGATCGGCGACCTGCTGCTCGTGCTCGGCGCGTTCTTCGTGATGCAGCGAACGATCCAGAACTACCCCGACGAGTGGCTGCCTGCGCTCCGTCGCGCCGTCCTGCCGCAGCGGGTGAAGGGGCGGGAGACCGCGCGCCGTGGGGGTCGGGTCCGGCACACCTTGGAGATGATCGCCCTCGCGCCGGCGTTCCTGGCCCTGCTCGCCTGGCCGACCGAGGTCGGGCGGTTCCTCGCCGAGAAGCAGTTCACCGGACCGCAGTCCACGGTCCTCGTGGTGTGGGCGTGCGAGCTGCCGTGGCTCGTCGCGATCGCGTGGTTCCTGGCCCGCCCGCTGCTCCCCCCGGTGCGCCGCTACAAGCCGGCAGCGCGGCACGCCGCCGGAGGGCGAAGTGCTCCCCGCGCGCCGGTCCTCCCGCTGCCCACGGTCGCCGACGTCCCCGCGCTCGTCGAGCCGGACACGCGCGCCGCCTGACCCCGCGGCGGGTGGATCAGCTGAGCTCGAGCAGCGGCCCGATCTCCTGCGTGGCGTACCACTGCAACTCGTGACCAGCGGCCTGCTCGACGCGGAAGGCCGCGTCGTCGGAACCCAGGTCGGCCTCGATGACGGCGTCCGCGGCGACCGTGACGTCCGGGATCGCGGCGGGGTCGTCGACGTGGACGGCCTGCACCTTCACCAGGAGCACGTCGACACCGACCTTCACGGCCGCGCGGTCCACGTGGGCTGCGGCGGTCACGGCGGCGTCATCGACCTCGGCGACCACGACCACGCGACGGCGCACGGCGTCCTGGTCGGCGTCGAGCAGCCGGACGGACGCCGCCGCAGCGACCTCCAGGACGGCGTACTCGAGCTCCTCGAGGTCGCCTTCGACGTACCACTCGCGCAGCGCCGGGGTGACGGCGTACGCCGGAAGCGGGGGCTCACCGAGCGAGCCGGTGTCGAGGAGCACCTGCAGCCCGGTGAGGGTGGACGGGAGGTAGACCCTCATGAGGCGAGGCCGGCGGCGGGCCCGTCGTGGGCGCTCAGCGCCGCGGCCGAGGTACGGAGGGAGGTCTCGAACACGTCGGGGCGCCGGCGCGGGTCCATCATGTTCGCGCCGATGACCGTCAGGTCCTCGGCCGTCGGTCCGAGCAGACGCACGTGCGTCCCCCGAGCCGCGACCTTCTTCACCTCACCGACGACCCGCTTGGTCGACAGGCGGCGGAAGCGCCGCTCGATGCGGGCGGTGACCGAGTCCGGCCGGTCGTAGGTCAGCGAGCTCATCGGCGACAGGACGACCACCTCGTCCAGACCGAGACCGGCGAGCAGGTCCACCGAGGTCGGCGAGCACACGCCGCCGTCGACGTACTTGCGTCGCCCGACCGAGACCGGTTCGTACCACCCGGGGATCGCGCACGAGGCCATCACGGCGTCGCGCAGGTTGGCCAAGGGGTAGCCGACCTGGCCGAACGGCGTCCGACGTCCGCTCTCGTAGTCCATCGCGACGATCCACGTCGCCGGGTGCGGCGCCCATCCTCCGGTCGGCAGGAGCCCGTCGACGAGGTCCCCGATGGACGAGATCGACCCGCGGCCGCGCGGCATCATGGTGGCGATCGCGGCCATCGGCGTGGTGCGCCAGGGGCGCAGCGTCGTGGAGAGCGCGCCGCGCGGCGAGCCGATGCCGGGACGCGGCAGGGGCGGCAGCGGACCGCCCGAGTCGGTGTCGGGGTCGAACGCGATGCGCGGATCGGCGATCCCTCGCTGATGATCGACGAGCTCGGCCACCGAGATGCCACAGGCGAGCGCAGCAGCCAGGACCGACCCCGCCGACGTACCGATGAGGACCTCTGCCTCGCGCGGGTCCCACCCGAGCTCCTGCTCGACGGCCGCCAGCGCGCCCACGGTCCACGCCGCGCCCAGCACGCCACCCGCTCCCAGCACCAGTCCGCGTCGCACCCTCAGACCGTCCCCACCAGCTCGGCGAGCGACTCCTCGAGGCACCCGGCGAGCACGTCGACGTCGGACATCGCATCGCGGTCGGCGTTGAGGCCGAAGCACACGCTGCCGTCGTACGACGTGAGTCCGACCGCGAGAGCCTGATCCCGGATGAGCGGCACCACGGGGTACATCTCGAGCATGCGCGCTCCTGCGGCATACAGGGGGAACTGGGGACCCGGGACGTTCGTGACGACCAAGTTGAACAGCCGGCGGGTGAGGACGCTCGCCGTGCGCGCGCCCAGGGCGTGGATCGTGGCGGGCGCGAAGCCGGACAGCTGCACGAGGTCCTCTGCGCCGACGCTCATCCCGCTGTCCTTGTGGCCGCGCAGCGCGAAGCTCACCTGGTGCAGCCGCATGACGGCACTGCCCTCACCGACCGGCAGGTCGACGTAGTACGGCGTGACGCGACTGCCGAGCTCGTTCTTGGCCGGGTCGTTGCGGATCGACAACGGGACCATCGCGCGCACCACCGTCGTCGGGGTGACCTTCTCCCCGCGGGTCAGCAGCCAGGTGCGCAACGCGCCGGAGACGCTGGCGAGGACGACGTCGTTGACCGTGCAGCCGTGAGCGACGCGGACCGCCTTGTAGTCCTCGAGGTCCGTGCGCACCATGGCGAACCGGCGCTGCTCACCCACGGAGACGTTGAACGGCGTGGGAGGAGCCTGACGGGCCAGCAGCCTGGCCTGAGCCAGCGCCGACCCGACGAGCGAGCCGGCGCGCTCCGCTGTGGCCTTGACGTCACCAGCCGCGGAGCGGGCGGTGTCGAGCACGGCGGTCGGGCGGGTGACCAGGTCGGTCACGGCACCGGCGACCAGCTGCAGCAGCCCCGGCTCGCGACGCGGCGACCAGTCGTCGCTCTCGCCGGCGCTGTGGTCTGGCTCGGGGTCGAGGATGACGGTGCCGAGGTCGACCGACGTCACGCCGTCAACGAGCGCATGGTGGGTCTTGGTGATGACGGCGACCTGCCCGTCGTGCAGGCCCTCGACGAGGTAGACCTCCCACAACGGTCGGCTCCGGTCCAGGACCCGGCTCTGCAGACGCGCGACGAGGTCGGCGAGCTGGGCGCGGGTACCGGGCTTGGGCAGGGCGGACCGACGGACGTGGTAGTTGACGTCGAAGTCCTCGTCGTCGACCCACATCGGGTTGGCGAGGTGACCCGGCACCGAGCGGACCTTCTGCCGGTAGCGAGGAACCAGCCCGATGCGCTGGCTGATCAGGGCGACCAGCCGCTCGAGGTCGAACCCGTCCGCAGGCGGCTGGAAGATCGCCACCCCGCCGACGTGCATCGGGGTCGAGCGGGTCTCGCGGGACAGGAACGTGACGTCCAGCGGGGACAGGCGATCGGTCATGACGCGCACGCCGAGGACGACGGAACCGGGACCACCGTGACGGCGCGCGCGGCCTCGGCCGGGCTGGCCAGCCGACGAAAGCCCGACCCGAGCGTGATCTGGACGGTGCCGCGCGGGACTGCCGGGTCCACGACGACCTGGGACCCGAGGACCCAGTGGGAGGCGACCGTCGCGGCGGGTGCCGCACCCGCGGCGTAGGCGACCCGCGAGGCGCCGGCGAGGGCGGCCGGAGCGTTGGCCTGCTCGACCACGACAAAACCCCGTGCGGCGAGCTGGTCGCCGATGCTCTTGGCCAGCCCGTTGCGCGAGGTGCCGTTGAGCAGTCGCACCCTGACCTGCTGCGGCCGAGGAAGGGCGGCAGCCGGGGCAACCACCGCCTGGCTCGCGCAGGGCGTGGGGGTCGGCGTCGGCTGCTGCTGCGCCACCCGCGCGGGGGCTCCGGCGTCGTCGCGCTGCAACAGGTAGGCGCCGCCGCCCACGGCCAGCAGGAGGAGGACACCACTGAGGGCGCGCCGCTGGTTGCGCCGCCGGCGGCGGCGGTAGCTGCCGCCGAACTGGCGTCGGCGCGCAGGCGCCAGGTCACCGTCGGGGATGCGCACGTCGTCAGCCTACGGGGGTCCGTGCGCTGTGCCCGTCAGCGCGTGGGAGGGTGCCTTGAGCTGACCGCCGATCGAGAGGTACCGCCCCGTGGACTTCGCCCTGTCCCCCAAGGCCCAGGACTACCTGGGTCGTCTGCAGGCCTTCATGGACGAGCGGGTGTTCCCGGCCGAGCAGGCCTACGAGGACTACCGGAGCGAGAAGGGCTACGGCGACCACACGCTCCCGCCCGTGGTCGAGGAGCTCAAGGCCGAGGCGCAGTCGCGGGGCCTGTGGAACCTGTTCCTGCCCGACGTGTCCGGGCTGTCGAACCTGGACTACGCGCCGCTGGCCGAGCTGACCGGCTGGTCGGTGCACATCGCGCCCGAGGCGCTCAACTGCGCAGCCCCGGACACGGGGAACATGGAGGTGCTGCACATGTTCGGCACCGCCGAGCAGAAGACCACGTGGCTGCAGCCGCTGCTGGACGGGCAGATCCGGTCCGCGTTCGGGATGACGGAGCCGGACGTTGCCTCCTCCGACGCGACGAACATCGCCACCCGCATCGAGCGGGACGGTGACGACTACGTCCTGAACGGCCGCAAGTGGTGGACGACCGGCATCAACGACCCCCGCTGCAAGGTCATGATCGTGATGGGCAAGACCGATGTGACCGAGTCGGTCCATCGCCAGCAGTCGATGATCCTCGTCCCCGTCGACACCCCCGGGGTCGAGGTCGTCCGTGCCCTGCCGGTGTTCGGGTACCAGGACCAGCACGGCCACGGCGAGGTCCGCTTCACCGACGTCCGTGTCCCGGCGAGCAACCTGATCGGCAACGAGGGCGACGGGTTCATGATCGCCCAGGCACGCCTCGGCCCCGGGCGCATCCACCACTGCATGCGCTCCATCGGGATCGCCGAGCGGGCCCTGAAGCTCATGTGCGAGCGGGCCGCCTCCCGCGTCGCGTTCGGCAAATCCCTCGCCCAGCAGGGGGTGGTGCAGGAGCAGATCGCCGAGTCGCGCATCGCCATCGAGCAGGCCAGGCTGCTGACGCTCAAGGCGGCGTGGATGATCGACAACGTCGGTGCCCGCGGCGCCCGCACCGAGATCGCCGCCATCAAGGTCATCGCACCGCGGATGGCGCTCGAGGTCCTGGACCGTGCCATCCAGGTCCACGGCGGCGCCGGGGTGTCCGACGACTTCCCGCTCGCCGCCATGTGGGCCGGGATGCGGACGTTGCGCCTGGCCGACGGACCGGACGAGGTGCACCTGCGCACGGTCGCCCGGCAGGAGCTCGGCGCCTACCTCCAGCGCTGAGGATCAGCGGCGGAACCGGCGCCGGCGCACGGGGGCCGGCACGCCGGTGAGCGTCGCGGCGAGCGCCTCCAGAGCGAGGCGAACCGCTGCACCCGGCGCCGCCTCGACCAGCGTCTTGCCCGCCATCACCGCACCGTCCACCGACGCCGCATCCGCGGGGATCAGGTGGACGTGGTCGATGCCGGCGTACCGGTGGAGGGCCTGACGGACCTCCGCCTCGGCGTCACCGGGGATCGCCGACGACCGGACCCGGTTGACCACGACGACGGGGGTCACGCCGGGCACGGCCTCACGCAGATCGGCGAGCGCCCGCACCAGGCGTTGCAGGCCCACCGGATCCGCCGTACCGACCGCGACGACGGTGTCGGCCAGCTCGAGGACCGTCAGCGTCGCGCCGTTGCGGCGCGGCGCCATCGTGTCGTAGCTGAGCTCCTCGTCCTGCTCCAGGCAGAAGCCGAGGTCCACGACCGTGACGGCCGCCAGCGACGTCGCGAGGCCCAGCACGGTCTCGAGCGCCGCCGGACGAAGCTCGGGCCAGCGGTCCGACCGGGCGATCCCGGACAGCACCCTCAGCGCAGGGCTGAGCTGCCGCGCCAGGGCAGCCACGGCCGCGGCATCCAGGGCGCCGCTGTTGGCCTGCCGGCACGCCGCGGCCAACCCCGGTGACTCGTCGAGCAGCCCGAGGACCTGAGCAACCACCCCGCCGTACACGTCGGCGTCCACGAGCAGGGTCGGGAGTCCCAGGGCTGCGGTCTCCGCCGCCAGGCCGACCGCCACCGTCGTCCGGCCGGGAGCACCGGTCGGGCCCCACACCGCGACCAGACGCCCGGTTCCTGGGACGAGGCCGACCGGCTCGTCCAACGGGCGGTGGTCCGCGAGGGCGGCGCGCGGCTCGGACAGAGCACTGAGGTCCCCGGGGGTCGGCGTCAGGGACACCACGGCCTCGACCACCGCGGCCGACATCGCCTCGGCCGTCGCGTCGGAGGGGAGCACCTGTCCGACGCCGAGCTGGCGCAGCCGGCGTTCTGCCGCCTCGTCGCCCGGCGGGAACAGCCCGACCACCGCGACCCCGGCGACGGCCAAGCGGGTGAGGGCGTCGCGGTCGAGCCGCCGCAGGTCCGCCGAGAGCAGAACGGCTCGGGCCTGACCGGTCGAGGCGGTGGCGAGCAGATCGGCGAGGTCGACGCAGCGACGGACGACCGCCACCCCGAGGTCCCCGCGCTCGAGCGCCGAGACCAGGCGGGCCTCCCACAGCGCATCGGAGACGGCGGTGAGGACGGGGACGAGCATCAGGGCTCCGGCGTCGCGGCCGCGAGCGGCGGGGCGTGGCTGAGGTGCGGGACACGGACCAGGTCGAGCGTCCCGTCCGCCAGCGCCTGGACCACCATCGCGACGTCGGCGGGCGCGACGCTGAGCACGACCGTCTGGTCCTGCCCGCTGGCCCCGAGCCCACCGGCCCGCACGACCCGCGCGACGGTGACGGCCCGCAGGACCAGTCGAGGGGCGTACGGGTCGACGCCCTTGGCGGTCGTCCGACGGGAGGTGGCCTCCGACGGCGTGACGTAGAGGTCGACGCGGTCACCGTGCTCCAGGTCGGGGGGCAGATGGCCCACCGGCACGGGGACGGTGACTTCTCGCGTCGCGGTCGTGGCCGTGCTCGACGCCACGGACAGCCGCGGCAGCAGCTCACCGGCCCCGACCTCCCGGACCACGACGTACCCCACCGGCTTGGTGCCCGCGACATAGCCCCCGCCGGCCTCGAACAGCCGGACCCGCCCCGTGCGCAGGTCGTCCTCCCCGAGCACCGTCCCGGGTGCGAGGTCCCGCTCCGCGACCCACACCTGCTGCGCCGTGTCGGCGCCAGCGAGCACCTTAGCGCCGACGAGGACGCTGACGAGCACGAGCAGGACGCCGAGGACCAGCCGTGCGTCCAGCCAGCGAGGAGCCGCGAGTCGGTGGGCCGGCGGGGATCCGGGTAGGTCGCTCACGCGTCCTCCTGTCGTGCGGGCCCTTCGGGGCTGCCGGTGGTCCGGTGCATGGTGCCGTACCTGCCGAGCTACCGCGCCCCACCTGTGGACATCGCGCGAGGGCGTGGTCGACCGGTGGCAGACTGGGGCCAACGAGATCCAGTGAGGGAGACAGGAGCAGATGACCGGACCGCGGTTCCTGCAGCTGTCCGACGTGGCTGAGGTGCTGAACATCTCCGCCTCGCAGACCTACGCTTTGGTGCGCAGCGGCGAGCTTCCGGCCATCAAGATCGGAGGCCGTGGGCAGTGGCGTGTCGAGAGCAGCGCCCTCGAGGAGTACATCGCCCGCTGCTACGCCGACACGCGCGCCTTCGTGGCCGCTCACCCGCTCGGCGGCGAGAGCGACCTGTCCGACTAGTCCGCGCTCAGGGTGCCGAGCGGACGAAGGCCAGGGCGGTCAGCGGGACGGTCCGCACCTGACGGACCGCACCGGCCCGGCGGGCCTCGCCGGCCGGGTGGACCGCCACGTCGAGGTGATCGGCGCCCACGCGGTCCAGGGTGCCGTCGAGGGTGCTCGCGTCGCTCAGCACCACCTGCACGCCCGTCCGGCGGCGAGCCAGTCCTCGCAGCGCCCACCGCAGGTCGAGCCGACGGGCCACCTCGCCCTCGCTGCCGGGAGCGTCGCTGCGACCACCCAGGCCACCGAGGGACAGCAGCGAGGCCAGGGGAACGAGGACGTCCCGGCCCGTGGGCTCCTCCAGCAGCAGCCAGTCGGGGCCGGAGTCCGCGAGCCGGCCGGCCACCGCGCTGCCCGGCAGGTGCGCGGTGACCTGGGTGTGCTGCGCCGCGCGCAGGCGATCGGTCATCCCCAGCAGGGCCTGTTCGCGGCGCGTGCGATCAGTGATCTCCGCCGCCAGGTCGCCGGCGGCCAGCGCGTCGGCCTGCCCTTCGAGGTCGGTGAACAGCTCGTCCCAGCGCACCCCCGCACCCTCCCTGCCCGTCCACAGCTGCGCAACCCCTCTTGACCGAGCGCGAGCGAGGCTATACAAAAGCAAACGCAAGCAAACTGCCTCTAACGATGACTGTTCACCAAGGAGGAGCGCAGGATGTCCACCCTCACCCGCCCTCTGCCGCCGGGCGCCGCGACGCTCCTCCTCGTCCCGTCGCTGGGGCTGCTCACCGGGGGCCCCGTGGCCGCGGCCGGGGTGCTGCACCGCACGACCACGAGCGGCGCGACCGATCCGTTCGCGCCGGTGCTGGCCGCGGTCGGCCTGCTGGCGTGGCTCGGCACCGGCTGGCTGGCGCTGGTCCTCGTGCTCGACCTCGGTGCGCGCCTGCCCGGGGTCGTGGGTCGCGGCAGTGCGAGAGCGCTTCCCCACGTCGCCCCGGCAACCGTGCGCCTGCTCGTACGAGGCGCGACCGGGCTGCTCCTGACCGGGGCCGCGCTCAGCGCCACCTCCCCTGCCCTGGCGAACGACCGTCCCAGCCCTGGCCCGCTGACCGCGCGCACCGCTGCCGCTCTTGACGCACCTCGCGCGCCCGTCACCCCTGCCGACCTGGACTGGCCGATCGCCGCGCAGTCCGCCACGGCGTTCCCCACGGCACCCTCGCCGACCCCCGCGACGGCCCCCTCGACCGGGCCAGCGAGGACCCCAGCGCCCTCCATCCCCGCCCTTGCGGCGCCTCTCACCCCGGCCGCCGGGCCGGTCTACGTCGTGGTGCCGGGCGACTCCCTGTGGGCCATCGCCTCTCGCGCCCTGTCCACCGGCACGCGGGCTCCCTCGGTCGCCCGCGTCGCCGCGTCCTGGCCCAGCTGGTGGCAGACGAACCGCGCCGTCATCGGCGCCGACCCCGACCTGCTGCTGCCCGGCACGCCCCTGCTCCCCCCGACCGTCCCGTGACCGCCGTACCCCTGCTGCTGGAGGAACGCATGACCGCCATGACCACGCTGGAGGCGCCGTCCGCCGCCCCGTTCCTCGCCCGACCACCGGCGCACGGCCTCCAGGTGCGGCCGGCCCCCGTCCGGGTGCCGCCCTTCGACGACGAACCCGGTCCGCGACCGCTGCTGCGCCTGGTGACCACGCCACCACTGCCGCCGGCGCCCACCCCGCTGGACGACCTCGCAGCCCTGCCCGAGGGTCGCACCGCCACGGTCTCCCTGCCGCCTGCCCGTGCGGCCGCCGTCGCGGTGCTGCGCGGTCTGCTCGAGTCCTTGGCCGGAGTGCGCAGCGTCAAGCAGCTGCAACCACAGACCACCCCTGAGCTGTACGCCGTCCTCGCTCCCGCGATCAGCTTCGCTCGCGAACGGGGCGGGAGGCCCGAGCTCCGCCCGGCCGCCCGCGCGATCCGGTCGGTGCACCTGCAGACCCGACCTGAGGGCGTCGTCGAGGTCTGCGCGACCGTGGAGCGCGGTGGCCGGCTGGCCGCTCTGGCGCTGCGTCTCGAGGGGTTCGAAGGTCGGTGGCTCGTCACCGACCTGGCAGGGCTCTGAGGCACCGAGCGCGGCCACCGGCGCTCCGTCGAGCGCGTCATGTGACCTGTTGCGCACGGTTGCACGAGGTGTATAAAGCGCTGCCGCCGGACAGCGGCCGGGTTCCGGGGGGAGCACACATGGCGCAGGTCAGGGTTCCGATGGCGGCAGCGGTGGCCGCACTTGCTTTTGCCGCAACAGCCTGCGGGAGCAGCAGCGGCGGGGGGGCCGCTGCTGGTCCGGCCAGCAGTCCACCGACCGGTCCGGTCAGCTTCGAGGTCCTGGTGGACGGTCACACCGCGGACAACAAGGCGGCCTTCACGACCTTCTTCCCGAAGGTGCTCCAGGTGCACCCCGGAGACACGGTGGTGTTCCACTCGGCGTACTCCGGTGAGCCGCACACGGTGGCGATGGGCACCGTCGTCACCGCGGCCCTGGACAAGGCCGACGCCCTGCTCAAGGCCGACCCGAAGGCCCTTGACGGCGAGCCCCCGGCGGAGTTCAAGAAGATCCCGCAGCTGCTCCCTGACGGCCCCGGTGATGCCATCCAGGCAGGGGCGCAGCCCTGTGTGGTGGCCGCCGATGCCACGCTCCCGACGGCGGACGCGTGTGCGGTGCAGGAGGAGTCCGAGTTCGCCGGGACCGAGCAGCTCGCCAGCAGCGGGTGGCTCGGGGTCGATGAGGACTACCGCGTGACCTTCTCGTCCGCGATCGCGCCCGGGACCTACCGCATCATGTGCCAGCTGCACAGCATCGGGATGACCGCAGAGGTGCAGGTGGTTCCCGCCTCGACGACGATCAAGGACCCGGCAGCGGTGAAGGCCGAGGGGCTGGCGGCGCGCGACGCGGCGCTGGCCGACCTCAAGCCCGCCTTCGACGCGTTGTCCACCGCGACACCGGACAAGGCCATCGCCGGCGGCCTCTCCGCGACCAACGAAGGTGCTCTGGTCACGTCCTTCGGCCCGGGTGAGATCTCCATTCCTGTCGGCGGGACGGTCCGCTGGGGCGTATCGGGTCCGCACAGCATCGCGTTCAACGCCCCCGCGGACGCGCAGTCCTTGCGCCAGCCGGGTGCGGACAAGACGGTGCACCTGTCCTCCAAGGCGTTCCTGCCTGCTGGTGGGCCGGGAGCGGATCCTGCCGCCGAGAAGCCGGCGACGCTGATCAACGGCGGATCGTGGGACGGCACCGGCTTCCGCAGCTCCGGCGTCATCTTCGGGGGGCCGCCGCCCAACGCGACGGTCTTCACCCTCACCTTCAGCAAGGCCGGGTCCTACGCCTTCCTGTGCACCGTGCACGAGGACATGAAGGGCACCGTCAAGGTCGGTTGAGCCCCCGCCCGCCGAGCAACCACTCGGCCCTTGACCAGGGGGCATCGTGACCTCGGGTTCGCGTCGCTTCGCTGGGCTGCTCCTGCTGACGACCGCACTGGCGCACGGCTGGCTCGCCCCAGACCACCGCACGCACGCCCCGGTTCTGGGCCTGCTCTTCGTGGCCTTCGCGGTTGCGGGAACCCTTCTCGCCGGGCTCCTGCTCACCACCGGGCAGGGGCTGGCGCCCGCTGGCGGGCTCTGCGTCCTGGCGATCGGGGCCTACCTGCTCAGCCGGACGGTGGGCCTGCCGGCCCACGCCCACGACATCGGTGACTGGTCCGACCCGCTCGCCAACGTCTGCCTGGCGTGCGAAGCGGCGGTGGTCGCCCTCGGCCTCAGGGCCAGGCGCACCCGGCGCACCCGTTCCGGAGCGCTGGTCGCCGCCGCCCTGCTCGGCCTCACCATGGCGGCGGCGCCCGCAGCCACGGCCGCCCCCCCTTCCGACCACCGGCACGAGACGGCCCCGACCACAGAGCACGGCAGTCACCTCGGGGCCCAGGGGCTCGTGCTGGCCGCGGCCGCCGACCTCGCCGCTCCCGCGACCGGGCCGTCCCGCTGCCCCGCACGGGCGCCGCGGCGCACCTACGACCTGGTGGCCGTAGGGGTGGACCTGCCCCTGAACCGTTACGGCGACCACGATCCCGACGGACGGGCGTACGTCCTCGCCCAGGACCTCGACCGGTTGCGCGCCCAGGAGCGCGCGACGATCAGCGCGCGTCGTACGCCCTCGGCCGTCCCGGTGTCGCTCGGGCTGCAGGACGACGCGATCCAGCCGCTCACCCTGCGGGTCCGTCCCGGGGAGTGCCTGCTGCTGACGTTGCGCAACGACCTGCCCGATGAGCCGGTGTCGCTCACGCTGCGGGGCGCGGCGCTGCGCTCCTCGCCCTCCGGGGAGGCCGCGGTGCCGGGCCGCCCGGACGCGGACGTGTCCCCCGGCGCGACGCATGAGTATTTCTGGGCCGTGCCCGACGCGCAGCCCGAGGGCACGCACTACTTCCACAGCGCCCCCGGTGACCGGGCCCTCGGCCGGCAGCAGACCAGTCACGGCTTGTACGGCGCGGTCATCGTCGAGCCTGCGGGGGCCGACTGGCTCGACCCCGCGACGCTCGCTCCGCTCGTGACCGGCTGGGCGGCCGTCATCACCGCGCCGGGGCGCGCGCCGTTCCGCGAGTTCGCCCTGTTCTACGCCGAGGTCGGCGACGAGACCTTCCAGCCGCTGGACCGCGACGGAGCCCCCCTCCCGCAGGCGGAGAGCCTCAGCGGCGCCTACCGGCCCGGCGCGCGAGCCCTCAACTACCGCAGCGAGCCGTTCTACCGCCGGCTCGCGTTGCTGCAGCAGCGCACCGGGCGAGTGGACGACTCGCTGTCGTACAGCTCCTACGCGTTCGGCGACCCGGCTACCCCGATCATGCGCACCTACCTGGGCGACCCGGTCACCCAGCGCGTCGTCCACGCGGGCAGTGAGACGGCGCACGTCCACCACGTGCACGGCGGCTCCACCCGGTGGCGCCGGCAGCCGGGAGAGGGCCCGACGGGCGCCACGAGTGGCCTGGACAAGCACCCGCCCCTGCTGCCGGGGCCGTCCGAGCGCGTCGACTCCCAGACCCTCGGACCGTCGGAGACCTACGACGTCGAGGACGAGTGCGGCGCCGGTGGGTGCCAGCAGAGCGTCGGGGACTTCCTGTTCCACTGCCACATCGCCCACCACTACTTCGCGGGGATGTGGGGTCTGTGGCGGGTCTACAACACCTTGCAGGACGGACCGCGCTCGACCGACGAACTCCCACCGCTCGCGGCCCTTCCCGATCGACCGGTCCGCGCGGCCGTGGACTCCTCCGGTCTCGGCCTCACCCCGAAGGCGCTCGACGCCCTCCTGCGCAAGGTGCTCCCACCCCCGGGACGCCCCAGCGGGTACGACGCCAGCGTCTGGGACTGGGTGCGCTCCGGCACGACGGTTCTCGGTGAGCCCGAGGACCCGACGACCTGGCCGGGTCATCGGGGTGGGCCGGCGATCCGACGACCGGTCCTGTTCGACCCGGTGACCAGCAAGCCGGCGTACCCGATGCTGCGGCCGCACCTGGGCCGTCGACCCCCGTTCGCCCCGGCCCACAGCCCTGCGCCGTACCTCGACCCCGCGGCCGGCACCGCCCTCCCGGCGCCGGGTGCCAGCGGCCCGGCCAGCCTGTGCCCGTCGGGGACGCGACGGCGCCCGCTGGGGATCCGCGCGATCGAGGTCCCCCTGCCGCTGAACGTCCGCCGCAACCTGTGGGACCCGGAGGGCAAGCTGTTCGTGCTGCAGCAGCACGAGGCGGCCATCCGGGCCGATCCCGACCTGCGCCGACCACTGACCCTGCGTGCGAACGCCGGACAGGACTGCCTCGACGTCACCTTGACCAACGCCCTGACCGACGCCCGCGACCCGCACGGCTTCAGCAAGGTCAGCCTGCACGTCCACTTCGTGCAGTTCGACGTGCAGGGCAGCGACGGTGTGGTCGGTGGCTTCAACTACGAGCAGACCATCCGGCCGTACGCCGCCGGATCCCGCCTGGGCTCCGCCGCTCCGGCGGGGGCGAGGTCCCTTCGCCTGCCGGGCCGGTACGCCCGCGGCGCCCTGCTCGGGGTCGGCATGGAGCGAGCAGACGGTCCGGAGATCGTCGAGGTCGCGGGCAGCAGCGGCGGCCTGGTCACCCTGACGTCCCCGCTCGTCCGCGGCCACGCCGCAGGAGAGGCGGCCAGCCCGGAGTTCGTGCGGTACCGGTGGTACCCGGACGTGCAGTTCGGCACGGCGTTCTTCCACGATCACGTGAACGCGATCCTCGGTCAGCCGCGGGGCCTGTACGGCAGCCTCGTGGTCGAGCCACCCGGCTCGACCTACACCGACCCGCGCACCGGGAAGCCGGTCGACAGCGGCGCGGTGGCCGACATCACGACCGACCAGCCCACCTCGGTGGACGTGCGGGGCAGCTTTCGCGAGCTCGTGACCTACCTGGCCGACGACCACCCCCTGACCTCGCTCGGTCGGGACACCGGCGGGGACCTGAACCTGCGCGTCGAAGCCCTGCCTGACCGGCCCGACCCCTCGCACCCGTTCACCGGCAGCACGCCGGAGACCGCCCTGCTGACGGCCCACGTCGGGGACCCTGTCGTGCTCCGGTCGCTCGTCGGGGCCAGCAACGAGGTGCACACGCTCCACCTGGACGGGCACACCTTCCGCGTCGAGCCGTGGAGCACCAGGTCTCCGCCGGTCAGCACCGTGGCGCTCGGCATCAGCGAGCGCTTCGACCTGTCCACGACCGCGGGAGGACCCCGCCGCCAGACGGGTGACTTCCTGCTCGCGAACGGCCGGCTCGGCAAGCTGCAGAGCGGCAGCTGGGGGCTGCTGCGGGTGGCGCCGCCCGGGGACGACGCGGTGCTCCCCCTGGCCGGCCGAACGGCCGAACCACCGCTGCCGGTCTGCCCTGCCGGCGCCCCACGGGTCGAGGTGTCCCTCAGCGCCGTCGAGGCGCCCCTGCCGATGCTGGGCGGCGCGCGCGGGCTCGCCCTCGTCGCGACCGACGGGGGGCCCCCGACGCGTCCGCTGGTGCTGCACGCGACGGTCGGAGACTGCCTGCACCTGCGGCTGCGCAACACCGCACCACGGCCCGTGGGGCTCACCGCCGACCCGTTGGCCTCGGCCGCTGTCGGCTCCGCCACCGCACCAGCCGGCGGACAGTCCGACGTCCTCCTCTACGCGGACCCCTCCGTCGGGGCGACGGTCGCGCTGCTCCGTGACGCCGTCGACCCCGTCGCCACCCTGCGCCAAGGGTTGTACGGCGCCATCGTCATCCATCCGCGCGGGAGCCGCTGGACGGCCTCACCGGACGGCGTGACCGCGGTGGTACGGGCGCCGGGGCAGCCTGCGCGCCGGGAGTTCACCGTGTTCCTGCACGACGGCGACCAGGCCATCGGCACCCATCGGATGCCCTACACACGGACCGTCGACGGGCTGGCGGCGATCAGCTACGGCACCCCGCCCTCGGCCGCCGCCGGACCGGTGCTCGACGCGTTCGTCGGCGACCCCGTCACCCTGAACGTCCTCGCCCCGGCCAGCGAGCAGACGCAGGTCTTCTCGGTCGACGGGCACACCTGGCCGTCCGAGCCCGGCACCCGCGGCACGACCCACCTGTCGGCGGTGACGCTCGGCGGGCTGCAGGCGGTCCGCCTCGACCTGGACGGCGGGGCGGGCCCGCTCACGGGCGAGTTCCGTTACGGCAACGCCCGTCTGCCGTACGACGTCGCCGGGATGACCGGCGTGCTGCGCGTGCACCCCCGCGGGACGCAGGTGCCGTCCCTGCACCCCCTGGCTGCCGGGAGCCGTTCCTCCACCACCCCGATGGCGGTGGCCGTGGGCGCCGGGCTGCTGGGACTGCTGGGCGCCGCGGCGCTCCGCCGACGTCGGCAGCGCGCCACGGCGTGACCGGAGCCGCTGCAGGCGCGCCGGCCCCGCCGCGTGCCGGGCTAGGCCTTGGTCGGGTCTCCATGGCAGCGCTTGTACTTGCGTCCGGAGCCGCAGGGGCAGGGCGCGTTGCGCGACGGACCACCAGTGGCCGACGTGGCCTGACCCGTGAGCGGATCCACGCTGGAACCGCTCGAGGTCGTGACCCCGCCCTCGGCGTTGGGAGCGGTGTAGCTCAGCCCGCTCGGTCGCTCGGGCCGCCCGAAGCCCTCGGGCAGGACCGCCCCGGTGGGAGCGACCGGCGCCTCCGGGGAGACCTCCGGCGCCTGGGGCGCCGCAGGGGTGGCGCTCTCCGGCGCGGCGGTCGGCGGCGTCGCCGCGAGGTCGGCCGGCGGCTGCGGCGCAGCAGGGCTCACCACGTCGGGTGCCGGCGACGCAGGCGCCACTGCGGGCTCAGCGGTCGGCTCGGCGGGGACGGCCTCCGTGGGCTCCGCCAGGGGCGCCGACGGGAGCGGCTCGGAACCGAACGACGCCACGGGCGCCTCGGCCAGCGGTACCTCCTCGGCGCGGGCGGGCTCGATGCCCTCGTCGATGGACGGCGGCGGCTGGGCGAAGCCGCCGATCGGGTCGGCCATCGGCGCCGTCGGGATCGCCGGGTTCGCCTGTACGGGCTGCGAGGGAGCGGCCGGCCGTTCCTGCTCCGGCGTGGCCTCGGCGTCGTGGAGCAGGTGCTCGACCTGCACCTCGCCGGCGACCTCACCGGGCCCGGTGGCGATGAGAACCTCGTCGGGCGCCTCGAGCGGCTGCTCGACCTGCACCTCGACGTTGAACAGGAAGCCGACGGACTCCTCCTTGATGCCCTCCATCATGGCGCCGAACATGTCGAAGCCCTCCCGCTGGTACTCGACCAGCGGGTCGCGCTGACCCATGGCACGCAGGCCGATGCCCTCTTGGAGGTAGTCCATCTCGTAGAGGTGCTCACGCCACTTGCGGTCCATGACCGACAGCAGCACGCGCCGCTCGAGCTCGCGCATCACCGGCTCACCGTCGGGTCCGCTGCCCAACGAGGCCTCGCGGACGTCGTAGGCCTGCTGGGCATCGGTCTTGAGCTCCTCGGCGAGGTACTCCGACGACAGGCCCTCGCGCTCGGCCTCGACGGCCTCGAGCGGAATGCCCACGGGGTAGAGCGTCTTGAGCGCCGTCCAGAGCTTCTCGAGGTCCCAGTCCTCCGGGTAGCCCTCGCCGGTCTCGGCGTAGACGTAGCTCTCGACGGTGTCGTCGACCATCGCGCGCACCTGCTCGTGCAGGTCGGCACCCTGAAGCACCTTGCGGCGCTCGTCGTAGATGACGGTGCGCTGGCGGTTGAGGACCTCGTCGTACTTCAGGACGTTCTTGCGGATCTCGAAGTTCTGCGCCTCGACCTGCGACTGCGCCGAGCGGATCGCGCGGGAGACCATCTTGCTCTCGATGGGCATGTCCTCAGGGATGTTCAGCCGCGTCATGATCGACTCGACGGCCCCGGCGTTGAACAGGCGCATGAGGTCGTCACCGAGCGACAGGTAGAACCGGGACAGGCCCGGGTCGCCCTGCCGGCCGGAGCGGCCGCGCAACTGGTTGTCGATCCGGCGCGACTCGTGCCGCTCGGTCCCGAGGACATACAGCCCACCGGCCGCCACGACCTCGTCGTGCTCCGACTGCACGGAGGCCTTCGCCGTCGCGAGCGCCGGGCCCCAGGCGGCTTCGTACTCCTCCGGGGTGTCGGCGGGCGACAGGCCACGGTTGCGCAGCTCGCCGGCGGCGAGGAACTCCGGGTTCCCGCCGAGCATGATGTCGGTGCCTCGGCCGGCCATGTTCGTCGCGACCGTGACGGCGCCCTTGCGGCCCGCCTCCGCGACGATGATGGCCTCGCGGTCGTGCTGCTTGGCGTTGAGGACCTCGTGCTTGATGCCGCGCTTGTGCAGCAGCGTCGAGAGGTACTCGCTCTTCTCCACCGAGACCGTGCCGACCAGGACCGGCTGACCGGCCTCGTGCTTCTCGGCGATGTCCTCGACGACCGCGTCGTACTTCGCGACCTCGGTCTTGTAGACCACGTCGGCGTCGTCGGCGCGGCACATCGGCCGGTTGGTCGGGATGGAGATGACGCCCAGCTTGTAGGTCTGGTCGAACTCCGCGGCCTCCGTCGTGGCCGTACCGGTCATCCCGGAGAGCTTGTCGTAGAGGCGGAAGTAGTTCTGCAGCGTGATCGTGGCGAGGGTCTGGTTCTCGTCCTTGATCGCGACGTTCTCCTTCGCCTCGATCGACTGGTGCATCCCCTCGTTGTAGCGACGGCCGGCCAGGATGCGGCCGGTGAACTCGTCGACGATGAGCACCTCGCCGTTCGTGACGACGTAGTCCTTGTCCTTCTTGTAGAGCGTCTGCGCCTTGAGCGCGTTGTTCAGGTAACCCACGAGCGGGGTGTTCACCGACTCGTAGAGGTTCTCGATGCCGAGCTGATCCTCGACCTTCTCGACGCCGGTCTCGAGGATGCCGACGGTCCGCTTCTTCTCATCGACCTCGTAGTCCACGTCGCGCACGAGCTTGGGCACGATGCGAGCGAACTCCTGGTACCACTTGGTCGCCATGTCGGCCGGTCCGCTGATGATCAGCGGGGTGCGCGCCTCGTCGATGAGGATCGAGTCGACCTCGTCGACGATCGCGTAGTGGTGGCCCCGCTGGACCAGCTCGGCGTTGCTCCAGGCCATGTTGTCGCGCAGGTAGTCGAAGCCGAACTCGTTGTTCGTGCCGTAGGTGATGTCGCAGGCGTACATCGGCCGGCGCTGCTCGGGGCTCTCGTTGGCCAGGATGACCCCGACCTCGAGGCCGAGGAAGTGGTGCACGCGGCCCATCGTCTCGGCGTCGCGGCGGGCGAGGTAGTCGTTGACGGTGACGACGTGCACGCCCTTGCCCTCGAGCGCGTTGAGGTACGCAGGGAGGACACACGTGAGCGTCTTGCCCTCACCGGTCTTCATCTCGGCGATGTTGCCCAGGTGCAGCGCGGCGCCGCCCATCACCTGGACGTCGAAGTGCCGCTGTCCCAGGGTGCGCCACGAGGCCTCGCGGGCCACGGCGAAGGCCTCGACGAGCAGGTCGTCGACGGTCTCACCGTCGGCGATCCGCTTCCGGAACGTGTCGGTCTCGGCACGCAGCTCGGCATCGGACAGGCGCTTGATCTCGTCCTCGATGTCGTTCACGGCATCGGCGATCGCCTTGAGACGACGAAGGGTCTTGCCCTCACCGGCACGGAGGATCTTGGAAAACACCACGCGACATCTACTCCCTCAGCTGACCGTCTCGTCCGATCCTAGGCGGCAAACGGCTCGCGACCCCCGCACGTGCCCTGGCAGGCTGCCCGGCGTGGAACCCGTCGAGATCGCCGCAGGCCGTGTCCAGCTCCGCCCGTGGGCGCCGTCCGACGAGAGCGATCTCGTGCGCGGGGCCAACGACCCGGAGGTCACGCGGTTCACCGGCCTGCCCGCGCCGTACACCGAGGAGCACGCGCGCGCCTTCGTGTCCGCTGCCGCACGAGGCTGGGCGGACGGGACGGCCACCCACTGGGCCGTGCGGGACGCGGTCAGCGGATCGCTGCTGGCCTCGGTCGGACTGATGAGGATCGGCGGCGGGGAGGCGACCATCTCCTACTGGACGATGCCCGAGGCCCGGGGTCAGGGGGCCACCGTGGCGGCCGTCGCTGCGGTCTGCCGCTTCGGCTTCGCGGCGCTGGGCGTGCAGCGGATCGGTTGGGGCTGCTGCATCGGCAACTTCGGCTCCCGCGCCGTCGCGCAGAAGGTCGGCTTCACGATCGAGGGCTCGACACGCCAGTCCTTCGTGCAGCGCGGGGTCCGCGTCGACGACTGGGTCGGGTCACTGCTGGCCACCGACCCGATGGTCGACACCCGGCCGCTCCCCCGCCCCCCGGTCCTCACCGACGGGGTCGTGACGCTTCGCGGGTGGACCCTCGACGACGCCCCCGATGTCGCGCGCGCGTGCGACGACGCCGAGACCGCCCGCTGGCTTCCGGTGCCCTCGCCGTACTCCCTGGAGGACGCCGTGGGCTATCTCGACGGGTACATCCCCACGGCGTGGGCGGAGGGAGCTGCCGCCGAGCTCGCGGTCACGGACACGACGACCGGTGAGCTGCTCGGGGCGATGGGGCTCAAGCTCCACAACCGACGGCTCGGGTACGGCGAGATCGGCTACTGGACCGCGCCGTGGGCCCGCGGTCGTGGCGCCGCCGGCCGCGGAGCGGCGCTGTCCGCTGCGTGGGGGCTCAGGGTGCTGGGGCTGTCTCGGGTCGAGCTGCTGGCCGACGTGCGGAACGCCCCCTCGCAGCGAGCCGCCGAGAAGGCCGGCTTCGCGCGGGAGGGCGTCGCCCGGCGGTCCCGGCTCGACCGGAACGGGGTGGCGCAGGACATGGTGCTGTTCAGCCTCACTACTGAGGAGCTGGACCGTCCTGCCGACCTGCCGGGTGCCCCCGACGGAGCCTGAGCACGCTCACGGCCAGACCGATCAGGGCCAGCCCTACCCAGAAGGCCGCAAACGCCACGGCGCCGTCGACCTGAACGGAGGCGGTGCTGTCCAGCACGGTGAGACCGCCGACGAGGAGCGCGAGGGCTCCGATCACGAGCGAGAAAGGGTCACGCACGACGCACCTCCACCTGTCCGAGCCGCACCCTGAGGGTGAGCTGCACCTGCGGACCGTCCGCAGGGCCGAGCACGAAGTCCTGGCGGGCATCCCTGCCCTCCTCGAGCACCCGCCCGACGGGTTGGGCCACCACGACCTCGCCGAGGTCGGCCGTCCCGCTCCCGCGGACCCGCAGGCCTTCGGGGACGATCACGACGAGGTGGCCGACGTCGACGCGCGCGGTGATGGCCGTCGTGCCCTCCCCTCGCCGGGCCAGCGAGGTCAGGTCGAGCGTCGCCTCGCCCACCCCGAGGCGGTAGGACGCGTCACTGGTGGGCGTCCAGGTGCGGTTGCCGGCCCCGGCGTCCACCGCGGGACGGACCACGGCGGTGACGGCCAGCGTCGCCGCGAGGGCGAGCGCGAGCAGCACCAGTCCCACCGACCGTCCCCACCGGGAGCCGACGACCAGACCCAGTCCGACGACGGCGAGCGCGGAGCCGAGCACCACCTCCGAGGAGATGCGCGTGTCGGTCGTCGTCCCGATCAGGACCAGGACGCCCGTCACGAGGACCGCGACGCTGACGGTGAGCCCGCCCAGCGGGGAACGGGGACGCCGTGGTCGCTCCGGCCGCGGAGGTGAGAGGGGCCGCGGGGTCGGGGCCGCGCCGGCGGGTACGGGCGTGGCTGGGGATTGGTCGCGTCGTTGCCACCACAGCACCCCGAGGCCACCGAGCACCAGCAGGACGAGGGTGCCGCTCGTCCCGGTGATCAGGCAGGCGAGGCCGATCACGAGGATCACGACCGGCAGCAGCTGGCCGCGGCCGAGGTGGCGGTCCGGACCGTGCAGCAGCCGGTCCCCGATGGAGCGCTCCTCGTCCTCGCGGGGCAGAGCCACGATGCCGAGCACGTAGAGCACGACACCGAGCCCACCGAAGAAGGCGAGGACCACGACGAGAACCCGCCACAGGACGGCGTCGGTGCCGGTGGCCTCGGCGACCGCAGTGCAGACCCCCTTGAAAGGAGCGTCCTGCGGTCGCTCCAGGCGGAGTGGTCGTCCGGTGGGGCTGGGCTCAGTCATGGTCTGCGTCATGGGTCCACCGTGGCGGGTCGCAGGGTCGGGCGCATCGGGGCGCAACCCTGGTCTTCCTCTCAGGGCTAGGGTCTGCGATCGTGCGCACCGGCGGATGGGACTACGAGATCGTGGCGCGCTGCCGACTGCAGGATGCGCACGCCCTGCTGTCGGACCTCACCCGTCAGGGCGAGCTCCACCCGCTGATCATCGACGTCCGGCCGCAGCCCGCACCGCCAGGCGTGCTGCAGCGGTGGGCCATCACCGACCGCCTGCGGTTCGGTCCGCTGAGCGTTCGGATCACCTACGTGGCAGACGTCCTGACCGTCACCGATCACCTGCTCGAGACGGTGGCGCGCCAACGGCCGCGGACGACCGTTCGCAACACCACCCGGTTGGCGGACCTGGGCGACGGCACGGTCCGACTGTCCGTCGACGTCGTCCTCACCGCACCCGCGCCGCTGTTCGGACTGGCGCAGCGCCAGGGCCGGTTGGCCCATCTCGAGCTCGCCGCGCGGATCCGTGAGGTCCTCGAACGCTCCTGAGCCCGTCTCAGGGTCCACCCCTGAGGACGGGGCCGCGCCCAGGCGGGATGCTGACAGGGTGACCGTGCAGCCGCTTCCCCACCACCGCCTGCGGCGAGTGACCGATGGCCGCGTCGTCGCCGGCGTCGCGGGCGGGTTGGCCGACCTCATCGGGCTGCCGGTGCTCGCCGTACGCCTCGCCTTCGTGGTCCTCGTCGCCGCCAGCGGCCTGGGTATCGCGACGTACGCCATCTTCTGGGTCTTCCTGCCGCAGGCGGACGGCGAGGAGGTCCGCGCCGATCGGCAGGGGCGGTGGCTCCTGCTCGGCCTGGTCACCGTGGCTCTCGTCGCCGCGGCCACGCTGCTTCCCCTGGGGCTGCTGCCCGGAGGAGCGACGGTGGCGCCGCTGCTGCTCATCGTCGCGGGCGTGGCGCTGGTGTGGCAGCAGGCCGACGTGGCCCAGCGGGAGCGCTGGCGGCGTACGGCGACCGGTTCGCGCTGGGGAGTCGCGCGCCTCACCGGAGGCGCCGCGCTCCTGCTCATCGGACTGGTGGGCTTCCTGGCCTCGCGCGGCCAGCTCGCCGTGGCACGGGCCGGCCTGCTGTCGACGGTCGTCGTGGTCGTCGGACTGGCCCTGCTCTCCAGTCCTTGGTGGGTGACGATGTCGAGCGACCTGGCTAGGGAGCGGCGCGAGCGGATCCGCTCGCAGGAGCGCGCGGAGCTCGCTGCGCACCTGCACGACTCGGTGCTGCAGACGCTGACCCTGATCCAGAAGGCGGCGGGCTCTCCGGCCGAGGTCGCGCGGCTGGCCCGCAGCCAGGAGCGCGAGCTGCGGACGTGGCTCTACGCCCGGCGCCCGGGCGAGGGCAGCCTGTCCGCCGCGTTGGAGGCGGTGGCTGCCGAGGTCGAGGAGCTGCACGAGGTGCCGGTCGAGGTCGTGGTCGTCGGGGACCTGCCGCTCGACGAGCGGGTCACCGCGCTGGTGGCCGCGACGCGTGAGGCCGTCGTCAACGCGGCCCGCCACTCGGGTGCGCCCCTCGTCGACGTCTACGCCGAGGTCGAGCCGGCGCTGGTGTCGGTGTTCGTCCGGGACCGCGGCGTCGGCTTCGACCCCTCGGCCGTCCCCGCCGACCGCCACGGGCTGTCGGGGTCGGTGCACGGCCGGATGGCACGGCACGCGGGCCGGGCGACGGTGCGGTCGGCGCCCGGCGACGGGACCGAGGTCAGGGTGGAGCTGCCGCGATGATCAGCGTCGTGCTGGTGGACGACCACCGGATGTTCCGCACCGGTGTGCGGGCCGAGATCGGTGGGCAGGTCGACGTCGTCGGCGAGGCGGCGTCGGTCGCCGAGGCGATCGCGATCGTGGACCGACTGCAGCCGCAGGTGGTGCTGCTGGACGTTCACCTGCCGGACGGCGGCGGGCAGGCCGTGATCGCCGGGTGCCACGGGCCGTCGCGGTTCCTGGCGCTGTCGGTCTCCGACGCGGCGGAGGACGTCATCGCGGTGATCCGCGCGGGCGCCCGCGGCTACGTCACGAAGTCCATCGGTGCGGACGACCTGGTCGACGCCGTGGAGCGGGTCGCCGAAGGGGATGCGGTGTTCTCCCCGCGGCTGGCCGGCTTCGTGCTCGACGCGTTCCGCTCCGAGACGCCGGTCGTCGACGAGGAGCTCGACCGGCTGACCGCCCGGGAGCGGGAGGTCCTGCGCCTGCTGGCCCGCGGCTACGCCTACAAGGAGATCGCCGCCGAGCTGTTCATCTCGCTCAAGACGGTCGAGACGCACGCGTCGGCGGTCTTGCGCAAGCTGCAGCTCAGCAACCGCCGCGAGCTATCCCGCTGGGCCGAGGGCCGCTCCCTCGACTGACGAGGGCTCGCGGTCGTCGCACGGCGGCACCCAACGCGAAGGGCCGCCCCAGCGGGACGGCCCTCACGACGTGCAGCAGGTACGGCAGGTCAGGTGATCTCGAGCAGCTTCTCGCGGACGGCGTAGACGACCGCCTCCATCCGGGAGTGCAGCTGCAGCTTCTCCAGGATGTTGCGGATGTGGTTCTTCACGGTGTTCTCGCTGATGAACAGCTGCTTGGCGATGTCGCGGTTGTTGAGGCCCTTCGCGACGAGCTTGAGGACCTCCATCTCGCGGTCGGTCAGACGAGGCGTCGGGACCTGCTGGCGCTCGTCGGTCTTCTTCACCATCGCGGCGAACTCGGTGAGCAGCTTGGAGGCCATCGACGGGCTGATCAGCGACTGGCCGCCGTTGACGGCGCGGATCGCGGAGGCGACCTCCTCGATGGAGATCTCCTTCAGCAGGTATCCCATCGCTCCGGCCTTGATGGCGTCGTACAGATCTGCTTCCTCGTCCGAGATCGTCAGCATGATGATCTTGGCGGACGGGACCGCGGCGTGGATCGCCGCGCACGCATCGATGCCACCGCGCTTGGGCATCCGGACGTCCATCAGCACGATGTCCGGCAGCATCTCGGCGGCCTGCTCGACCGCCTCGGCGCCGTCCCCGGCCTCGCCGACGACCTCGATGTCGGGCTCCTGCTCGAGGACCATCTGCAACCCCCGCCGGAACAGGGCGTGGTCGTCGACGACGAGGACCCGGATCGGCTCGACGGGGATGAGACCCGTCAGGGCGGTCGGTCCAGCCGAGGGCTGGTCACTCAAAGGGACCTCCAGCGTGGTGCGGGTGAGCGACCCCTGGCCACAAAGGAGGGGGTCCGAGCGGGTGAGGCCCCCTGATCATCGCACGGCCACCTGCCGGTCGCGCCGTATCGACAGGATCGACACGGCCACTCACCCGCACGGGTGACCAGGAAGCACTCACCCGGTCGGACCACTCAGTCGACCGTGAGACCACCAGAGAGGCGGATCACGCCGTAGTCGTAGCCGTGCCGGCGGTAGACGACGCTGGGCAGCCCGTTCTCCTTGTCGGCGAACAAGAAGAAGTCGTGGCCGACCAGTTCCATCTCGTGCAACGCCTCGGTCGTGGTCATCGGGATCGCCTCGTGCGTCTTGTCGCGCACCACGAGGCTGTCGGTGTCGTCGTCGGAGACCTGGTCCTCCGGATCGAGGACGGCTACGTCCCCGACGGGTTCGGCCGAGGCGTTCAGCGAGGCGGCGAACTCACCGGCGGAGGCGGGGGTCCGCAGCCCGTGGTGAACGCGACGACGGTCGTGGCTCTTGCGCAGTCGGGCTTCGAGCTTGAGCGTGGCCGCATCGAGCGCGGCGTAGAACGTGTCCGCGGACGCCTCCGCGCGAATCACCGGGCCCTTGCCCCGGACGGTGATCTCCACGCGCTGCGCCTGCGCGGACTGTCGTGGGTTCTTCTCGTGGAACAGCTCGACGTCGACGTGGTAGACGCGGGGATCGAGGCGTTCGGACGGTGCGAGCTTGTCCTGGACGTGCTGCCGGAAGTGCTCCGGAACCTCGACGTTGCGGCCCTTGACGACGATGTCCACGCGGTTCTCCTCGTGTGCGATCGAGTGCTGACGCCCCGCTGAGACACAGCGGTGGTGCAGACCTCCTTCGCCTCGACTGCCCCTGAGGGCGGCGCCTGCGGGTGCCTGACAGCACCTGTCCTGACCGTAACCCCGAACCTGCCCGGGGAGAAGGGGTGACGCCCGAATGGGTCATGCCTGTCGCCGGACGGTCGCCGCCACGACGGCGGCCCCCACGACCCGATGGCCCCGCTCCTGCAGGGCCCGGGTCGCCTCGACGAGCGTGGCCCCGGTCGTGACGACGTCGTCGACGAGCACGACCGGCGGCCCCGGCTCCCCGACGGCCCGGAGCGCACCTGTCAGGTTGGCGGCCCGCTGCGCGGCGGTCAGGCCGGCTTGGTCCGCGACCGCTCGCGCCGGACGCAGGAGGCCGACAGCGCGCACGACGGCGCCGCGGCGCCGCAGGTCCTCCGCCGCGGCGCGCGCGAGCCGCCCGGCGTGGTCGTGGCCGCGGGCTCGGACGACACCGCGGGAGCTCGGGACCGGGCACAGCAGGACGGGGCCGGTGACCTCGGCGAGGGTCCGCCCAAGGGCGGCGCCCAGCGGCCGGGTGAGGCCGAGGGCGCCGCGCTCCTTGTGGGCGAGCAGCAGCTGCTGCACCGGACCGCCGTACGGCGCGAAAGCACGGACCGGCGGCAGCCCGGGCGGGCACGGACGCGGAGAGACCGGCCCGAGCGGGTCGGCGCCGAGCAACGCGGCGCACCGCGCGCAGAGCAGCCGGCCCGGCGCGCCGCACCCGGAGCAGGTCCGGGGCAGCACCAGGTCGAGCAACGCGGGGAGCAGCGAGGCAGGCACGCGCTGAGGGTCGCGCGCCTTCGTCCTTCGTGCTGGGGCCCCTGTGGACGAGGTTCAGCCGGGGTAGGTGGCGACCGAACCCGCGACGATCCGCGTCGGGTTGCGGCCGGTGTAGCTGTAGACGACCCCTCCAGAGGTGAACAGCACCCCTGCCGGCGAGGCTGCGACGGCCTCGGGCAGGCGAGCGGCCGTGTTGAGGTTCTCGAGCGCCGACCCGTCGATGGCCACCCGGAGCAGCTGAGAAGCGCTCCCCGCGACGTGTCCGACGAGGGTGAGCTCTGTCCCCGAGGTCCAGGCGACGTCGTCCACCACCGCCTCGGGCAGCAGCGCGACGAGTTCGACCACGCGCGCGGAGGTGCCGGCGCCGACGACCACGCCGACGAACAACCGCTCGGCCACCACGACGGCCACGTGCGTGCCGTCCCTCGAGACCGCCAGCGCGGTCACGTCGCCAGGTGGCATCCCGCCGGTGATCGGGATCTGCACCAGAGCTCGGCGACCGGTCGGCAGCAGCACCAGGTCCCGGCCGTCGCGGATCATCCACAGCCCGCGCCAGCCGGAGCCGTACGACGGCGCGGCCAGCCCCGGTGCGCGGAGCACCTCGTCGTACGTCGGACCGGCAGGCGCCCCGATCCGCACGGTCACCGGCCCCTCCGACCGACCGCTCAGGAGCGCGAGCGCCGAAGCGTCGGGAGCGAGCGCCACGTCGTCGACGGTGCCCGTCTCCCCCAGGACGAGCCCGGGCGACGTGGTCAGGCGGCGGCGATCGACGGAGAGGAAGGGCACGTCGACGGGAAGACCGCTGGGGTCGAAGGAGTCCCAGGACTGGTCGTCCTGCACCGCGTCCTCACCCGGGACCCGCAAGGGCTGTCCGGCCGCGAGCAGCCGCATCCCGCTGAAGGTCGTCCCGAGGTTGCGCAGGGTCCACACCAGCTGAGCGGACAGGCCGCGCCGGGCCTCCGGGGTCAGGCCGTTCACTTCCGGACCGAGGTCCACCGACACGACCCCGGCGCTGTCGGCGCGGACGCTGCGCACCTCCACCCCGGCACGGTCCACGACGGTGTCGGCGAGAGCACCGGAGGGACGGCGCAACGACCGCTCGACCAGCCGAGCCGGGAGACCGGGTCCGGAGGCCAGGAAGACGCGCTCCGGGACCAGGCGCTGCTGGGTCGGGACCGGCGTGCGGATGACGTGGAAGACGGTGAAGGGGGGGTAGGACCGGGCCCGATCCGCAGCGGTGAGACGCAAGCCGGACGGCACCGAGGACAACCGCCAGTCCCCGTCGACGCGTTCGAGCCGGTAGTCCTCTTGTGTCGTGAGGTCCTGCGGCGTGTAGCGACCGTCGCTGCCGATCAGCCCGATCACCTGCGCGGTGACGGTCACCGACTTCTCGGTGTCCGGCCCCTTCTCCCCGGACTTCTCCTCCTTGATCGTCTGGCTGGGCAGGTCGTACACCTGCACCTGCACCGTGTCGTCCCAGGCCTCCGCGGCCGACCGCGTCAGGAAGGAGCGGGCGATGGCGTGGTCCGCGTCGGCGTTGGCCTGCGCCTGGAGGAAACCGGTGACGACCTGCTGAGGCGACTGGCCCTCCTGCCACCCCGGGGGCTTGACCTGCAGCACCTCGCCGTCGCGCTTCGGTTCGGCCTGGACGCCGTCCGTCCCCCGCACGCCGTTCGGGAGCGGCAGCGAGCAGGCGGAGAGCAGCAGCGACACGAGCAGGGCAGGCAGGGTGCGCCTCACGGCGACACCTCCACCGGGCGCAGCGGCAGCGGGCTGTCCCTCAGCGGCCCACCCGGCGACGTGGGCAGCGTGAGCCGGAAGGCCGCTCCGCGACCGGGCGCTCCCCACGCCTGCAGGGTTCCCCCGTGCAGGCGGGCGTCCTCGAGGGCGATCGCCAGCCCCAGCCCCGTGCCACCGGTGTTGCGAGCCCGGGACGGGTCTCCGCGCCAGAACCGGGTGAACACCAGCCCCGCCTCTCCCGGACGCAACCCGACCCCGCGGTCACGGACGAGGACCGCGACGACGCCGTCCCCGGACGCGACGGTCACGTCGATGGGCTGGCCCTCCCCGTGCTCGACGGCGTTGACGATGAGGTTGCGGACGACGCGTTCGACGCGCACGTGGTCCACCTCGGCCAGCACCTGCCCGGTGCTGTGCACCCGGAGCGCGCTCCCCTTGCGGTCGGCGAGCGGCTGCGTCGCCGACAGCACCCGGTGCACCAGCGGCACCAGGTCGAGTCGCTCGGCTTCGAGCGCGGCGGCACCGGCGTCGTACCGCGAGATCTCGAGCAGCTCGGCGAGCAGCTCCTCGAACCGGCCGAGCTCAGCCTGCAGCAGCTCGGCGCTCCTGGCCGCTGCCGGAGCCATGTCCCGACGGCCGTCGTGCAGGACGTCCGCGGCCATCCGCACCGTCGTCAGCGGCGTGCGGAGCTCGTGGGTCACGTCGGAGACGAACCGGCGCTGCACGCGTGACAGGTCCTCGAGCTGACGGATCTGCGTCTGCAGCGTCTCCGCCATCGCGTTGAACGTCGAGGCGAGCCGCGCGATCTCGTCCTCGCCACGCACCGCCATCCGCTCCTCGAGCCGACCGTCCGCGAGGCGCTCGGCGGTGCGCGCCGCCATCCGCACCGGGAGCACGACCTGCCGCGTGACCAGGCCGGCGATCAGCGCGAGGAGCAGCACGAGCAGCAGGCCGGCGACCGCGGACGTCCGGCGGACCAGGGACAAGGTCTGGTTCTCGGCGTCCAGCGGGAACAGGTAGTAGAGGCGGTACTGGCCCAGGGTCGTGGTGAGGTTGGCCCCGACGACGAGCTCGTCGTGCCCCCGGTCGACCCGGTACAGGTAGGCCAGTCCCGGCCGCTCGTCGAGCCGGGTGCTGAGCTCGGCGGGCAGCACGGCCGGGTCCACCTGCTGGGAGTGCAGGACGTTCGCCTGTCCGCTGGAGGGGATGAGGGCGATGCCGTACTGGTCGCCACCCTGACCGCGCTGCGCGAGCTTGAGCGCCACGGCCTGCAGGCGGCCCTCGAGCGCGGCGGGCGAGGCGGCCGCAGCGGCGTCGGCCTCCTGCTGCACCTGTGTCACCCCGGACTGCGTCTCGACGAGCGCCGAGCGGGTCTTGGCGCTGACCAGGCCGCGCCCCACCTGACCGAGCAGCAGGGACGCGAGCAGCCCGACGACCACGCCGCTCACGACCAGCGTGGTGACGACGACCCGGGCCTGCAGGGAACGCCGCCAGCGCTGCGCCGCGCGCAGGAGCAGCCTTCTGAGCAGGGCTGGTACGGCGTTCAGCGGGCTCAGCCCAGTCCCGCCTTGTAGCCGACCCCGCGCACGGTCACGACCAGCGTGGGCCGCTCGGGGTCACGCTCGACCTTGGCCCGCAGCCGCTGCACGTGCACGTTGACCAGGCGGGTGTCGGCAGCGTGCCGGTAGCCCCACACCTGCTCGAGCAGCACCTCGCGGGTGAAGACCTTCTTCGGCTGCCGGGCCAGCGCCAGCAGCAGGTCGAACTCCAGCGGCGTGAGGCTGATCGGGGTCTCGTCGCGCATGACGACGTGACCGAGCACGTCGATCGTCACCGCGTCCGCCGGTGGGCCGATGGACAGCAGTTCCGGCTCGGTGTCACGGGACCGCAGCCGGGCCTGCACGCGCGCCACCAGCTCGCGGGGCTTGAACGGCTTGACCACGTAGTCGTCCGCACCGCTCTCGAGGCCGAGCACGACGTCGCTGGTGTCGCCCTTGGCGGTGAGCATGATGATGGGTACGCCGCTCTCGGCACGGATCTGCCGACACACCTCGATGCCGTCCGTGCCCGGCAACATGAGGTCGAGCAGCACCACGTCAGGCTTCTCGCGCCGGAACGCTCCGAGGGCGGCGTCCCCGTCGGCGACGAACGCCGGCTGGTAGCCCTCTCCACGCAGCACGATCCCGAGCATCTCGGCGAGGGCGGGGTCGTCGTCGACGACGAGCACACGGGCGGGCTGCGGGTCCTGCATGCCCCCATCGTCGCACTAGCCGGCCCCCGGCGTGCGAGCATGCTCAGCGCTGTCCCGCCCGTTCCTGCCCTGTCGGCCCGTCGTGCAAGGAGTCCCATGACCGAGCCCCCTGGCGGCTGGGCCTCACCCGGCTCCCCCGACGGCCCCCCACCCCCGGCCGCTCCCGCCGGCGCCCCCGTCTACGGCGCGCCTGTCTACGGGGCCCCTGTCGACGGCAGCCCCGCATCCAGCGCACCGCAGCCGGGCGCTCCCCTCTACGGCGCCCCCCAGCAGCAGTACGGCAAGGCGTGGGCGCCTCAGCCCGGCGTCGTGCCCCTGCGCCCGCTGGCCCTGGGTGAGCTGCTCGACGGCGCGATCAAGATCGTGCGGCGGCATCCGCGTCCGACCCTCGGCCTGTCCGCGGTGATCGCGGCGGTGGTGACGGTCCTCAACGTCGGACTGGTCCTGCTGCTGCAGACCGGTGACGGCTTGCTCAGCCCGGCGACGACGGGCGAGGACGGCAACGCGCAGGCGGTCGCGGCCAACGTGGGGTCTGTCCCCGGGGCCCTCCTGAGCTACCTGGCGGGGATCCTGCTCACCGGCATGCTCGTCGCGGTCGTCGGCAAGGCGGTCCTCGGCCAGGAGGCGCCGACCTCCCAGGTCTGGCAGGCGGTACGACCACGGCTGTGGGCGCTGCTCGGCGTGGCCCTGCTCACCGGACTGCTGCTCACCGCCCCGATCGTCGTGGCGGCGCTCGTGCTGGCCCTGCTGCTCGCGATCGCCGGCCCGATCACGCTGATCCTCGGCGTCCCTCTGGTGATCGCCGCCGTCCTGCTGTCGATCCACCTCTACGCCCGCCTGTCCCTGGCCTCCGCCGCGCTGGTCCTCGAGAAGACGGGGATCCGCACCTCGCTGCGTCGCTCGGCCACCCTCGTCAAGGGCTCGTGGTGGCGGGTCTTCGGCACCCTCGTGCTGACCGGGATCATCACCGCGGTCATCGCCGGCATCCTCACCGTGCCGCCAACGCTCATCGCCGGACTGCTCAGCGTCACGTCGGACTCCGGCGATGCGACGGGCCTGCTCGTGACCCAGCAGGTGGCAGCCGGGCTCGCGTCGGTGATCCTCGCGCCGTTCTCCGCCGGCGTCCGCGCCCTGCTCTACGTCGACCGGCGGATGCGCGCGGAGGGACTCGACGTCGCCCTGCAGGCAGCGGCCGCGACCGACACGGGCACACCTCCCCCCGCGCCGTGACCCTGTCCGCCCTGCTCGGCCGAGCGAGCGAGGCCGGGGACCTGCCGGGCGCTGCGGAGGCCCGCGACGCGGCACGCCGCGAGCTGGCGAGAACGCCCTACCAGCAGGCCCAGCCGTCGCTGACCCGGCGGGCGCTGATGTGGCTCTACGAGCACGTCGTGGAGCTGCTGAACAAGGCAGGCGCTGCGCTGCCCGGCGGCCGGACCGGCGTCCTGCTCCTGCTGCTCGTCGTGGTGGCGCTCGCCGCCGTCGTCACCGCGCGGGTGCGGCCGAGCCGACGAACCTCGCGGACCGACGCCCTGTTCGCCCTCGATGCCGACCTCACGGCTGCCCAGCACCGCCGCCGCGCCGACGAGGCCGCCGGTCGCGGTGAGCACGCCCTCGCGGTGCGCGAGCGGCTGCGCGCCGTCGTCCGTGAGCTCGAGGAACGCGGCGTCCTCGACCCGCGGCCCGGGCGCACCGCCGACGAGGTGGCCCGCGAGGCGGGTGCTCTCGTCCCCGCCGTGGCCGCTCCGCTGCGCCGGGGGGTCACCGTCTTCGACGAGGTCTGGTACGGCGGGCGCACGGCCGACGCCGCGTCGTACGCGGTGCTGGTCGAGGTCGACGCGACCGTGACCGGAGCACGGTTGGTGGTCGTGTGACCGTCCTCGACGAGCAGGTCACGGCCACCGGCCCGACGCCGCGATCGCTGCTGCGCCAGAACCGGACCGCCGTGCTCGTCGGCGCCGGCTTGCTGCTGGTCCTCGTGGGCGTCGCCGTGCTGACCGCGGGAGGACGGGGCGGCAACGTCGACCCCGATGCGTACGACCCCGGGGGCGGCCGCGCTCTCGCGACGCTGCTGCGTGATCGCGGGGTCGAGGTGGTCCGCACCTCCGACGTGCCGAGCACGGTGGCGGCCACCGGTCCGGACACCACGCTGTTCCTGCCCCTCGCGGACCTGCTCAGCTCCGAGGAGCTCGGCGCGCTGTCGACCGCCCCCGGTCGGCTGGTCGTCGCCGGGTCGGGCCCCGGCCCGCTGGCCGACCTCGGGATCCCCGTGAACCCGGTCAGCGCCGCCTCGGTGTCCGGCCGGGCGCCGTCGTGCGACCTGCCGGTCGCCCGCAACGCCGGCTCGGCAGACCTCGGGGGGCTGGTCGTGACGGGACCGGGCGGGAGCACCGGCTGCTACCCCGCCGAGGGCGGCTTCGCCCTGCTGGCGGTGTCCGACGGCCCCACCGTGGTCGGCAGCACCTCGCTGTTCACCAACGACCGCCTCGACGAGCGGGGCAACGCCGCCCTCGCACTCGGGCTGCTCGGCGGCGCGCCGCGCGTGGTGTGGCTCATCCCGTCGCCGTCGCGGGCGGCCTTCGGCGAACGTCCGGTGACCTCACCTGACGACCTGCTGCCCGAGGAGGTCCGCAGCGCACGGTTCCTGCTCGTGCTGGTGGTCGTCGTCCTCGCTCTGTGGCGGGCCCGCCGCCTGGGTCGCGTCGTCCCCGAGCCGCTGCCCGTCGTGGTCCGCGCCTCGGAGACCACCGAAGGACGCGGTCGGGTCTACCGGGCGGCTCGGGCGCGGGACACCGCGGCCGGCGCCCTGCGCGGCGGCGCCGTGGCGAGGCTCGCTCCGCGCCTGGGCAACCCCGACCCGCCGGCGCTGGTCACCCTCATCGCCGAGCGCACCGGCCGCAGCGCCGTCGCCGTGGAGGCGCTCCTGTACGGTCCGGTGCCGTCGGACGACGACGCCCTCGTCCGACTCGCGGACGATCTCGACACCCTGAGCAGGGAGGTGGCCGGCTCGTGACGGCACCCAGTCCAGCGCCCCGCAAGCGCCCCGGCCCGAAGCCGCGCGCGAAGGCCGGCGACCCGCGAGAAGCCCTCATGGCCTTGCGCACCGAGGTGGCGAAGGCCGTCGTCGGTCAGGACGCCACGGTCACCGGCCTGGTCATCGCCCTGCTGTGCCGGGGTCACGTGCTGCTCGAGGGCGTGCCCGGCGTCGCGAAGACGCTGCTGGTCCGCTCGGTGGCGGCGTCGCTGTCGTTGGAGAGCAAGCGGGTGCAGTTCACGCCCGACCTCATGCCCGGCGACATCACCGGGTCCCTGGTGTACGACGCCCGCTCCTCCGCGTTCTCCTTCCGCGAGGGCCCCGTCTTCACCAACCTGCTGCTCGCCGACGAGATCAACCGCACGCCCCCGAAGACGCAGGCGGCGCTGCTCGAGGCGATGGAGGAGCGGCAGGTGTCGGTGGACGGGACCGCCCGCGCGCTGCCCGACCCGTTCATCGTGTGCGCGACGCAGAACCCGGTGGAGTACGAGGGCACCTACCCGTTGCCCGAGGCCCAGCTCGACCGGTTCCTGCTCAAGCTCACCGTTCCGCTGCCCAGCCGCGACGACGAGATCGCCGTGGTGCAGGCCCACGACAACGGCTTCGACCCGCGCGACCTGTCTGCCCTGCAGCCGGTCGCCTCCGCCGCGGACCTCGCGGCCGGTCGCGTCGCGGTCAGCGCCCTGACGGTCTCCCCCGAGGTCGTGGCGTACGTCGTCGACCTCTGCCGCGCGACCCGCTCCTCCCCGTCGCTGCAGCTCGGCGCCTCGCCTCGTGGCGCCACTGCCCTGCTGGCCACGGCGAAGGCGTGGGCATGGCTGTCCGGCCGCGACTACGTGACCCCGGACGACGTGAAGTCGCTCGCGCGACCGACCCTGCGCCACCGCATCTCCCTGCGCCCCGAGGCCGAGCTCGAGGGGTCGACGACCGACGCCGTCCTCGACGGCGTGCTGTCCGCCGTACCCGTTCCGCGCTAGTGGCCCTCACCGGCCGGGCGGTGCTGCTGGCCCTGCTCGGCCTGCTCCCGGCGCTGGTCTACCCGGGGCGCTCGACGACCTTCGTCGTGGCGATGGTGCTGCTGGTCCTCGTGGCCGTCGACGTGCTCCTGGCCGCGCCGGTCTCCGCGGTGCGCATGACGCGAGAGGGCGACACCGCCTGTCGGCTCGGCACGTCCGCCGCGGTCCGGCTGTCGCTGGTCAACACCGGTCGCCGGACGGTGCGCGGGGTCCTGCGGGACGCCTGGGTGCCGTCCGCCGGCGCGCTCCCCCGGACGCACGACCTCGGCCTGCCCTCCGGTGAGCGACGGGTCCTGACGACCATCCTGACGCCGACCCGACGCGGCGACCGGCTGCCGGACCGCGTCACCGTGCGCAGCGTCGGCCCGCTCGGTCTGGCTGCCCGGCAGGGGCGGCACGAGGTGCCGTGGCGGGTGCGCGTCCAGCCGCCGTTCCCCTCCCGCAAGCTCCTCCCCGCCAAGCTCGACCGGCTGCGCCAGCTCGACGGCCAGCTGCTCGCCCGCACCCGTGGCCAGGGCACGGAGTTCGACTCCTTGCGGGAGTACGTCGGGGGCGACGACGTCCGGTCGATCGACTGGCGGGCCACGGCGCGCCGAGGCGACGTGATGGTCAGGACCTGGCGCCCGGAGCGTGACCGGCACCTGCTGCTGGTGCTCGACACGGGCCGGACCAGCGCCGGGCGCGTCGGCGACGTACCCCGACTCGACCACGCCCTGGACGCCGCGCTGCTGCTCGGAGTGCTCGCCTCCCGGGCCGGCGACCGGGTCGACCTGCTGGCGCTGGACCGCGTCGTGCGCGGCACCGTCGAGGGAGCGGGCCCGACCGACCTGCTCGCCCGGCTGGTGGACACGACCGCGGTGCTCCAGCCCGCCCTCGTCGAGACGGACGGACGGCGGCTGGTCAGCGAGATCCTGCGGCGCACCCGCCGCCGTTCCCTGCTCGTGCTGTTCACCGCCCTCGACGGTCCGGCCCTGCGCGAGGGCCTGCTGCCGGTACTCCCGTCGCTCACCAGCCGCCACACGGTGCTGCTGTGCTCGGTGGGCGATCCACGGACCGAGGAGCTGGCCGCGGGCCGGGGGGACATCGACGCGGTGTACGCCGCCGCGTCAGCCGAGCGGTCCCGTACCGACCGCCGGGACATGGTCACCCTGCTGCGCCGCCAGGGGGTCGAGGTGGTGGATGCTCCGCCGTCCGGCTTCGCGTCGGCCGTCTCCGACGCCTACCTCGGCCTGAAGGCCGCCGGCCGCCTCTGACCGGTCAGCCGGCAGAGGGGGCGAGCGCGCCGCGCAGGTCCTCGTCCACGTCGCCGGACGCCCCGGCCAGATGGGCCCGCTTGCCGAGCACGAGGGCGTAGAAGAGGAACAGGGCCTCGGCCGTCACCCCGATGCCGATGCGCGCCCAGGTCGGCAGGCCGGAAGGCGTCACGAACCCTTCGATCAGCCCGCTGACGAAGAGCATCAAGGTGAGTCCCAGGGCACCGACGACGATGGCCCGGCCCTCCTCGGCCAGCGCGACGGTACGGGTCCGGCGACCGGGGTCGATGACCGTCCACCCGAGCCGCAGCCCGAGGCCGCCGGCGACGAACACCGAGGTGAGCTCGAGCAGGCCGTGCGGCAGGATCAGCCCGAAGAACAGGCCGGCCCGGTCGTTGGCGGCGAGCAGGCCGCCGGCGATCCCCACGTTGACGGCGTTCTGGTACTGCACGTAGAAGACCGGGATCCCCAGCAGGATCCCGGACGCCACCGAGGCGGCCGCGATGAGCGCGTTGTTGGTGAACACGCGCGCCGCGAAGTCCTGCGCCGGCGCGGAGGAGTAGTAGCTCTCGAAGTCGGTCTCGACCAGCTGACGGACCTGCTCCGGCGAGGCGATCGAGTCCTGCACCGCCGGGTGCGTGGCGACGTACGCCCCCCAGGCGAACGACACCACGATGAAGGCCGCGGCGACCGCCCCCCACCACCAGCGGGTGCGGTAGAGCACCGCGGGGAAGTCGACGCGCAGGAACCGCGCGACGTCGCTCCACCCCGCCTGCCGGGTCCCGGCGACGGCCCCGCGTGCCCGAGCGACCAGGGCGCTGAGCCGGCCCAGCACCGCCGGATCAGGACCCGCGGACTGCAGGACCGACAGATGGGTCGTCGCCCGCTGGTAGAGCTCGACGAGCTCGTCCACCTCGGCCCCGGAGAGCCGGCGCGGGCGACGGGCCCGCACGACCAGACGCTCCAGCCGGTCCCACTCGGGGCGGTGCTGCGCGAGGAACGCGTCGAGGTCCACGAAAGGGCACACTAGGGCCCCACGCACGGATGAAGGGAGCAGGCTCGGTGTCGACACCGATGGTGACCGGGGAGGCCGTCGCTCTCGACGTGCACACCGCAGGTCTGGCCTCCCGCCTGCTCGCCGGCCTGATCGACGGCGCGGTCCAGCTCGCCCTGTTCGTCGGGCTCGTGCTGCTCATCACCTTCACCGCCGGCGGCAGCTCCGGCGCCGCCCTCGCGGCGCTGACGGTGATGTCCTACGTCCTCGCCGGTCTCGTCTACCCAGTGCTGTCCGAGACGCTGTGGCGCGGGCGGACGCTGGGCAAGCTGGCCCTCGGGCTGCGCGTCGTGCGCGACGACGCCGGTCCTGTGGCGTTCCGCCAGGTGTTCGTCCGCGGGCTCCTCGGCTTCGTCGTGGAGAAGCCCGGCTTCACCCTCGGCTCCGCGGCGGTCCTGACCTCGCTGCTCCACCCGTCGGGCAAACGGCTCGGCGATCTCGCCGCCGGCACCGTCGTCGTGCAGGAGCGCGTCGTGGGTCCGCGTGACCTCGTCGCGACCATGCCGCCTCCGCTCGCCTCCTGGGCCACGACGCTCGACCTGGCACGGCTGCCGGACGACCTGGCGCTGGCAGCACGGACGTTCCTCACCCGGCGGGCCACCATGACGCCGGCCGCGCAGGAGGACCTGGCGCAGCGCCTCGCCGGTCAGGTGTCCGCCGTGGTCCAGCCAGGGCCGCCGCCGGGCACGCCGGCTTGGGCGTACCTGACTGCCGTGCTCGCCGAGCGACGCCAGCGCGCGGTGGCCCAGCAGCCGGGACCTTCGACAGCCCCGTCTCCCTTGGCTGGCGATCCCTTCCTCTCGCCGACTCCCTTCTCGTCGACTCCGCCCTCTGCGTCAGCTCCGCGCTCTGCGCCAGCTCCGAGCACGCAGCCCACCTCGCCCCGGGACGAGCCGCCTGCCGACCCCCCGAGCACCGGCGGATTCGCCGTTCCCTTCTGATCACCTCCCCCAGGCGCTGCCTAGCCCCGGCTGAGCTCATCAACTTCCGAGGACGCATCGTGGGCCGTCACTTCTGTCTCCTCCCCGCGGGTTTGCCGCGGTAGGAGCCGAGCCAACTTCGGCCAAGATTGCCTGTGAATAAAGGATTTCGACCCACAGATCACTTCTGCAGGCTCGGTTTTGTCGCACCCCGGCGATACTCTTGGCTCATGTCGGTAGCCACTGCGGAAGCGAAGCGTGAGGTCCTCGCGCGGGTGTCGGACCTCGCCCGCGCCGAGGCCGTCCTCTACGCCGAGCAGGCCCTCGCGCTGGTGGCGGTCGAGGAGCTCTGGTCCGGCCGGAACGACCCCGCTCGGCCCTACCTGTCCCTCGAGGTCTCGATGGCCCTGCAGGTCGCGCAGACCACCGCCGTCACCCGGATGCGCCTCGCGCAGCACCTGGTCCACCACCTCCCCCTCACCCTGGCCCACCTGCGCACCGGGCAGCTCACCATCGGACAGGGCCGGGTCATCGTGCACGAGACCCTCGAGCTCCCCGACGACACCCGCGCCAGCCTCAGCGGACAGGTCGAAGCCCGCGTCCTGCCCCGCATCACCGGCATGACGCCCAGCGACACCCGCCGGGAAGTCCGCGCCGCGATCCTCAGCGTCGATGAGCACGCCGCCGAAGACCGCCGCCAGAAGGCCAAGGACGACCGGCTCGTCTGGAACAGCTCCCGCCCCGACGGCCGCGCCCTCATCGGCGCCGAGCAGTCCGCCGAAGACGCCGGCGCGTTCCTGCGCGCCCTCGGCCAGCTCGCCGACGCGACCTTCGACCCCACCGACCCCCGCACCAAGGACCAGCAACGCGCCGACCTGTTCACCCACCTCCCCGCGTTCGCCCTTTCCCACCTGCACACCGACGCCGAAGGCCTATCCGGCCCGTCGTGGCTCACGTTCCTGCACGACCGCGGGCTCACCGGACTGCGCACCAGCGACACACTGGAGACCCCCGCCACGACCCGGCGTCGGCACAAGCGGATCCAGGCCGTCATCCTCGTGCCCGTCGAGACCGCCCTGGACCTCCGCGACGGCGGAGCCGAACTCCTCGGCTACGGCCCGGTCACCGGCGCCCACGCCCGCGAGCTGCTCGCGACCGCCGAGCTCCGCAAAGCCTGCACCGACCGCCACACCGGCCGGATCCTCGCCCTCGACCCGATCGAACCCGACCCACCCCGCCCGCGACAACCCCGAGCCGGCCGCGCCGCACTGCCTGATCCCCCGGACCTGCCCCCCGAGCTCCTGCTCGAGCTCACCCTGCTGCACCTGGTCCACCGCCCCAGCACCCTGCACGACCACACCGAACCGCAGCACGACCCCAGCGCAGCCCTCACCGACCTCCTCCGCCTGCGCGACAGCCGCTGCACCGCCCCCGGCTGCGCCATCCCCGCCCACCGCTGCGACCTCGAACACTGGCAGCCCCACCCCACCGGACCGACCAGCCCCAACAACCTCGGACCCGTCAGCCGCCGCTGCCACAACGCCAAAACCCACGGCGGCTGGACCCTCACCCCCCACCCCGACGGCAGCACCAGCTGGACCAACCCCCAAGGCGACACCTGGACCACCCCGGCACGCCACCACCCCGCCGACCACACCGCCATCCAGCACCCCCGCCTCAGCTGGCCCACCACAGCCACAGAGATCGACACAAGCAGCTGGCCCCACGCCGCCTGAGCGGCAGGCGTCGCTAGGTCGCCATCGGAGGGGCTGTGGCCCTGCGCGTGCAGGCCGGCAGCGGACGCGAAGAGGTGAGCATCAGCGGGTCACACCAGACGTCGTCTGGAGTGGCAAGGGTCAGCCGGTGGTCGTGACGGCCATATGTCTGCTGTCGGCCGCGAGGGCCCTCGCGGTCGCCGACTTCTCACTCCGACGACCCGCGAACGCGCTCCATCCGGCGTGGGTCTTCCTGCGCCCCACCCCAGCCGAAACTGTCCGAAAGATTCCCGCTCATCGCCCTAGGCGTCGTCGGACACTGCGCCGCAGGCGCGGGGAGCGGGGGACCGGCGGTGATGATGCCGAGACGTCGCGGCGGGAACGGTCTCAGCAGAGCGCGTCCGCCGCCGGGAGGCAGCCGCCCTCACCGGAGGAGCTGCCACCACGCGGGGGCGCCTTGGCGCGGACCTTGACGACCGTGGGCGTGGCGTACCTCTCCACAAAGGCGCGGTACACGGCGACGATCGCCGGGTCCAGGCGCAGGTCGTTGTGGTACGTACCGGGGAACTCTCGGTTGTCCGCGCCCTCGAGCCGGGGTGACTGCGCGTAGGTCGGGCCGACGTACGCCGGGTCGCCAGCGCCGGTGCCGTCGTACACGGTCATCCACCCTGCCGGGCCATAGGTCTCGCCGGCGGCATTGAGGCGAGCGAGCCAGGCGGTGTTCGCCGCGATCTCGTCGCAGGACACGACGTTGCCCTCGGACCCCGGCGGGCAGAACGTCGTGCCGTGGTTGGCGCCCGCGATGCCGACGAAGGCTGCCAGGTCCGCACGCAGGCCGCGGTGCAGCCGAAGGGTCTCGCGAGCCAACGTCACCCCGAGCGAGTGGCCGATGAGGATGAACTTCTTCGAACCCGTGTAGGCCTGGACCGCGGTGATGAAGCGGTAGAGGTCAGGCACGTTGACGTCGTCCTCGGTGATGTAGGTGGAGCTGTCCTTGCCCTCCTCCTGGTGCTCGGCGTCGCGCTGCGGGTTGGCCGTGAACAGCGCCGTGCCGTTGCTGCCGCCGAGACCGCCGTACGACAGGGCCCAGAGCTCCTGGTCGGTCCAGCCCGCCTTGCGGAAGTCATCACGAACGGGGTACCAGTCGGCAGCGTCGACGTTGTTGCCGTGGACGAAGATGACCGGCACGTGCTTGAGCGGGTAGCCCTTGCGGATCCCGCCGAACCCACCGACGCGCCAGCCCCACTCGCTGTCCTTGATGGCCGGCACGTCCTTGGCGAAGCCGACGTGCGCACCCTTCTGCGGCTTGGTGCGCGCCGGCTTGCCCGGCTCCGCCGACGCTCCGGGCGCGAGCGCCAGCAGGAGCAGCAGGACGAGGAGCTTCTTCACGGCAGGACCATCTCGGCGAGCTGGGAGCGCAACACCTTCTTGTCGAACTTGCCGACGCTGGTCTTCGCGACCTCGTCGACGATTACCAGGTCCTCGGGCAACCACCACTTCGCCACGCGCCCGGTGAGGAAGTCACGCAGCTCCTCCAAGGTCAGTGGTGCGGACAGCGACGCGACCACGACCGGTCGCTCGTCCCACTTCACCGAACGCACCCCGACGACGGCAGCCTCGCGGACGGCCGGGTGAGCCAGGCAGGCGCCCTCCAGCTCGACGCTCGAGATCCACTCGCCCCCGGACTTCACCAGGTCCTTGGAGCGGTCGACGATCGTGAAGTACCCGTCCCGCTCCATGCGCGCCATGTCGCCGGTGCGGAGCCAGCCGTCGTGGAACTTCTCCGGCGCGCCACCCCAGTAGTCGGTGGCGACCCAGGGTCCGCGGCACTCCAGCTCACCGACGCTCTCACCGTCCCAGGGCAGCGGTTCGCCCGTCGTGCCGACGATCCGGGCCTCCAGACCGGCAAAGATCGTGCCGGTCTGAGCCCGGACGTCGCGCAGCGCTGCTGCGTCCAGACCGACGTGCCGCCGCCGCGGACGTGACGTGCACGCGACCGGCGAGGTCTCGGTCATGCCCCAGATCTGCAGGATCGTGATGCCGAGGGCGTCGTACGCCTCGAGCAGCGCCTTGGGGGTCGCGGACCCACCGACCCCGATGGTGCGCAGGGACGGCAGCTCTGCGGCCAGGGGCAGCAGGCCCGTCCAGATCGTGGGGACTCCCGCCGCCCAGGTGACCTCCTGCTCGTCGATGACCCGCGCGAGGTGGGCCGGCGAGGTGTCACTGCCGGCAAGGACGAGCTCGGCGCCGGTGAACGGAGCGGCATACGGCAGGCCCCAGCCACAGGCGTGGAACAGCGGGACGACGGGCAGGACGCGCTCGACCTCCGACAGGGCGAGGGCGTCAACCATGCAGGCCGCCATGGCGTGCAGGTACGTCGAGCGGTGGCTGTAGACCACGGCCTTCGGCATGCCGGTGGTGCCGCTGGTGTGGCACATCCCGCAAGCCATGTCCTCGGTGAGCTCAGGCAAGTCCGCACAGGGCGCGGCCCCGGCGAGGAGATCCTCGGCCTCGAGGAGCGGCAGCCCGGCGGTCTCCCCCTTGCCCAGCCGCAGGAAGGTGCGCACCGATGGCAGCGACAGCTCGGCCAGTCGGGGCACGAGGTCGTCGTCCACGAACAGCACGGTGTCCCCGGCATCGGCGATGACGTGCTCGAGCTGGTCGGCGTGCAACCGGATGTTCACCATGTGCAGGACCGCGCCGGCCAGCGGCACGGCGTAGTACAGCTCGACGTGCCGGCTCGTGTTGTGGGCGAACGAGCCGACGCGGTCCCCCGGTCGGACCCCGAGGTCCTGCAGGACCGTCACCAGCCGCAGGACGCGGTCGGCGAGATCGGCGTACGTCGTCCGGGTGGTGCTGTCCGGGAGAGCGTCGATGACGACGTTGTCGCCGTGCACGGTGCGCATCCGGTCGAAGATGGTGCCGACGGTGAGGGGCTGAGTGCCCATGAGGCCGTTCACGTCAGGGTCTCCTCGTCCGGCAGGCCGAGCCCCAGGACGAGCAGCGCGGCGTCGCGGGGGACGCGGGGGTCGAGGCCCGTCAGGTCGCGCACCCGGCCGAGGCGGTAGCCGACGGTGTTGGCGTGCACGACCTCGCGGCGGGCCGTCTCGGGGACGGACCCGGTCTCGAGATACGTCGTGAGGGTCGCCAACAGGACACCACCGGCGTCGCGGTCGGCGATCGTCTCGAGGACCCGGCGTCGCAACGCGCCGGCGACCCGCTCGTTGCCGAGCAGCAGCTGCTCGACGAGCAGGTCGTCGGGGCCGAAGTGACCGGCCGTGTGACCCTCGGCCAGCGCGGTGAGGAGCAACCGCTCGACGTGCTGGACCTCGTCCAGCAGGGCGCGCCCGCAGGTGGCGGGCCGGCCCCAGCAGGTCAGCTGCTCCGGCCTGTGGCGCAGGGCGTCGGCCCGGTGGGGCACCAGCAGCAGCACCCGGTCACCGCGGTGACCACCGAGCGTTCCCGCGGGCGCCGCGGCCAGGGCGGCGTCGATCCCGGCGGCGACGCCGGGTCCCGCGACGAGCACCGGGACGTACGCCGCCGCGAGCACCGTGGAGAAGCGCAGCGAGACTGCGGCGACCTCCGACGGGTCGGTCGTGGTGAGCAGCGCCTCGACGAGCTCGCGGCGGCGCGCGTCGACGTGCCGCAGTCGCTCGTGCGAGGCGGCGAGGTAGGCCTGGGCCAGCGCGGAGGAGGTCCGGTCGACGATGTCCATCCACCGGGCGCCGAGGTCGGCGAGCAGGGCCGTTTCGGTCGGACCCACGGTGCTGCACAGGGCGACCCAGGCCTCGCGGCCGGCGATCCGGTAGGCGTGCAGCACCGACTCCAGCGGCATGCCCATGGACAATCGCTGTCGCCCCGACTGCTCGAACACCTCGAGCTCGCGAGCGGTGAGCGACCGACCCTCCACAACGCAGGCCAGGAAGGTCGTGACCAGACGGCGAGAGACCGGCAGGACCTCGACGGCAAGCTGGCCCTGGGACAGGGCGGCGTACTCCGGGATCTCCTCGCGGTAGGCCACCCCCATCCGCTCCACAACCCCGTCGAGGTCGGCGAGCACGCGCTCGGCCACGGCCGCGACGCCGTCGGACCGGACTGCGCGCAGCCGGCTCATGGCGCGTTCTCGGTGTCGGTGTCGGTCTCGTTCTCGCGGAACCACGACAGGAGCAGCGCATTGACCTCGTCGACCCGGTCGGTCGTCAGCAGGTGGTTCGCGCCGTCGACGAGCACGAGTCGGGCCCCAGGCACCGCTGCGGCGATCTTCTCGCCGTTGGCGGGCACGACCAGGCGGTCCTGCGCGCCGTGCACGACCAGGGTCGGCCGCGTCACCGAGGGGAGGCGGTCGTAGCCGTTCCACAGCGCCGTACCTCCCTGAGCGGCGTAGCCCTCGGGGCCGGCGGTCCCGGCTTCGCGCGCTGTCCAGTCCTGCTCGATCAGGTCGCGGCCCGTGCTCGGGTGATAGTTGAACGGGATCGAGAACTCCCCGCGCGCCTCGGCCTCCAGGCCCGCGCGGGCGGTGAGGAACTCGATGACGTCTTGGGGCAGCACCCACGCCTGTGCCCCGGGGTGGGTCGCCATCAGGGTCAGCGAGCGCACCCGCTCCGGGTGGGTCAGCCCGAGCTCCTGCGCCATCAGCCCACCCATGGAGATGCCGACGACGTGCGCGCTGTCGACACCTGCCTGGTCCAGCACGTCGAGCAGGTCCTGGGTCATCGCCTCGACGGTGTACGGCGCCCCCGGGACCAGCCCGGTCGCACCGGCGCCGCGGTTGTCGACGGTCAGCACCCGGTGGTGCTGGGCGAGCGCGGGGACCTGCCGGAACCACGCGGCGGCCGGGTAGGCCAGGCCCATGACGAGAAGCACCGGCGGGCCGGATCCCTCGTCGTACCAGGCGATCCCGGCGTCGGTCCGGGTGACCGTGGACATCACGCGCCCTGGCGGCGGGCCAGCGCGGTGCCGGTTGCCCCCGCCAGCACCTTGCCGATGCCCAGGTGCGTGGCCAGGGTGTCGTTGTCGAGCTCGGTCACCGACGAGGAGTGGACGACCGTGCCGGTCTGGAGCAGGTTGGCGGTGTCGACCAGCGACAGGCCGAAGGCGATGTTCTGCTCGACGAGCACCATCGTGACGCCGCTGTCCTTCACCACGTGCAGGACCTCGCGCAGCTCGAGCTGCGCCACGGGCGACAGCCCGGCTGACGGCTCGTCGACGAGGATGAGTCGCGGTTCGTTGATGAGCGCCCGCGCCACCGACAACGAGGCCTGCTGGCCGCCGGACATCGTGCCGGCGAGCTGGTCGCGCCGCTGCTTGAGCACCGGGAAGCGGTCGAAGACGCTGTCCAGCGCCGGACCGTAGCGGGCCTTGTCGCGGCGACGCAGCGTGTACGCACCGAGGCGGAGGTTCTCCTCGACCGTGAGCTTCGGGAAGACCTGTCGTCCTTGCGGGACGTGCCCGAGGCCGAGCCCCACCCGCTTCTCCGGAGACAGGGTCGTGATGTCCTGACCGTCGAACAGGACCTGCCCCGTGCGGGCAGCGACCGTGCCGCCGATGGTCTTCATCGTCACGGACTTGCCAGCGCCGTTGAGGCCGAAGATCCCGGCGATGGAGCCTTCCTCGACGCTGAACGTGATGCCGTGCAGGACGGTCAGCGGGCCGAAGCCGGCCGTGACGTCGTGCAGCTCGAGCAGGGCCATCAGCTGACCGCCTGTCCCAGGTAGGCGGTGACCACCTGGGGGCGGGTGACCACCTCGATCGGCTCGCCGTCGGCGATGACGCGGCCGGCGTCCATGACGTAGAGCTCATCAGCGACACCGAGCACCAGCGGGATGTTGTGCTCGATGAGCAGCACCGTGCGGCCGAGCTGATCGCGGATGTCGAGCAGCGTCGAGGCCAGGTCCTCCGCCGCCGCCGGGCTCATTCCGGCGCTGGGCTCGTCGAGCATCACCAGCTCGGGGCTGGTGATGAGGCAGCAGCCGATCTCGACGATGCGCTGCTGGCCGTGGGAGAGCCGGCCGACGACCGTGTCGCGGAACCGCTCGAACCCGAGCCCGGCCAGGGTCTCGTCGGCGCGGTGCCGCAGCTCCTGCTCGAGCACCCTGCTGCTGCCCACGGTCGTGAGGGCGCTGGCCAGGGAGTACGGCGCGCCCAGGTGCTGGGCCATCAGGAGGTTCTCGTACACCGAGAGCTGCTTGGCCAGGCCGATGAGCTGGAACGTGCGCCCCATCCCCCGCGCCGTGCGCAGGTGCGCGGGCAAGGCGCTGATGTCCTCACCGAGGAAGCTCACGCGGCCGCTGTCCGGCGTCAGCGCTCCGGTGATGGCGTTGAACAGCGTGGTCTTGCCGGCGCCGTTCGGGCCCATGAGGCCGACGATCGTGCCGCGGTCCACCCGCAGGCCGGCGCCGTCGACGGCCTGCAGACCGCCGAAGCGGACGCTGACGTCCGACACCTCGAGCACCGCCGTCCCCGGCCGGGCCTTGAGGGGCTCCGGACCGGCCGACATGCGGCCGAGCGACGGCAACGACGGACGGGTCGGGGGCAGGGGCGGTAGGCCGCCCTTCTTGCGCAGCCGTTCCTCGCGAGCCTCCTTGACCGCACCGGCGAGCCCGGTGGGGTGCCGGCTGATCGTGTACATCAGCAGGGCGCCGTTGAGGACCAGGTCGTAGCCGCGGATGCCGGTTCCGAACAGCGCGATGAGCACGCTCGGCAGCAGGGTCGCGAAGAAGGCCGCGCCGATCACGCCCGCGCGGCTGCCCAGGCCCCCGATGACCACGACGACGACCAGCAGCAGCGACTGCTCGTACTTGAACACCGTCCCGTTGATGGTTCCGTAGGCGGTGGCGAGGATGGCCCCGGCCACCCCGGCCATCGCGCCCGAGATCGTGAAGGCCAGCAGCTTGGTCCGCGCGACGTCCACGCCGAAGGACGCCGCGACCGACTCATCGGCCTTCACCGCCTGGAAGGCGCGACCGAAGCGACTGCGGGTGAGGTTGACGTCGACCTGCCAGACGAGGACCAGCACCACCAGCGCGATGGCCAGGAAGTCCGCGTTGCTCGCGATGGCGTGGGACCCGACGTAGGGCCGCGGCGCGGTCTTGCCGGCGGAGCCGCCGCCGATGCTGTCGATGCGGAACAGGGACTGGTAGGCGGCGTAGGCCACCCCGATGGTGACGACGGCGAGGTAGAGACCACGCAGTCGCAGGGCGGGCAGGCCCACGACGAAGGCGACCACCCCGCCCATGACGGCGGAGACGACCAGCCCGACCACCCAGGGCAGACGGAAGTCGTTCACGCCGGTGACGATGCCGGTGGTGAAGGCGCCGACCCCGACGAAGGCGTACTGCCCCAGGCTGATCTGACCGGCGTACCCCGTGAGGACGTTGAGCGAGAGCCCGGCGATGGCGAAGGACGCGGCGGCGCACAGGCGCAGCGCGTTGACGTCCGACAGCAGGGCGGTGCGGCCGAGCAGCGGCGGGAGCACCGCGACCAGGACGAGGGCGACGAGCAGACCCGGGACCGGCAGGCTGACCCGACGGGGCACGGTGGTGGCCATCGAGGTCACGCGTTCACCTCCGCGCGAGCAGGCGCGGGCGCGAAGAGCTTGCGCACCTCGGGGGCAAAAGCCCTGCTGAGCAAGGCGATGAGGACGGCCGCGAGCAGCAGCAGGTAGCGCTCGCCCGGGACGCCGAAGTTGAGGTAGCGCGCCTCGACGGCCTCGGCCAACCCGAGCCCGAGCGCACCGATCACCGCGCCGGGGAGGGAGTCGAGCCCGCCGATGACGGCAGCCGCGAGGCCGAAGACGAAGAACTCGCTGGCGAAGCCGGGGGTGATGAGCCCGATCGTCGGTTCGGCGAGCAGCGCCGCCAGGCCGGACAGCGCCCCGCCGAGCCCCCACACCACGAGCGACACCCGCGACAGCGGCACACCCACGAGCCGGACAGCGTCTGGGTCCTGCGCCGCCGCGAGGATGCCGAGGCCGAAGTCGGTCCGGCGCAGCAGGCGCTGCAGGCCGAAGCCGAGGGCGATGGCGATGACGACGACCAGGACCTGGTGCGGGTAGACGACGACGCCGAACACCTCGAAGCCGCGGGTGAACGGGTTGTCGAGGACCTTGCCGCTGTCCCCGACGTAGATGATCTCGAGCGACACGAGGGCCAGCGCGAAGCCGACCGTGGCGACGGCGGTGGAGACCGGATCCGCGCTGATCATGCGGCGGACCACGAGGAACTCGAAGCCGCCGCCGAGCACGGCCGCGACGACGACGGCGACGAGCGCCCCCACGATCCAGGGCGCCCCCAGGTCGTTGACGACGACGTAGGCCGCGAGCAGCGCCGCGGTGCCGATCTCGCCCTGCGCGAAGTTCAGGACGCCACTGCCCCGGTAGACGAGGACGATGCCGACGGCGAACAGCGCGTAGATCCCTCCAGCGATGAGACCGAGGACGACGACCTGCCCCATCAGGACCGCCCGACGCAGGCCCGGGTGTTGCGCCAGTTGATCTTGTTGCCGGGGGCCGCGTAGGTCTGCATGAAGTTCAGCTGCTCGGCGCCGTGGTGACCGTCACCCTTGGTGAAGTCGATGCGGCACGCGCTGCTGCTCGGGACCTTGTTGTAGCTCTGCAGCGTGTCGACGAACCGGTTGCGCGTGCAGTCCTTGCCGCAGTCGATCAGCTGCGCGTGCAGCGCCTTCTGCGCGGTCCAGTTGAGGAACAGCAGGTCCCCGCCGAGGCCCTTGAGGTCAGCGTTCGGGCGGTACTTCGCGTACTGCTGCTCGAAGAGCTTGATGTCGTCGGCGTACGGCGCGAACGAGCCGGTGTAGTCGCTGTTGCTGTACGCCGGGTACATCGCGACGCCGTCGAGCTGAGGGGTCATCGCGTCCTGGTCCAGGGTCTGCGCGGTGAGGTTGAACGGGAACATCAGGTAGTGCGGGCTGTAGTTCTGCCGCTTCGCCTGGGTGATGAACTCCGTGCTGTTCAGGGCGTTCTCCCACAGGAACACCACCTCGGCGCCGGCGTTCTTCATGGCCAGGATGTCCTGGGTGTAGTTGTGCTTCTTGTCGGCGACCTTGACGTCCTCCACGATGCTGTCCTTCTGGCCCTTGGCCGCGAGCCCCGCCTTGAACAGGTCGGCGCCCGGCTTCCAGTTGGCGCTGTCGCGCTCGATGATCCCGACCTTCTTGCCGACGAACTTGCTCAGGTACAGCTGGCTGAAGCCCTCGCCCATGCGCTCCACCGACGGCAGCTCGGTGAAGGAGTACTTCAGCCCCTTGCTGCCGTTCTCGGTGGCGGTGTGGTGCAGGTAGAGCATGTGGTTGGTCTCGGCCCAGTTGCGCACCGCCGGGATCTGGTCGAACCCGATGCCGCCCAGCAGCATGAAGATGTTCTTGGCCTTGCAGGCGGTCGCGGCTTCCACCGCCTTTGCTGAGTCGTAGTTGTCGTTCTCGTACGTCACGGCCACCTTGCGGCCGAAGATGCCGCCCTGGTCGTTGACGGCGCTCCAGAACACGTTGAAGTCCGCGTCAGTGGTGTTGAACGCGGCGCCGTAGGTGAGCGCGGCGTGCGCGCACATCGTGATCGAGGTCGGCGTGATGCCGGTCGTGTTCTCGGCCGGGGTGAACAGCTGGCTGCGCGTGGGAGCGCTGCCGGTCGACCCGCCGCCGGTGCTCCCCGCACCGCCGCCCGCCACGGGACCTCGACCGCCGGTGCCCGAACCGCTGCTGCTCGTCCCCGAACCGCCGGTGCCGGACCCGGAGGTGCCCGTGGTGCCATTGCCCGAACCCCCCGTCGTACCGGAGCCGGCGGTCCCGCTGGTGCCTGACGTTCCGGAAGTCCCCGTGCTCGCGCCCGGCGTCGTGCCCGTGCTGCCGGTGGAACCCGAGGTGCCGCTCGGCGCCGAGCCCGTGGTGCCGGACCCGATGCTGCCGGCGGTGCCGCCGTCGGCCTGGCCGAGAGACGACGCCGCCGGGGCTGAGGAGCACGCGGCGAGAGCAGTCGCGAGGGCCAGCCCGGCGAGGGCCCGCTGACGCGTTCCGGGGTGGACACCAGGGCGGTGACGGTTCATCGGCGTTGCTCCAGAGGTGAGCCGGCGCTGCGGCGGGTGACGAGGGTGCGACTACCTGTGAAGTACGCCACAGGATGGCTCGTGACCTGCACAGCGACTCGGTGAATCTCACAATCAATCCTTGTGAGATCCACAAACGCCCCCGGCGGTAGGCGTCAGGCCGGCTCGGGCTCCCCCAGCGGCTCGAACTCGGGCAAGCCGCCGGGCTCGACCAGCGGGCTCGGTTCGATCGGCGGCGGCGGGAGCAGGTCGGGGTCGTCCAGCTCGCCCGGGTCGTCGGGGATCGGCGCGGCAGGATCCGGTCCTCCCGGGATCGGCAGCTCCCGGCCGGGCTCGAGCGGCGGCGGGGCATCGGGATCCGGTTCGATCGGCCGGACAGCACGCGAGGGCAGGACCAGGTTCGTCATCCTCTGGGCCTGCCCCCGCGCCGTACCCCTGACACGGAACTCCCTCCAGACCCCTGCCAGCGAGCCCGCGCCACGCCACTCCACCGGCTCGGCCGAGCGAGCTCGCCCCCCTCAGGAAGACGCCGCCTGGGCTAGCGTGCGGCGGGTGCTGACCGCGCGCCCGGAGTACCAGTTCCTCGCCTCGTTGCGTCATGCCGGCCGGGGCCTGGCCGTCGCGTGGTGGGGGTTGCTCCTCCTGCGCGGCGTCCTGCCGGTCGCGCTCGCGGTCGGCATCGGGACGTTGGTCGGCGCGGTCAGTCGCCGCGACCAGGGCGCCGACCTCACCGGCCCGTTGGTCTTCGTCGGTGTCGTCTTCGTGGTGCAACAGGTCGTGGGGCCGTTGCACGCCGCGGTCAGCGCCAACCTCGGCAGTCGTCTGGCCGCGTGGTTGTACGACGAGCTCACCGCGGCCTGCGCGACGCCGCCGGGACTCGGCCACCTCGAGGACCCCGAGCTCGCCGACGACCTCACCGTGGCGCGCGAGTTCGATCTCGGGCTGACGGGTCCACCGATGAGCGTCAACGTCGACTTCATCGCCGGGTCGATGGTGCAGATGGTTGCGGGGGTCGTGTCAGCGGTCGCGCTCGTCGGGTTCACCTGGTGGGCGCCGTTGCTGCTCGGCGGCGCGTGGGCGTCGACCCACTGGCTGCTGCGCGAGAGCGGCGTGTGGAAGGACCGCAACACCCCTGAGGTCCGGACGGCGCAGCGCGACGCCGACTACGCCTACCGGATGGCCGTCGACCCGCCGTCGGCCAAGGAGCTCCGGCTGTTCGGACTGGCGGACTGGACCGTCGACCGGTTCGTCGCCCGCCGTACCCGCCTCTACGACCTGCAGTACGCCGCCACCCAGCTCCGGGAGCGGCCGGTGCTGCTGTGCCTGCTGCTGGTCGGCGCAGCCAACGGACTGTTCTTCTGGGCGCTGTCGCGCTCGGACGCCTCGCTCGGGTCAGCCGTCAGCTACGCGCAGATCGCCATCGGCACGAGCGCCATCGCGTTCGGCGGACTGAACTGGGCGATGGACGGCGCTGCTGCTCCCGTCGCGGCCGTCCGCCGGCTCGCCCCCGCGATGGCTCCCGCCGGCGCCCTGTCCGCCGGCACCGTAGAGGCCTCGCACCTCCCCGGCCGCGAGATCCGCGTGCGTGACGTGCACTTCGCCTACCCGCGCACCACGCACCAGGTGTTCGCCGGCCTGGACCTCACGATCCCGGCCGGTACCTCCCTCGCCATCGTGGGGCAGAACGGCGCCGGCAAGACCACCCTCGCCAAGCTGCTCTGCCGCCTGTACGAACCGAGCAGCGGCACGGTCGAGGTCGACGGAACCGACCTGCGCGAGCTCGACCTCGAATCCTGGCGCAGGCGCATCACCGCGGTGTTCCAAGACTTCGTGCGCTTTGAGCTGTCCCTGCGCGACAACGTCGACCCTGGCCATCAGGCCACGGACTCGCAGGTCCGCGCGGCGCTCGCCGAGGCCGGCGCCGAGCACCTCGCCGAGCTCGACACCCCGCTGTCCAAGAGCTACCGCGGCGGGACGGACCTCTCCGGCGGTCAGTGGCAGCGGGTCGCTCTCGCCCGTGCCCTGTGCGCCGTACGGCGGGGAGCGGGTCTGGTGCTGCTGGACGAGCCGACGGCCCAGCTCGACGTACGCGGCGAGGCGGAGATCTTCGAACGGGTGCTGGCCGCGACCCGTGGGGTGACGACGATCCTGGTGTCCCACCGGTTCTCGACCGTGCGGCATGCCGATCGGATCTGTGTGCTCGAGCACGGGCGGGTCATCGAGCTCGGCACGCACGAGGAGCTGATGGAGCTCGGCGGTCGCTACCGCACGATGTTCAGCCTGCAGGCGAGCCGCTTCGACGAGGACGCCGAGGTGTCGCTCGATGGGGCCTGAGTTGGGGGGCGGCGCCGACGACGTCGAACTGCCCTCGCCGCTGCGGTCGATGCTCCGGCTGCTGCGCCTGGGCTACGCCAACGAGCCGCGCCTCATGCTGCTGGCCATCGGTACCGCCCTGCTCGCCTCGCTCCCGGACTCCTTGCTCGCCTTGTGGCTCAAGCTGCTCGGCGAGGGCGCCGAGCAGCAGGACCGCAGCAAGGTCCTGGTCGCCGGCCTCGGCCTCGGGCTGTCCGTCACCGGCACCTGGTTCCTCACGACCGTCGCCGCGCGCGTCCAGCGCCGCTTCCGCGACCGGGTGTCGATCGGGCTCGAGTCCCACGTCGCGCGGCTCCAGGCGACGGTGTCCACCATCGCGCACCAAGAGCGGCCCGATCTGCTCGATCGCCTGTCGGTGCTGCGCAACCAGGTGTTCGTGCTGGACCACATGTACCTGTCAGTGCTCTCCACGCTCGGCTGGATCCTGCGCCTGGGCGTCACCGCCGTCCTGCTCGCGACCGTGCACCCGGCCCTGCTGCTGCTCGCGCTGTTCGCCCTGCCGACGGTGGCCACCAACGCCTGGCGTCCCGGGGTCGAGCGGCAGGTCGAGGAGTCGGTCGCTTCGCACGACCGGCTCGCCAAGCACCTGTTCACCACCGTCACGACCGCCGCGCCCGGCAAGGAGGTCCGCGTCCTCGGCCTGGGCCGCGACCTGTCAGCTCAGCGCAGGTCGACCTGGGAGCAGTGGTACCGCCCGATGGCCCGCGCCCGCACGACCAGCGCGCTCTGGCACAGCGCCGGCTGGGCCGTCTTCGGTCTGGCGTACGTCGGAGCGATCGTCTTCGTGGCGGAGGGCCTGAACCGCTCCGCAGGTGACGTCCTGCTGGTGCTCGCTGCCGGTGGGCGGCTGTCGGCGTACATCTCGAGCACGGTGGGCGAGATCGGCTTCCTGCGCGGGATCTGGCTGGACGGGTCGCGACGGCTGGTGTGGCTCGAGGACTATGCCGCGGCACTGACCGTCGAGGCCGATACGCCTGTCCCGGCGCGGATGGAGCGCGGGATCGAGGTGAGGGGCGTGTCGTTCGCCTACCCAGGGACCGACACCCTCGTCCTCGAGGACCTCGACCTCACCTTGCCCGCCGGCTCGGTGGTCGCGCTGGTCGGGGAGAACGGCGCCGGCAAGTCGACGCTGGTCAAGCTGCTGTGCAAGCTGTACGAGCCGACGTCCGGCGCGCTCGAGGTCGACGGACTTCCCTTGGCCCGCATGGAGGCCGCCGCGTGGCGCGAGCGCACCGCCGGTGCGTTCCAGGACTACGCGCGGTTCGAGTTCCTCGCCCAGCAGTCCGTCGGGCTCGGCGACGTCCCCCGCGTCGACTCCCCCGAGGCGGTGTCGTCCGCGATCGCTCGCGCGGGCGCCGACGACGTGATCGCCCAGCTGCCCCTCGGCTTGCAGACGCAGCTCGGCGCGACCTGGGCCGGCGGGGTCGACCTGTCCGGTGGTCAGTGGCAGAAGCTCGCGCTCGCGAGGGGCTATGCCCGGGAGGAACCGCTCCTGCTGGTCCTCGACGAGCCGACGTCGGCGCTGGACGCCGAGACCGAGCACGCCCTGTTCGAGAGGTACGCCGCCAGCGCCCACACCCGCAGCGGGGTCACCCTCCTGGTCTCGCACCGGTTCTCGACCGTCCGGATGGCCGACCTGATCGTGGTGCTGGTCGGATCACGGGTCGCCGAGGTCGGCAGCCACACCGAGCTGATGGCCCGCGGCGGGACGTACGCCGAGCTCTACGGCCTGCAGGCCGCGTCGTACCGCTGAACGTCCGAAGGCCGGCACCCCGAGGGGCACCGGCCTTCACGACGGGCAGGGATCAGTAGCGGTAGTGGTCGCTCTTGTACGGGCCGGTGACGTCGACGCCGATGTACTCCGCCTGGTCCTTGCGCAGCTCGGTGAGCTTCACGCCGAGGGAGTCCAGGTGCAGGCGCGCGACCTTCTCGTCGAGGAACTTCGGCAGGACGTAGACGCCGAGCGGGTAGTCCTCCGTCTTGGTCCACAGCTCGATCTGGGCGAGCACCTGGTTGGTGAACGACGCGCTCATGACGAACGAGGGGTGACCGGTCGCGTTGCCGAGGTTCAGCAGGCGGCCCTCGCTGAGCAAGATGATGCTGTGTCCGTCGGCGAAGACCCACTCGTCCACCTGCGGCTTGATGTTGTTGCGCACGATGCCCGGGGTCTTGGTCAGGCCGACGACGTCGATCTCGTTGTCGAAGTGGCCGATGTTGCCGACGATCGCCTGGTGCTTCATCTTGGCCATGTCCTCGGCCATGATGATGTCCTTGTTGCCGGTCGTCGTGATGAACACGTCCGCCGTACCGATGACGTCCTCGAGGCGTGCGACCTGGTAGCCCTGCATCGAGGCCTGGAGCGCGCAGATCGGGTCGATCTCGGTGACGATGACGCGGGCGCCTTGGGCGCGCAGCGACTCGGCCGAGCCCTTGCCGACGTCGCCGAAGCCGCAGACGACGGCGGTCTTGCCGGCGAGCATGACGTCGGTCGCGCGGTTGATGCCGTCGACGAGCGAGTGGCGGCAGCCGTAGAGGTTGTCGAACTTGCTCTTGGTGACGGAGTCGTTGACGTTGATCGCCGGGAACAGCAGCGAACCGGCCTTGAAGAACTCGTAGAGGCGCATGACGCCCGTCGTGGTCTCCTCGGTGACGCCCTTGATGCCGGCGGCGATGGTGGTGTAGCGCTGCGGGTCCTCGGCGAGCGAGCGACGCAGGGTGTCGAGGATGACGGCGTACTCCTCGGAGTCCTCCGGGCCGGCGGACGGCACGACGCCGGCGGCCTCGAACTGCACGCCCTTGTGGATGAGCAGGGTGACGTCGCCACCGTCGTCCAGGATCATGTTGGGCTGCTCGCCGGCGGGCCAGGCGACCGCCTGCTCCGTGCACCACCAGTACTCCGGCAGCGTCTCGCCCTTCCAGGCGAAGACCGGGACGCCGGCGGGGGCGTCGACGGTGCCGTTCGGGCCGACGGCGACGGCGGCGGCCGCGTGGTCCTGGGTCGAGAAGATGTTGCACGAGACCCAGCGGACCTTCGCGCCGAGCTCGACGAGCGTCTCGATCAGCACGGCCGTCTGGATGGTCATGTGCAGCGAGCCGATGATGCGCGCGCCGGCGAGCGGCTTGCTGGAACCGAACTCCGAGCGCATGGCCATCAGGCCCGGCATCTCGTGCTCGGCGAGGCGGATCTCCTTGCGACCGAACTCGGCCAGGGAGAGGTCAGCGACCTTGAAGTCCATGTCAGTCTCTTTCCATCAGGTGGGGTACGGCGGGTCAGCGGGCGAGCAGGTGCTGGTGCTTGTCCTGCTCGAAGGCCAGCCAGTCGTCGTTGGGCAGGCCCTCGGGGGCGGTGGGGGTGGTGTCGAACCAGGTGTCGAGCGCACTGGCGAGCTCCGGCTGCTGCCGGAGCCGCAGGGCGAACCCGACGGCTCCCAGCTCGACGTCGTGCGTGTCCAGCAGGGACTTCAGCGTCCGGAGCCGTTGCAGTTGGGCCGGCCCGTAGAGCCGGTATCCCGCTGCCGAGCGCGCCGGCTCCACGAGGCCGAGCTGCTCGACGTACCGCAGCATGCGCGGCGACCAGCCTGTGGTCGTCGCGGCCTCGTTGATCGTGAGGCTGCTCGTGGGGTGTCCGGTGGTCGTCATGTCCAGAGGAGCCTAACAGGATCGTGTCAGGGTCGCATCCTCGTGGACGTGATCTCTCACACGCTCGTGTCAAGGTCCAGCAGGTGGGCGGGGTCGCGGCCCTCGCGGCTCACCACGACGTCGCCAGCGACGTGCAGCACCGCCAGGTCACCGGTGTCCGGGTTGCCCACCTCGTAACGATCGACGTCCGGCTCGCTCGATGCCGTGCGGCGCCACTCCCGGCGCACGGTCCGGGTGGCCGCCACCGGCTCGAGCACCTCGACCAGCGCCACACGCCGGCGCTCACCGATGTCGAGGGCGAGCAGCCTCGCCAGGTGGACGTCGAACGCCGGGCTGGTTCCGGTGAAGGCCACGGCGTCAGCCGCGCGCTCGTCGTCCCCCCGCACCCAGCGAGCCGAGCCCGCGACCGCACCGCCGCGCAGCAGCCAGCCGTCCGCCGCCACCTCGAGCAGCCCCGTCGTCAGGTCCAGGACGACGCGGTCCAGGCCGCGCGTCCCGACGTACCTCCCGTCGACGACGGAGAAGGTCTCGACGAGCGACCCGACCTGGTAGCGGCCCCTCATGCCTGCCAGGACGAGAGGTAGCGCTCCTGCTCCGCCGTGAGCGGCTCGACGTCCACGCCCATGGCCGCGAGCTTGGTGCGGGCCACTTCGGCGTCGATCTCCGGCGGCACCTGGTGGACCCCCGGAGCGAGCTTGCGGGCCGCCAGCCACTCCACCGTCAGCGCCTGGACGGCGAAGCTCACGTCCATGACCGACGCCGGGTGCCCCTCCGCCGCGGCGAGGTTGGCCAGCCGCCCCTCGGCCACCAGGAGCAGCTGCCGCCCGTCGGGGAGCAGGTAGGCGTCCACGTGCGGTCGCACCCGGCGCTGCACCTCGACCGCCTCCGCCGCGAGAGCGACCACGTCGACCTCGACGTCGAAGTGCCCCGCGTTGGCGAGCACCGCACCGTCCTTCATGACCGCGAAGTGCTCGGCCCGCAGGACGTCGCGGTTGCCGGTCGCCGTCACGAAGACGTCTCCCACCGGTGCCGCGTCGGCCATGGACAGCACGCGGTGGCCCGCGAGCACCGCCTCGAGGGCGCGTCCCGGGTCGGACTCGGTCACGACGACGTGGGCACCCAGACCTCTTGCCCGGTCGGCGATCCCGCTGCCGCACGAGCCGTAACCGGCGACGACCACCGTGGTGCCCGCGAGGAGCACACCGGTCGACCGGAGGATCGCGTCCAGCGTCGACTGGCCGGTGCCGTGCCGGTTCGCCACCAGTCGCTGCACCGCGGTGTCGTTGACCGCGACCATCGGCACCTTCAAGGCACCGTCGGCCGCCATCTGACGCAGCCGCAGCACCCCGGTGGTCGTCTCCTCGATGCCCGCCCGCACACCGCGCCGCAGCGACGGCGTGGCGTGCATGAGGGTCAGCAGGTCGCACCCGTCGTCGAGCACGATCTGCGGGTGGGCCGCGAGGACCGAGCGCAGGTGCGCGAGGTACTCCTCGCGGTCGACGCCGTGCCGCGCGTGCACACCGACGCCCTCGGCCGCCAGCGCCGCCGCTACGTCGTCCTGGGTGGAGAGCGGGTTGCTCGCCGCCAGGTGGACCTGCGCGCCGCCGGCCGTGAGCGTCCGTACCAGGGCCGCGGTCTCCGGGGTCACGTGCATGCACGCACCCAGCGTCAGCCCGGCCAGTGGCTGCTCGGCGGCGAACCGCTCGCGCAGCAGACCGAGGACGGGCATCGACCGCTCGGCCCAGGCGACGCGTCGGGCACCCTGCTCCGCCAGAAGGGGGTCCACGGCCGAGGGGGTCACGGCGCGCACCCTCTCACGCGGGGCAGAATCGAGAGCATGACCGCTCCCGAGATCGACGTCACGACCGTCTTCGCCGAAGCCGAGGGCTTCCTGCGGACCCTTGGCCCGACCCTCGTGGAGGCCACCGCCGAGCAGGCCGTGTGCCGCCTCGACGCCGGGCCGGCGCTCCACAACCACCTCGGTGGGCCGCACGCTGCTGCCTTGTTCGGCCTCGGGGAGCTCACCGCTTTTGCCCTGCTGCTCAAGGCGTTCGGACCCGAGGTGACCAGCGGCGCGGTGCCGCTCATCAAGAGCGCCTCGGTGGAGTACCAGGCGCTGACGGTCGGACCGGTGCTGGCGACGGCGCGGCTCGCGGACGATGCGGACCAGGTCCGCGCCCGCTTCGCCGAGCACGGTTCGGCGTCGTTCGAGGTGGAGGTCGTCTTCCGTCTGGAGGACAGCGGCACGCAGACCGCGTGGATGCGCCCCCGGATGACGATCAAGACCTTCTAGGGCGTCCCGCCGCGGTCGAGGTCAGGCTCGAGGTACATCTGCCGCGCGATCGGCACGGCGGCACGGACCCGTATCTCGGCCTCGTCGATCGCCCGCGCAACGGCCGGCAGGCTGAGGCCCGGGGCCACGGCGATCTTGGCGGCGACGAGCAGCTCCTCCGGGCCCAGGTGCAGGGTCTTGAGGTGGATGACCCGCAGGACCGCGGTGCCGTCGACGAGGGCCGACCGGACGGCCTCGACGTCCTCGCGCGTCGCCGACTCCCCGATGAGCAGACCTTTCATCTCGTACGCCAGCACGACGGCGACGACACCGAGCAGGGCGCCGATGGAAACCGTGCCGATGCCGTCCCAGACCGGCTCGTCCGTGACGAGCGTCAGGCTGACACCGCCCAGGGCCAGAAGCAGCCCGATGAGGGCGGCGAAGTCCTCCAGCAGCACAACGGGGAGCTCAGGGCTCTTGGCCCGCCGAATGAACTGGATCCAGGTGAGGTTCTTCTTGAAGGGCCGCGACTCCCGGATCGCCGTGCGGAAGGAGAAGCCCTCCGCGACGATGGCGAACAGCAGGATGCCGATGGCCACCGCGGGGCTCTTGAGCTCCTCGGGGTGGTTGATCTTGTGCACGCCCTCGTAGATCGCGAACAGCGAGCCGACGCTGAACAGCACCAGCGCCACGACGAAGGAGTAGAAGTAGCGCTCGCGGCCGAAGCCAAACGGGTGACGCTCGTCGGCCTCGCGCGACGCGCGCTTACCTCCGACCAAGAGCAGGACCTGGTTGCCCGAGTCGGCCACGGAGTGGACGCTCTCGGCGAGCATCGACGACGACCTCGTGATGAGGAACCCGACGAACTTCGCCACGGCGATCGCCAGGTTGGCGACCAGCGCGGCGATGATCGCCTTGCTGCCGCTGCCGGGTGCGCTCATGTGGTCCCCTTCATCGGAGCATCGCCCCTTTGAGCTCGGTGATGGCCTCGACGGGAGTCGGGTCGAGGCGGAGTGCGAGAGCAAGATACGTCGAGGCCCAGTCACCCACGGCGATCAGGGACGCGATGCGCTGGAACGCCGACATCCCCTCCGCGACCAGCTCGCTGACCTCCACCCCGCGGTGACGGGCGAGGTCGCGGCAGATGAGGGCGCGGCGGGCGACCGCCGGGTGCTCCTCGGTGTCGCGCAGCAGGACCAGGTGCATCCGCGTGGTTACGGGGTCGTCGTCGGGGTCGGCGAAGATGTCCCGCGGCCCGCCGGCGAAGGGGCCGTCGAACGCGACGACCTGGTTGTGGCCCGCCTCCGGGAGCACGCCCCAGGCTGCCGGGACCTGGGCGTTCTCGTTGAGCTGGCAGGCGAAGCGGTACGCCGCGACACCGGCCAGCGGCGAGCTTCCCCACACCACGGGCACCCGGTCGGTCAGCGACAGCGCCAGCGTCTTGCCGGGGTTGAGCACCGTGTCGGCGTCGGGCCGGTTGCGGGCCGCGAGCGTCTCGAGAAGCACCGCGGTCGCCTCGACGTCCTCGCGGCTGCACGACAGCAGACCGAGCGCGTCCGCCGCCACGACCAGCGGGGTCGACAGCGCCATCACGCTCGCGCGCGGCTGCCTGCCCTGCGTGACCGGGACGAACACCGCCCGTCCCCGGGAGGCGAGCTGCTCGGCAGGCGACCCGGCGGCCGCGACGACGAGCAGTCGACAGCCCCGACGTACGGCCTCCTCCAGCGACGAGAGCGTCTCCTCGGTCGTACCGCTGGACGACACCGCGATGACCAGGTCGGCCGCGCCGACCCAGGTGGGCAACCCGTGGCCGCGGTGCGACAGGACCGGGACGGGGCAGGTCGGGCCCGCGACCGCGGCGAGGACGTCCCCGGCGATGCCCGAGCCCCCCATGCCGAGCACGACGACCGAGCGCGGCCGGTCCTCCTTGCGGAGGTCCTCCACGCCGGCCTCCGCCGCCAGGGCAGCCGCCTCGCGCACCTGTGCGGCCGCGCTCGCGACGGCCGGCAGCATGGCGCCCGGATCGCCGGCCTGCAGCGACGCGGCGTCGTCGAGGAGGGCGTCCGGGGTCACGAGGGCTTGCGAGCCTCGTCGACGAGGAGGGTGGGGATGCCGTCGCGGATCGGGTACGCCAGGCCGCAGCCGGTGCAGACGAGCTCAGAGGCGGCCTCGTCGTGCGTCAAGGGCGACCTGCAGTCAGGGCAGGCCAAGATCTCGAGGAGGGCGGCGTCGATGGTCATGGCCTCAGCCTAGCCAGGAAGCGCGGCGCCAGCCGGACGCCGCCGTGTCCCGAGCCGCGAGGGGGCAGTGGCTTTCTCCGGCTGCGTGCCTCACGCTGGCTGCATGACGACAGACAACAGGTACGCCGTCCCCGTCGCAGCGCTGGACGAGGTCAGGGTGCCCGTCGAACAGCAGGTCGAGCAGCAGGACGTCCACGTCGACCAGGAGTACCTGGCTGCCGAGGAGCTGGACCGCGCCCGTCTGTTGTCGACCTCCGGGGCGGGCCGGCTGCGTGTGCGGTGATGCCGCACTCCCGTGCCTGCGGTGACATGAGGCAGCAGTGACCCGTTATGTCGCCATCGGCTTGCTGGGGATGCTTGCTGTGGCGCTGCTCATCCTGGGTGTTGTTGTCGGTCGGCTCGCCTTCGGCCCCTTGGGCGGCGTCCTCGGGCTCGCCGCGGGCTTCCTCGCGTCGGGCTGGATCCTTCGGACCTCCTTGGCGCGCCGGGAGCACGCCGGCTGGTGAGGTGGCGCGGCTGCGGTTGTCGCGCGCCGCTGGCCTAGGTTCGGACCATGGCGAACCTCGAGGACCTCGGTGACCAGGACGGCTGGCTGTGCTGGCTCTGCGGGGAGGACGTCCCGCAGAAGGCCAAGCCGAACGACCCGAACCAACCGGTCGCGGACCGGGTCGAGGCCGCCGCCAAGGGTGACCGTGGCCGGGGTCGGGTGCGCCTGGCCCACAAGCGCTGCAACGACCTGCGCAAGGGCCGGCCGCCGAGCATCGCGTGGCCCGAGCGCTTCTCGGTCGCCGATGCCCCGGAGCTGCTGCAGTCACTGACCCGCTTAGCCAAGGGCAAGAGCAGGAGCGGTGAGGTGGTGGCGATGTGCCCCGGCCCGCAGGAGGCGGAGGCGGCCGCCGCCTGGGTGGTGCCGGTGGCGACGACGCTGTTCCCGGGGACCTGGGAGGCCACGACCTCCCCGCTGTCCGCGATGACCGCCGTACGCCTGGCCCGGAGCTAGGTGGGCTTCCCGGCAGGTGCGGTGGATCGTCCGGGTCTGAGCAGGACGATCCACCGAGGGTCCGGACGGGAGACGACCCGGACCTACCCGCGGATGAGGGCCAGGACCTCGTCGCGGACCGTGGCCATGGTGGCCTCGTCCGGCGCCTCGACGTTCAGGCGGAGCAGGGGCTCGGTGTTGGAGGCGCGCACGTTGAACCAGGCGCCGTCCCCGAGGTCGACCGTCAGTCCGTCGAGCTCGTCCTGGGGCTTCCCGGCGTACGCGCTCGTGATCGCCGCGACGCGCGCCGCCTGGTCGTCGACGGTCGAGTTGATCTCGCCGGACGCGGCATAGCGGTCGTACGACGCCAGCAGCTCCGACAGCGGCCCGTCGCTGTGCCCGAGGGCGGCCATCGTGTGCAGCGCCGCGAGCATCCCGGAGTCGGCGTTCCAGAAGTCACGGAAGTAGAAGTGCCCGGAGTGCTCGCCTCCGAAGACGGCGTCGTGCTCGGCCATCTTGGCCTTGATGAACGAGTGGCCGACGCGGGTGCGGACCGGGGTACCGCCGTTCTCGGTGATGACTTCGGGGACCGAGCGCGACGTGATGAGGTTGTGGATCACCGCCGAGCCGGGGGCGCGGGTGAGCTCGCGCGCGGCGATGAGCGCGGTGAGGGTCGAGGGGCTGACGATCTCGCCGCGCTCGTCAACGACGAAGCAGCGGTCGGCGTCACCGTCGAAGGCCAGACCGAGGTCGGCGCCCTCGGCCAGGACGCGAGCCTGCAGGTCGCGCAGGTTGGCCGGGTCGATCGGGTTCGCCTCGTGGTTGGGGAACGAGCCGTCGAGCGCGAAGTACATCTCCGTGACGGTCAGCGGGAGACCCACGAACGTGGAGGGCACGGTGTGGCCGCCCATGCCGTTGCCGGCATCGACGACGACCTTCAGCGGTCGGATCCCCGCCAGGTCCGGGACGAGCTCCTTCATGTACGACGCGTAGCCGGCCAGCACGTCCTGCTGCGTCACGGTGCCCGTGTGGGTCTGAACCGGGATGCCCTCGACGAGGAAGCGCTCGGCCTCGGCGCGGATCTCGGCCAGACCGCTCTCCTGCCCGACCGGCTTCGCGCCCGCGAGGCAGAGCTTGATGCCGTTGTACTTCGCCGGGTTGTGGGAGGCGGTGAACATCGCGCCGGGCATGCCCATCGAGCCGGCGGCGTAGTAGAGCAGGTCGGTCGAGCCCAAGCCCGACTCGATGACGTCGACGCCCTGCGCCGTCACGCCCTCGGCGAAGGCCGTGCTGATCTCGATGCCGCTGTCGCGCATGTCGCGGGCCGTCACGATGGCGTCGGCCTGCACGAAGCGGGCGAACGCCGCGCCGAGGGCCCGGGCGATCTCGGGGTTCAGCTCGTCGGGGACGACGCCTCGCACGTCGTACGCCTTGACGATGTTGGACAGGTCACGCGGGGCGGCAGCAGAGGACTCGGTCACGCCAGCGACCCTAGCGGCCCCCGGTGACGCCCTGGTGAACGCAGGGGGCCCCCGAGCCCGCGGCCGGACACCGCGACGGCCGCCTGCGTGCTCGCAGACGGCCGTGGCGAGGCGGAGGGGTTCAGACCTTGATCTTCTGCGCCTTGCGCAGCACGTCGCTGACGTCGAGGCCGGTGCCGGCCTCGGTCCACGTCTTGGTCTCGCAGGTGTGGCAGGAGGCGAAGTCCACGATCGAGCCGTCGGTGAGGGTCATCGTGATGTGCGTGACGCGGGTGCTGGCGCAACGGCCACAGGTGGCGAGCTGGCTGGTGGGGGTGGTCACGAGCGACACGAGATCTCCTGGCGGATCGGGGGCCGAGGGGAAGGTTCTCGGCTGCTGTAGACCCCATCGGAGCAACCCTCAGATCCCTTGAGCATCAGGCGTGTCTGGGGCAAACCGGACAAACCACGCGGGACGAGAGCTCAGCTGGGCGTGGGCAGGGCGCGCAGGTGGCCCCGGCGCCCGCCGGTGCTCGTGACGTCCACGACCCGCCGGCCCCGCTCACCGAGGGGGCGCGCGGCCTCACGGACGGCGTCCGCCAAGGCCTCGAGGTCATCGCTGGAGCGGACGCGGGTCTGGGCCGGGTCGGGGTCGTGCCGGACGACCTCCCACCCCCGGGGAGCGGTGAGGCGGTGGCCGTGGGCCTCGCACAGGTCGTAGGTGTGCGGTTCGGCGAACGTCGCGAGCGGACCCACCACCGCGGTCGAGTCGGCGTAGACATAGGTCAGCGTCGCGACAGCGGGCAGCGCGCACGCCGTGCGGGAGCAGCGCCGGACAGGACTCACGCCGCTGGACGCTAGCCCCCCGGAGGCGCCGGGACCATCAGGAGCGCCGTGACGCGCCGCACCAGTCCTGGCCGTCGTGGCAGGCTTCCCTCTCGTGAGGCACTCGTGAGCGGCGTACGACGGCGGGACCGCCACGGTCGTGGACTGCGCGGACGGCTGGTCGGTCCGACCGCGACCGTCACCGGCGGGGCGAGGGTGCCGCTGTGGCGCAGCCGCTCGGACCAGTTCGACGAGCTGGTCCGCGATGCCATCGAGCACCTCGAGCGCCGCTGGTCGGCGGAGCTCGCCGAGGTGGAGTTCGCGGTGGAGGACGTCCCGGCGCCCGACAGCGGCTTCGAGGCCGGGGTCGTCGCGGACGAGACCGCCGGCGGGCCGGTCCCGCTGGGCCGACTGCTGCCGGCCGGCCCGGGGGCGGCGGCCCGCGTCGTGGTCTACCGGCGGCCGCTGGAGGCGCGTGGGCACGGCCGGCCCGATCTCGCGAGCCTGGTGCACGAGGTGGTGGTGGACCAGGTCGCTCAGCTGCTGGGCCTCGATCCCGACGTCGTGGACCCGCAGGTGGGCTAGGACCCGAGGGAGCGGTCCTCGACGACCTCAGGGCGGACGACGAGCTGAGCGGGCCCCTGCAGGTCCAGCAGGGTGCTCAGCGGCCCGCGCGCCCCTCGCTCCCGCAGGTAGCGCGCGGCGTACACGAGCCCGGAGGTGTCATCGGGACGGACCTGCACGGCCAGCCGCGTCTCGGTGCCCGGCGGGTAGAAGGTCGAGAGCTTGAACGTCACCGTGCGGCCTGCCGGGATCTGCACGCGGCGGGCGGTGGGGAGCTCGCCCTTCGTCCCGACCACCCGGATCGGCCGGATCACGACCGAGGCCGGACCGTCGAGAGCGCTGAGGATCAGGGTGCTCTCGGTGGGCCGGTCGATGACGAGGTCGGTGAGCAGCGCCGGACCCGACAGCGGGGTGGACCCGCCGGTGAAGGCGAACTCGCGGATCCCGCCGGTCTGGCGGTCCTGGACGAACCCTCCAGCGACGATGGGACCCCCCGTCGAGGTGATCTCCGCGGTCAACGCGCTGTCCTTCACCAGGTTGTCGATCCGCACGGTCGTCGTCTGCCCTGCCGGGACGTCGACCGCGTCGAGGCCGGTCGGGACGAACTGCCCGTCGACCGTGGCGACCCTGATGGAGGCGACGACGTCGTCCTGGCCGGGGTTGGCCAGCAGCAGGGCGCGCGTCCCCGGCCCCTGGGGCATGCCGGGCACGACGACGCGTGAGGACGGTGCGGTCGAGATCGGCACCCAGTCCACGCCTTGCGGGACCGTTCCGTCGAGCTTGCCGTACCGCAGGCCGGCCGCTACGCGACCGCGCCGGCTGGAGACGTGCACGGCGAGCTGGTTGCGGTCCGGGGCGAGCGTGTCCATCGAGATGATCTGCCGGGTGTGCGGCGCGACCGTGAGGCCCTGGCCCAGCCGCGGGTCTGGCGGCCCGTCCGGGGAGTCCGCGGCGTACGTCGTGACGTCCACCGTGGCGGGGGTGTCGTCGACGTTCGCGAGGACCAGCACGGTCGTGTCGCCGATCATGGTGGCGCCGCCCACGAACCAGGCGTCGGTGCGCGGCGCTTCGCACCGCAGCCCGGCGAGGCCGCGATCGATCCCGGCTTCGCCGCGCGTGACCTGCTCGACCTCGAGGCCGGCAGCCAGCGCCTTGGACGCGGTGACGACCAGTCCGTCCTTGTCGGTCGAGGTGCCGAGCCCCACGCTGACCTGACCGGGCTCGCTGACGCCGACCGGCTCGGGGGTGCCTCGTGCGGAGACGCGCAGCGCCTCGACCGTTCCCCCGGTCGACGTCCGCCCGTCCGGCAGCGGTGCGACCCCGATGCTGACGCGGGTGGCGAGCGTTCCCTCGACCTGGCGAAGGTCCGGGCACACCGCCGTCGCGCCCACGACCTCGACCAGGTCCGCAGAGAGCGGCGCCTCGGCGCGGGTCTGCTTGCCCCCGATCAGGGCGCCGGCGAGCAGCGCCACGGCCACGAGCAGCGCTCCACGGGGGAAGTGCCGACCGGGGACCTGGTCGGTCACGGGGTCGGTCACAGCGCCGCCACCGGGAGGCGCCGATCGGGGGTGATCATCTCGTCCTCGTCCACGTCGTCCTCCAAGCCCCTGCGTCGCCGGGCGCCGGGCGCGGACAGCACGAGCACGGAGAGCAGGACGACCCCCTGCGCCAGCAGGCCGGTGTGCCGTCTGCTCTGGTCGTAGCGGAGCACCAGTCTCCCTCCGTCGGCCGGGACCGCGAACGCCTGCGCCCACCCCCACGCCGTACGACGCGAGAGCTCCTGTCCGTCCAGCGTGGCCTGCCACCGCTCGTCGACCGCGTCGGCGAGCACCAGCAGCCTCCCCTCGTCGCCCGGGGCCAGGGTGAGGTCCGCGCCCTCGGGGCCGGCCTTCAGCGCCGTCGGCCGGCCGGTCCGCAGGACGTCCGGGGCCGGGCCCCGGTCCCCGGCGAGGGCCCGCTGCGCGGTGCTCGACGGGAGCAGGCTCAGGCGCGCGGCGGGCGCGACGACCTGCCAGAGCACCGTGTCTCCCGCGGTGCGGCGGACCAGCCCGGCCTGCGCGTCGAGCGTGGACGTCAGGCTGGCGCTGGGGCGTCGCACGGCGACGTACCGCACGGCGCGCGTCGCCAGCGCCTCGGCCGCGTCGCTGCCCCGGGGCGAGGCGAGGTCGGCCACCACCGCGGCCAGCGCGGCCCGCTGCGTGTCCGTGGAACGCAGTCCGGCGTCCTCGAGACCGAGCCCGTCGCCGAGGGTGAGGGCGAAGCCGAGGCTGCCGTCGGGGCGGGGAGCCAGGACCAGAGCGCGCAGCCCTGGCGAGGCGACCAGCTCGGCGCGGGCAAAGGCCGGGAGGCTCTCGCTGGTGTCACGGCGGAGGGGGTCGTCCGCTCCGCGGACCAGCCATGTCCCGGCAGCGAGCACCGGCGCGGCCGCGGCCAGGACGGCCACCACGGCCGCCAGCACCTGGCGGCCGCCGAAGCTGGTGCGGGCGAGCTGCGTCCGGGCACCGTTGGCCGCCACCAGCGCCGCGGTGAGGACACCGAGCGCGGCCACTTGCAGCGCCAGCCCCGGCCAGACCGGACTGCCGTCGACCGTGAGGCGGCTGAGCAGAACGGCGGCGACGTACCCGACGAGCGAGGCTCCCCAGCAGGCCAGCGCCAGACCTCGGAAGGCCAGGCGCAGCGTCCCGGCGACACCGGCGAGCACAACACCGAGCATCAGCAGAGCGGCGGGGATCCCCGGACCTCCCGGCGAGAGCAGGACCAGGTGCCAGCCGGGCAGGCCGGCCTCGGCGACCTGCATCCGCGCCACGAACAGGCTCGGGTGCTGAAGCGCCTGCAGCGACCAGGGCAGCAGCACCGCTCCAGGAACCAGGGCGACGACCAGGGCCGCGAGCGCACGCCGGCGCCCCCCGTCGAGCACGGCGTTCGCGGCGGCACCGACGAGTAGGACCGCGGCGGACAGCGGCCAGAGCAGGGGCGCGAAGGCGCACGTCACGCCGAGGGCGAGCCCGAGCGCCCAGGCGCGCCACCAGCCCTCGACCCGCGGGTCGTCGGTGAGCAACCGACCGGCGGCGAGCACCAGCAGCGGGAGGGCGATCTGCGTGGCGGCGGTGTCCACCCGGCCCGCAGCGACGGTCCCGGTGGCCACCGGCAGCAGTGCCCAGGTCGCCGCGACCCAGAGCCGCAGGACGCTGTGGCGCACCAGGCGGCACGCGGCGAGGTACGCCGTGAGGCCGGCCAGCGGCACGGACAGCAGCAGCAGGACGGAGACCGCGACGGTCGGGGAGCCGAGGAACAGCGTCGACAGCGCGGCGAGCGCCGCCGTACCGGGCGGGGTCGCCTGCCCCGTCCCGACCCCGACGTCGTGCCAGGCCCCGAGGTAGGCCCGCCACAGGGTCGCGGCGCTGTCCGGCGCCGGCAGCAGCGTGCCACCGACCAGGCGACCACCCCACAGCAGCGAGCGCTCAGCCACCAGCGCGACGGCAGTCAGGCTGGCGACGAGCAGCACGCCGGGTCGTACGAGCAGTCGCCGCAGCAGGCCCTCGCCGGCGTAGTCGCCCACGGCGAACTCGTCGTCGCCGTCAGGACCGGCGTCGCCGCCCAGACCGGCGAGCGCACTGGGGGGGGCGTCCCCGCTGGCCAGCCAGTCGCCGACGGCCCCCAGCCGGGACCGGATGCGCACGCCGCGCGAGGCGAACAGCGGCCGGAGGTTGCGCTGCGCGACCGTGCGGGTGGCCGCGCGTCGACGGCGCGCCCGGGCGAGCCGCCGGGGGTGGCCGAGCACCGACAGCACGGCGCGCCACTCGTCCCCAGCGGCGACCACCTGACGGGACAGGAGCAGCACGAGGGAGCGCAAGACCGTGGCGAGCACGAGCCGAGGCAGCAGCCCGGCGAGGCGTACGGCGGACGCGTGGGCCAGCAGGACGAAGACGGCGTTGCGGCGGTCGACCCCGGACGCCCGCCCAGGGGCGGCGTCGAGAGCGCGGTGGCCGGTGGTGGCGGCGCGCGCGTGCTGGACCTTGGCCTCGGGGACGACGACGACGCGGTGGCCGGCCGCGTTGATCTTCCATCCCAGGTCGAGGTCGTCGCGGAACACCGGCAGCTCGGGATCGAGACCGCCGACCTGGTCCCAGACGTCCCGACGGATCAGCGCGGCCGCCGTGCCCACCGCGAGGACGTCGCGGACGGCGTCGTGCTGGCCCTGGTCGTACTCGCGACGCTCGAGGCCGGTCTCGCGGTGACCGGCGGCGTCGGTCGTGAGGCCGACCTCCACGAGGTAGCGCGGGTCGTTCCAGTCGCGGACCTTCGGGCCGAGGAGCACGGCGGACGGGCTCTGCTCGGCGTGGTCGAGCAACGCCTGCAACGTGCCCGGCTCGACGGCGACGTCGTCGTGCAGCAGCCACAACCAGGTGGTCGGCGGGTCGAGGTCGGCCTCGAGGGCCGCGGCCACGGCCGCTCCGAAGCCGGTGACGGCGGGCAGGGAGAGCACCTCGCCGACGTGCGCCGCGAGCAGCGCGGCGGACCCGTCCGTGCTGCCGGTGTCGACGCTGAGCACGCGGGCCGGCCGGGCACTGCTCTGGTCCAGGGCGGCGAGCGCCCCCGGCAGCCAGGTCTCGCCGTCGTGGGCCACCAGCACGGCCGTGACGTCCACCGTGTCGACGCGCGCCCCGGCGCGGGCGGAACGCGCAGCGCGCGGTCGGGTGGGACGTCGCGGCTCGGTGCGGTCCGGCTCGGCTGCCGGCGGGGTGGAGCGGGGAGGCATGAGGTGTCGACCGTGGCTCGGGGGGACGCGTGATCGGCCGGTCGGGCGATCTGCGCGTCGTCGGGCAGGTGGTCAGCCTAGTCCCGTCGGTCAGCCGGCCTTGCGCTTGAGGCGCCGGCGCTCGCGCTCCGACAACCCACCCCAGATGCCGAACCGCTCGTCCGACATCAGGGCGTACTCGAGGCACTCCTGCTTGACCTCGCAGCCCACGCAGATGCGCTTGGCCTCGCGGGTCGAGCCGCCTTTCTCCGGGAAGAAGGCCTCGGGGTCGGTCTGGGCGCACAGCGCCTGGTCCTGCCACGCCAGCAGACCCTCGGCGTCGTCCCCCACGCCTGTCCCCGCCAGCCAGGTGAGCTCGGTCATCTACGTCTCCAGCGGTCTTGTGGCGCTACCCGTGCAGCGACCTCGCGTCGCGGAGGCGCCCAGGTCCTGGGGCACCGTCCGGGGGAACGACACGAAGAGAATTACATGCGTGTCCTGCACGCGCGTCAAGGCCTGGAGTGATATCCGGGAACAGAACACCGCTCTTGCGCCCGATTTGTGAGATATGTCCGGTTGGCCGTGCGGCGTTGATCTTGCCGGGTGTGTCGGGCCTACGCGCCGCCACGGCGACGGAGGAACCGCCGCGGGGTGGCCTCGCGCTCCGCGGCCGTCAGCGGCCGGCCCTGCTGGGGCGTCGCTGCGGCGGGGACCGTACGGGCGGCCGGCTCGCCGGACGCGGCATCCAGGGCCACGGACGGGCCCTTCACCTCGGGCATCGCGTCCACGGTCGCCCGGCCGGTGGTGCGGCGCGCCGCCGGCGCTGCCGCCGGAGTCGCGGACGTCCCCTTCGCGGCCTCCGCCTTCGCCGTCTTCGCGGGGGCCTTCGCGGACGACGTGGTGGCCGGAGCCTTGGTAGCCGGAGTCTTGGTAGCCGCCGCCTTCTTCGCCGGAGCCTTGGACGCCGGGGCCTTCTTGACCGCCGCCTTCTTCACCGCCGCCTTCTTGGCCGCCGCCTTCTTGGCCGTCGGCTTCTTCGCCGGAGCCTGGTCGTTCGGAGCCTGGTTCGCGGGAGCAGTCGTCGCGGAAGCGCCCTCGCCGACCCCGGACGTCGTGGCGGGCGCGGCCTTCTCCGTCGCCGCGGTGCTCGTGGTGCCCGCGGGCGTGGCCGGCGCGGCCTTCGCCGTCGCGCGGACCGAGGCCTCCGCGCGCGCCACGGTCGCTGCCGCGAGGGCCGCGAGCTGCTCGGCCTGCAGGGCGGACTGCTCGCGCTGCGCGGCGGTCTGGTCAGCGACCCGCTCCGCCGCCGAGGTGGCCGCTGCGGCGGCCTGTTCGGCGATCTGCACCGCCTCGCTCGCGCTCGCGGTGGCCTGCAGCAGCGCGGCTTGGGCCTGTTCGACGGCCCGCTGAGCCTGCTCGACGGCGGCTCGCGTGGCCTGCTGGTCCTCGCGCTGCAGCGCGGCTTGTGCGGTCACCTCGTCGACCGCTGAGGACAGCCGGCCGCGGGCGTCCTCGAAGCCGGCGGTGGCCCGGCCCAGCTCGGAGACGACGGCGTCGAGCTGGCTCCGGACGTCGGCGCGGATCCCTTCGACGGACGTCTCGGCGACCACCCGGGCAGCGGCGACGGCTTCGTCGACGCGCACCGGCCAGTCCCCGGACAGCGCCTCCACGGTGCGACGCACCTCGTCCTGGCCGGTCGCGACTGCGGCGAGCCGCTCCCCCACCTCCGCCGTCGCGGCGGCCGCGGTCGCCATCGCCGCGGTCGTGTCCCCCAGCCGAGCGGTCAGCGCGGCGTGCTGGCTGCCGAGCCGGTCGACGAGCGCGGCCTCGAAGGCGCGGGTGGTCTCCTTCTGCGCCGACGTGCTCTCGTCGAGGCCGGACCGCACCGCCTCGGCGGACGCGCTGACGGTGATGGCGACGCGCTCGCGCAGGGAGTCCAGGGCCTGCACGACCTCGGCCCGCGCGGCGGTCTCCCTCCCGACGGCCGACGCCTGGCCGACCGCGACCTCCTCGAGCCGGGGACGCAGCGTCCCGATCTCCGAGGCGACCTCCGAGCGGGTGAGGTCCAGGCCGCTCTGCACCTGCGCCCGGGTGGCCTCGAGTCCCGCATCGATCGACACCTGGAGGGCGTCGGCGCGTGCGGTGGCCAGCTCGTCGCCGGCCGTCGCCGCGCGCTCGAGCGTCGCCACCGCGACGAACAGCCGCTCCGCGACGTCGTCGAGCTCGGTCGTGATGTCCTCGCGCACCCCGGCCAGAGCAGCGGTGACGCGCGTCTCGAGGGTCGCGGTGACCTCGGTCTGGCGGGACTCCGCGAGGCGTACGGCGTCCGCGAGGACCGCGACCTGGTTGCGGGTGGACTCCTGCTCGGCGCTCGCCCGACCCAGGACCTCCAGCAGCTCGCGGCGCAGCTGCTCGTTGCGGCTGCGGGTGGCGTCGGCGAGCACGCCCGCCAGGTTGTCCAGCCGGGTCTCGGTGACGTCGCGCAGGCGCCCGACGATCCGCTCGACCTGCTCGCCCGACACCGCGGCGACCCGGCCCTCCAGGGCAGCGAGGCTCTCCGCCAGGGACTGCAGCTGCGTGCGCGCCGCGACCTGACCGTCGCGCGTCACGGTCTCGAGGCGCTCGGCCAGTGCGCCGAGCGTCTCTTCCATCACCGTCATACGCGTCTCGACCGAGGCCCTGGTCTGCGCGAGCAGCCCTTGCGTCACGGCGCTGGCGTCGCTCTCCCGCTCCTGGGCAGCACTCAGCGAGCGGCGGACCTCGGCGGCGACGGCCTCGACACGGCTGCCGACCGACTCCCCCAGCCGGCCGCTCAGCTCGTCGAGACGGGCGCCGGTCCGGACCGGGACGAGCTCGAGCCCCTCGCGGACCTCACGCGACAGGACCGGCAGGTCTTCACGCACCTCGTCGACCTTGCCGCCGACCACGTCGACCCGGTTGACCAGGTCGGCCACCCGCCGGGCGAGGGTCCCGGTCTCGGTACGACCGGCTGCCACCGAGGTGTTGAGCCGCCCGGCGAGGCCGTCGATGTCGCCGCGCACCGCACCGACCTCGGTGCGCAGTGCCGCGAGATCAGCGCGCAGCCCGGCGATCTCACCCCGCACGGCGGCACTGCCCGCCTGCGCACCACCGGCGGGATCCACCTCGTCCCCGGCGAGCGCAGCAAGCTGCTCGATGCGGCGCGACAGGACGTTCGGCTCCACGACAGACACCCCTTCAGGCAACAGGCCCGCAGCGTATCCACGCCTGCCGTCCAACCCGGGGAGGTCAGACGATCAGCGGGAGCTCCGGTCGCGCCGGCTCGGCCCGCGCGGCGGCCAGCCGCTCGGGGCTGACGACGCCGTACGTCGTGGTGCGCTGGCGCGGGGTGCGACCCGCCGCGGTCACCATGGACTCGAGCTCCTCGACGGACTTGCGGCTGCCGTGGGCGCTGCCGGCCATCCGGCTGATGGTCTCCTCCATGAGGGTGCCACCGAGGTCGTCGACCCCACCGGACAGCACCTGGTGGCACTGCTCGACGCCGAGCTTCACCCAGGAGCTCTGGATGTGGTCGATCGCGCCGTGCAGCACCAGGCGCGCGACGGCGTGGACGGCACGGTTGTCGCGGACCGTCGGTCCGGGTCGCGCCACACCGGCGAGGTAGATCGGCGCGTTCGTGTGCACGAACGGCAAGGGGACGAACTCCGTGAACCCGCCCGACTCCTGCTGCAGGCGCTTGAGCAGCAGCAGGTGCCCGGCCCAGTGGTGCGGGGCGTCGACGTGGCCGTACATCATCGTGCTCGTCGTCGGCAGCCCGATCCGGTGGGCCGTCTGCACGACCTCGATCCACTGCGACGTCGGGAGCTTGCCCTTCGTCAGCACCCACCGGACCTCGTCGTCGAGGATCTCCGCGGCCGTCCCGGGCAGGCTGTCGACGCCTGCTTCCCGTGCGGCTTCGAGGAACTCGAGGATGCTGACCTGCATCCGGGCGGCCCCGTTGACCACTTCCATCGGGGAGTAGGCGTGCAGGTGGATGTCCGGCGCACCGGCCTTGATGGCGCGCGCGAGGTCGAGGTAGGCCGTCCCCGGGAGCGTCGGGTCGATCCCGCCCTGCATGCAGATCTCCGTGGCGCCGACGGCCCACGCCTCACGTGCCCGCTCGGTGACCTCCTCCAACGACAGCGAGTAGGCGTCGACGTCGGTACGTCGCTGGGCGAACGCGCAGAACCGGCAGCCGGTGTAGCAGATGTTGGTGAAGTTGACGTTGCGGTTCACGACGAAGGTGACCTCGTCGCCGACGGCGTCCCGGCGGACCGCGTCGGCCCACGCGGCGACGGCCTCGAGGTCCGGGCCCTCAGCGGTGAGCAGGCTCAGGACGTCCTTGTCGTCGAGCCGCTCCGGCTCCTTGCGCAGAGCCGCGGCGACATCGGTGTCCAGGCGCGGGTGGACCGGCACCTCCAGGGCGCTCCAGTCGCCGTACACGTCGTCGAAGTCGCTGCGTCGGTCCTCCGTGCGTCCGGTGGTGTCGACCGTGGCGTGCAGGTCGGTGCGGCCGCTGCTGACCAGGCCGCCGTCGGGCTCCTGCCACGGCAGGCCCTTGGGGAGCACGTCGCTCGCGAGGCCCGCCTCGGTCCGCAGCGCCTCGACGTGGGCAGCCAGGCGCGGGTCCAGCCACGGCTCGACGAGGTACGGCGGGTGCGCGGTCAGCCGCTCGGTCAGCACGAAGCCCTGCTCGGCACTGGCCCGCGCGAGGTCGTCCAGGTGCGGCCAGGGCCGTTCGGGGTTCACGTGGTCCGGGGTCAGCGGGCTGACCCCGCCCCAGTCGTCGACCCCGGCGGCGAGCAGGGCAGCGGTCTCGGCGAGGTCGACGAGGTTGGGCGGCGCCTGCACCCGCATCCGCGGACCGAGGACCAAGCGCGTCACGGCGATCGCGGCGAGGAGTTCCTCGAGAGGGGTGTCGTCGACGTGCCGCATCGCGGTGTCGGGCTTGGCTCGGAAGTTCTGGACGATCACCTCCTGCACGTGCCCGTGCCGCCGGTGGGACGCGCGAAGCGCGAAGATCGTTTCGGCCCGTTCCTGGTGGCTCTCGCCGATGCCGACGAGAAGCCCGGTGGTGAAGGGGATCGCGTGCCGCCCGGCGTCCTCGAGGGCTCGCAAGCGGACAGCTGGCACCTTGTCCGGCGAGCCCTTGTGGGCAGGCACGTCCGCGGTCGTCTCGAGCATCATCCCCATCGACGGGGCCACCGGCTTGAGCCGCTGCATCTCTGCCCAGGTCATCACGCCGGGGTTGAGGTGCGGGAGCAGCCCGGTCTCCTCGAGCACCGCGACGGCGCAGGCCCGGACGTAGGCGAGCGTGTCGTCGTACCCCGCCTCGTCGAGCCACTGCCGCGCCGCGGGCCACCGCTCCTCGGGCCGGTCGCCGAGGGTGAACAGCGCTTCCTTGCAGCCGAGCGCAGCCCCCTCCCGGGCGATGTCCAGGACCTCGTCGAGGGTCAGGAACGGAGCGGGCACCTTCGCCGGCGAGGTCGCGAAGGTGCAGTAGTGGCAGCGGTCGCGGCACAGCCGGGTCAGCGGGATGAACACCTTGCGGCTGTAGGTGACCGTCCCTGGCCGTCCGGCGTCCGCGAGGCCCTGGTCGCGGACGCGGGCAGCAGCGGCGCAGAGCGTCTGCAGGTCCTCCCCCGTGGCTCCGAGCAGCACGGTGGCCTCGGTGACGTCCAGCGGCTTGCCGTCCCGCGCCCGCGCGAGGGCGCGCTGCATGCCGGGGTGGCGGTCCATCGCCCGACCCTACGTCGCGAGCGGGATCACGCGTGCTGGGGGACTTCCCGGCGAGGGCTCCGGTCACCCTCCTGCGAGGATGAGGTCATGCGCATCACAGCCCTCGCGGGCGGCATCGGCGGGGCCCGCTTCCTCCAAGGCGTCCGGCACGCCCTGCCCGACGCACACGTCACCGTGGTCGTCAACACCGGCGACGACACCACGCTGTACGGCCTGCGGATCTGCCCTGACCTCGACACCGTCATGTACACGCTGTCCGGCGGCATCGACACCGAGCGCGGATGGGGTCGGCAGGACGAGAGCTGGCGGGCCAAGGAGGAGCTGGCGGCGTACGGCTCCCCGACGGCCTGGTTCGGACTGGGTGACCGCGACCTCGCGACCCACCTGCGACGTACGCAGCTGATGCTCGGGGGGATGACGCTGAGCCAGGCGACCGAGAACCTCTGCGAGCGTTGGCAGCCCGGGATGCAGCTGCTCCCGATGAGCGACCAGCAGGCCGAGACCCACGTGACCGTCGTCGAGGACGGCGCCCGCAAGGCCATCCACTTCCAGGAGTGGTGGATCAAGCACCGCGCGGGCCTGCCGGCGCAGGCCATCACCTTGGTCCACCACGGCGACCTGCTGCCGGCGCCCGGCGTGCTCGAGGCCATCGAAGGCGCCGATGTCGTGCTGCTGCCCCCCAGCAACCCGGTCGTGAGCATCGGCACGGTGCTGCAGGTCAAGGGGGTCCGTGAAGCCCTCGCCGCCCAGACGGTCATCGGGCTCAGCCCGATCATCGGTGGGGCGCCGGTGCGGGGCATGGCCGATGCGTGCCTCAGCGCCATCGGCGTGGAGACCAGCGCTGAGGCGGTCGGCCGGCACTACGGTGCTGACCTGCTCGACGGGTGGCTGGTGGACACGGGCGACGCGGGCGTGACGGTCCCCGGAGTCGAGGTGCGCGCGGTACCCCTGCTGATGACCGACCTCGACGCGACGGCCGCGATGGTGCGGGCCGCGCTGGACCTGGCCGACGCCGTTGCTTGAGGTCCACCCCGTCGAGGGCCTGCCCGACCTCCGCCCCGGGGACGACCTCGCCGCCCTCTTGGCCGCCGCGTTCCGCTACGCAGCAGGCGATGTCCTGGTCGTCACCAGCAAGGTGATCAGCAAGGTCGAGGGCAGGTTGATCCCGGCGGGCGAGGACCGTGAGGCCACTCGGCTGCAGGCCGTCGAGGAGGAGACGGTCCGCGTCGTCGCCCGTCGCGGGACCACCACGATCTCGCAGACCCGGCATGGCCTGGTCATGGCCGCCGCCGGGGTGGACGGGAGCAACGTGCGCGCGGACGAGATCGCCCTGCTCCCCGTGGACCCGGACGCCTCGGCTCGCCGGCTGCGGGAGGACCTGCGTCGCCTGACCGGTCTCGACCTGGCCGTCGTCATCAGCGACACCATGGGCAGGGCCTGGCGGGTCGGCCAGACCGACCAAGCCATCGGGGTCGCGGGCCTGTCGCCCGTCCGGGACAGCCGCGGCACGACGGACAGCCACGGCCACCGGCTCGAGGTCACCGAGATCGCCGTCGCCGACGAGCTCGCAAGCGCCGCCGAGCTCGTGAAGGGCAAGGCGGCCGGCGTCGCCGCTGCCGTGGTCCGCGGTCTGGCGTACGACGACGACGGGCGCGGAGCGAGGGCGCTGACCCGACCGCTGGCCGAGGACATGTTCCGGCTCGGGACGCGCGAGGCGCAGGTCGAGACGGTCGCCCTGCGCCGGACGGTCCGGGAGTTCAGCGACCAGCCGGTCGACCGAGCAACCGTTCTGCGAGCCGTGGCTGCGGCCATCACGGCACCTGCCCCGCACCACACCACGCCCTGGCGGTTCGTCCTCGTCGAACAGCGGCGCGAGGCCCTGCTCGACGCGATGGCGCAACGGTGGGCCGAGGACCTGCGCCGTGACGGGTTCACCGAGCAGCAGGTCACCAGAAGGCTGCACCGGGGGGACGTGCTCCGTCGGGCGCCGTACCTCGTGGTCCCCCTGCTCGACCGCAGTGGCGCGCACGCCTACCCCGATCCGCGCCGGCAAGCCGCGGAGGAGCGGATGTTCGTCGTGGCCGGCGGCGCCGCGGTCGAGAACCTCCTGGTGCAGCTCGCGGCCGAGGGGCTCGGCAGCGCCTGGGTCAGCAGCGCGCTGTTCTGCCCTGACGTGGTCCGCGACGTCCTGGACGTCGAGGGTGAGCCGCTCGGTGTCCTCGCCGTGGGCTTTCCGGCTCAGCCAGCAACGCCCCGCACCGGCCGCGACGTCGAGGAGTTCACGGTCCTGCGCTGAGCGGTCGTGCCGCTGGCCCGCCGGTCAGTGGCGGCTGTCCTCGCGAGAGACGGCCGGTGTCGCCAGCTGCTTGCGCAGTCGGAGCCCCGCGAGGGACTTGGCCTCGCCCAGGCGCAGCAGGTCCTGCTCGTCGACGGCGTCCGCGAGGGCATCCACGGCAGCGAGGTAGGACCGCATGGCCGCCAGGACGTTGGGGTCGTCGAACTTCGGGGCCGCCATACGCACAGTGTGCCCATCCTCGCGCTCTGTCACCCTCAGTGCGCCCGATGATCCTGAATCGTGAGGCGGGGTCCGAAGCGGGGCTTCGCGCTCCCGGTCAGTCCGAGCAGCCGGACGACGCGCTGCCGGTGGCCGGCCCACGGCTCGAGGAGCGCCAGCATCCCGTCGTCGTCGACGGGCTTGCCGATCAGCGCCCAGCCCACCGCGGCGGCAAGGTGGAAGTCCCCGACGCTCACCGCATCCGGGTCGCCCCAGGCCCGTTGCGCCACCTCGGCCGAGGTCCACACCCCGATCCCCGGCACCACCTGCAACCGGGCGCGGCCGAGGTGCGGCGCCATCGATGCGGCTTCCGCCAACCGGCTCGCCACCGGCATGGCCGCGAGCACGGTGCGCATCCGGCGGGGGTCCACCGCCGCGCGGTGCCAGTCCCACGAGGGGATGGTGCGCCAGACCTCCGCAGGGGGAGGGACCGTCATCCCGGGCGGCGTCGGGCCGGGAGCGGATTCGCCGTACTGCAGGAGAAGGGTGCGCTGCGCGCTGAACGCCTCCTTGCCCGTGACCTTCTGCTCCAGGATCGCGGGGACCAGCGACTCCAGCACGTTCCCGGTCCGCAGCAACCGGAGGCCGGCATGCCGGCGTACGGCGTCGACCAACAGCGGCAGCCGAGGCTCGAAGCCGTCCTGGTCGTCGCGCGCGCCGAGCAGAACGGGCAGGTCGGCGAGCACGCGTTCGGCTCCGGGTCCCCACGCCTGCCCGGTGATCTCCCCGGCCTCCTGGGTGATCCGCAGGGTCGCCGCGCCGTCGGCCGTCCGCGTCACGCGCCAGAACGCGCCGTCGGGCGTGCGCCGGTGGGTCGGGTCCCCTGCTCCCCGCACCAGGGGGGCCAGCGTCCGGCGTACGTCGACGGTGTGCGCCGGCCGGTAGGTGGTCACCTGCGGCTGCTCCACGAGCGTCAGGCTACGGTGCCTGACGACGAAGGAGGGCCAGTGGACAAGGTCGTCGGCAGTGCTGCCGAGGCGGTGGCGGACATCCCCAGCGGGGCGTCCCTCGCGGTCGGCGGGTTCGGGCTGTGCGGGATCCCGCAGGCCCTCATCGAGGCCCTGCTCGACGCGGGGGTCGAGGACCTGCGCACGGTCTCCAACAACTGCGGGGTCGACGGCTGGGGCCTGGGCTCCTTGCTGCGCGCCAAGCGGATCAGCCGCACCACGGGCTCCTACGTCGGGGAGAACAAGGAGTTCGAGCGCCAGTTCCTCACCGGCGAGCTCGAGGTCGAGCTGGTCCCGCAGGGCACGCTGGCCGAGCGGCTGCGCGCCGGCGGCGCAGGCATCCCGGCGTTCTACACCCCCGGCGGCGTCGGGACCCAGGTCGCTGACGGAGGCCTCCCTCAGCGGTACGCCGCCGACGGGAGCATCGCCCTGGCCAGCGACCCGAAGGAGGTGCGGTCGTTCGACGGGCGCGAGTACGTCCTCGAGCACGGCATCGTCTGCGACTTCGGACTGGTGAAGGCGAGGTACGGCGATCGCCACGGCAACCTCGTCTACGACAAGTCCGCGCAGAACTTCAACCCGCTGTGCGCCGCCGCGGGCCGCATCACCATCGCCGAGGTCGAGCAGATCGTCGAGCCGGGCGACCTCGACCCCGCTCTGGTCCACACCCCCGGGGTGTTCGTGCAGCGGGTCGTCCTGGCCAACGCCGAGAAGCGCATCGAACGGAGGACCGTCCGTGCTCAGCCGTGAAGAGCTCGCCGCCCGCGTCGCCCGGGAGCTCGAGGACGGGCAGTACGTCAACCTGGGGATCGGCCTTCCGACCCTGGTACCCAACTACGTCCCGGCCGACGTGTTCGTCGTGCTGCAGAGCGAGAACGGCGTCCTCGGCGTCGGTCCCTATCCGGACGAGGACCACGTCGACGCGGACCTCATCAACGCCGGCAAGGAGACCGTCACCGTCAACCCGGGGGCGTCGTACTTCGACAGCGCGGCGTCGTTCGGGATGATCCGCGGAGGTCACATCGACGTCGCGATCCTGGGCGCCATGCAGGTGAGCGAGCGCGGTGACCTGGCCAACTGGATGATCCCCGGGAAGATGGTCAAGGGGATGGGCGGCGCGATGGACCTCGTCCACGGGGCCAAGCGGGTCATCGTGATGATGGAGCACGCGGCGAAGGACGGCTCGGCCAAGATCGTGCGCGAGTGCTCGCTGCCCTACACCGGCAGGGCGTGCATCCAGCGGATCATCACCGACCTCGCCGTCCTGGACGTCACGTCCGAGGGACTGGTGCTGCGCGAGCTCGCCCCCGGCGTCACCGTCGACGAGGTGCGGGCCGTCACCGAGCCCGACTTCGCCGTCGCGCTCACCTGACCTCGCGGCGCATCTGCCAGGAGTCGGTCACGAGCTCGATCAGCCGCGCAGCGTCGACCTGCTCGAGCCGCAGGAGGACCAGCGGCCACGGCTCGTAGCCGGGGGCGGTGAAGAAGACGTCCGGTTCGCCTCGGAGCAACGCCTGCTTCTCCGCCTCGTCCCCGACGTAGAGCACCGCGATGTCGGTGCGGATCACGCGCGGTCGGCCGGGTCGGCGCTCCGGGTAGGACCAGACGAACCCACGTCCGTCGACCCGGAAGTCGAAGCCGTCGCTCTCGACCTCGACGACCCCGTCCAGGGCGAGCGCGATCTCCCGCACGTCGGCTGCCTCCGCCACCCTCACGGCCCGCCGGGGGGCTCGAGGTCCTCCGCGAGGCCCGCCCACGGCTGCTTCGGAGGGCTCGTCGCGAGACCCTCCGGGCAGTGCCGCTGGACATCGCACCACCCGCAGAGCGACGACGGGCGCGGGGGGAAGTGCTCGTCCGCCGGAGCGCCCTCAGCCAGGGCCGTCGTCGCGAGCACGGCCTCCCCCGCGATCCCCTCGGCACGACGGACGTGCCGCGCGAGGCTCTCCTCCGTGTGGTCCCAGGTGACGATCTCGCCGCTCGGCAGGTGGTGCAGCTCGACGGTCGTGCAGGCCGACCGGAACGTCCGCCGGCACGCGAGGGCGTAGAGGGCCAGCGCGAGCGAGCCGCGCGCGTCGTCCGTCGTCTGCCGCCACCGACCGGTCTTGTAGTCGACGACGACGACCTCGTCGCCGCGGCGGTCCACCCGGTCGACGCGACCGCTGAAGGCCAGCCGCTCGGTCGGCATCCCCACCGTGCGCTCCACGCCCACCGGCTCCTGCTCGGGGTCCAGCTCCGCGGCGTACCTCTCGACCATGTCCCCCGACAGGCCGCGCCAGCGGTCGGCCTGCTCGCTGTCGCGGAAGCCGTCGGTCTGCCACGCGCGCTCGAGCAGGCCGCGGGCAGCGGGGCCGGTGCGTCGCTCGAGCGGCAGGTCCCACCATCGAGCGAGCGCCAGGTGGGCCACCGACCCGACCGTGTTGTGCGCCCACGCCGGCCCCTTGGCGGGCGGGGGCCGGTCGAGATAGGTCATGCGGTAGCGCCGCGGGCAGTCCAGCCAGGTCGTCAGCCGCGACGGCGTGCACGGGAACAACCGCGTCGGCATCCCTCCCAGCTCCGTCTGCATCCGGCCATCCTCGCGCAACGCTGCGACAGGTCCGCGGTACGTCGGAGCGGGCCTACCAGCTGCCGCCGCCACCACCGCTGCGGCCGCCTCCGCCGCCGCCGCCCCAGGTGCCGCCCCCACCGCTCGAGCCGCCACCCCAGTCACCGCCTCCGCCGGAGCCCCAGTCGCCCCCGCCCTCCCCGGCGTTCTCGTGGTCGTTCCCGTGGTCGCGGCCGTAGCCACCACCGAATCCACCACCGCCGAGACCGCCGGTCAGGATCGAGCCGAGCAGGAACGGCTCCCAGAAGCGGCCGGAGTACCAGCCACCCGGCACGTTCTGCCCGCCGACGTAGCCGCCCCCGTAGTAGTGCGGGCGGCCCGGCTGGTAGGTCGGGGAGCCGTCGTAGGTCGTCCCGCCGAACGTCACCTGCTGGTCTGCCGTGAGCTGCTGCCCGACGCCGTAGGCCATGGGGATCTCCGGGCCGGGGTCGAGGCCGAGGGCGGTGCGGGCGGTGCGGGCTGCGGTGAGGCCCTCGACGGCGCAGCGACGAGCGGCCGCGAACTCCGGCGGGCTGTCGGCCTCGGCGAGGGCAGCCCCCGTGGCGTTGTACCGCTCGCCCGCGTCGGACATCGCCTGCCGCGCGACGGCGTCGTCTTTGGTGTCGATGGTCATGACGTCGTTGGCCAGCCGGTTGTAGAGCTGCTCGACCTCGACCTTGAGTCCCTCGTTCAGGCGGTCGCGCCGCCGCCGGCCGGAGCGCACGACCAGCGCCGTCCCGACTCCGCCGGCCACGAGGACGCCACCCACCAGCCAGAGCCCGCCGGCGCCCGAGGAGCGCGAGGTGCTGTCGACGCTCCCGTTGCCGGACGCGCTGCCACCGCTGCTGGCCTGCTGGGCGATCCGCTGGGAGAACGACAGGACGAAGGCCGTCACGTTGTCCTTGGTGAAGCCGCCACGGTCCGTGGCGAGCTCGTCAGCGAGCGCGGAGTCTGCGCTGACCCCTTGGGCCGCGGCCGCGCTGCCCTCCCCCGCCCCGAGGTGCTTGCTCGCGGTGACGACGAGGACGACGGCGTTGCTGACGCCGAGGGCTCGGCCGATCTCGGTCGCGAGGTCATCGGCTTCCTGGGCGGTCGAGGCGGCCCCTGCTGCGAGCACCGCGACGTACACCTGCGGGTTCGTCCCGCTGACCTCCGAGGTCACCGACGGCACGTCGATCAGGTTGAGTCCGTTGGCCTGGTAGACCGGGCTCGTCCTCAGCGCCGACGCGACCTGGGCGGCGTTCTCGGCGTACGCGATCCCCGGCGCGAGCGTGACGACAGCGGCGAGCAGAGCGACGAGCAGCACGCGGAGACCAGGCATGGCCTCATCGTGCCTCAGCGGATCACCCCGCGGCGATGAACCCCTTCACCCCGTCGGCGATGAGCTGCACGGCGATGGCGGACAGGAGGAGCCCGGAGATGCGGGTGAGCAGCACGATCCCGGACTCGCGGATGAGCTTGGTGATGGTGACGCTGAAGAACAGGCAGAGGAACACGATGACGTGAACCGCGACGATCCCGGCGGCGATGGCGACGTGGTCCGCGACCCCGTGCGACTTCTGGACGAAGACGATGGTGGCGACGATCGCTCCCGGGCCCGCGAGAAGGGGAGTCCCCAACGGGACGAGGGCCACGTTGACGTTGTCGATCTCCGTCGGGTCGTCCTCCTTGTCGGTCAGCAGCTCGAGCGCCACGATCGTGAGCAGCAGACCGCCCGCGCCCTGCAACGCAGGGATGCCGATGCCGAGGTAGCTCAGGATCTGCTGGCCCAGCACGGCGAACAGCGAGATCACGAGCAGCGAGACGAGAACGGCCTGGGCGGCGAGCTTGCGGCGCTTCTTGTTGGTCCGGCCGGCGGTGAGTCCGAGGAACAGCGGCACGTTGCCCAGCGGGTCCATGATGACCGAGAGGGTGACGAAGACGGCCCCGAACAGCGCGGTGTCGAGGACGGCGCTCACAGGACCTCCACTCCGCTTGCCTGGTCGGCGATCAGCTCCAGCGCTGACTCGGTCGTCAGGTGCGCCCCCAGAGCGACGGCCTTGTGACGTCCGTGGAAGTCGCTGGACCCGGTGGTCAGCAGGTCGAGCTCGGCGGCGAGCTCCCGCAGCTCGGCACGTGCCTCCGGGAGGTGGTCGTCGTGGTCGACCTCGAGCCCTGCCAGACCGGCCGAAGCCATCGCGCGGATCGTGTCATCGCTGACCGTCTTTCCCCGGACCGTCGCCCGGGGGTGGGCGAACACCGGCACCCCACCCGCCGCCCGTACCAGCGAGATCGCCTCCAGGACGGGGAAGTCGACCTTCGGCACCCAGTAGCGACCGCGCGAACCGATCCAGTCAGGGGTGAAGGCCTCCTTGATGCTCGGCACCAACCCGGCGGCGATGAGGACGTTGGCCACGTGCGGCCGACCCAGCGTGCCCTCGGCCGGCAGCAGGTCGGCGTCGACCGGGTGCCCGTCCGCGGCCAGCAGGGCGACCATCTGCTGTGCTCGCGCGCGACGGCTGTCCCGCAGCTCGGCCAGCCGGTTCAGCAGCGGTGCGTACGTCGGGTCGAAGAGGTAGGCCAGCAGGTGCAAGCTGATTCCCTCGGCCACGCAGGAGATCTCCGCCCCGCGCACCAACCGCAGCCCGGCGGGCAAGGCATTCGCGGCGGCGTCCCACCCGGCCGTCGTGTCGTGGTCGGTGAGGGCCACGACGTCGAGGCCCGCAGCCCGCGCTTCGACCACGAGGTCGGTCGGCGACGTGCTTCCGTCGGAAGCCGTGGAGTGGGTGTGCAGATCGATGCGCGGGGTCACGCGCGAAGGCTAGCGGCGTGCGCCCACGACGAGCCCCACAGCGGCGCCTCCGCGTCAGGGCAAGCGGGGCGACGGGGCCCCGGTCGGCAGGAGCAGGCTGGCGTGCGCGTCGTGCCGCAGGTCGTGCAGGTCCACGTGCTCGAGCAGGATCAGCTCAGCGGCAGCCGGCCAGACCACGGCCCACAACCAGACTCCGGCCGCCTCGCCGACGAAAGCCGTCCGGTCGCCGGCGGACCCCGAGCGCCACAGCGGTGTGGGATGCCCTGCGGCCAGGATCTTGGCGTCCGGGGCCCCGTCGACGCTGGCCGTCGGGTCCGTCCCCTCCAGGCCCGCCAGCCGCGCACCCAGGCCGACACCCGGTTCCTCCGCCACGAGCAGCACATCCGCCGGCCCTCCCAGGGGCGAGGGACCGGACACGGCCAGCACCGTCGCGCAGGCCCCTGAGCGCTCGTCACCGCACCAGCCCAGACCCGTCATGGTCCACGCCGACAGCAGCGGGAGGGGGCTCCACACCGGCACGGTGGCCCGGTCGGTGACGGTCCGCAGGGCCTCGGGGGTCGAGCGGTGGTACGGGGCGACGCGACCGTGGACCTCGCAGACCCAGTCGCTGGACATCAGGCCCGGCGGCCTCAGCGTTCCGGAACAGCGCGGACACGTCGCGGGGGCGGTCATCCCCCGACGTTCCGCCGGTGAGGCGGTCCCGTCAAGCCCAGACCCGGCGAACCGGGACGAGACGGATGTCAGAGCAGCGTGTCGCGATCGGTCTCGACGGTGCGCTCGCGCACGACGGTCCGCTCCACGGGCGCGGCCTCGCGCACCACGCGGCTGCGGCGGACCGTGCCCCGGCCGCGGTTGAGGCCGCCGGCCGCGAAGAACATGGCGGCGACGAGCATGACGACGACGAGGATCACGATGAGCTCCATGCGCTCACTGTGCCCGACTGGGGCCGTTCCTACTCCTGCAGGGTCGGCCGACCCGGTTGCTCGCCACCTCGCGCCTGGAGGTAGCTGTCCTTGGGGACCATGACCTTGCGGCGGAAGATGCACACCAGAACGCCGTCCTGGTTGTAGCCCTTGGTCTCCACGTAGACGATCCCGCGGTCGTCCTTGGACTTGCTCTCGGTCTTGTCCAGGACCTCGGTTTGCCCGTAGATGGTGTCCCCGTGGAACGTCGGGAAGACGTGCTTGAGCGACTCGACCTCGAGGTTCGCGATGGCCTTCCCTGACACGTCGGCGACCGACATGCCCAGCAGCAGCGAGTACACGTAGTTGCCCACGACGACGTTCTTGCCCTGCGGCGTCGTGGTCGCGTAGTTGGCGTCCAGGTGCAGCGGGTGGTGGTTCATCGTGAGCAGACAGAACAAGTGGTCGTCGTACTCCGTGACCGTCTTACCGGGCCAGTGCTTGTAGACCGCCCCGACCTCGAACTCCTCGTAGCTGCGGCCGAACTGCACGTCGATCTCCCTCTGCTGATGGTGACCCACAGTCTGGCAGCGTGACGGCGATCACCGGGCCGTCGGGGTGGTGGTGGGCGGGTCCGGCGGCAGGGCGCAGGCGGGGGTGCCGCCCGGTAACGACCCGCGATGGTCGGCGACCCAGCGGTAGAGGCGCGCCGCCACCCACGAGACCGGCGGGGTGAGCAGGAGCAGCCCTATCGGCCGCCAGGGCAGCGGTCCCGCGAGCATCATGCGCGCCACGGCCTCGTGACCACTGGCCACTCGCGACCCCGAAACCCACTGCAGGGCGGAGGCACACTGCTCCTCGGTGAGCCCCAGCGCAGCGAGATCCGCGAACTGCCAGGCGATCACGACGTCCGGCCGCAGGCCGAGCCGATGCGCGGCACGCACCGAAGACGTGCAGAAGGCGCAGTCGCCGTCGAAGACCAGGGTGCCCACCCTCAGATCCTCGCACCGTTCCAGAGCACCGGCGGACCGTGGCCGAGCGCGTCCGCCACCTGCACCCGCTCACCGGTCGGCCAGCGCTGCACGTGGACGCGGAACGCGACGTCACCCCCGCCGACCCGCTCCGGCTCGAGGGACACCCGCACCAGTGGCGCGGCCTCCGTGGCCGCGGTCCCCGCTCGCGCGAGCAGGGCATCCACCGCGGCCCGCTCCTCGGGAGCGACGTACTGCCAGACGACGCTGTGCCAGACGACGGTCGTGACGCCGGGCGCGGGAACAGCGAGCTCGCGCAGAAGGAACTCCAGGGCACCCGCTCGTTCGACCCGAGCGGGGACGCGTTCGGCGACCTGCAGCGCCCCACGCAGCCGCTCGAGGCGCGGGACCTGGTCCGCCCAGACGTACGACGTGAGGGTGAGCCGGTCCTCGGTCGACGTCGGGTCGAGCGGACCGGGGTCGCACCCCGCCCGGTCGACGATCTGGGGAGCCGGCCCGGTGGGCCAGGACCCCTCCCACGGCCGTTCGAGCCGGACCGGACTGCGCGCGTCACCCAGCACCTCGCCCGCACCGAGGTCGTAGGCGAAGGCGTCGCAGCGCAGGTTCAGGCCGGCGGAGGCACCGATCTCCAGCAGGCGCAGCGGTCCGTCGAGGAGCAGCAGCGCGCCGTACAGCGCGGCGGAGCGCCCGACCTCGTTGGTCTGCACGGGACGGGTCACGAGCTCGCGCAGCTCCTCCAGGTGCTCGGCGACCGCCCGCTCCGCGACCGGCCAGAGCCCCGAAGGAGCGGCTGTCCCGCCGACGCTCGGGTAGTAGAGGGCCAGCTCCGGGGCGCGGCGCTCCAGGACCAGCCGGTGCAGCGCCCCGGCGAAGCGCAGGGACAGCACCGAGCCCGAGGGGTCGTGCTCGTACGGCGCCAGGAGCTCCCGGACGACGCCCCCTGCCACCCAGTCGTCGGCGGCCCCCGTCAGGAGGGCTGCGGTCAGCGGGCTGCCGGCCGAGGCGCACTGGGCAGCCTGGTCGCGCAACCGCGTGTCGAGCGGGGTCATCGCAGGTCCGCCTCGCGTCGCCGCGGGTCCCGCAGGTCGAGGCCCTGGGTCAGCCAGCGCTCCTCGAGAGCCGCCGCCCCGTGCACCCGCTTCCAGGCGGCCTCGTTGGGCGTCATCGGCAGGACAGGGAGGAACCGCACGGGCTCCTCCTCCTCGAGCGGCAGGTCGGGAACCAGTCCCCCGGCTTCGCCGATCAGGACAGCGGTGAACCGCGCGTCGTCCCAGAGCGGCTCACCGACGTCGAGACCCGCTCCGGGACTGACGATCACACCCTCCACCGCGGGGCTGGCGGCCAGCGCCGCGAGCCGGCGCAAGACGGTGTCCTGCAGGCCACGGACCGACAGGACCAGCTCGGCGCGGGGGCCGTGCGCCGCGACGAGGTCGGCTCCCGGATCGGCCATCGGCGCGCGGGACATCCCCACGCTGGCGTAGCGCACCAAGCCCTCGTCGTCGGGGCCGAACCGGAGCACGTCGACGCGCTCGGTCCCGAGGAAGCTCACCCCCGCCCGGCCACTGTCGTGACCCAGGACTCCGGCCAGGTGGGCCTCGACCAGCATCAGCACCTGGTCGCCGTCCACCACGTCAACCTAACCAGTCGAGCTCACCCGGGTCTCGGCGGCAGGAGTCGGCGGCTCGGCGGCGAACTCAGCAGCACCTACACCGGGAGCGCCCATGTCACGCCGCCGTACCGCCCTGCTCACTGCCTTGGTCCTCGCGGGCGGTCTGCCCGTCGCGACCACCGCGCTCGGCGCCCCCGCCGGCTGCGGCAGCGAGGTCAAGGCCCCGCCGCTCTCCTTCGCCAAGCGCGTGTACGTCGACAGCAGCCGCCCCGGCGGCGAGCCGGTGAGCGTCGTCGCCCAGGACGGGTCGATCAGCCTCTCCTCGCACGGCGGCACCACCCACCTCTACAAGGACCCCCAGTCGCTCGCGCTCGGCGCCCCGGCGCTCGCCACGACGTACGAGAACCAGACCCTGAACTGGCGGTCGGCCGACAACGGCAAGACCTGGAAGTACATCGGCTTGGCGGGGAGCGGCAGCGGCCCCCACAGCGCGACCTCGTCGGGCTTCTCGGACCCGGACTACGCGATCGACGCGGGCGGCCGCATCTACAACACCGAGATCAACCTGGCCAACGTCGCGGTCTTCTCCAGCGGTGACGACGGCCAGACCTACAGCCGCGGCAACCCCGAGGTCACCAGTGGCGACCGCCCGTGGCTCACCGCCGGTCGCAAGGACGAGGCGTACCTCTACGTCAACACCCTTCAGCAGATCTTCCGGACCACCGACGGGGGCCTCACCTGGCTGCTGCAGTCGCGCGCCAACGCAGACGGCCCGGACGCCAAGATGTTCATCGACCCGAAGAACCCGGACGGGCTCATCGGTCCCCACAACCCGCAGGGCATGACCATCTCCGCGGACCAGGGCAAGACCTGGAAGGCGTACGACGGCGCGAAGCTCGACAAGACGGTCGACTTCTTCGGGGCGGTCGCGGTCGACAAGGGCGGCAACGTCTACCGCGCCGCCGCTGGGGGGTACGGCGGCCCCAAGGACACCCGCGTCGGTGATGGCAGCGTCACGTTCAACGCCTTCTCCCGCGCCACGATGTCCTGGGGGTCCCCGGTCACGCTGCCTGCTCCCGCGGGCGACATGCTCTGGCCCTGGGTGGTTGCGGGCGACGACGGCAAGGTCGCCGTCGCGTGGCTGCAGCGCACGGCCAAGCGTCCTGACCAGTTCGTCATGATGGTCGGCGCGACCGAGAACGCCCACGGCACCACGGTCACATGCCGGAACGGCACGAAGAAGTTCGTGCCCTCGAAGTGGACCGTCGTGAACGCCTCGGGCGGCCCGGTGCACATCGGTCAGATCTGCCTGTCGGGGACGACCTGCAATGCCAGCGCGGACTTCCCGGCCGGCGACCGGCGCCTCGGTGACTTCTACACGATCAACTACGACAAGTTCGGGCACCTGTTCGTGGTCGGCGCCGACACGACGCGCGGTATCTCCGAGAGCGTGAAGAGCCTGACCAGCCTGCCCATCTTCATCGGCACGACGAAGAGCCCCACGATGGCCAAGCCCATGAAGGTCAGGGCCACCCGTCCGAGCTGCACGGTCAACCCGCTCTGCTGATCGACCCACGCACGATCGACCCGCACATGATCAACGGAGTCGCCGACCACAGAAAACCGGCAGAATGTGCGTACGCCGGCTCCGTTGATCAAGGGCAGTCCCGTGATCAGCCCTTGAGCTTGTAGTCCTTCAGCAGACCGCGGCTGATGATCGTCTTCTGGATCTCGGAGGTTCCCTCACCGATGAGCAGGAAGGGCGCCTCGCGCATGAGGCGCTCGATCTCGTACTCCTTGGAGTAGCCGTAGCCGCCGTGGATGCGGAATGACTCCTGCGTGATCTCGGCGCAGTACTCGCTCGCCAGGAGCTTGGCCATGCCGGCCTCGACGTCGTTGCGCCGCCCCATGTCCTTGAGCCGCGCCGCGTTGACCATCAGGGCGTGCGAGGCCTCGACCTTCGTAGCCATCTCGGCGAGCTTGAACTGGATCGCCTGGTGCCCCGCGAGCGGCTTGCCGAACGTCACGCGCTGCTGGGCGTAGGCGATGGCGAGCTCGAAGGCGCGGATCGAGATGCCGCACGCGCGGGCGGCGACGTTCACGCGGCCGACCTCGACGCCGTCCATCATCTGGTAGAAGCCCTTGCCCCGACCTGCCTCGCCGCCGAGGATCGTCGACGCCGCGACGCGGGCACCGTCGAGGACCATCTCGGTCGTCTCGACGCCCTTGTAGCCCATCTTGTCGATCTTCCCGGGGATCGTGACGCCCTGAGCGGTCTCGCCGAAGCCCGGTTCCTTCTCGAGCAGGAACGTCGTCATGTTCTTGTAGACGCTGTCGCCGCCCTCGTCGGTCTTCACGAGTGTCGCGATCAGCCCCGCGCGCGCGCCGTTCGTGAGCCACATCTTCTGGCCGTCGAGCACGTAGGAGTCCCCGTCGCGCACGCCCTTGCTCTTGATGGCGGCGACGTCGGACCCGCAGCCGGGCTCGGACATCGAGAAGCCACCGCGCAGCTCGCCGGTCGCCATGAGCGGCAGCAGGCGGTTCTTCTGCTCCTCGGACCCGTGCTGCTTGAGCATGTAAGCCACGATGAAGTGCGTGTTGATGACGCCGGAGACGCTCATCCAGCCGCGGGCGATCTCCTCGACCACCAAGGCGTAGGTCAGGAGCGACTCACCCAGACCGCCGTACTCCTCCGGGATCATGAGCCCGAACAGGCCCATCTCCTTCATGCCCTCGACGATGGCCTCGGGGAACTCATCCTTGTGCTCGAGTTCCGTGGCGTGCGGGATGATCTCCTTGTCCACGAACGTGCGGACGGCCGAGAGGATCTCGGTCTGGATCTCGGTGAGGCCCTCGGTGGATGCCAGGCGTCCCATGGTGTGCGCTCCTTGATCAGGGTTTCGGCAGAGTCTCCCACCGGCTACTCGTCAGTAGCCAATCCGGGCGGGTGAGAACGCTCACCCCCCTACTCGACGGGGACGCTCGGGGTCGCGTCACGGCTGGTGGTGCGGATGACCAGAGCCAGCCCGGTCACCAGCAGCACCGCGGCGGGGATCGCCAGCAGCGGGACGTGCTGGCCCTTCACGAACAGGGCCGCGATGAGCGCGGCGCCGGGGATCTCGAACAGGATCGACAGGCTCACCACGGTCGGGCTGGTTGTCTTCAGGACGACGTTGAACAAGGAGTGACCCAGCAGCTGCGCCCCGCCGGTGAGGGCGAGCAGCTTGAGCCAGTCGCTCCCGTCGTACCCCGACAGCGACTGTCGACCGACGAGGCACACCACGAGCAGGATCACCGCGGTCGTGGAGTAGCACAGGGCGGTGTACGTCGTCGTCGTGACGCTCTTGCGCACCTCGCTGCCGGCGACCATGTACCCCGCCGCGAACATCCCCCCGAGGATGGCCAGCCCGTCCCCGAGCAGGGCCTCGCCGGAGACCCGCAGGTCCGCGCCGGTGAGCAGCAGGGCACCTGCCAGCGCCACCCCGATGCCCAGCCACACCTGCCGGTGCACGTGGCGGCCACGGGCCTTGTCGAGCAGGGCGGACCACACGGGCTGGGTCGCCACCAGGGCCGTGGCGCTCGCGACGCTGGTGTAGTCCAGCGCCGGGATCCAGGTGGCGAAGTGGAGCGCGAGCAGGACGCCGGCCAGCAGGGCGAGCTTGCGCTCCCGGGCGTCGAGGGCGGTGAGCTCGGCGCGGTTGCGCAGCAGCGCGATCGGGAGGAGCACCGCGCCCGACAGCGCGTTGCGCCAGAAGGCGATCGCCAGCGCGGGGGCGGCGGTGGCCGCGATGAGCGGCCCGGAGGTGGAGACCGCGAACAGGGCGATGACGAGCAGCCCGGCGTCGCGGGTCGGGGGGCGCGAGAGCCCTTGCGGCACAGGGGTCTGCACGGTCACGGCACCATGATGTCAGGGCCGGCGGATCTCGCCCTTCGCCACGGGGACGACCGACCCGCTCACGGTCGTCGAGGTCACCGCTCCCCCCGTCACCGTCACCGTGCAGCGCAGCTCCGACGGCCGGCCCATCTCGACGCCCTGCGTCACGACGTACGACGTCGTGCCCTCACCGACCAGCTCGACAGCAGCGAGGTAGACACCGAGCGCGAGCGCTGCGGAGCCCGTCGCCGGGTCCTCCGCGATCCCGACGCCGCCGCACAGCACGCGGCAGCGGGCCGCCGTGCCGTCCCACGCGACCACCGAGATCCCGGTCGCGTCCACGGCGTCGAGCAGGTCCGCCCGCGGGGACACCCGGTCGAGCGCCGACGGGACCACCGGCAGCAGCACCCAGGGGATCCCGGTCCCGCAGGTGCGTGGCGCCGGGCCCGCGAGGTCCGCGGACGACAGGCCCACCGCCGCCAGCAGCGGCGCCGGGTCGCGCTGGGGGCCGACGGTCGGCGCACCACCGGTGAGGGTGGCGCCGTCGGCGGAGACCTCGACGGGCAGCAGGCCCGCCCCGCACGCCTGGACGTTGGGCCCGGACGCGATACGGCCCAGCCGGTGCAGCACCCACGCCGCCCCGACGGACGGGTGACCCGCGAAGGGCAGCTCGACCGACGGCGTGAAGATGCGCAGCCCGTAGGTCGCGCCGTCCGGGGCCGGCAACGGGAAAGCCGTCTCCGACAAGTTGAACTCCTGCGCGATCGCCTGCAGCTGCGCGTCGGAGAGCCCCTCCGCGTCGAGCACGACCGCGAGCGGGTTGCCCGCGAAGGCCTGGTCGGTGAAGACGTCGACCACCTCGTACGGCAGGCCGGTCACGGCATCACCATCCCGCCGTCGACGGGCAGCGTGATGCCGGTGACGTAGGAGGAGGCGTCCGAGGCGAGGAACACGCAGGCGTCGGCGACCTCGTGCAGCTCGCCGTAACGGCCAGCAGGGGTGATCAGCTTGACCATCTCGCCCTCGGCCGGGTCCATCTCGTCGGTCATCTCCGTCGGGAAGTAGCCGGGGGCGACCGCGTTGACGCGGATGCCCTTGCGGCCGGTCCACTGCCCGGCGAGGTCGCGGGTCAGGCCCAGCAGGCCGGCCTTCGACGCGGCGTAGCCGGCCTGCGGGATCCCCCCGGGCGCATCGCGAGGACGCTGGAGATGTTGACGATCGACCCGCCCTCGGTGACGGCCCGGCCGAACGCCTGCGCCATCCAGTACTGCGCGTTGAGGTTGATGTCGATGACCTTGCGGAACTCGTCCGGGGTCTCGCGGGTCGCGGGCTTGGCCCAGCCGAACCCGGCGTTGTTGACGAGGACGTTCACCTTGCCGAAGGCCTCGACGGCGGCGGCGACCATCGCCGTGCACTGGTCGGGATCGGTCACGTCGGTCTCCACGGCGACCGCGCGACGACCGGTCGCCTCCACCAGTCGCTTGGTCTCTTCGAGCCGGTCGGCCCGTCGGGCGCCGAGGACGACGTCCGCCCCGGCTTCCGCCATGCCGACAGCGATCGCGACCCCCAGTCCGGAGGAGGCCCCGGTGACCAGGGCCACCCTGCCGTCGAGTCGGAAGCGGTCGAGCGTGGCGGTCACGGGGTTCTCCTCAAGGAAAGGGGGCTCCGGGCATCGTGCCGCACCCCGGTTCACCCGGCGTACGGCGGTAGGTTGACGCCCAGCCGACAGGGAGCGGGAGACGCCATGAGCACGGGGACGCGGGTGTTCGTCGCGCGCCTGGCCGGGCTGCCCGTCTTCGACCCCAACGGCGACCAGGTCGGGCGGGTCCGCGACGTCGTCGTCGCGGTGCGCATCGGCAAGGACGCGCCACGGGTGCTGGGCCTGCTGGTGGAGATCCAGGCCCGCCGCAAGATCTTCGTCCCGATGGGCCGGGTCACCTCGATCGAGGCCGACGCCGTGCTCCTGGCAACGGGGACGGTGAGCCTGCGGCGCTTCGACAAGCGCGCGGGCGAGACCCTGGTGCTGGCCGAGCTGCTCGACCGCAAGGTCACCAAGCTCGCCGACGGGACCGATCTCACCGTGGTCGACGTCGCCATGGAGCAGACCCGGATCGAGTGGCTGGTCACCAAGGTGGCCGCCCGGACCGGCCGGCGGCGTGGCGCCCTGAGCACGCTGGACTGGGACGAGGTCAGCGGCTTCTCCCTGCCCGAGGGCGAGCAGGGGGCGGCGAACCTGCTGGCCGTCTTCGAGAAGCTCCGCCCGGCCGACTTGGCCGGCGTGATGCACGACCTGTCGGACAAGCGGCGCGGCGAGATCGCCGCGGCGCTGGACGACGAGCGCCTGGCCGACGTGCTCGAGGAGATGCCCGAGGACGAGCAGGTCCAGCTGATGGCCGGGCTCGAGGACGAGCGCGCCGCGGACGTCCTCGAGGCGATGGCGCCCGACGACGCGGCCGACCTGCTCGGCGAGATGCAGCCGGACGACGCTGCGCGCCTGCTCGACCTCATGGAGCCCGACGAGGCCGCGCCGGTCCGCCAGCTGCTGGCGTACAGCGACGACACCGCCGGTGGTCTCATGACCTCGGAGCCGGTCATCCTGGGCCCGGGCACGACCGTCGCTGAGGCCCTTGCCCGGATCCGTCACCCCGACCTGTCGCCGAGCCTGGCCGCACAGATCTACGTCGTGCGCCCGCCGTACGAGACCCCGACCGGGCGCTACCTGGGCACGGCCCACTTCCAGCGGCTGCTGCGCGAGCCCCCGTCGACCCTCATCTCGGCGTGCGTCGACACCGACATCGACCCGCTGGACCCGGACTGCCCGCTGGCCGACGTCACCCGCCACCTCGCGTCGTACAACCTGGTCGCCGTCCCCGTCGTCGACAGCGAGCAGCGGCTGCTCGGGGCGGTGACCGTCGACGACGTGCTGGACCACGTCCTGCCGCAGGACTGGCGCGGGAGGCGTCGTGGCTGACTCCCCGGCGCGCCGGCGCAAGCGGCTCGACCAGCCGGTCGCGCCGCGCTCCCTGCTGTCGCGGCCGCACTACGACCCCGAGGCCTTCGGTCGGGTGTCCGAACGGACCGCGCGGTTCCTCGGGACCGGCCGGTTCCTCGTCTACCTGACGCTGTTCGTGACGGTCTGGCTGGCCTGGAACACCTTCGTCCCGGAGGACCTCCAGTTCGACCCGAAGCGGCTCAACTACACGCTGCTCACGCTGCTGCTGAGCCTGCAGGCTTCGTACGCCGCGCCGCTGATCCTCCTGGCGCAGAACCGCCAGGTGGACAGGGACCGCGTGGCGCTCGAGGAGGACCGCGGGCAGAACCAGCGCCTCCAGGCCGACGTCGAGTACCTCACCCGCGAGCTGGCCAGCCTGCGCCTGTCCCTCGGCGAGGTCGCGACCCGTGACTTCCTGCGCGACCAGCTGCGCGAGCTCACCGAGGAGGTCGTGGCGCGCACGTCCGAGGGCGTCTACGACCAGCAGGCCCGTGCCTCCCGCGAGGAGCGGGAGAAGCGCGCCGAGCGCAAGAAGCGGCGCCACCAGCAGTCCGAGGTCGCCGAGGCGAGCGAGAACAAGCTGAGCGAACCCTTCGCCGGAGAGTCCGACGGCTCCTGAGCCTTCACCTGCGCCCCCCCGCCGCCGAGGAGTCACCGTGAGCCCTTCCTCCCCTGCCCCCGGTCAGCGTCGTCGCCTCGGCGACGTGCTCGTCGGTCAGGGCCTGCTCACGACCGAGCAGCTCGAGCAGGTTCTCGCCGCACAGCAGGAGCCGCCCAGCGGCGAGGGGCGCCCACGGCTGGGGCACCTGGTCACCAAGCTCGGTCTGGCGACCGAGCAGCAGGTGGCGCGAGCGCTCGCCGACGCCCTGACCCTGCCCCTGGTGGACCTCGGCGGGACCTTGGTCGTCCCTGAGCACGTCCGGTTGCTCCCGCGAGCCGTGGCCGAGCGGAGCAACATCCTCGTCCTGGAGCGGTCGGGGAACCGACTGAAGGTGGCCACCTCCGACCCCACCAACGTCCTCGCCCTCGACGACGTGAAGCTGCTGACCGGTGCCACCGATCTGCAGGTCGTGGTGGCGACGGCCAGCCAGGTTCGCGAGCACCTCGGCCGGGCGTGGTCGCTGTCGGAGGAGTCCGGTGGCGTCGACGCCCTGTTCGAGGGGATGGAGAGCGACCAGGAGCGCGAGCAGGCCGAGGTCAGCGACCAGTCCGTCGAGGCCGCGCCGATCGTGCGCCTGGTCGACGTCATCCTCGCTGACGCCGTCCGCGCGCGCGCCTCCGACGTGCACATCGAGCCGCAGAGCAACGAGCTCCGGATCCGCTACCGCGTCGACGGTCTCCTGCGCGACGTCATGACCGTCCCCCGCAACGCGACCGCCGCTGCCGTGAGCCGGATCAAGATCGTCTCGGGCCTCGACATCGCCGAGCGACGGCGACCCCAGGACGGGCGCGCGAAGCTCACCGTCGACGGCATGGTCGTCGAGGCGCGTGTCTCGACCCTCCCGACCCTCCATGGCGAGAAGGTCGTCATCCGGCTGCTCCCCCGCGCCGAGAACGTCCCGCTGATGGCCAAGACCGGCATGACACCAGCGCAGCTCGAGCAGGTCGGCACCGCCCTCATCCAGTCGCAGGGCCTGGTCCTCATCACCGGACCGACCGGCTCCGGCAAGACCAACACCTTGTACGCCGCCATTCAGCAGGTCAGCACGCCGGACCGCAACATCGTGACCCTGGAGGACCCGGTCGAGGTCCAGGTCGCCGGCATCACCCAGGTGCAGGTCCACGAGCGGTCCGGCATGACCTTCGCCCGCGGGCTGCGCAGCATCCTGCGCCAGGACCCGGACATCGTCCTCGTCGGTGAGGTGCGCGACCAGGAGACCGCCGAGCTCGCGTTGCAGGCGTCCCTCACCGGCCACCTGGTCCTCACCACCCTGCACACCAACGACGCCGTGGCTGCCGTCACACGCCTGGTCGAGATGGGCGTCGAGCCGTTCCTCGTGGCGTCGTCGCTCACGCTGGTCGTCGCCCAGCGCCTGGTCCGCCAGCCCTGCGCGGCCTGCGTGGCGGACTACTCCCCGTCCTCCCGCACCCTGGCGCTGCTGGGTCTGACCGAAGCAGACCTCGCCGGCGCCACACCGAGACGTGGCACGGGCTGCGCGGACTGCGGCGGCACCGGCTACCGCGGGCGCACCGGCATCTTCGAGGTCCTCCCGATCAACGCCGCGCTCCGCCAGGTACTCCTGTCGACGCCCACCGAGGCAGCCATCGGCAAGGCGGCCCGCGAGCACGGCATGACCACCCTGCGCGCCTCCGCGCTCGCTGCCGCGCACCGCGGCGAGACGACCTACGAGGAGGTCCTGCGCGCGACGCACGTGGATGCCGTCAGCGGGCCGCGCTGCCCGCTGTGCTCCCGCGCCCTGGCCGACGACATGGAGTGCTGCCCCTGGGACGGCACGCCCATCGGGGACGACCGCTGCACCTCCTGCAGTCGTCGGGTGGACGACGAGTGGAGCACCTGCCCGTGGTGCCGCACCCCGGTTGCCGGCTACGTCCCGTTCGCCCCCACCGCGCCGCGCGACCTCCCCCGACTTCTCGTCGTCGACGACGACCCGAGCGTGTGCGCCTTCGTCACGGCAGCCCTCGCCGGGTCCGTCGACGTCGCCAGCGCCGGGACCTCCGAGGAGGCGCTGAACCTGCTGGGCCAGGAGGCATTCGACGGTGTGCTCATCGACAACGGCCTACCGGACCTGACCGGCCTGGAGTTCATCCGCCTCGTCCGGTCCGACCCCAAGACCCTCACCCTCCCGCTGGTGCTGTTCACGGGTTCGTCCTCGCCTGCGGTGGAGCGGGAGGCGCGGCTCGCCGGCGCAGACGACTTCCTGGCCAAGCCCGTCGAGCCGGTGATCCTGGAGGAGCGGGTGCTCGCGCTGCTCAGCCGGACGTCCCGCACCCTGCGCACCACGAGCGGACCCGGCTAGCCGGGACTGTGGTGAGATCTGCTTCGTGGCCCTGTCCCGACGCTCCCTGCTCGGTCTGCTCGGCCTGGCCGGTGCCGGTGCGGTCGGCGTGACCGCGGTGACACGCGGCGAGGGACTGGCCCCCGCGCCGAAGATCGCCCCCGGCACCGTCCGCCTTCCCGACCGGTACGGCGCCACGAGCCGGCAGCGCGGCGAGTGGTGGGTCCCGCCCACCGAGGGCCTGCTCCCCACGGTGGTCCTCGTGCACGGTGGCTACTGGCGCCCCGACTACGACCTGACCCTCGAGAACGCCTTGGCCGCCGACCTCGCGAGCCGCGGCTACCTCGTGTGGAACGTCGACTACGCGCCCTCGAGCGACCCGTGGCCCGCCACGCTCACCGACGCGGCAGCGGCCTACGACCACACCTTCCGCGGACTGCGGGCAGATCGCGTGGACCGCGAGCGCGTCGCCGTCGTCGGCCACTCCGCAGGGGGCCACCTCGCTCTCTGGCTGGCCTCGCGCGACCGCCTGCCCCCGGGCGCCCCCGGGGCCGGCGAGCACGTACGACCAGCCCTCGCCGTACCCCAGGCTCCGGTGGCCGCCCTGGTCAGGGCCTCGGCGCTGGGCCTGGGTGGTGGCGCCGTCGACGCCCTGCTCGGCGGGACCCCGTCCCAGGTGGCGGAGCGCTACGCCGTCGCCGATCCCACGGCGCTGGCGCCTTCGGGGGTGCGCACGGTGCTCGTGCACGGGGTGGCGGACGACATCGTGCCGCTCAGCCAGAGCGAGGACTACCTCGCAGTTGCGCAGGACTGCACCCTCGAGCGCGTCCCCGGCGGGCACTTCGAGCACCTCGATCCCGCGTCGGCCGCCTGCGAGGCGCTGCGCACGGCACTCACGACCCTGTGACCTGGCTGCTCGGGACGGCAGCAGCCCTGCTGGTCGCGTGGCTGCTCCTGCTCCTCGTCCTCTGGCGGGTGGCCCCGGAGTCCGTCGGGCTGCGCGAAGCTGTCCGGCTGCTCCCCGACGTGCTTCGCCTGCTGGCGCGACTGGCCCGTGATCCCTTGCTGCCTCGAGGGATCCGGGTGCGCCTCTGGCTGCTGCTCGGCTACCTCGCGCTGCCGATCGACCTGGTGCCCGATGTGCTTCCCGTCATCGGGTACGCCGACGACGCCGTCGCGGTGCTGTGGGTCCTGCGGTCCGTGGTGCGTCGGGCCGGCCCCGACGTCCTGGCGACGCACTGGCCGGGGAGCCCCGACGGGCTCGCCGCGGTCCAGCGCCTCGTGGGCTCAGACCGCGCGGACCGCCGCCGCCGCGGCCGCCGCGGCGATCAGCACGACGACGAACGGCAGCCGCCGCCACAAGCAGACGGCTCCGGCGACCAGTGACGCCGCGCGCGCGTCGAGCGTGAGCGCGCGTCCCTCGGCGAACACCTGCAGCACCACCAGCGCTGACAGCAGAGCCACCGGGGCGAGGGTCGCGGCCGCCCGGACGCGGGGCCGCTCGAGCACGGAGGGAGGCACCGACCACCCGGCGACCTTCAGCCCGTAGCAGCCGGCCGACGTCAGCAGCACCGCAGCCCAGATCACCCGCGCACCAGCCGAGGCCCCACGGCGAGCGCCGCCACGAGCACCGGGACCCCCGGAGGGGTCAGGGGTACGGCGAGCAGCGCCAGCAGCGCCCCGCCGAGCGCGATCCACGGGTCCTGCGCCAACCGCGGCCACAGGAGCGCGAGGAAGGCCGCACCGACGGCGCCGTCGACGCCGAGCGCCCGGGTGTCGACGGCGCCCGCGCCGAGGGCACCGAGCAGGGTCGTCAGGTTCCACACCGCGAACACGGCCAGGCCGGTGGACCAGAAGCCCACTCCGGCCAGAGCAGGCGGAGAGGTGGTCGAGATCGCGGTGCTCTCGTCGATCGTCACGTGCGCCGCGACCCCTCGTCGCCAGCCGCGGGCGGTCACCCGCTCGGCGAGCACGACCCCGTAGAGCGCGTTGCGGCTTCCGATGAGCAGGGCGGAGGCGACACCGGCCAGCGCGGCTCCTCCGCCGCCGAGCACACCGATCAACGCGAACTGCGAGGCACCGGTGAAGGTCAGCAGTGACAGGGCGCAGGCCTGCGGCACCGACAGGCCGGCGGCCACCGCGGCCACCCCGAAGCTCGCGCCGTACAGCCCGACGGCGGCGCCGAAGCCGACGCCGCGGCGCAGGACCGCTCGGCGGTCGGGGTGGTTCAGAGCCCGGCGCCGCAGGAACGGGGACCGTCGGCGGTCGCGAGCTTGCCCATGAGGTCGCGCAGCAGCGTGACCTCCTTGGCCGACAACCGGGACAGCACGTGCTCGGACACGCCCCGCAGGTGGGTCGGAGCGGCGGTCCGCAGCCGGGCCAGACCGGCGTCGGTGAGGACGGCGTGGGTGCCGCGGGCGTCGTTCGGGCAGGCAGCCCGCTCGACCAGACCGTCGCGCGACAGGCGGTCCACCAGGCGGGTCAGTCCGGAGCGGGACAGCAGCACCTGGTCGGCGAGCTCGGTCATCCGCAACCGGCGGCCGGGCGCCTCGGCGAGGTGCAGCAGCACGTCGTACGACGGGAGGGCAAGCTCGTGCTCGGCGACGAGCTCGGCCTCGAGCAGGCGCGTCACGTGGGAGTGCGCGCGGAGAAAGGCGCGCCACGCCCCGAGCTCGGTGTCGGTGAGCCGCTGCGCGGTGGTCATGCGCTCCAGTCTAGTTGCTCGCGCAAAGGTCGGTAGGCTGCTCGGGTGAGAAACGCCAAGGACTTCTTCCGCCCGCTCGCCGTCGGTGCCCCCGCGCCGCTCCGCGAGATCCCCTGGTCCCCCTCGAGGATGATCCACTTCTTCGACCCGTCGAACGAGAAAATGGTCGCGAAGGTCCCGGACCTGGCCACCAAGGTCGACGTCCTGCTCGGCAACCTCGAGGACGCCGTCCAGGCGGACAACAAGCTCGCCGCCCGTGAGGGGCTGGTGCAGGTGGCCCGCGCGTTCGAGGGGCCGGCGCAGCTGTGGACGCGGGTCAACGACCTGGGCAGCCCGTGGGTGCTCGACGACCTCACCACGCTGGTCACCGAGGCCGGCGAGAAGATCGACGTGATCATGGTCCCCAAGGTCGAGGGGCCCGAGGACATCCACTACGTCGACCGGCTCCTGGCGCAGCTCGAGGCCAAGGCCGGCACGTCCCGACCGCTCATGATCCACGCCATCCTCGAGACGGCCCGCGGCGTCGCGAACGTCGAGGAGATCTGCGCGGCCAGCCCGCGCATGCAAGGCATCAGCCTCGGCCCGGCAGACCTCGCGGCGAACCGCCGCATGAAGACCACCCGCGTCGGCGGCGGCCACCCCGGCTACCTGGTGCGCCAGGACCCCGAGGGCGACGCGCCGCGCGCGACCTACCAGCAGGACCTGTGGCACTACACGGTGGCGCGGATGGTCGACGCGTGTGCGAGCAACGGGATCTACCCCTACTACGGGCCGTTCGGCGACATCGCGGACGTCCTGGCCTGCGAGGACCAGTTCCGCAACGCCTACCTGCTCGGCTGCGTGGGTGCCTGGTCGCTGCACCCCGTCCAGGTCGACATCGCCAAGAAGGTGTTCTCCCCGGACCCGGACGAGGTGGCGTGGGCCCGTCGCGTCGTCCAGGAGATGGGCGAGGACGGGCGCGGCGCGGTCATGATCGACGGCAAGATGCAGGATGACGCGACGTACAAGCAGTGCAAGGTCGTCCTCGAGCTCGCCACGCAGCTCGCGGACCGCGACCCCTCGCTGAAGGCGGCGTACCAGCTGTGACGGTCCTCCGATCGGTCCTCTACATGCCGAGCTCCAACGAGCGGGCCCTGGAGAAGGCCAAGGCGATCGCCGCCGACGCGATCATCTTCGACCTCGAGGACGCCGTCGCCCCTGACGCCAAGCACGCCGCACGGGCCAGTGCCGTCGCGGCCGTCCGCTCCGGCGAGTACGGCGAGAAGGTCCTCACCATCCGGTGCAACGGCCTCGACACCCCCTGGGGCGCCGAGGACCTCGCCGCTGCCGCGGCTGCTGGTCCCGCCGCGATCGTCGTGCCCAAGGTGTCGGGCACCGCCCATCTCGCCGCCGTCACCGCGATCACCGGCGACGTGCCGATCTGGGCGATGGTCGAGACCCCGACCGCGGTGTTCGACATCCGCGCCATCTGCGCCGTCCCTCAGGTGCAGGTGCTGGTCATGGGCACCAACGACCTGGTCAAGGAGCTGCGGGCCGCCATGGTGCCCGGGCGCGGGCCGCTGCTCTCGCACCTGGCGACCGCCCTGCTCGGCGCCCGCGAGGCCGGCAAGGCGATCCTCGACGGCGTCTGGAACGACGTCAAGGACGACGAGGGCTTCCGCGCAGAGTGCCTGCAGGGCAAGCAGATGGGCTTCGACGGCAAGACCCTCATCCACCCGAACCAGGTCGGTCCGGCCAACCAGGTGTGGGCGCCGACCGAGGACGAGATCGCCCACGCGCGCAGGGTGATCGACGCCTTCACCGAGGCCGAGCGCTCCGGCTCCGGCGTCGTCACGGTCGACGGCCGGATGGTCGAGAACCTGCACCGGGACATCGCCGTCCGCGTGCTGGAGACCGCCTCGCAGATCGCGGCGCTGGGCTGACCCCCCTCGCTCTCCTCACCCACCGGGGCGCCGATCGGGTCGCGCACCCGGGCGGGACGCTGCTCGACCACCTGGTCCGTGTCGAGGCCCGCCTCGCGTCGTACGGCGCCGGGCCCGTCCTGCGGTCTGCCGGCCTGGTGCACGCCGCCTACGGCACCGACGGTTTCGACACCGCGTTGCTCGGGTGGGACGAGCGGCCCGCTCTCACGGCGATCGTCGGACCGCAGGTGGAGGCGCTCGTGCACCGCTTCTGCGCCACGGACCGGAGGCCGTTCTACCGCCAGCTTGGTGAGCCGCTGGTGGTCTGGACCGACCGCGTGACCGGGAAGTCGGTGACCCTTGACCCCGACGACGTCCGACCCCTCGTGGAGCTCACGGTCGCCAACGAGCTCGACGTCGTGGAGAGCGCCGCGGAGGTGCGGGACGGGCACACCGAGGCCTTGCGGGCGCTGTTCGCTCGAGCCCGGACGGCCATGTCCGACGCCGCCTGGACCGACGTGCAGCGGGTGCTCGGCGGGCCTCGGCCCTAGCCGGCGCGCAGCAGCTGCACCGTGCCGCCGCGCTCTGAGGCCGTCTCGGGCGCGTTGTCGGAGGTGGCGGTGAGGAACCGGTCAGGGAGGGCGAGCTTCCAGATCGTGCGCAAGGTCTTGGTGTACTGCCCCACCAGGGACCCCGTCGTGTAGGGGAGGTCGTACTCGGCGCAGAGCTGCTGGACCCGCTCGGAGATCTCGACGTACCGGTTGGACGGCAGGTCAGGGAACAGGTGGTGCTCGATCTGGTAGCAGAGGTTGCCGGTCATGAAGCGCAGCACCGGACCGGCGTGGAAGTTGGCCGACCCGAGCAGCTGCCGCAGGTACCACTCGTGCGGCGTCTCGCTCTCGAGCTCTCGCTCGGTGAACTTCTCGGCCCCGTCGGGGAAGTGGCCGCAGAAGATGACCGTGTAGGTCCAGAGGTTGCGCATGAGGTTGGCCGTGGCGTTCGCCGTGAGGGTCGAGACGAACTGCGGACCGGTCAGCAGCGGGAAGACGACGTAGTCCTTGCCCACCTGGCGTACGACCTTGCGGCCGATCTGCTTGAGCTGACGCAGCGTCGTGCGCTTGTCCTTGGTGCCCTTCCGGATCGCCTCGAGGTCCAGGTCGTGCAGCGCCACGCCCCACTGGAAGAAGGCGGCGAGCAAGGCGTTGTACACCGGCTGGCCCAGGTTGACCGGGTGCCACTTCTCATCGCGCGTGACGCGCAAGATCCCGTAGCCGACGTCGTTGTCCTTGCCGAGGACGTTGGTGTAGGCGTGGTGCACGTAGTTGTGGCTGTGCTTCCACTGCTCGGAGGGGCAGGTCGTGTCCCACTCCCAGTTGCTGGAGTGGATCTCCGGGTCGTTCATCCAGTCCCACTGCCCGTGGATGACGTTGTGCCCGAGCTCCATGTTCTCGATGATCTTGGCCAGGCCGAGCATGGTCGTCCCGGCCACCCACGCAGGAGGGAAGGCACTGGCGAACAGCGTGACGCGCCCCCCGACCGCGAGGCCGCGCTGGATCGCGATGGCCCGTCGGATGTAGGCAGCATCCGCGGCGCCGCGGCTCTCCTCGACCTCCCGGCGGAGAGCGTCGAGCTCACGCCCCAGAGCCTCGACGTCGGCGTCGGTGAGGTGGGCGAACGCCTTGATGTCTGTGACTGCCATGCCATCTCCTTCTTAGACGCCGAGGACGCAGTCGCCGGCGGCGGCGCTGATGCAGGTCTGAATGCGGTCACCCTGGGTGTGCACGTCACCGCTGCGCAGGTCGCGCACACTTCCCGCGACCAGCGGGACCACGCAGCTCTGGCAGATCCCCATGCGGCAGCCGAACGGCATCTGGACGCCGGCGCTCTCACCGGCCTCGAGGAGCGTCGTCGCGCCATCCACGTCCGCGGTCCGCCCGGCGACGCCGAAGGTCACGGTGCCGCCCTCTCCGCCGGCTCCGGCCAGCTGGAGGGAGAAGCGTTCGACGTGCAGGCGCGCCCGGACGTTCGCGCGCTCCCACAGGTCCTCTGCGGCGTCGAGCATCGCGGGGGGTCCGCACGCCCAGGTGTCGCGCTCCGCCCAGTCCGGCACGACCGAGGCGAGGTCCCGAAGGTCGAGCAGGCCCATCACGTCGGTCATCTGCTCGTGGACCCGCAGGGCGCTGTGCCGCGCTGCCAGCTCGGCGATCTCCTGGCGGAAAAGCATGTCGCCTTCGTGCGGAGCCGAGTGGACGAGGACGACGTCCGGCATCGTCTGCCGCCGGTCGAGCAGGCGCAGCATCCCCATGACGGGGGTGAGCCCACTGCCTGCCGTGAGGAACAGCACCCGCTCCGGGGGCGGTGCGGGCAACACGAAGTCCCCCCTGGGCGCCGTCAGCCGGACGATGGTGCCCGGTGCCAGCCCGCTGATGAGGTGCCCCGAGAGGAAGCCCTCGGGCATCGCCTTGACCGTGATGCTGATGGTGCCGTCGGCGCGGCTCGGGACGGAGGTCAAGGAGTACGAGCGCCAGTGCCAACGCCCGTCGACCTGCACGCCGATGCCGACGTACTGGCCGGCGGTGTAGTCCGCGGACCAGCCCCAGCCGGGCTGGAGGACCAAGGTGGCGGCCGTGGCAGTCTCGGGGCGGACCTCGAGGACCTTGCCCCGCAGCTCGCGCACGCTCCACAGCGGGTTGAGCAGGTGCAGGTAGTCGTCGGGGAGCAGGGGCGTCGTGATCCGGCTGGCCAGCCCCCGAAGGAGGCCGCGAGGCGGCTGCGGGGCGTCGACCACGTCGTGGTGCGCGGAGCCCAGGCCGCCGGCCGCGGGGGTGGCCAGGCGCCGACGGAGCCCGTCGAGCCGGCTCCTCGTGGACCGTGGCGTGGGGGACATGTGGCAACAGTACCCCTTTCTTCACATGCTGAACGTCTCAATGGTCAATGACATAAAGAGGACTCCGTGGCAGCGTCGCCTCGGGCCCCTGCGCTACCCGCCCTTAGCCTGGAGGGATGCTCCCCACGCAGGACCAGCTCCAGGCCGCCCTCGCCACCGTCGAGGACCCCGAGATCCGCCGCCCCATCACCGAGATCGGCATGGTGAAGTCGGCCGACGTGGACGCGGAGGGCGTCGCGCGCGTCGCGATCTACCTCACGATCAGCGGGTGCCCGATGAAGGAGACGCTGACCGAGCGCGTCACCGCAGCCGTCGGGGCGCTCGCTGGTGTGACCCGCGTCGACGTCGAGCTCGACGTCATGAGCACCGAGCAGCGCCAGGCCCTGCAGACACTGCTGCGAGGAGACAACCCGCAGCGCGACATCCCGTTCGCCCAGCCCGGATCGCTGACCCGGGTGTTCGCCGTCGCCTCGGGCAAGGGCGGGGTCGGCAAGTCCAGCGTCACGGTCAACCTGGCCGCCGCGATGGCGGCCAAGGGGCTGCGGGTCGGTGTCGTCGACGCCGACATCTACGGGTTCTCCGTGCCGCGCATGCTGGGCGTCGAGCACCGCCCCACGCAGGTCGAGCAGATGATCCTGCCGCCGAGCGCGCACGGCGTGAAGGTCATCAGCATCGGGATGTTCACCAAGGACAACACCCCGGTCGTCTGGCGCGGACCGATGCTGCACCGCGCGCTGCAGCAGTTCCTCGCCGACGTCTACTGGGGAGACCTCGACTACCTGCTCATGGACCTGCCCCCCGGCACCGGCGACATCGCGATCTCGGTGGCCCAGCTCGTCCCCAGCGCCGAGATCCTCGTCGTCACGACCCCCCAGCTCGCGGCGCAGGAGGTCGCCGAGCGGGCCGGCTCCATCGCCCTGCAGACCCACCAGCGGATCGCGGGGGTGGTGGAGAACATGAGCTTCTTGCCGTGCCCGCACTGCGGCGAGGAGATCGACGTGTTCGGGTCCGGCGGTGGCGCAGCCGTGGCAGCCTCACTCTCCCGTCTGCTGGGCGCGGAGGTCCCGCTGCTGGGTCAGGTGCCGATCGACAAGCGCCTGCGTGAGGGCGGCGACAACGGCCGCCCGCTGGTGCTCGACGCGCCGGACTCGGCGGCAGCCAGGGCGCTGCTCGACGTCGTCGAGAAGCTCACCGGCAAGCCCCGCGGGCTGGCGGGGATGTCGCTCAGCCTGTCGCCCGCTGGTCGCTGACCGTCAGGTCGTGTCCGGGTCCCACGGGACGGCTTCTCCGGGCAGCAACGACGTACGGCGGGCAGGGACCTTCTCGACCGCCGGGGTGTCGTCCTCGTCCTCGAGCAGGTGCTTGCGCACGAACTCTCGAGGGTCGAGGGACTTGAGGTCGAGCTCGCCGATCTCCGGTCCCAGCTCGCTGCTCAGGTCGTCCCGCATCCCCTTGAGGTAGCCGCGGAACTTGCGGAGCGTCTTGCCCGCGTCCGCTGCGATCCCGGGGAGCCGGTCGGGGCCGAACACGAACAGGGCAAGCAGCAACAGGACCGTCGCCTCCGGCCAGCCGAGCCCTCCGAACACCTGGTGCCTCCGAGCCTTGGTCGTCGTGTCCTGCGCAGGCGAGAGCCTACGAGGCCTTCTTGTCCTGCAGGACTACCCGTGCGGTCTTCGTGACGCCCCCGCGCCGATAGGCGACGGTCACCGTGTCCCCGACGCGGTACTCCCGCAGGCGGACCACGAGGGTGTCCACGCTCGTCACGGCCTCGTCGCCGACCTTCGTGATGATGTCTCCGACCCGCAGCCCAGCCCGCTCCGCGGCCCCGCCGGCCAGGAGCTCAGCGATGCGGGCACCGCGCGCCCCGATGCCGTCATTGCCGACCGTCGTGGCCGAGACCCCGATGACCGGGTGGGTCGCCGTACCGGTGCGGATGAGCTGCTCGGCGATCGAGCGCGCCTCGTCCACGGGGATGGCGAACCCCACGCCGATGCTCCCCGACTGGCTGTCGCCCGAGGAGCCGCTCAGCGTTGCGATGGCTGAGTTGATGCCGATGACACGGCCCCCGAGGTCGACGAGCGGGCCGCCGGAGTTGCCCGGGTTGATGGCCGCGTCCGTCTGGATCGCGTTGAACAGCGGGATGCCGGCCCCACCGCTCTCGCCCGGCACCCGCACGGTCCGGTTGAGGGCACTGATGATCCCGGAGGTCACGGTGCCCGCGAGGCCGAGCGGAGAACCGACAGCCACCACCGGGTCACCGACCACCAGACCGGACGAGCTGCCGAGGACGGCCGGCGTGAGGCTGAGCCCCTTGCCGCGAACCTTGATGACCGCGAGATCGGTCTCAGGGTCGAGCCCTACGACGTCGGCGGGCAGGTCGACCGCGCCGTCGCCGTTGAAGGCCACCGTGATCGAGCCGCCCTCGGCCGCGCCGGCCACCACGTGGTTGTTCGTCAGGACGTAGCCGTCCTTGCGGAGCACGATGCCCGAACCCGTCCCGCCCTCGAGGCCGGTGGACACGTCGATGCTGACCACACTGCGCAGGACCTTCGCGGCGATGCCCGCGACGGACGTCGCCGGACGCACGACCGGCGCGTCGCTCGCGACAGCCGGGATGGTCGCCCCGCCGTCCCGCAGATCGGCCGCGGTCGGCACCCGGTCCGGGGCGCCGCGCGCTCCCACGTAGCCACCGGCACTGCCCGCGAGGAGCGCGGTCGCCAGGATCGTCGCGCCGAACACCCAGGCCGGCCGGCGGTGCGGTCCGCCCTCGGCCGAACCGACCGGCTCGGTGGGGTAGCCCCACGCCAGCGCGCCCGTCAGGGGCTCGCTGGCCGCGACGGGGGGCGCGGCCGGGGGCGCCGCCCACGGGTCGACGACGGTCACGGGAGGGCTGCTCGGCTCTGCCGAGGCACTCCACCAGGGGGCAGGCTGGTCGGGCACGGGTCTCCTCCGAACGGGGGATGGTCAGGTGTGGTGAGGGACGGGATGGGCGCTCGCGCGGACGAGCTACTCGAAGGGGTTCAACCACCCGCCGACGCGAGACATGCCCCGCCACGCCCGAGCCGCCACGCCGTCGCGCGGCGGAGCGGGCGCGAGGTGCGGCAGCGCCAGCAACGCGTCGTCCACCACGCCCGTCGGGGCGTCCGACACCAGCGTCCAGGTGTAGCCGCCACCGGACCAGACCACGCGCTCCGGCGTTCCGGCGCTCACCCACGCGGTCCCCTTGCCGACGCGACGCGGTGTCCCGCTGGGCGTCGCGGCCGGCACGCCGCGCTGGAGGAACAGGGAGGTGGTCGACAACCCGTCGGAGTACGACGTCTGCAGCACCTCCTGCGCCCCCTCGCCGTGCCACCTCGCCTCGAACAGGTCCAGACCCGCAGGCAGGCTGAAGCTCACCGGCCAGCCGGCCTCCTTGAGCTCGAGCAGATCGGACACGTCGAGCCGGGACCCGGAGACGGGCAGGGAGTGGTTGACCAGCTCCAACGCGGGACGCTCGGGCGCCTCGGTGTCGATGCTGACGTACGCCGCGCTGCGGACCACCGAGCCCGAGCGGTCCAGCACGTCCCGCCGCAGCACCAGACCCGTGCTGCGGTCCACCCAGAAGCGGGCAGCCACACCACGCGCGCCGCTCTGGCCCGGTCGACGGGCCTCGACGACAACGGCCGGGTGACCGGCGCACCGTCCCGTCCCGCTGACCGCGAGGTCGTAGTGCGCCGCGAGCAGGCTCAGCAGGCCGGGATCGACCGCGTCAACGGTGAGCTCAGAAGGTGTCACGGCGCCCGACAGGTCCTGGACCACGCTGCCCCGACCACCACGGTGGGTCACCTGCAGCATGCGCAAGCTCGGCTGCCCGTCGCGCACGCTGACGACGTGCTGCACGCCCTTCCAGGTCTGGGACGTCGCGGCGTCGGCAGCCGTCGCCAGCAGGCCGAGCGCCCGGGTGCTGTCGCCCCGCGGGGCGGAGCCCTCGCGGCCGGCGCTCGGCGAGGTGACCGCCGCGGACGGCAACCCCACGACGAGCACCGCGGTCCCCGCGACCAGCAGCAGCGCGCGGGCGCGCAGCAACCTGCTCACGACGGTGGGCGAGGCGGTGTCACGGCAGGGTCCGCACGACGGACACGACATCGAGCTCCGTGAAGGGCACCTCGGTCGAGGTCGTTCCGTGGTCGGTGACGAAGCGCACGCTGGTGGGGTCGACCGGCACGACCGGCTCGCGCGGCGGGGGGCCGGCCAGCGTGAGCGCCCCGCCGAGGCCCAGCGCGACGACGGCGCCGCCCACCGCCGTACGACGGACGCGGGGGTGCAGCGAGGAACGTCGAGGCGCGCGCGGTGCGGGCAGCGCCAGGGGAAGGGCTGGCTGCTGCGTCGCCGCGAGCAGTCGGGACGTCAGGTCCATCGGCACGCGGGGGGCGGCCGCAGACCCGCGGAGGGCCGCCTTGAACCGTCGGAGCGCGTCGACCTCGGCGCGGCAGCCGTCGCAGTGCGTCAGGTGAGCGAGGACCTCGTCCCGTCGGACGTGGTCGAGCTCGCCGTCGACGAACGCGGTGGCCGCCAGGCCGAGGTGGCTGCTCACGACAGTGCGGCCTCCGGCTCCAGGTACGCGTCGAGCACCGGGGCGCCCGGGGCGCGGTGCGCGAGCGCGGCACGCAGCTGGGAGCGTCCGCGGTGGATGCGGCTGCGGACGGTGCCGATCTTGATGCCCAGGGTCGCGGCGATCTCCTCGTACGACAGGCCCTCCAGGTCACACAGGACCACGGCGGCACGGAAGTCCGGCGGGAGCGCATCGAGCGCCGCCTGGACGTCGCCGTCGAAGTGCTCGTCGTCGTACACCTGCTGGGGGCTGCGCTCGCGGCCGGGAATCCGCTCCGCGTCGTCCGGGAGGGCGTCGAAGCGGATGCGGGCCCGCCGCCGGACCATGTCCAGGAACAGGTTGGTCGTGATGCGGTGCAGCCAGCCCTCGAACGTGCCGGGGGTGTAGCTCGAGAGGGAGCGGAAGACGCGGACGAAGACCTCCTGCGTGAGGTCCTCGGCGTCGTAGCGGTTGCCGGTGAGGCGGTAGGCCAGCCGGTAGACGCGCGCCGAGTGGTTGCGCACGACGTCGTCCCACGTGGGGGGAACCCAGGCCTCATCGACGCTGGTCACGGGGACGGTTGCGGAGTTGGCCATGGAACGGAGTGTGCCTCGCTCAACCTGTGGATAACCTGAACGTTCGCTGACGGTCATGTGTCTGTTCCTTCCAACGCCGCGTGGGCAGGGGGCGTTCCCGGGACTCGTTGCACCTCAGCGTTCGTCGCTCAGCGCCTCCTGGACGGGTCGGGCGATAGGTTCGCCCCATGAGCGCAGAGCAGACGGGCACCGAGACGGCGGTCAGCGCCTGGCTGGAGGTGTGGCAGCCGGCCGATGACGCGCTGCACACCGCTCAGGCCCGCGCCGCCGAAGTAGGTGTGCGCCACGTCGACGGGGCCACCGGGTCGGCCCTTCGCCTGCTCGCCGCGGTGTCGGGTGCCAAGGCGGTGGTCGAGCTCGGCACCGGTGCCGGCGTGTCCGCGCTGTGGCTGCTGCGCGGGATGCACCCCGAGGGCGTGCTCACCACCATCGACCCGGAGACCGAGCACCAGCGGCTGGCCCGGCAGTCGCTGACGGAGGCCGGGTTCGGTTCGGGCCGTGTGCGGCTGATCTCCGGGCGTGCGCTGGAAGTGCTCCCTCGGCTGTCGGACGGGGCGTACGACCTGGTCGTGTGCGACGCGGCGCGCACCGAGTACTCCGACTACCTGGCTGCGGCGATGCGACTGCTCCGTCCCGGCGGGGCCGTGGTGTTCCTCGGCGCGCTCAACGATGGACGCGTCGCCGACCCGGGGGCGCGCGATGCCGAGACGGTGGCCCTGCGCGAGCTCGCGCGGACCGTGCGTGAGGACCCGCGCCTGGTGCCCACGCTGCTCCCGCTCGGAAGCGGTCTGCTCGCGGCGGTCGTCACCGGCGAGTGACCCGCCGTCGCACTGACGTGGAGCGGGCCGGTTGGTGGCCGAACGGCTGAAAGACGCAGGGTTGCCTCGCCTGAGATGGCCTGATAATACTCAGTTTTTCTTACCCCCAGGGGCTTGTTTTTGTCGGCTTTCGCTGGTATGTTCGATGCATGTCAGTAGCCACCGCGGAGGCGAAGCGCGAGGTCCTCGCGCAGGTCTCCGACCTCGCTCGCGCCGAGGCCGTCCTCTACGCCGAGCAGGCCCTCGCGCTGGTGGCGGTCGAGGAGCTCTGGTCCGGCCGGAACGACCCCGCTCGGCCCTACCTGTCCCTCGAGGTCTCGATGGCGCTGCAGGTCGCGCAGACCACCGCCGTCACCCGGATGCGCCTCGCGCAGCACCTGGTCCACCACCTCCCCCTCACCCTGGCCCACCTGCGCACCGGGCAGCTCACCATCGGACAGGGCCGGGTCATCGTGCACGAGACCCTCGAGCTCCCCGACGACACCCGCGCCAGCCTCAGCGGACAGGTCGAAGCCCGCGTCCTGCCCCGCATCACCGGCATGACGCCCAGCGACACCCGCCGGGAAGTCCGCGCCGCGATCCTCAGCGTCGATGAGCACGCCGCCGAAGACCGCCGCCAGAAGGCCAAGGACGACCGGCTCGTCTGGAACAGCTCCCGCCCCGACGGCCGCGCCCTCATCGGCGCCGAGCAGTCCGCCGAAGACGCCGGCGCGTTCCTGCGCGCCCTCGGCCAGCTCGCCGACGCGACCTTCGACCCCACCGACCCCCGCACTAAGGACCAGCAACGCGCCGACCTGTTCACCCACCTCCCCGCGTTCGCCCTCTCCCACCTGCACACCGACCCCACGAGCACACAAGCCGCCGTGGACGGGGACGAGGCAGCTGCGGCCGGCCCGGGCTGCGACATCACGGCCGGCCCGTCGTGGCTCACGTTCCTGCACGACCGCGGGCTCACCGGACTGCGCACCAGCGACACACTGGAGACCCCCGCCACGACCCGGCGTCGGCACAAGCGGATCCAGGCCGTCATCCTCGTGCCCGTCGAGACCGCCCTGGACCTCCGCGACGGCGGAGCCGAACTCCTCGGCTACGGGCCGGTCACCGGCGCCCACGCCCGCGAGCTGCTCGCGACCGCCGAGCTCCGCAAAGCCTGCACCGACCGCCACACCGGCCGGATCCTCGCCCTCGACCCGATCGAACCCGACCCACCCCGCCCGCGACAACCCCGAGCCGGCCGCGCCGCACCGCCTGATCCCCCGGACCTGCCCCCCGAGCTCCTGCTCGAGCTCACCCTGCTGCACCTGGTCCACCGCCCCAGCACCCTGCACGACCACACCGAACCGCAGCACGACCCCAGCGCAGCCCTCACCGACCTCCTCCGCCTGCGCGACACCCGCTGCACCGCCCCCGGCTGCGCCATCCCCGCCCACCGCTGCGACCTCGAACACTGGCAGCCCCACCCCACCGGACCGACCAGCCCCAACAACCTCGGACCCGTCAGCCGCCGCTGCCACAACGCCAAAACCCACGGCGGCTGGACCCTCACCCCCCACCCCGACGGCAGCACCAGCTGGACCAACCCCCAAGGCGACACCTGGACCACCCCGGCACGCCACCACCCCGCCGACCACACCGCCATCCAGCACCCCCGCCTCAGCTGGCCCACCACAGCCACAGAGATCGACACAAGCAGCTGGCCACACGCCGCATGACCGTGACGCTGGTGCCGGGGACCTGCAAGCCGCCGACGGACGCGCGCTGGTGCTGACGCCGAAGAACTGACCTACCGGCGCGCGGCGGGCTTCTTCTTCGCGGGCGCCTTCGTGGCAGGAGCCTTCTTCACTGGCACAGCCGACAGCGCCTCGAGCCAGGACACGAGCAGCCGGACGCCGTACCCGGTGCCGCCCTTGGTGAGCTCAGCGTCGTCGCTGCCGGTCCACGCGGGCCCGGCGATGTCGATGTGCGCCAACAGGCCGCCCGCCGGCGAACTCGCGCAGGAACAGCGCGGCCACGATCGACCCGCCCTGCATCTTCAGCCGGGGGTCGCCGATGTTGCGCAGGTCGGCGCTCGTGGACTCCAGCGACGCCCGGTAGTCCTCCACCAGCGGCATCCGCCACACGCGCTCGCCGGAGGCCTCGGCGGCGGCCTCGAGCTGACCGGCCAACCGGTCCTCGGTGACGAACAACCCCGCCACGCGCGGCCCGAGAGCCACGGGCATCGCGCCGGTCAGGGTCGCGACGTCGACGATCACGTCCGCCTGGAGCACCTGGTCGGCGTACGCGATGCCATCGGCCAGCACCAGGCGTCCCTCGGCGTCGGTGTTGAGGACCTCGACCGTCCGTCCGCCGTACTGCGTGATGACGTCCGACGGCCGCTGCGCTGCGCCGCTGGGCATGTTCTCGGCGAGGCAGGCGACGACGGTGACCTTGATCGGGAGACCGAGGTCGGCCACGGCCCGCAGCGCAGCGAGCACGGCCGCGGCACCGCCCATGTCCATCTTCATGCTCTGCATGCCGGCGTTCGGCTTGATCGAGATGCCGCCGGTGTCGAAGGTGATCCCCTTGCCGACCAGCACGACGTGGGTCGATCCGCCCCCGTCGTACGTCGCCTCGACGACGCGCGGCGGACGGGAGGAGCCCATGCCGACCGCGACGACGCCGCCCCAGCCCTCGGCCCGCAGAACCTTGTCGTCGCGCACCCGGACGGTCAGGCCCTTGAGCAGTGAGGACGCCTGAGCGGCGAGCCACTGCGGCGACGTCACGTCGGGCGGGGTGTTGACGAGCTCGCGCGCCGTCGCGACCGCGCGGGCGACGTGCTGTCCCGCGACCAGAGCCGGCTGCAGGGCTGACGGGTCTGCCACCACGATCTCGACCCGCTTGAGGGCGCGGGGCGTGGACACGGGCTTCCCGCTGTAGGTGTACGACGCGAGCAGGAGCCCCTCGACCAGCGCGCGCAGCCCCTCGTCGGTGAGGCTGAGCCCGCGTAGGTCGAGGCTCAGCGACGCCGAGGTGAACGCGCGTCGGACCACAGCGGCCCCTGCCTTGCGTAGCGCGCCGGGCGAGCCGTCCCCCGTGCCCACGAGCAGCACCCGTTCGGGCGACGGCACGGCCACGACCTCGCCGGCCTCACCCTTGGCCTTGTCCCGAGCGAGAACGCCAAGGTCGTCCACCTCGCCGAGCACGACCGGCCCGTCCTCACCTGGGCGCGTGGCGCAGGCGAGGACCTCGACCGCACCGGGTGCGCCGGCGAGGGACAGCTCAGGCAGGGGAGCGGCAGGGAGTCGGGCCACGCCTAGGAGACGACAGCCTTGAGGGCGTCGCCGAGGTTCGTGGCCTCTTCGGCGTTGAGCTCCACGACCAACCGTCCGCCACCCTCCAGCGGGACGCGCATGACGATGCCGCGACCCTCCTTGGTGACCTCGAGCGGGCCGTCGCCCGTACGCGGCTTCATGGCCGCCATCGCCGTACCTCCATCAGTCAGGTGCACCGAGCCGTGGTGCGGCCCGGCGGTTGCTTGTGTCCATTCTCATGCATGCGCGCCTCGGCGTGGTAGCCGGGACGCCGGAAAGACCCGATCCGGGCGCCTGCAAGGCTGGGTGCCCCCTCGCACCCTTGGAGCCCTGCCATGACCGAGCCGGTCCTGCTCACCGTCGTCGACGGCGTCGCCACGATCACCCTCAACCGCCCCGAGGGCATGAACTCCCTGACCATCGGGGCCAAGGAGGGCCTCAACGAGGCCGTGTCCCAGGTCGCCGCCGACGACCGCGTGCGCGCCCTGGTGCTGACCGGTACGGGCCGCGCCTTCTGCGTCGGCCAGGACCTCAAGGAGCACGCCGCGCTGCTCGACGCCGGCGACCCCGCCCCGCTGTCCACGGTCGCCCGGCACTACAACCCGCTGGTGACCGCGCTGGCGGGCCTGCCGTTCCCGACGATCGCGGCGATCAACGGGACGGCCGCCGGCGCGGGGCTCGGCCTGGCCTGCGCGCTCGACCTGCGGATCGGCGCGGCCGGGTCGCGCTACACCACCGCCTTTGCCGGCATCGGCCTGACCGCCGACTCGGGCCTGTCCTGGACTCTGCCGCGGCTGATCGGCGCCGGACGCGCCACCGCGCTGCTGCTGCTCGCCGAGCCGTTCACGGCCGAGGCCGCCCTCGAGATGGGCCTGGTGAACATCGTCGTCGGCCCCGACCACGTCCTGGAGGTCGCCACCGAGCTGGCCCGCAAGCTCGCGCACGGCCCGACGACGGCCTATGCCTGCATCAAGGAGTCCGTGCGCTTCGCCGCGGACAGCACGCTGGTCGAGGCCCTCGCCAAGGAGGACGAGCAGCAGACCGTTGCCGGCCGGACGTCCGACCATCACGGAGCCGTCAAGGCCTTCCTCACCAAGCAGGCGCCGGTGTTCGAGGGGCGCTAGGCCGCCCAGTCGTGCGTCTGGGCCTCCACCCATCGCGCGAAGCCGTTCAGGGACCTCTGGACGCCGTACGCGAAGACGGGACGCACCAGCGGCCACGCCAGCCGACCGAGCACCCCGAGCGGGAGGTCGAGGTCCTCACGCCACACGAACGTGCTCAGCCCGTCCCCGCGCGGGCGCACCTCGAACTCCCCCGTGCCGCGCACGACGCGACCGGTGTGCAGGACGTGGCAGCGGTACGGCGGCTCCCACACCGTGATCTCCATGGTGTCCAGGAACCCGAGACGCCCGACGCCGGTGAAGGCCTCGAGGCCGCCGCCGACACCCTGACCGTCCTGCGCCGTCCCCTTGACCCTCGTCCCGAGCATCCACTCGCCCTGGTGCGCCCAGTCGGTCACCGCCGCCCAGGTCCGCGCGACAGGCGCATCGACGTCGACCGACAGGACCAGGCTGGCAGGCATGCGCCCAGTCTCAGTCGTCGGCCGGGTCTTCGCCAGCCGGGTCGTCGACAGGTACGTCGCTCGCGAGCCAGGCGTCCTGCGCGCGGGGCCGGTCCCACGACTCCCCCGCGTCCGGAAGGCCTTCGGCCGCCGGCTCGGCGCTGAGCACCTCGGGGAACAGGTCGTCGTCGCGGTCCTGGGCGGGTCCGGCCTCTGCCGGCGGGCCGGCGGGCGCGTCCGGCTCGGGGTCGGGCTCGGGGTCGGGCTCGGGGTCGGGCTCGGGTCTCGACGGGCTCGGTCTCGTCGGTCCCCGGCGCGTCGGACGCCCCGAACAGGACGGGTGACGCGCCCAGCGGCGTGACGACCGCGCTGGTGGGCCCTGAGGCCGGCGGTCCCGCGGTGAAGGCAGCTGCCGGGGGCACGCCCACGTCGGGCGGCGGGGCGGGCAGCAAGACGTCGGTGCGCCTCGCTGGCTCCGGCTCGGGCTCGGCGGCCGCCGGGCTCACGGGCTGGAGGGGTGCGGGCGCCACGGGCGCCGGGTGCACCGCACGCGCTTCGGCCTCGGCGAGGACGGGTTCCACCGCCTCGGCCAGGGCCCGCGTCAGCTCGTCGATCCGGTGGTCCCGGGCGGTCAGCGCCCCCGCCAGGCGGGCCAGGACCTCGTCGACCTCGCTCATGCGGTAGCCGCGGAGCACCATGTCGAAGCGCAGCTCGGCGACGTCCTCCGCCTCGAGGGGACCGTCCGGCAGACCGACGTCGGCGCGGTCGGGCGGGGCGTCAGCCAGGCCGTCGACGTCACGGGTGGCCACGACCGCCGCGACGAACAGCACGGCGACGGCCACGAGCAGGTAGAGGACGATCAGCACGCCCGGCATCGTCGCACGTCCGCCCTCGCCGCTCGGGGAGGTCAGGGCTCGGCTTCGAGCTCCTCCTCGACCGCCGGGACGATCCGGCGCGGTCGAGCGAGCCCCGCCTCGAGCAGCCCGAACGCCTCGTCGACGCTGTCGGCCCACTGCAACGCGTCGGCGGCCGCCTGCCGGACGAAGCCTCGCTCCACCATGAGGTCCACCTGAGCGCGCAGCGGCTCATACAGGCCGTCGAGGTCCAGCGCGACCACCGGCTTGACGTGCATGCCGAGCAGCCGCGCGGTCCAGACCTCGGTGAGCTCCTCCAAGGTGCCCAGGCCGCCCGGCAGGGCGAGGAAGCCGTCTGAGCGGGAGTCCATGAGAGCCTTGCGGGTGCGCATGTCGTCGACGACGAGCAGCTCGTCCGCGTCGCGGTCCCCGACCTCGAGCTCGAGCAGCGCCGCGGGGATGACCCCGACCGTCCGGGCACCGCCCTCCCGCGCCGCCCGGGCGACTGCCCCCATGGACGACTGCGCTCCCCCGCCGCTCACCAGGGAGTGTCCCCTCCGTGCGATCTCGCGGCCGACGTCCGCAGCGAGCGCGACGTAGGCCGGAGCGATGCGGGTGGAGGACGCACAGAAGACGCAGATCGCGGCCACGCCTCAGCCGAACTTCTCGGCCTCGGCCTGCCGCATCAGGTGGACCACCTCGTCGACGTCGTCGGTGAGCTGGAACAGGTCGGTGTCGGCCGGGCTGATCTTCCCGTCGGCCAGGACGGTGTCGCTGATCCAGTCGAGCATGGGACGCCAGAAGTCGGTCCCGAACAGCACCAGGGGGAACGAGGTGATCTTGCCGGTCTGGATCATCGTCACGGCCTCGAAGATCTCATCGAGGGTCCCGTAGCCACCGGGGAAGCCGACGTAGCCGATGGAGTACTTCAAGAAGCAGGTCTTTCGCGCGAAGAAGTACCGGTAGACCATCCCCAGGTCGACCCACTCGTTCATCGACTGCTCGAAGGGCAGCTCGATGCCGAGCCCGACGGACGTCCCGCCCGCGTCATGGCAGCCCTTGTTCGCCGCCTCCATGATCCCCGGCCCCCCGCCCGTGATCACGGCGTACCCGGCCTCGGAGAGCTTCCCCCCGAGGAGCTCAGCCTGGGCGTAGAACGGGTCGTCCGGCTTGGTGCGCGCAGACCCGAACACGGTGATCGCCTTGCCGAGCTCGGCGAGCATGCCGAAGCCCTCGACGAACTCCGACTGGATGCGCAGGACGCGCCAGGGGTCTGTGTGCACCCAGTCCGAGGGACCGCGGTTGTCCAGCAACCGCTGGTCGGTCGTGGTGACGCGGACCTGCCGCCCGCGCCGCCGCACCGGCCCCTCCTGGCGGTTGGCCCGGTGGGTCCCCTCTTGCGCCGCGGCGTTGGCCTCGACGGACTCGCGCTCGGTGTCGCGTCTGCTGTCGTCCATGTGTCGCAACCTAGTTGCGGTCGGCCGCGCGCGTGCGGACAGGTCCGCCGCCGACGGAGGAGAGGAGCGTCGCTACGCGCGCAGGCCCTGCGCGTGCGCCAGCAGCGAGGGCGTGCGTCCGAACAGCTCGTCCCAGCGGTGACCGTTCTCGAGGAAGCTGCGCGCGTGGGTCGCCTGCCCGTCGCGGATCTCGAGCAGCTGGACCATCAGCTCGTCGAGCCGCTGGCCGCGCGCCCTGGCGGAGACCCTGGCGACGACGAGCACGGTCGAGGCGTCGATCTCGGTGACCGACTCGGGCGCGATGCGGAACGTTCCCTCGGTGACCAGCATCAGGCGGCTGAAGTAGGCGAACGTCGCGCCCCGACCAACGTAGCTGCCGCTGAGGCTGTGCGCGCCGCCCACCACCCACCTGACGTCCGGGGCGATCAGCTCCGTCAGCACCTGGACGTCCGAGGCGGTGAAGGCGGCGTACGCACGCCAGGTCCGCTCGGTGTTGCTCTCCATGCGGGCCTCCCACGGGCAAAGGGGCCAGGACGGCCCGTCCTGCGGACGCTAGGCGCCGCAGTGGCCTCCGACCATGGCCCGTTCGGATCACTCCGAGAGGTAAGACCGGAGGACCGCCGTGGCCAGGGTGACCTGCCGGACGTCGACGTGCTCCTCCCGGGTGTGCGCCAGGTTGGGGTCCCCGGGGCCGTAGTTCAGCGCCGGGATGCCGAGGGCACTGAATCGCGCGACGTCGGTCCAGCCGTACTTCGCGACCGGTGTTTCGCCGACCGCGTCGACGAAGTGCCGCGTCGCAGGCTGGGTCAGCCCGGGGAGCGCGCCCCCGCTGGAGTCGGTGCAGGTGACGTCGAACCCGGCGAAGACCTCACGAACGTGCGCGAGCGCTGCGTCCTCCGAGCGGTCGGGGGCGAAGCGGAAGTTCACCGTGACGGTGCAGGCGTCAGGCACCACGTTGCCGGCGTGGCCACCGGAGATGCCGACGGCCTGCAGACCCTCGCGGTAGGTGCAGCCGTCGATGTCGACGTCGCGCGCCCGGTAGTCCTGGAGCACCTGGAGCACGGGGGTGGCCGCGTGGATCGCGTTGACGCCCAGCCACGACCGGGCGCTGTGGGCCCGTCGACCGGTCAGCGCGATGTCGACCCGGAGCGTGCCCTGACAGCCCGCCTCGACCTGCCCGTTGGTGGGTTCCATGAGGATGGCGAGGTCGGCCTCGAGCAGGTCCCGGTGGTCGCGGACCAGGGTGCCGAGGCCGTTGCGCGAGGCCTCGACCTCCTCGTTGTCGTACAGGACGAAAGTCAGGTCGTACGTCGGGTCAGCGACGGTCGCCGCCAGGTGGAGCAGGACCGCGTCGCCGCTCTTCATGTCGCTGGTCCCGCAGCCGTACAGCAGATCGCCCTCACGGCGGCTCGGCAGGTTGTCCGCGACGGGGACGGTGTCGAGGTGGCCGGCAAGCAGGACCCGCCGGTCCCGACCGAGGTCGGTACGGGCGATCAGGTTGTTGCCGGTGCGGGTCACGGTCAGGTGCGGCAGCGCCCGGAGGGCATCGTCCACCAGGTCGGCCAGTCGCTGCTCGTCACCGCTGACGCTCTGCACGTCGACCAGGGCGGCCGTGAGGTCGATCGGGTCGGCAGTGAGGTCCATGTCCGCGAGTCTGCCAAACCGGGTCCCCCTCGGCTGTTCCCTAGGCTGGAGGTCATGACGACCGCCTGCGGTACCGGCCTGGCCACGATCACCGACGACGGCCAGGTGCTGGACACCTGGTACCCCTCCCCCGCCCTGGGAGAGAGCGCCGCGGCGACGGACGGCCTGGACGCCCTCGCGGTGGCCGATGCTGCCCGGGGGGTGCGCCGTGAGGTGGTCACCGTCGCGATCGACCTCGACGAGGCGCCCACCAGCGCCGCCGACGCCTACCTGCGCCTGCACCTGCTGTCCCACCGGCTCGTCGCGCCGCACGGCCTCGACCTCACGGGCGTCTTCGGCCTGCTGAGCAACGTCGTGTGGACGAACTCCGGGCCCTGCGCGGTCGAGGGCTTCGAGGCGACCCGCCTACGACTGATGGCGCGCGGCCCCGTGCTCGTGCACTCGGTCGACAAGTTCCCGCGGATGGTCGACTACGTGCTGCCCGGTGGCGTGCGGATCGCCGACGCCGACCGGGTGCGGCTCGGAGCCCACCTGGCCGCGGGCACCACGGTCATGCACGAGGGCTTCGTGAACTTCAACGCCGGGACGCTCGGGACGTCGATGGTCGAGGGACGCATCAGCGCCGGGGTCGTCGTCGACGACGGGAGCGACATCGGTGGCGGCGCGTCGGTGATGGGCACCCTGTCCGGCGGCGGGACCGAGGTCATCCGCATCGGCAAGCGCTGCCTGGTCGGCGCCAACGCGGGGACGGGCATCAGCCTCGGTGACGACTGCGTCGTGGAAGCCGGCTGCTACGTCACCTCCGGCACGAAGATCACGCTTCAGGACGGTCGGGTCGTGAAGGGCCGCGACCTGTCCGGTTCGTCAGGCCTGCTGTTCCTGCGCGACTCGGTGACCGGCCGGATCCGCGCCCAGGCGCGCGCCGGCAAGACCGTCGAGCTGAACGCGGCGCTGCACGCCAACTAGGACAGGCGCTCCGCGGCCGCAGCGACCCGCTCGTCCGTCGCCGTGAGCGCCACCCGCACGTGCCGGGCGCCGGCGACCCCGTAGAAGGCACCGGGCGCCGCGAGGATCCCCAGCGACGCCAGGTGCTCCACCGTCTGCCAGCAGTCCTCGCCGCGGGTCAGCCAGAGGTACAGCCCGGCCTCGCTGTGGTCGAGGCGGAAGCCCGCCCCCTCGAAGGCCGCGCGCAGCACCTCGCGACGCGTCCGGTAGCGCTCCCGCTGCTCCGCCACGTGCGCGTCGTCGGCCAGGGCCGCGACCGTCGCGGCCTGCACGGGCGCGGGCGGAAGCAGTCCGATGTGCTTTCGGGCCTCGACCACCACGCCGACCGCCGCCGCGTCGCCCACGAGGAAGCCGCTGCGGTAGCCGGCCAGGTTGGACCGCTTGCTCAACGAGTGCAGCGACAGCAGGCCGTCGACGGCGTCGCCGCAGACGCTGGGGTGCAGGACGCTGACCGGCTCGACCTCCCAACCGAGCTCGAGGTAGCACTCGTCGCTCGCCACGAGGATCTCGTGCTCGCGCGCCCAGGCGACCGTGGCCCGCAGCCGCTCGGCGGACCAGACCTCGCCGTGGGGGTTGCCGGGGCTGTTGAGCCAGACCAGCCCGACGCCGGTCGGGTCCTCCGCCACCGGGTCTGCCGTCGGGACCGGAGTGCAGCCGGCGAGGCGCGCGCCGACGTCGTAGGTCGGGTAGGCCAGGGCGGGGATGAGCACCCGGCAGTCCCGCAGCCCGAGCAGGGACGGCAGCAGGGACACGAGCTCCTTGCTGCCGATGCTCGGCACGACGTGCTGGGCGCCGACGTCCGCGCCCAGGCGCCGTCGTGACCAGGCGACGAGGGACTCCCGCAGAGCCGGCGAGCCGATCGTCAGCGGGTAGCCCGGAGCGTCCGAGGCAGCCCGCAGCGCCTCCTGCACCACGACGGGGGTGGGGTCGACCGGCGTCCCGATGGACAGGTCGATGATCCCGCCGGGATGAGCTCGTGCCCTCTCGCCGTACGGCGCGAGCTGATCCCACGGGAACTCGGGGAGCTGAGCGCGCGCTGCCCAGCCCTGCACGTCAGGTGCCCTCGAGGTTCTTTCCGAGCGGGAAGGCCATGACGACCGGGTGGTCGAGGTCGACGGGGCCGACCTTCGACGCACCGCCGGGGCTGCCGATGGTGGTGGTCTCGGTGAAGAAGTCGACGTTCGCGCGGTAGTAGTCCTTCCACTGCGCGGGGGTGTCGTCCTCGTAGTAGATGGCCTCGACGGGGCAGACCGGCTCGCAGGCACCGCAGTCCACGCACTCGTCGGGGTGGATGTAGAGCGAGCGCTTGCCCTCGTAGATGCAGTCGACGGGACACTCCTCGATGCACGCCTTGTCCTTGACGTCGACGCAGGGCTCGGCGATCACGTAGGTCACTGCAGGTGTTCCTTCCAATGCGCGCGGGGATGCGGGCCTAGTCTCCCAGACGTGGAGCCCGACGAGCCAACCGGTGTGCGCTACACGGTCGACGTCGGCCCCGGCGACAGCGGTGTGCGCATCTCCCTGCGGCGCCGGTTGCCGGAAGGCGGCCTCGGTGACGTCCTCGGAGAGCTGGTGTCCTGGGTCGACGGTGTCGTCACGGTGCGCCGCAAGGACGGCACCGAGGTCGCCGTCGTGGCGCAGGACGTGCTCGCCGCCAAGCGCGTCCCGCCGGCCCCCGTGCGGCGTCGGTGAGTCGGGACTCGCGGGCCCGCTTCGCTGAGGTACTGCACGCCGAACCGGTCGACGTCGCCCTCGCCTGCCTGCTGATCGGCGCGGAGGCCGAACCCGACCTGGACGTCGAGGAGAGCCTCGCCACCCTCGACGCGCTGGCTGCGTCCGTGGTGCTGACCGACCGTCGACCCGTCAGCGTCGCGCGCGCCCTGGCGCAGGCGTTGGGCGCGCGCGCCGGCTTCTCGGGGTCCGCGGACGACTACGCCCACCTGCGCTCCTCGTTGCTGCACGAGGTGCTGCGCCGCGGTCGCGGCCTCCCGATCCTGATGTCCGTCGTGTGGTGCGAGGTCGCCGCGCGCCTCGACGTCCCGGCGGTCTGCCTGGGCCGGCCCGGCCACGTCCTGGTCTGCGTGGGCGACCCGGAGGACGAGCACGTGGTGGTCGACCCGTTCGCGGGAGGCGCCGTGGTGACGGTGCCCGCTGAGCCCGTCCTGGCGCCCGCCGAGCTGCTGCTGCGCGTGCTCACCAACATCCGGGCCCACGCGGCCCAGTCGCCGCGCTCCCTGGAGACCACCCGCACGCGGTTGTGGGCCTGCGAGCTGGCGCTGCTGCTGCCCCGTCACCCGCTGGCCCTGCGCCAGGAGCGTGGGGAGCTGATGGTCCGGCTCGGCGAGTTCACGGCGGGCGCCGCGGTGCTCGAGGAGTACGCCGCGCTCGTCGCCGACGTGGACGAGGCCGCCGCCTCGACGGCCCGACGGCAAGCCGGACTCGCCCGCGCCCGCCTCAACTGACGGCCCGCCCTCTCTCGTGCCCCGATCTACAGTCGGCGGGTGTTGCGCCTCCACGACCCGTCCACCGGCCAGGTCGCGCCCGTTCGCGGATCTCGCCCCGGGCACCTGACCGTCTGCGCGTGCGGAGCGGCGGACCTCCGGACGTGGGTGGTCGCGGACCTGCTCCGACGCACCGGGGAACTCTCCGGGCTTCGGGTGCAGGTCCTGTCCGGCGGGGCGGTCCCCGGCGACCTCGGCTCGGCGAACGTCCACCCACCGGTCCCCGGCGAGCACGGCGACGCCGACGTGCACCTCGCCGGGCGCGTCGGCAGCTCCGACGGGCCGGTCGGTGACGGGCTGGTCGAGCGGCTGCGGGTGCTCGGGACGCCGTACGCCGTACCGCTCACCTCGGCGCCGCACGACGGCCAGACGGACATGGACCGGGTGACAGGTCGATTGGCGGCATGGCGGGCGGACGTCGCGCGCTGGGCGGAGAGCCCGTCGGCGCCGATCGTCGAGCAGGCTCGGGCCGATCTGCTGGAGGCGCTGCGCGACGACCTCGACAGTCCCAGTGCCCTGCGCGTGCTCGACACCGTCGCCGCAGACCCGGATCTGCCGGACGGGGCGCGGTTCGAGACGTTCGCCTGGGCCGACCGGCTGCTCGGGCTCGACCTGGCCCGCGATGTCGGCCGTCCCTGACCTGCTGGCCGCGAGGTCGCAGACGGCCGCGATGCTCAGCGCGCTCGAGGACGACCTCGCGGCCCTGATGGCGGCAGCGGAGGGCTCGAATGCCGACGACGAGCACGATCCGGAGGGTGCGACGCTGGCGTTCGAGCGCCAGCAGCTCATCGCCGTCCTCGCGCAGACCCGGACTCGGCTGCGCGAGCTCGACGACGCGATCGCTCGCCTCGGCAGCCCGGCGTGGGGTCGGTGCGAGACGTGCGGTCAGCCCATCGGTGCGGAACGGCTGGCCGCTCGCCCGTCCACCACGCGCTGCATCACCTGCGCGGCGCGTCCCTAGGAGCTCGAGGCCAGCCGGGCGTTGTCGATGACGATCGCGGCGGGGCCCTCGATGAGCTTCAGCGTCGACAGCGCCGTCTCGCCGAACGCCTGCTTCACCGCGGAGGACAGCGCCAGCACGCCCACCACGGCGCCGCCGTGCCCGCGCAGCGGCATCGACAGGAACGTCGCCATCTCCACCCCACCGGAAAGCTCGTCGGAGTCCTCGACGACCGTCCCGCCGGCCTGGGCGAGCCGGACGTCCAGCGCAGCGGCGTTCAGCTCCGACCCGCCGTACGAGCCGAGGCCGTCAGCGGCAGCCGCGAGGAACGCGTCGTAGTGCTCGCGCGCCGTGGGCTTGCCGACAGCGACGTACGCCGCGGACTCGGCACCCAGCATGACCGCCGCGAGGTCGTAGCCCACGAAGCGCTGCAGCACGCCGAGCAGCGAGGCGACCGACGCCTCCAGGCCGCTGGCCGTCGCGGCGATCGCCATGACCGACTGCGCGACGGACGACTCGAACAGCTTGCGGTCCAGCAGGTCGCAGACGCGCGACAGCACGTCCTCCTCCGACACGTCGAGGCCGTCCGGGGTCAGCCGCGGCCGACCTCCTCGTGACGCCGTCGCGGCGAGCAGCACCTCATCAATGGTGCCGGCGAGCTCGGGGGCCTCGAAGTCCTTGGTGAGGTAGCGATCGACGCCGGCCTGCCCTGCCCAGTAGCGATCGGACGCGGCGTCCAGGGACGTGAGCATCACGATCGGGATGTCCGCGGTCTGCCAGTCGTCCTTGATGAGCCGGGCAGCGATAAACCCGGACACCCGCGGCATCTGCACGTCCAGGACCACGGCGTCCGGCTGCTCGCGCAGCACCGCTTGGACGGCTTGGATGCCGTCTTCGGCCGCGATGACCTCGTGGCCCTCCTTGGTCAGCACCGAGGAGACGATGCGGCGCAGCGTCGGGCTGTCGTCCGCGATCACGATCCGAGCCATGTTCCGCTACCTACCCACCAGTCGACGCACCGTGGAGACCAGCTGCTCCTGGTCGAACTCGTTCTTCAGCAGGTACGCCGAGCAACCAGCCTCGAGCCCTGCCTGTCGGGCGTGGTCCTCGCCCCGACTGGTCATGATGACCACCGGGACGTTCTCCCAGCCCTTGGTCCGCCGGATCGTACGGGTCAGCGCGAAGCCGTCCATCCCCGGCATCTCCACGTCGGACAGGACGAGGTCCGCCGGGTCGTCGCGCAGCCGGGATGCGCCATCCAGACCGTCGACGGCGGTCTCGACGAGATAGCCGGCTCCTTCGAGGATCACCCGCTCGAGCTCCCGGACCCCTACCGAGTCCTCGACCACCAGCACCCGGGGCTTCCGCAGGCCTGGCGTCGCCGTGGGCCGGCGCGCGGAAGCCGCCGCGGCGGGCAGGACGAACGCGGCTCCACCGACCGCCCGGTCGGCGAGCTCGCGCAGGTCCAGCAGGCAGACGACGCTGCCGTCGCCGTCGATCGTCGCCCCGGCCACGAACGGCACGCGGCCGACGAAAGCGCCCAGGTCCTTCACGACCAGCTCCGACTCGCCCTCGAGGCGGTCGACGGCCCAGGCGAGGTGCTGACCGTTCGCGTGGCGGACCACGAGGGCAGCGCGGGGGCTCTCACCGGTCTCGCGTTCGAGACCGAGGGCGGCGCCCAGGTCGAGCAGCGGGACGGACACGCCGTGGCGCAGCACGACGGGAGCGCCGGCGAGCGTGTGGACCTCGGCATCGCGCAACGACAGCGACTCGACGACTCCGGGCACGGGGACGGCGTACCGCTCCCCGCCCACCCGCGCGATGAGGCAGCGCAGCACGCCGAGGGTGATGGGCAGCGTCAGCACGAACGTCGTGCCCGTGCCGCGCTCGGAGCGCACCTCGACCGATCCGCCCAGGTCCTCCACGGCGCCGCGGACGACGTCGAGGCCCACGCCGCGGCCAGAGGTCTCGGTGACGATCTCGCTGGTGCTGAAGGCAGGAGCGAACAGCAGGGCCAGCAGCGCACTCCCGGCCAGCGGGCTGTCCGCGGGGATCATGCCCAGGCGGATCCCCTTCTCGCGTACGGCGTCCTCGTCCACCCCGGCGCCATCGTCGGCGACCTCGAGCACCACGGTGCCACCGACGCTGCGCGCGCTGACGCGCAACGTGGCCCGCGCCGGCTTGCCCGCGTCCACCCGCGCCTCCGGCGTCTCGCAGCCGTGGTCGACAGCGTTGATGACCAGGTGCTTGAGCGCGTCGGCGATGCCGTCGAGGACCTGCTTGTCGAGCTCGACGTCCTCCCCGCTGGTCTCCAGGACGACGTTCTTGCCGGTGACCGCGGCGACGTCCCGCACGATGCGTGGCAGGGCGGCGAACACCCGACGCACGGGCACCATGGCCAGGCCCATCGCCCCGTCGCGGACCAGCGCCATCCCGGTGCGGTGGCCCTCGACCAGCTCGCGGAGCCCGCGGACGGTCCCCGACATGTCGTCGCTGGCGCCGACCAGCCGGTGCAGGGCGAGCGCGATGTCAGGCGGCAGGACCGCGCTGTGCCGCTGGGTCGCCTGGCGCAGCTGTGACGCCCACCGCGACTGCTCCGCCGCGAGGGACAGGAGGGACCCGGCGGTCTGCTCGACCCGCCGGGCGCCGAGGTCGGCCTCGCCCACGGCGTCGAGCAGGTCGTAGACCTTGGTGGCGGTGACCCGGACCGAGTCGTTGCGCAGCGCCTCGGGATGGTCCGCGACGGTGGGCTGGTCGGGGATCTGTGCGGCGACGAGCACCGGGACCGTGACGGCCTCGGCCCCGCCGACAGCGGCATTGAGGGCCTCGACGAGCGGCTGCAGCGCCGCGTCGTCCAGGGAGCCCTCACCGGGGAGAGCGCGCTGGATCCCGTCGCACGCCGCCAGCAGCAGATCGACGTGGTCCCGGCGTACGGCGAAGCGGCCGTCCCGGAGGGCGCCGAGCAGGTCCTCCATGGTGTGCGCCACGTGCAGGACGCCCTCGAGGCCCAGCATGCGGGCGCTTCCCTTGACCGTGTGCGCGTCCCGGAACAGCAGCGTCACCACCTGGCGAGGGCTCGGGTGGTCCTCCAGCTGGAGGAGCCCACCCTGCAGCGACGCAAGCCGCTCCTCCACCTCCGCACGGAAGGTCGCGAGCAGCTCGGGATCATCACCCCATGCCGGCATGACTACCTCGTCGGCCGATCAGCCTGCACCCTGTAGCCCTAGCCGAACGCAGAGATGCTGCTGCGGAGCTGGGCGGCGAGCTCGTTGAGCTGCGCAGCCGCCGCTGCCGACTGCCGCGACCCCACCGCGTACTGCCGAGACACATCCGACACCTGCGTCATCGCCGACACGACCTGATCAGAAGCACTCCGCTGCTGCTGCGTCGCAATGCTGATCTCCTTCGCCGCCGTCGTCGTCTCATCGACCATCCCCGAGATCCGCTCCAACGCATCCACCACACCCCGCGCGAGCTGCGTCCCGGCCTTGACCTCCTTCGCGCCCTCCTCACTGGCAATGATCGTCGCGTTCGTCTCCGCCTGGATCTCCCCCACCAACGCCTGGATCTGACCCGCCGACTCCTGCGACCGCTCCGCCAGCTTCCGCACCTCAGACGCCACCACCGCAAAGCCACGCCCGTGCTCCCCCGCACGCGCCGCCTCGATCGCCGCGTTCAACGCCAACAAGTTCGTCTGATCCGCCAGATCATCGATCACATCAAGGATCCGGCCGATCTCGTGCGACTTCTCCCCCAACCCCAGAGCCCGCGCCGCAATCGAGTCCACCCGACCCGCGATCGCATCCATCGACTCCACCGACGCACTCACCGCAGACCGACCCTGCTCGGCATACCGCAACGTCTCCGCCGCATACCGCGCCACCGCCTCACTCGTCTCCGCGATCTGCGCCGCCGTCGCCGCCAGCTCCTCAATCGTCGACGTCGTCTCCGACACCGCCGACGACTGCTGCGTCGCCGACGCAGCATGCTCCTCCGCCGACGCCAACAACTCCCCCGCCGACGCCGCGATCTGCTCCCCACCACCCCGGATCTGACCCACCAGCGTCCGCAGGCTGCCCAGGGTGTCGTCGAAGGCGCTCGCGAGGCTGCGGAGGGCGGAGTTGCCCTCAGACAGCGTCACGGTGGCGCTGAGGTCACCGGAGGCGGCCCGCCCGAGCTGGTCGGACAGCTCCGCCACCCGCGACTGCAGGTCGAACTGGTCGCGCTGCGCGGCGTGCTGCAGTGCGTGCAACCGCCCTCCGATCGAGGTGCAGTACCACCCCACGGTCACCAGCAGCAGGACGGCGAAGGTCAGGGATCCGGACTGCGCGGCGGTGAGCTCACCCGCCAGCGCTGTGGTGAGGACCAGGCACGCACCGCACGCCACGGAGAGCCCCAGGGCGGCGGCCCGCGTCAGCGCCAGACCCCCCATGACGCACGGGAGGACGAACAGGGTCCAGAAGGAGTTCGCGATGCCTCCGGTCGCCCAGACCTGCCACCCGACGTACGGCAGAGCGGCCCACAGCGCACCGGACTCGATCGCCGCGCGGTGCTTGAGCAGCGAGGGGCTGCGCTCCAGCACGTAGCCGAAGGCTGCATAGACGATGGCCTGCGCGACGCCGATGCCCACGAGCAGGCTGTAGAGCAAGGTCGAGCGCTCCGAGTCCGGACTCGCCACCTGGTCCACGCTCACCGCGATGAGGAAGGTGACCGCGAAGATCAGCGACGTCCCCTGGTTGACGACGCTCACGCGCTCCGAGCTGCTGTCCACGACAGGATCTCCCTTGATCATCTCCGAGCGGGTTTCGGCGGCGCAGTGGGCTACCTGTAGTCCTAGGAGACCTTGAACCGGGAGATGCTGCTGCGGAGCTGGGCGGCGAGCTCGTTGAGCTGCGCAGCCGCCGCTGCCGACTGCCGCGACCCCACCGCGTACTGCCGAGACACATCCGACACCTGCGTCATCGCCGACACGACCTGATCAGAAGCACTCCGCTGCTGCTGCGTCGCAATGCTGATCTCCTTCGCCGCCGTCGTCGTCTCATCGACCATCCCCGAGATCCGCTCCAACGCATCCACCACACCCCGCGCGAGCTGCGTCCCGGCCTTGACCTCCTTCGCGCCCTCCTCACTGGCAATGATCGTCGCGTTCGTCTCCGCCTGGATCTCCCCCACCAACGCCTGGATCTGACCCGCCGACTCCTGCGACCGCTCCGCCAGCTTCCGCACCTCAGACGCCACCACCGCAAAGCCACGCCCGTGCTCCCCCGCACGCGCCGCCTCGATCGCCGCGTTCAACGCCAACAAGTTCGTCTGATCCGCCAGATCATCGATCACATCAAGGATCCGGCCGATCTCGTGCGACTTCTCCCCCAACCCCAGAGCCCGCGCCGCAATCGAGTCCACCCGACCCGCGATCGCATCCATCGACTCCACCGACGCACTCACCGCAGACCGACCCTGCTCGGCATACCGCAACGTCTCCGCCGCATACCGCGCCACCGCCTCACTCGTCTCCGCGATCTGCGCCGCCGTCGCCGCCAGCTCCTCAATCGTCGACGTCGTCTCCGACACCGCCGACGACTGCTGCGTCGCCGACGCAGCATGCTCCTCCGCCGACGCCAACAACTCCCCCGCCGACGCCGCGATCTGCTCCCCACCACCCCGGATCTGACCCACCAGCGTCCGCAGGTTCCCGATGGTGGCGTTGAAGGCGTCGCCGAGCTGCGTCATCTCCCGCGACCCGTCCTTGACGTGCGACTCGACGGCCAGGTCGCCCTCGGCTGCGCGCTGGAGCGCAGCGGACAGCTCGCTGACGCGCTCCTCGAGCGACTTGCGGTCGGTGTGCGCCTGTCGCCGCAGCTCCCACACGGCAGCGGACAGCGTGGAGTTGAACCAAGCCACCAGGGGGTAGGTGCCGCCGACCAGGACGATGACGGCGATCGACGCGCGGTCGAGCGTGTGCGAGAGCGCCGACGCCAACACCAGCCCACCGCTGGCGGCGAAACCGAACAGGAACGACTGCCACGACTTCATCGAGACGCCCGCGAACAGCACGACGCCGAGGTAGCAGATCCAGAAGGGACCGCGCACCCCCCCGGTCAGGGTGACGTTCGCGGTGATCCACACGGTGTCAGCGATGAGCAGGAAGGCCCGGAAGGCCGTGATGTTGCGCAGCACGAACGGGGAGCGCATCGCCAGCGTGGGCATGGCCGTGAGCAGCGTCGCGACCGCGGCGCCGAAGACCGCCCAGAGCAGCACGGCGATCAGGTGCACCTCCACCCCCGGCATGGCCCCGACCTTGTCCATGAGGATGGCCGTGGCCACCCCGAAGACGAGGCTGACCCAGGTCATCACGGCTGCGGCTCGGGCGATTCTGATCGAGAAGTCCACGGTGCTCTTTCCTCCTGCGGGTGTGGTGCGGGTCAACCGGCGCGGCGCGCGCGCGGGAGGGCGTCAGTGAGGCGGTAGACCGCATCGAGGTCCAGCACGCCGCACGGTCCGGCGTCATCGGTGATCTGACCGACCAGCAGGTCGGCGGCGGAGGCCGGCAGGTGCGCGAGCGCGGTCTCGAGCGTCTCGGCGGCAAGGGCCCGCGTGCCGTCGACGCCCTCGGTGAGCAGCCCGACCGTCACCCCCGCGTGGTGGAGCACCACGAGGCGGGCGCTGCGATCCCCGCGAGGCGAGGCGGCAGCAAGCAGCGGGCGGAGGTCCAGGACCGCCAGCACTCGGCCCCGCCAGTTCGCGACACCCGCCAACCAGGCGGGCAGGCCGGGGACCCGCGTCAGCGACGGGGGCCGTCCCACCTCGGCGACGGCCGACATGGGGAGCGCGAAGCGGCCGCCGCCCAGTCGGACGACCACCATCTCGGTCAGTGCCTCGCTCTGCTCCATCTGAGGCTCATCGGCCGTCGAGGGCCCCAGGTGTAGCCGTGAGGTGCCCACGATCGCCGGTCATGCCGACCGGCGCGGCGGCAGCGAGGGTGCCGAGCAGGAGGAACGCCAGTCCCCGGCCGGAGTCGGGGATCACGACGTCCCCCTCGGAGCGGCTCGAGGCGAGCCCCAGGGCAATGATCAACCAGAGCGCCGCAGGAACGACCGCCCCGACCCTGCTGCCCAAGGTGCGGGCACCCGCCACGCCAAGGCCCACGTTCCCCACGACGGCCAGCAGCGCCGAGACGGGGAGCGGCAGCCCCCACGGGCGGGCCCCCACGAGGAAGGCCTCCCACACCGCCAGCTGACAGGTCAGGACGACGACGAGGCCGAACCGGAGGACCCGCACCCGCCCGAGGGTAGACGGATCAGGAGGGCAGCTGAGCCTGGTCCCGCAGGTCGATGGTGAGGGGGGCGCCGGCAGCGGCGTCCAGGACGTCGGTGATCTGACGACCGATCAGCTCGTCGTGCTCGAGCAGGGCGTCCCGTAGCGCCTCCACGAGGTGGCGGTGACGTCCCAGCAGGTCCAGCGCAGTGGCCTTGTGCTGCTGGAGCAGCTTCTCGGTCGAGGCGCGACCCTGCGGGTCCGCGAGGACCCTCCCAACGATGTTGGTGTCGGAGAAGCCGCTGTTCTGCACCGCCATGAACGAGATGAGGCTGTCCTCCATGCCGTGGGCACCGATCATCTCGGCGGCCGTGTTGGTGGCGTAGAGCAGGTCCCCGCCAGGGCCCGTCGAGACGTCACCGAAGAACAGCTGCTCGGCGCACTGGCCGCCCATGGCGATCTGGACGAGCGCGGCCATCTCGGTGCGCGAGCGCGTGTACACGTCGTCCCGGTCGCCGTGGGCCAGCAGTCCCAACGAGCCCTTGCGCTTGATGATCGTGAGGATCTCGAGGCGGCGGTGCGGGGCGACGAGGTAGGCCATCGTGGCGTGACCCGCCTCGTGCGTGGCGATGAGGCGCCGCTCGTGGTCGGTGTACTCCACCGGCTGACCCGTCCCGACCTCGATCGACAGCCGCGCCTGCTCGACGTCGGCGTAGCTCATCTGACGCGCCCCTCGACGTACGGCGCTCACGAGGGCCTCGTCGAAGAGGTTCTCGATCATGACCGGGGAGTAGCCGATGGTGATGGCCGCCAGCGCGTCCCGGGTGTCGTCGGACTGCAGCTCCTCGTCGTGGGCCTTCTTGGCCAGGAAGAAGTCGATGAGCTCGCGGCGGCCGGACTTCGGGGGCAGCTCGAACGACAGCCGCCGGTCGAAGCGGCCCGGTCGCAGCAGGGCGGGATCGAGCGTGCCGGCCCGGTTCGTGGCGGCGATCAGCAGGATGTTGGCCGGCGTCGCCTTCGGCCGAGACAGCTGGCGGTGGACGGGCAGCAACAGGTTGACCTTGTCGACGAAGAAGCCCCGCAGCCGCTGGCGGCCGGTGAGCGCGTCGAACGACTGCATCTGCACGAGCAGCTCGTTGATGATCGACGAGGTGTCCCCGCCGCCGCTGAACCCGTTGACGACGGTGGCCGCCGGGGCGGCGTACGTCGCAGGCAGGCACGTGGTCCCGGAGCACCCCGCAGCGAGCACCGGCGTCGCGGCGGTGGCGACGCCGGAGCGGGCCTGCGCGATCACGTCGATCTCCTCGATGAAGCCGATCGCGCCGCCCTCCTTGGCGGCCGCCTTGCGCAGCGCCTTGAAGTAGCTGCGGATCTTCTTGCTGCTCTGCCCCTGCCACACCGTCTGGAAGGACGTGCCGCTCACGAACAGGAACGGGACGCCGGCCTCGGCGGCCATCGCTCGCGCCAGGTGGGTCTTGCCCGTACCTGGCGGGCCCTCGAACAGCAGCCCGCGCCGGGGCGTTCCTCCCATGTCCGCCGAGAAGGTCTTGTGGGCGAGGAAGAGGTTGAGGGAGCGCACGACCTCGTCCTTGACCGGGTCGATCCCCACGACGTCGGCCAGCCGGGTGGTGATCTGGTCGGCGCGGTAGACGACGTGCGGCGAGCGACCGGTCATGAACTGCTGGCCGACGAGCATCAGGAGCATGAGGGAGAAGAAGGCGATGATGACGAGCAGGAACGGGTCCACGTGGGGAAGGGGCACCCAGGCGCTGTTCGCGTCCTTCAGCAGGCCCCGGATCGCCAGCAGCCCGACGACGAACCAGACGACCTTGGTGATGCGCAGGAAGCGCTGACGGCGCGCGTCCTCTCGGCTGCGGCCGACGTCCGCGTCGCGCATCGACAGCAAGGACGCTCCCGCGTCGAGCAGCCCGGCGAACGATCCGCTGGCGGCGGCGTCATGGTGGTCGGGCACGTGGTGCTCCTCAGGGTGCCGGCGCGGGCCCCGTCACCGGGACCCTGGGAAAGACCAGGGACAGGGCAGCTGCCCTGTCCGTGTCCTCCCCGACTCTGCGCCCGCTCACGCTCGGTGACTAGCGCTCCCCGCCAACATCACCCGTTTGGCGTATCAAGGCGGGTGTCGATCCCGCCGAACAGGTCGGTTTCACGCTCCGTGAGCACTCCGTTGCTGAGGACGTAGTGCTCCGTGCCTCGTGCCACGTGGCCGACGTGGTCGGACAGGGCGAAGAACGGCTCGTCGACGGAGATCTGGGTGGCGTGCGCCCGCATGGCGGCGAGCTTGGCCGGCAGGAACGCGGTCGCGTCGATCGTGGTCGTCACCTCGTCGTCGGGGTTGCCGAACGCGAGGTCCGCTGCTGACGCGACGGCGGTGAAGCGTCCCGCCGCGCGGACCTGCTCGATGCCGTCCTGCAGCACGCTCACGGGTACGGCGGTCCAGTAGACCTTGCTGACCGTCCAGGCCGGACCTGCCTCCGGGGCGTACGCCGGGTCGCTGGCGCACGCGACCGCCGCGACCGTGATCCGGTGGGCCTGGACGTGGTCAGGGTGGCCGTAGCCGCCCCGCGCGTCGTAGGTGATGGCGACCTGGGGTCGCACCTCCCGCAGGACCGTGACCAGGGCCAGCACCGCCTCCTCCCGATCTGCCCGCCAGAAGGCCCTCGGATGATCGTTGGGCGCCGTGCCGTACATGCCGCTGTCGCGCCAGCGGCCCGCGCCGCCCAGGAAGCGGTGATCGGCCACGCCCAGGGCGGCGCAGGCGGCGGCGAGCTCGCCGATCCGATAGGGGCCGAGGGCGTCCTCGCGGTCCGCGCCGAGGTGGGCGAGCTCGGCCGGGATGATCTCGCCCTCCTCGCCGAGGGTGCAGGTCACGAGCGTGACGTCGGCGCCCTCGGCGGCATACCGGGCCATGGTGGCGCCCGTGCCGAGCGTCTCGTCGTCAGGATGCGCGTGGACGAGGAGCAGGCGGCGGGACGCAGGCATGGGCGCCACCCTAGAGGCGTGGCAGGCTGCCGACATGGGGCGCACGGGATGAGACTGACGACGCAGGTGTCACGCCTGGCGCTGGCGACGTTCACGGCTCTGGCCGCCGTCGTGCTGCTCAACGCCGTCGTGCTCAGCGTGCTCGTCCTGCGCCTGACACCGCAGAACGAGCGGCTCGCCGATGGGGCGCGCGCGGTCCGCCTGAGCCACCTGGCGATGATCGACCAGGAGACGGGGCTCCGGGCGTTCCTGCTCACCGACGACCCGTCCCTGCTCGAGCCCTATCGGCGAGGGAGTGCTGCCTTTCCCGAACGACGGGAGGACGCCGTCCGGGCCCTAGGGGAGCGGTCCGGCTTCGACGACCTGCTGGCGGCCGAGCTCGCAGCCCAGCGAGCCTGGACCCAGGGATGGGCGCTCGAGGCCCTGCAGCTCGCCCCGGCGATCTCTACCCGCCCCACGGACGCTGAGACCCGAGCCTTCGTCACCCGTGGCGGGGTCCTGTTCGACAGCTACCGCGCGGCAGAACAGCGCCTCGAGCGGGCCGCCGACGCGGCCGTCCGGTCCGGCCGAGCCAGCCAGCGGACCGTGCTGAAAGCCAGCCTGGCCGTCGAGCTCGTGATCCTCGTCCTGGCGGCGCTGTTCGTCCGGCGCGAGTCGGTGCTGCTGCGGCGCCTGGTCGTGGTCCCCGTGCAGGACCTCGTGGAGCACATCCGCCGGCTGCCCCGGGGCAGCGCCGGACCGGCACCCCGGACGGGGCCAGAGGAGCTCCAGGAGGTCGCGGCGGGCCTCGACGAGATGGCGGGAGCGCTTGCCGGGGAGCGCGAGGTCGTGCGCGACCGCGAGGGCCAGCTGATCGCTGCCCGACGCGAGGCCGAGTCGGCGACTGCCGCCAAGTCGGCGTTCCTCGCCACGATGTCGCACGAGATCCGCACCCCGATGAACGCCGTCATCGGGATGACCAGCCTGCTGCTGGACACCCCCCTGACGGACGAGCAGCGCGACTACGCCGAGACCGTGCGCAGCTCCGGCGACGCCCTGCTGGTGATCATCAACGACGTCCTGGACTTCTCGAAGATCGAGTCCGGCCACCTCGACCTGGAGCAGCAGCCCTTCCTCCTCCGCGACTGCATCGAGTCGGCGCTGGATCTCGTCTCCGCACAGGCAGCGGACAAGGACCTCGAGCTCAACTACCAGATCGACCCTGCCGTGCCGTCCGTGGTCGAGGGGGACGTCACGCGCGTCCGCCAGGTGCTGGTGAACCTGCTCGGCAACGCCGTGAAGTTCACCGACAGGGGCGAGGTGGTGGTCACGGTGACGGCCGACCGCGTGAAGGAGGGCCGGCACCCCTTGCGCTTTGCCGTCCAGGACACCGGCGTCGGCATCCCCGAGGACCGGCTGCACCGGTTGTTCCAGTCGTTCAGCCAGGTCGACGCCAGCACCACGCGGACCCATGGCGGCACCGGCTTGGGCCTGGCGATCAGCGCCCGGCTCGCCCACGCCATGAACGGCACCTTGACGGTCGAGAGCACAGCAGGGGTCGGCTCGACCTTCGTCCTGGCCATCGCGCTGCCGCAGGGCCCCAGCACGTACGACGTGCTGAAGGTGGCCCCCGCTGAGCTGCCCGGCAAGACCGCCCTCGTCCTCGACGACAACGCCACGAACCGGCGCATCCTCCGCAGCCAGCTCGAGGCCTGGGGGATGGTCGTCGAGGAGGATGAGGACCCGCGCGCCACCATCCAGCGCGCGGCCCTGCGCGAGCAGCCGTACGACGTCGTGCTGCTCGACATGCACATGCCGCACCTGGACGGTGTGGGGGTCGCCACGGTCCTGCGGCGGCTCGAGGGCTGGGCTGACGTGCCCCTCGTCCTGCTGACCTCCCTCGGGCAGCGACCGTCCGAGACCGAGGCCCTGCGACTGGTCCACCTGACCAAGCCGGTGAAGGCACTGACCCTGCGCAGCACCTTGGCGAACGCGCTCGGCGCACGGACCCCGGTCGAACCGGAGTCGCCGGCTGTGGCGGGTCTGCCCCTGCTGCGGTTGCTCGTGGCCGAGGACAACGTGGTGAACCAGAAGGTCGCGGCGCTCCTGCTGCAGCGCCTCGGCCAGGAGCCACGGCTCGTGGCCAACGGCGCCGAGGCGCTTGCCGCGGTGCACGCTGAGCGCTTCGACCTGGTGCTCATGGACGTGCTGATGCCGGTCATGGACGGCCTCGAGGCCACCCGCCGCATCCGCAGCGAGGTGCCCACCGAGCGGCAGCCCCGCATCGTGGCGATGACCGCCAACGTCCTGCTCGAGGACCGGGAGGCGTGCCTCGCGGCCGGGATGGACGACTACCTCACCAAGCCGGTGCGCCTCGAGGACCTGGCCGCCACGCTGCGCCGGGTCGCCCGTGGCACGTCGCTCGTGACGGAGTCCCGGCGCCCCCTGTCCGGCGCGACAGTGGTGCCCACGGCCTCTCCCGAACCCCCACCGGTGCCGGACAGCGGGGAGCCGGACGTCGATCCGACCGTTCTGGTGGCCCTCACCGAGCGCTTGGGCGATCGAGCCGAAGACTTCCGCCGCACCCTGGTCACGACCTTCCGCGACGAGGCCGCGGGTCGGGTGTCCGAGATGGACCAGGCGGTGCTCGCCGGCGATGTCGACGGCGTCACCCGCACCGCGCACACCCTCAAGTCGAGCAGCGCGGCCCTCGGGGCGATGCGGCTCTCAGCGTTCTGCACCGAGCTGGAGGCTGACCTGCGCGCGGGCGTGGAGCGCGACCTCGCAAGCAGCGCGCGCGAGCTGCACGGTCTGCTCGGACGTGCGGAGGCCCGCTTGACCGAGCTCTGGCCGACCATCTGAGAGCTCAGTTGAGCCGTGGATCGGTCGGGTGGGTGGCGACGAGCGCCAGCGGCGGACCCTGACGGCGCAGCACCTGCGCCCACAAGCGCTCGGGTGCGCTGACGAACGGATCACCGGGCAGCGCGTCCACCACCCACCAGGCGCCGTCGGCGACCTCGCCCTCGAGCTGGCCGGGGGACCAGCCTGCATAGCCCGCGAACACGCGAACCTCCTGGACCGCAGAGCTGGCGTCGACGTCAAGGTCGACCGTGGCGAGCCAGGGGGCACCGGCGACGACGGCGAAGCCCTCGCCGGTCAGGGCCGCCGCGTCGGCGCTGACGCGCCCGAGGCACAGGGCTGAGGTCTGCTCGACCGGGCCCCCTTCGAACACGACCGTCGGGTCCGGGGACAGCAACGCCCAGCCCGGCAGGACCTCCTCCAGGCCGGTGCCCGTCGGCCGGTTCAGGACGACGCCGACGGCACCGTCCTCGTCCGAGTGCTGGACCAGCATCACGACCGTCCGCCAGAACGGGTCGTCGGTGAGTGCTGGGGTGGCCACGAGCAACCGGCCCTGCCAGAAGTCAGTCATCCGCGACGACCCGGGTCAGCTCTCGAGCGCGGCCTTGGCCTGCTTGCCTCGGTTGCGCTGGCGATCGCCGGCGTTCAGGATCACCTTGCGGATCCGAACCTTCGCCGGGGTCACCTCGACGCACTCGTCCTCGCGGCAGAACTCCAGTGCCTGCTCCAGGCTGAGCTCCTTGTGCGGGATGAGCGGCACGAGGACGTCGGAGGAGCTCTGCCGCATGTTGGTGAGCTTCTTCTCCTTCGTGGCGTTGACGTCCATGTCGTCGCTGCGAGAGTTCTCGCCGACGATCATGCCCTCGTAGACCTCGGTGCCCGGCGGGACGAACATCGTCCCGCGCTCCTGCAGGTTGGCCAGCGCGAAGCCGGTCGTCGGACCGCTGCGGTCGGCGACGAGCGAGCCGGACGGGCGGGTGCGGATCTCGCCGTGCCAGGGCTCGTAGCGCTCGTGGATGTGGTGCAGCAGACCGGTGCCGCGCGTCTCGGTGAGGAACTCCGTGCGGAAGCCGATGAGGCCACGCGCCGGGACGATGTACTCCATGCGGGTCCAGCCGGTGCCGTGGTCGACCATCTGCTCGAGGCGGCCCTTGCGCAGCGCCATGAGCTGGATCAGCACGCCCTGGTAGTCGGACGGGCAGTCGATCGTCATCCGCTCCATCGGCTCGTGGATCTTGCCGTCGACCATGCGCGTCACGACCTGCGGCTTGCCGACCGTCAGCTCGAAGTCCTCGCGCCGCATGACCTCGACGAGGATCGCGAGCTGCAGCTCGCCTCGTCCCTGGACCTCCCAGGTGTCGGGGCGCTCGGTCGGCTGGACGCGGATCGAGACGTTGCCGACCAGCTCCTTGTCGAGCCGGTCCTTCACCTGGCGGGCGGTGAGCTTCTTGCCGCTCTTACCGGCGATCGGGGAGGTGTTGATGCCGATCGTCATCGAGATGCTGGGCTCGTCGATCGTGATCAGCGGCAGCGGGCGCGGGTCCTCGGGGTCGGCGAGCGTCTCACCGATGGTGATCTCCGGGATGCCGGCGATGGCCACGATGTCGCCCGGTCCGGCTGACTCGATCGGCACGCGCGTGAGCGCCTCCGTCCCGAGCAGCTCGGTGAGGCGGACGTTCTGAACGGTGCCGTCCTGCTTGCACCAGGCCACCATCTGGCCCTTCTTGATCCACCCGTTGTGGATGCGCAGCAGGGCGAGGCGACCGAGGTAGGGCGAGCTGTCGAGGTTGGTGACGTGGGCCTGCAGCGGCATGCCCTCCTCGTAGTGGGGCGCCGGCACGGTGCTCTTGATGACGTCGAACAGCGGCTGCAGGTCCGGGCTGTCCGGGCTGGTGCCGTCGGCGGGCCGAGTCAGCGACGCCTGGCCGGTCTTGGCCTGGCAGTAGACGATCGGGAAGTCGATCTGCTCCTCGGTGGCGTCGAGGTCCAGGAACAGCTCGTAGGTCTCGTCGACGACCTCGGCGATGCGGGCGTCGGGACGGTCGACCTTGTTGATGATGAGGATGACCGGCTTGTTCTGCTGCAGCGCCTTGCGCAGCACGAACCGGGTCTGCGGCAGAGGACCTTCCGACGCATCGACGAGGAGCGCCACGCCGTCGACCATGCTCAGCCCGCGCTCGACCTCCCCACCGAAGTCGGCGTGCCCAGGGGTGTCGATGATGTTGATGAGCAGGTCCTTGCGACGCACCGCGGTGTTCTTCGCGAGGATCGTGATGCCCTTCTCGCGCTCGAGGTCCATCGAGTCCATGACCCGGTCCTGGACCGCGCCCTCCTCCTGCTGGTGCTCGGTGTAGGCACCGGACTGCAGGAGCATCGCGTCGACGAGCGTGGTCTTGCCGTGGTCGACGTGGGCGATGATCGCCACGTTGCGGATGTCGTCACGGGTGGGCATGCGAGGGCTCTCCAGCTCAGCAGGGAATGGCCGAGCGCGCGCTGCGGCAGCCGCCAGCCTACCGGCGGGCGGGCTCCGGGCCGGCCGCGTCGCAGTGCGACCCTCGCCACCTCCTGGTCGTGGCTCGGTGGCGGCCCTCAGCTGCCGTGTCGCGCGCTGATCAGGTCCTCGGCGGCCGCGGTGCTGGCGCCGTACCCCCGCACGGCCTGCAGGAAGGCGCTTGCGTCCAGCGCGCGGAGGGCGAGGTCGGTGACCGCGAGGACGCCCGCGGTGCGGGGCACCGGGCGGAGCAGGGCGATCTCGCCGAACCCATCCCCCGGTCCGAGCTCGCGCAGCACCTTCCCGTCACAGCTCACCTCCGCCGTGCCCGAGGCGATCACGTAGTAGCGGTCGCCCACGTCCCCCTGGGCGAAGACCAGCGTTCCCGCAGCGACCTCAGAGGGCTCGGCCCGTCCCGCCAGGTGCTCGATGGCCGGCACCGGCAGCGGCCGCAGCATGGGGACCTGCTGCAGCAGGGCGATCTCGGCCGTGCGCACCACCACCCCCGCATCGACGCGTCGCAGGGCCGGTACGGCGAGCAGAACCAGCAGGACCAGCGCACCCCCGACGACCCGCAGGGCAGAGGGCACACCGACCAGGTGGACCAGCACCGGGACGAGCAGCGACACCAGGGCCATCGTGAGCGTCCACAGCATCTCCGCGGCCCCGAGCACCCGGCCGAGCACCCCATCGGGGACCAGGCGCTGCAGCAGGGTGAAGGCCGTGACGTCGACGAGGGCATTCCCGGCTCCGACGACCGCCAGCAGGAGCCCACTCAGCAGCCAGTTCCGGGAGCCGCCGAGCAAGAGCAGCGGCCCGCCCCACAGGGCGATGCCGCACCCGAACGCGAGGGCCAGCCCACCGCTGCCGGCCAGCCGGAAGGTACCGGCCGCTCCCACCAGGGCGCCCAACCCGAAGGCGGCCCAGAGCAGCCCCACTCCGCTGCCGTCGGTGCCCAGCAGGTCAACCGCGACCAGCACCAGCAGGACATTCAGGGCGCCCCGCACGGCCGCCTGCGCCGCACCCAGCCCGACGAGCAGCCGGACCCGCCGGTCGGCGAACAGCGCGCGCAGCCCGGCGAGCAGGTCCTCGCGCAACGCCACCGGGACGTGCGCGGGCAGCGGGGGAGCCTCGAAGCGGACCCCCCCCATCTCGACGGCTGCCCATAGGGCCAGGGCGGCGGTGAGGGCGAACGCCCAGGCCGGCGAGCCCAGCGCGAGCACCGCGCTCGCGGCCAGCGGCCCGGCGAGGGCACCGAACCCGTCACACAGGGTTCGTACGGCGTTCGCGCCGGCGAGCTCGGCGGGCGTGGTGCACAGCGAGGGGACCAGCGCCCCGTGGGCCGGGCGGAACGCGGTGAAGGCCAGGCTGGCAACCACGACGCCGGCGTAGACCAGCGGCGCCGGCGCCGCGAGGGCGATGGCTCCGGCCGCCGCCGTCAGGGCGGCCGCGCGCACCAGCGACACCCACTCGAGCAGGCGCTGGCGCGGCACCCGGTCGGCAACCAGCGCAACCAGCGGAAGCACGAGAGCTGCCGGCAGGAGCCGCAGGAAGCCGACGACGCCGACCTCGGCGGCCCCGCCCTGGTCGTAGGCGTACACCGCGATCCCGGTGAGGAACGCTCCTTCGGAGGTCCACGCGGCGAGCGAGGCCAGCTGGGCGTGGCGCATCGCTGGAGGCGCGAGGACCTGACGGAGCCGCATGCCCGGAAAGTACTGGTCCGCCACCTGGCGGACGCGCACCGGCGTGCCACGCTCGAGCGATGGAGCCCCCTGGCACGCCCCGTGGCACATCCCCAGGCACGTCCCCCGGCACGTCCCCCGGCACGTCGGAGGAGGAGCAGCGGGCGCTGGCGGCACTCGCCGGCCTGCCCCACCGCGTGGTGCGGCACGGGCCGGTGTCGTCGTTGGAAGAGGCCGCGGCGCTGCGCGGCCTGCCGGTCTCGTCGGTCCTGAAGTCGCTGGTCGTCCGCCGGGGGGACGACGACTACCTGTTCGTCCTCGTCCCCGGTGGCCGGCGAATCAGCTGGCCGAAGCTCCGGGCCCTGCTCGGTGTCTCGCGCCTGTCCCTGCCCGATGCGGAAGACGCGTTCACGCGCACCGGCTACCGCAAGGGCACGATCACGCCGTACGGCGCCACGACCGCCTGGCCGGTCGTCGTGGATGCCTCCGTCAGCGGCGAGGTGAGCATTGGCGCGGGGGCTGACGGCGTGACAGCCCTGCTGCAGACCGAAGACCTCCTGCGCTCCCTGGCGGCGCAGGTCGCGGACGTCACGGAGCCAACAGCGCCCTGAGGGCCTCGATGACCGGGGCGTCGACCGGCACCCAGGGCACGTCGTCGAGCTCACCTGCAGTCAGCCAACGGTGCGCGTCGTGGTCGCGCAGCGCGGGCTCTCCCGCGACCAGCGTGGCCAGGTACACCCGCAGGACCGCGGTCTCGCCGATCAGCAGGTCCGGCCCGATGCGCTCCCCCACGACCGCTCGACAGCCCAGCTCCTCGTCGAGCTCGCGCACCAGCGCCTGGACGTCGGTCTCCCCCGGCTCGACCTTGCCGCCGGCGAACTCCCACAGCCCGGCGAGATGCAACGGTCCGGTTCTCCGTGAGGCGAGCACGCGTCCGTCGCGCACCAGGGCGGCGCCGACCACGTCGACGCGTCGCCCGGCAGGCGTCATCCGCACAGCCTGCTGCGTCCGGAGGTCAGGGAGCGCGAGCTCTAGCGGCTGCCCACCGGGACGTAGTCGCGCGCGGGCGGACCGGTGTAGACCTGGCGCGGCCGGCCGATCTTGGTGGCCGGGTCCTCGATCATCTCGCGCCACTGGGCGATCCAGCCGGGGAGCCGGCCGAGCGCGAACAGCACGGTGAACATCTCGGTCGGGAAGCCGAGCGCCTTGTAGATGACGCCGGTGTAGAAGTCGACGTTCGGGTACAGCTTGCGGCTGACGAAGTACTCGTCGTTGAGGGCGACCTCCTCCAGCTGCTTGGCCAGGTCCAGCAGGGGGTCGGTGACGTCCAGGCTCGCCAGCACGTCCGCCGCGACCTTCTTGACGATCGCCGCCCGCGGGTCCCAGTTCTTGTAGACCCGGTGGCCGAAGCCCATGAGCTTGACCCCGGGCTCCTTGTCCTTGACCCGCTGGACGAACCGCGCGACGTCGCCGCCGTCGGCCTGGATGCCTTCGAGCATCTCGAGGACCGACTGGTTGGCCCCGCCGTGCAGCGGGCCGAACAGCGCACTCACCCCGGCGGCGATGGAGACGAACAGGTTGGCGTTGCTCGAGCCGACCATGCGCACCGTCGAGGTCGAGCAGTTCTGCTCGTGGTCGGCGTGCAGCAGGAACAGCAGGTTGAGCGCCTTGGACGCGACCGGGTTGACGACGTACTCCTCCGCCGGGACGCCGAAGGTCATCCGCAGGAAGTTGTCGACGTACCCCAGGTTGTTGTCCGGGTAGAGGAAGGGCTGACCCACGGACTTCTTGTGGGCGTACGCCGCGATCGTGGGCATCTTGGCCAGCAGGCGGATCGTCGAGGACTCGACGTGCTCGGGGTCGAACGGGTCGAGGCTGTCCTGGTAGAAGGTCGACAGGGCGCCTACCGCCGAAGACAGGACCGCCATCGGGTGGGCGTCGGTCGGGAAGCCACCGAAGAAGTTGCGGAAGTCCTCGTGCAGCATCGTGTGCTTGCGAATCTTGCCCTTGAACTCCGCGAGCTCCTCGTCGCTGGGCAGCTCGCCGTAGATCAGCAGCCAGGCGACCTCGAGGAACGACGCGTGCTCCGCCAGCTGCTCGATGGGGTAGCCGCGGTAGCGCAGGATGCCCGCGTCGCCGTCGATGTAGGTGATCGCGCTGCGGCAGCTCGCGGTGTTCACGAAGCCGACGTCCAGGGTCACGAGCCCCGTCGTGGCGAGCAGCTTGCTGATGTCCAGACCGGCGGGCGACTCGGTGCCCTCCACGGCCGTCAGCTCGATCACGCCGTTCGGGGTTTCCAGCTTGGCGTCGGTCACGCGTCCTCCACAGTCTCGGTGAGACCATTCTGTCCGATCGCGGTCTGGGCCGGGTCGCCAGGGCACCCGCCGGCCCCCCGGAGGTCCGTTCCACGCACCCTGACGTAGCCCCGCTAGTACGACGGCACCAGCCCCTCCCCCGCAGACGGTCCCCGGGAGGTGCGCCGTCGGCGCGGTCCGCACAGCGCCGGCGCGACGCAACCTGCAGCACATGCACCAACGACAGCAGCACGAGATGGTTGGCTCTGCTGGCCCCGCCCGCCCCGCCGCGCAGGTCACCGTCCTGGTGCCCACCCGCAACGAGGCCGGCAACGTCGCTCCCCTGCTCGACCGACTCACCCCAGCGCTGCACGGCCGCCACGCGGAGGTGCTCTTCGTCGACGACAGCGACGACGGCACCTGCGACGCCGTCGTGCACGCTGCAGCACACGCTCCGGCTTCGTTGCCGGTCCGTCTGCTGCACCGGGCTCCTGGCCACCGCGACGGTGGGCTGGGAGGGGCGGTTCTCGCCGGCCTGACCGCGAGCGACGCCCCGTGGGTCATCGTGATGGACGGGGACCTGCAGCACCCGCCGGAGACCGTCGCGTCGCTGCTCGACGCCACCCCGGGGTACGACGTCGTGGTCGCCAGCCGCCACGTCGGCAACGGCAGCAGCGCCGGACTGGCGGGCTGGCAGCGCTACGCCGTGAGCGGCCTCGCCACGTCCCTGGCCAAAGCGGCGTTCCCTCGCCGGCTGCACGCGACCACCGACCCCATGAGCGGCTTCTTCGCCGTACGACGGGACGCCGTCGGACAGCTGCGGCCGGACGGGTTCAAGATCCTGCTCGAGCTGCTCGTGCGCAGCGGGCCCCTCCGCGTCACGGAGGTCCCCTTCGCCTTCGCCGACCGGCACAGCGGCGACAGCAAGGCCTCCTGGCGCGAGGGCGTGCGCTTCCTCCGCTCCCTGGTGCGGCTCCGCGCGTCGACACCTCGGGCCCGTGCCCTGGCCTTCGCTTCAGTCGGCGCGTCGGGCATCGCGGTGAACCTCGGGACGGTGGCCGTGCTCGTGAGCGGTGCCGACCTGCACTACCTGGCGGCCGCCGCCGTTGCGACCCAGGTCTCGTCCCTCTGGAACTCCCTGCTGACCGAGCACCTCGTCTTCGCCGACCGGGCCCCTCGCGCCGGCCGGGCCCGGCGGCTGGTGCGCTCGGGACTGCTGAACAACGCCGTCCTCCTGCTGCGTCTGCCGCTGCTGGCACTGCTGGTCGACGGCCTGGGCGTCGGCTACCTCGCCGCGACCTTCCTGACGCTGCTCGTCGGCTTCGCCGGTCGCTTCACCGTCACTGACCGCCTCATCTACCCGTCCACGACCTCTGGGGGAACCATCACCATGACGACGACCCTGACGACCGATCGACTGACCGCTCCGAGCCAGAAGCGGGAGCCGGTGGACGTCGTCCTCGACCTGTCGTCCCGGCAGCGGCTCACGCGCGAGCCCATCCACCTGCCCCACCGCTACGCCATCCCCGGGATCGCCACGGTGGGTTCAGAGATCCCGCTCAAGGAGCTGGAGTGGTTCCGCGACGGCACCCTGGGTCGCGAGGTCGACATCCGGATCCGGGTCGGCGCCGTCGGCGGCAGCCCGCGGCGCCGGGCGCGCATGACGCAGCACGTCGGACCAGCGGGCGTGGCGTACGAGGAGCACCTCGGGCGGCTCGGTGCCAACTTCCGCGTCGAGCTCGGCGACCCGATCGAGGTCACAGCCGGGCCGCTGCTCGCCCGGTCACCGCACGTCCTCTACACCAACGTCATCGAGGCGCTGCTCCGCTTCCAAGCGGTGAGCCGAGGCCGGATGCTGCTGCACAGCGCCTGCCTGGAGCTCGGCGGACGAGGTCTGCTGCTGTCCGCCCGCACCGACACCGGCAAGACCGGGACGGTGCTGACGATGCTGCGCTCCCACGGCGCACGCTTCCTCTCGGACGACATGACCGTGCTGGAGCAGGACGGGACGGCGCGGTGCTTCCCGAAGCCGCTGACCATCTCCCAACACACCTTGCGGGCCTTGGGGATCAACGACCTCTCGCCCGCGGAGTGGCGCCGCCTGCGGGTCCAGAGCCGGCTGCACAGCAAGGAGGGCAGGGCATTCGGCACCTTCCTCGCCGAGCACAACCTGCCGATCATGGGGACGAACGCCCTGACGCAGATGGTCATCCCGCCGCCGAAGTTCGACGTGCGTCGACTGGTGCCCTGCCAGGTGGTCGACCGCGTCGAGGTGACGGACCTGTTCGTCATCGAGCGGGGCACGCCAGGCGTCGAGCCCATCTCCGAGGACGGGCTGCTGCAGGAGCTCATCGAGAACACCGACGACGCGTACGGCTTCCCGCCCTTCCGCTACTTCGCTCCTGCGCTCGTCTTCGGCGATGCCGACTACCAGCAACTGCGAGACCGGGAGGTCGAGATCCTGCGCACCGCCGTAGCCGGGATCGCCGCACGTCGCGTCACCAGCGACAGCTTCAGCTGGGCGCAGGACATTCGCACCCTGCTGGACAGCCCACGGGCAGAGCGCGCCGCGGCCGACGCCGACTCCGTCCGGCGGCTGCAGGCCTTCCTCGACGAGACGCCCGCACAGCGCCCGGCCGAGGTCACCGCCGGCGTCGACTGAGAGAGCCACGCGAAGGAGGAGCGCCCGTCCTCGGGGGAGGACGGGCGCTCCGTCGTGTGCGAGCCCGGCCCGTCCCCACGGCCGAGGCGGGAGGGTTCGCGACGTCTCGTCAGCCGGCGGGTTCGGGAGCGAACGACAGCCCGGCGATCACCTGGTCGAGCTCGAGGGCGGTGAGGCTCTCCGTGACGGCGAACAGCGGCGCGCAGCGATCGGGCAGGTCCTCGGTCCCGGTCGTGAGCTCCACGACGGTCAGCCTGGGCTGGAACAGCGTGGTGGACACCGTGGCACGGCGACCGCCGACGGTCCGGTCTCGGGCGTCCATGTCCAGGTCCTCGAAGGCGTCCAGCGCCTCGACGCCGACGGACAGCACGACGCGCCGAGCGGTGGTCCGCTGGAACACCACGCGGTGTCCCAGCAGGCCACCGCCGAGGTTCAGCACCTCGCGGTCGACGAGCGGCAGGTCGCCAGGGACCCCCGACGAGACCGGCAGGGGACAACTCGTGAGGACGGCCGAGCGCGTCGCTGGCCTCTCCGCAGCGGTGGGGACCGCCCGGGTGGCGCCCTGACAACCGGCGGCCAGGAGGAGCACCCCAAGGGGGAGTGCCGTGCGGATCCTCACGCGCCGGTCACCCGGACGTCGTCATAGGCGAAGCGCCCCGTCGGACCTTTCGCGTTGTCGCCGAGCTGGACCGCCGCCACCCGCCCCGGACCGAGGTCAGCATCCATGTCCAGCCCGCTGACGCCGACCCCGTTCACGAGCACGCGCACGGTGCTGTTCGGCCCCGCTGTGGTGACGCGCACCTCCACGAAGGCGTAGGCGCCGAGCGGCAGCGCGGTCGCCGAGGGCTGGACGACGCGGGTCACCTCGTTGCGGAGCTTGAGTCGCCTGCTGCTGTCGACCGACAGGGTCAGCAGGGCTGCGTCGTCGGCACCACGGAACCTGAGCAGGGCCGTGAGCCCCGATGTCGGGCTGGAGCCCACCCGCACCCACGCCTGCGTGGTCGTCGCCGCCGGGGTACCGGGGAGCAGCCGTTTGAGAAACGCCGGTCCTCCTGTCGTGCTGTCGACATCGGCAGCCCAGTTCCCGGCCCGCGGGTTGGCCTCGGACGCCGTGGCGCTGCCGCCGACGGTCCAGCCGGCGAGGCCCCCGGTCTCGAAGTCGTCGAAGATCAGGACCGGTGCCCCGCTGATGGTGACGGACACCGTGGCGCTGGCTGACGCGATGCCGTCGCTGACGGCGTAGGTGAAGGAGTCAGACCCGGACGACGTCCCTGAGGCGACGTAGGAGCCCGAGGTGCAGTCCCCGGCCACCGAGGCGGTGCCCTTCGACGGCGGAGCGCTGATGCTGCAGCTGAGCGCGTCACCGTCCACGTCCGTGGCAGCCGGTGTCCACGTCGCCGCGGAACCGGCCGCGACCGACACCGCGCGGTCCCCTGCCGTGGGGGCGTCGTTGACCGCCGCCACGGTGATGCCGACGCCGGCGGCGTTCGAGCTCGCCCCGGAGGGGTCGGTCAGGCGGAAGGACAGGGCGTCGTTGCCGTGGAAGTCACGGTCCGGGGTGTAGAGCGTGGTCGCACTCGCGCTGCCTCCGGTGCACGTGATGTCGCTGAGCGGGCCGAGCCGCCCGTGGCTGGGCGGGGACACGATCGTGAAGGCGAGGGGGCAGTCGCCGTCCACGTCGGAGCCCGCCAGGGTGACGCTCACCGGTGTGTCCTCATCGGTGCTGGCGCCCAGCACCTCCTCGTCGATGGAGGGCGGGTCGTTGACGGCAGAGACGTCGAGACGTGCGTGCGCCCGGACCCGCTGCGCGCCGTCGGTCACCTCGAGGTCGAAGCCGTCCGTCCCGAAGAAGTCGCGCCCGGGAGACACCTCCCCCGTGCTGCAGTCCCCGGCGACCCACGCCGTGCCGCTGGCCGGTGGGGTCACGACGCGGCACGTGAGCGGACTCCCGTTGCCGCCTCCGACCGTCGGGGTGAACGTGACGGGCTGGTCCTCGCGCGTCGCGAGGCTGAGCGCCCCGAGGGTCGGGGCCACGGTGGAGGTCTCGTAGACCAAGCGAGGCACGGCTGTCCCGTTCTCCTTGGTGTAGAGGCTGACGTTCGTTGGGCTCGGATTAGTCAGGGCCAAGTCAACGGTGGCACTGCCCACCCCAGCGAGGACGTCGATGGCTGACTCGGCCCCACCCGACATCGCTGTGGAGGCGGCGATCTGGGCTCCTCGCGGAGGTGCGTTGTTCCAGTTCAGAGTCGCTTCACCCCAGGTGTGGTTGTCGAGCAGGTGGACGCGAACGCCGGACGGGAGCGCGGCGCTGCTGGTCAGTCGCAGGGACGCACCCAGAAGGGCAGCGGCCGGCGGAGGTGCGGGAAATCGTACGAACGAGACCACTTCAGGCGACGAGTCCGCTTTCATCGTCTTCGCCGTGCCGTAGGACGACGACGGCGCCGTCGAACTTGCGTAGGTGTCCGCCAGAGGGCCGACGGTGGTCACCGTTGTCCTCTGGGTGAGGACCTGCGCGGTGACCTGGCCAGAATGATTGCTTGCCGCGTCCTCCGCCTCGATGGCGTAGGTGTAGTCGGTGGAAGGGCTCACGGACGTGTCGTCCCAGGTGGTCACCCCCGACGTCAACGCGGTGATGACCGCCCCGTTGCGCCGTACGACGTACCGCGTCACGCCGGTGTCGTCCTCGGAGGCCTCCCACGCCAGGCGAACCGTGCGGGCGTTGAGGGCAAGGGCCGTGAACGCCGCCGGCGTCGAGGGAGCAGTCGTGTCGGCGCCAGGGACCAGCGTCACGCTCAGGGCTGTCGACGTGGTCTGGCCGATCCCCTGCACCACGAGCTCGTGCCTCGTCTCGTCGAAGGCCCAGCCCTCCTCTGCCGTCGCGGCCAGTGCTGCCCGCGAGGCCAACCGAGGCAGGACCTGACCGTCGCGACGCACCTCCGCCGGTACGCGGGACCCGGTGCCCAGAACCTCCAGGAGACGACTTCCCGCGGGAGCTCCGACCGTCGTCGTGAGGGCACCACTTGCCGCGTCGAAGGCGAGGCCGGTCACGCCGGGAATCGATCGACTCGTGTAGCCCGTCCCCGAGGGTGTGACCACCCGCTCGAGATGCGCGGACACGCCGCGTGGCAGCGCGGCACTGGTGCGAAGGATCACCGGCTCCGTCATCAGCAGGCGGGAGCCATCCGGCCGGCGCACCTCAGCGCGGACGGGCGTCGAGCCGGACGGGACGGACAGCACGAGCTGACCGTCGTAGCCACCGTCGGTCGCGACCACGTCACTGCGCACGACGGCGCCGTCGCGGAGCCACACGACGCTCGAACCGGCGGGGATCCCGGCGGTGATCTGCAGGCGGAGCGCCGACAACGGCTCGTCCACGCTGCGGTACTTCGGGTAGCGGGCCGGGTAGCTGCCCCCCCGCAGGTCAGGCGTGAAGCTCACCTGTCCGGGGAAGTCGACCTTCGCGAGGAAGGCGCGGCCCTCGAACAGGCTGTGCAGGAGCTCGTCGCCGCTGAGCACCGGAGCCTGAAGAAAGGTCGCAGGGCCGAACGTCGCGTCGCGGTGGCTGTCGCTGGTCCACGTCCCGACGAGCGGCTCGCCCTGACGCAGGAGAAGGTCGAAGTCGCGGATCATGACGTCGTTCACCCCGCGTTCCACCGCCTCCATCGCCTCCGCGCCGTACGCGCGGTTGGTCAAGGCCTCCTCATCAGTCACGCCACCGGGGAGTCCCGGGTGGTTCAGCTGCACCGGGTAACCCGAGGCCTGAACGGTCGGGATGCCCTCCACGCCCTTGCTGAACTGCTGCCACTGGGCCGGATCGGTGATCGGGAAGTGCAACCTCTGAGCGTGGTCGTTGCCCCCCATCTCCTGCCCCGGCAGGAGCCGGAAGGTCGGGGTGTCCCAGGTGCTGATGGCGGCGTTGCGGGCGATGAAGTCGTCCGCCGACGCCGCTGCGGCGCCGGCGGACTTGGTCGGGGCGTTCGCCGCGTCGACGCTCAGGGCGTCGAACCACCCGGTGGCGGTGCCGCCGGAGGAAGAGGCCGCCATCTTCAGGAAGAGCAGGGCGTTCAGGTCGCCCGGCCGCGTTTCCGGATCCGGAAACGCGTCGAGGATCGCTTGGGTCACGTCGATCGTGTAGGTGTTCCAGGTGTTCAGCGAGTAGGTCAGTGGCCTCGTGACCACCCGGGTGGTGCCGTCGTCGGTGGCGGACCGGGCCGCGCCGAGCTGCCAGACGAACGTCGTGCTGCGTCCGGGGAGCACGGTCCCTGCCTGGGTGGTGTAGCCGTCGCTCTCCCGACTCGGCACCGTGGCGTCCCCGCCCAGGGAGAAGGAGAAGTAGAGGCCGGCATCGGGGTCGATCCTGGTGGGGTACACGCTGAACTTCGCCGTGATCTGACCGCTCCGCAGGTTCGGACCCCTCTTGATCCACCCGAACGCCTCACGGGCGCCGGTGGCGGAGACGAGGTAGCCGTTGGTGCCGCTCAGCGCATGCTCGGTCGACCGCGTCGCGGTCGCGGTCGCGGTCGGAGCGCTAGGCTCGTCCTTCCACTGGCGGTTGGCTCCCGCGTCGTCGTCGAAGCTCAGGTGCGAAGCCACGACACCACCGATGACGTTGTAGCTGGCGGCCTGGTGGTCGGTCAGGTAGACCGCGTTGAACCCCTGCTCCTTCGCGTACGTCGCGATGATCCCTGAGTCCGCGGTCGCGTCCCCGCTGACGACGGAGTGCGCATGCAGGTCGGTCTTCCAGTACGGCCACGCCCGGGACTCGCCCTCACCGGCCGAGGCGGCGTGACCGGCGCCTGGCCCGAGCGCGACGAGGACCGAGGTGGCGAGCAGGACGCCTGCGCCGACGAGGCGCGGTCCCCGGCTCACGGGGTACCTGCCTGCGGTTCGACGGGGAGAGCGGGCGCGGATCGAGGTACACGGACGGAGCGCACGACCGCGAACAGGACGAGCAGCACGAGAAGACCTCCGATGAGACCGGCCCGCCAGGGGCCGGAGGACGACGTCCCCGCAGGGGACGAGGAGTCGAGCTCCCCTTGGGGACCACGGGCGCCGGTCAGTGCAGCCACGGTGCGCAGCGCCGTGTCGCCGTACTCCCGGCTGGGTTCGACGTAGGTGCCCTCGGTGAACTCGTTCCAGCTGATGAGGCCGAGCGCGTCAGGGGACGACGCCGTGGCGGACGCCCACTCCTGCCGCAACGTGGCTCCGTCCTGGCGCTCCACGACCCTGGTCCCGCCGATCAACCGGGCATCGAACCCCGGAGCGACCGACGGGAGCCACAGCCCCGAGGTGGCGTGGACGGCTTCGCCCATGTCGATGCAGCTTGCTCGTGGCGCGGGTGTCCTTCTCGAGGTCCACGGAGGACCAGTAGTAGGCGTTCCCGTCCACGAGCGGACCGATCTCGGACCAGCGTTTGGTCTGCCGCTCGCTGGCCAGGAGCTGAAGACCCGGGTCGCACCTGCTTGCTCACCAGGTCCACCTCGGAGGTCGTGAACCGCCAGGTCCCGGCCCACACCACCAGGGGACGGCCGAACAGGTCGAACACCGGGTTGCTCCCCCAGCGCTTCGAGAACTGCACGAGGTCGTTGCGCACCCGCGTGACCGGCAATGGCTCCCGGACGACGTCGAGCCCCTGGTAGACGATCCCCAAGGTGAAGCGCTCCTCGGCCGCCACCCGGACCAGCTTGTCCAGCCGCTCGTCGAGCTGCGGCGTGTCCTTCCACGACACGAGGAAGCCGGTGATGCCGGCAGCCTGCGCCGCCCGGATGTGCTGACGCATCACGCTCGGCTCGTCGCTGGTGTAGCGACCGGCCGAGGGGAAGTCCCGCTTGGCACGGTTCCACGAGGTGGCGTTGAACCAGATGTAGTAGTAGGCCAGCACCGGGATGGGTGCGGACGCTCCGGCCGCGCGGGGTGCAGCGGCGGCCTGACCCTGGACCGGAAGCAGGGTCAGGGTGAGTGCCAGCACGACCGCCGGCCCGAGCCTTCTCACGACGACTCGCTCTCCGCTTTCCGCACCGGCGGGGCCGATGACCGCGGCGGCAGCGGCCCGGCGTGGATGAGAAAGGGACCGACGGCTCGCGGCACGGCGCTGGCTCGGTGCCCTGCTCCGGCACCTGCGCCGGAGGTGCGGGGCGGGCAGCGGTTCCTCGGGGAGCAGCGACCCCGACCCGCCCCCTCGGGGCCGGGAGCAGAACGCCCTCGCCGCCGGTGCAGCCGCCGGCCCCACCACAGCAGACCACCAGCCAGGACGAGCGCCAGGACGCTGACGACGACCACGTCCAGCCAGGTGAAGACCTTCAGGTCGACCACCTGGCGACGCGACATCGAGACGGGCTGCGAGACCCGCAACCCGGGACCGGACACGGTCAGGTCGTACTGCCCCCGCGCGAGGCCGGGCAGCTCGACCTTGCCGTCCGATCCGAGCCGCAGCGTGCGCTCCTGGCCGTTGGGGTAGCGCATCAGCAGGTCACCCGACAGGCCGAAGCCGAACAGGGCGTCGCGGGCCCGCACCGTGGCGTCGAAGAACAGGAGCGGGACCTGGACGACCCGATCGGTGGCGGGGAAGAACTTGGTCTGCGAACGGTTCACGACGTTGTTGCCCTCGACGTCCACCGACTGGACCGTGAAGTACAGCTGCTTCACCTGCAGCCCGTTGTTGTCGGGGACCACCCGATCCGCCTGCAGCAGGACCGTGTCGGCTCGTTCGCCGGCACCTCAACGATGTACCCGGTGCTGCTCTTCAGCTTCACCGAACCGAGGTCCGCTGCTTCGAACCGACTGGTCCCTCCAGGTTCTGGAAAGCCAACCGTACCGGGTAGGAGGTCTTCAGCGTCGCCATGGCCGTCCCTCCCTCGTCGTGCAGGTGTCCGAGGCCGAACCATCGGTCGAACACCACCTCGCCGGGGCCGTGCGGAACGCGCAGCGTGAGCGGCTGCAACCCGCTGTCCTCGTCTGGGACAGGGAGCGCTCGGGGACACTTGACTCCCCGGTAGCCGTCCGCGCCTGCTTGTAGGCCTTTCCGGCGTACTCGAAGCCGAACCCAGGCGCGGCGGCAGCGTTGCCACTGTGACCAGATCCGCGCCGAGCGGGGCGGCCCACGCCGGGTTCAGCCACGCCCATCGAGCAGAGCGGCAAGAACGCGAGGATGGGCAGTCCATCGCAAACGCATCAGGCACTCCGGGGTGCGAGCGGGAGTCCCGGGCGTCGCACGCCCGAGACAGGGAGGGTGATGGTCCGACGCCGCGCCAGCAGGGCAGCCAGGGCGACCACGGCCAGGAAGATGAGCCCTGCGGCGCCGTACGACGCGTAGACCACGTTGCGACGGGGGGCGACCAGGACCTCCGGGGTCCGTGAGGTCGACAGGATGACCGCCGACCTGGCAGGGGCGGTGAAGTCGAAGGCGTCGGTCAACGGGTAGGCCTTGGCGTCCCTGCTCGTCAGGGGCGCGATACCCCAGTTCCGCTCGATCAGAGCGAGCTGAGAGGTGAAGTCGGCGGTGCGGTGGTCGATGAACCCGCGCTTGCTGTACGGGCTGACCATGAGCAACGGCGCCCGGAACCCGTAGCCGTAGGCGTCGGCCACCGGGGGCCGGACGTGGTCGTACCAACCGCCCCAGTCGTCGTAGCTCCAGAGGAACGCCGACGTGGGCCAGGCACTGCTCCGCTGCAACGACGTCACCAGCGTTCGCACGAACGCCTCCCCGGCGGCGATGCTCCCGGGCGGGTGCTCGCTCGCTCCCGAGGGGACGATGTAGGAGACGGCGGGGAGCGTCCCGGCGGCCAGGTCCGCGTAGTACTCCTCGATCGGCACGATGTTCTTGAACAGGTCGGGGTCGTCCAGGACGTGCGGCATCGCCAGCAGCGGGACCCACACGACCTGTGCACCGCGGTCCCCGGGGGCCCGGTTGCGGAAGGTGATCGTCGGGTCGTAGTTCTGCACGTAGAACTTCCAGGACACCCCGGCCGCCTGGAGGCGGTCGAAGATCGTCGGGACGTTGAACCCTGCGTCGGGGACGATCTCGAAACCGTTCGGACGGAGACCGGACTGACCCGGTCGCCCAGAACATGTGGTTGCTGATGCTGCCGCCCTGAGACGACGTGAAGTGCCGGTCGAACAACGCGTAGTTGTCCGCGACGTTCCAGTACCAGGGGATGTCCCGGTCGTCGTAGTAGCCCATGGCCTGGGTCGGGTCCTGGATCCCCTGGCGGGCGAAGGCGCTGACGAACCCGTTCATGGCACCGCCGGCCAGCTCCGCGTCGTACACCGTGCGGTTGTGACCCAGGTCCGAGATGGGCCGGTTTCCCAGGTGGTAGGGCTTCACACACCCGGCGGCGACGTTCTCGGGGTCGCGCGGCATGCAAGTGTCCGCAGGGATCCCGTCGGCGCCCGGGTAGGTGCCGAAGTAGTTGTCGAAGCTGTGGTTCTCCTGCATCAGGCTGATGACGTGCTTGAGCGGCGTGGTCGTCGGGAGCCGTTCGGCCGGGGTGCGCTCCGCGGTCAGCGGTCCGATGAAGCCCGTCACCGCCGGGCCGGTGCCGGACGACCCACTCGCAGGGCGGGGCTCGGCCGACGTGATGGTCGCACCGCCGACGGCGAGGACGGGGAGCAGCAGGCCGCCAGCAGCGAGCAGCGCCAGCGAACGGCGTACGGCGGTCATGGGCGCACCTCGTAGATGACGATGACGGGTCGGGCCAGGCCGTCGGCGATGACGCTCTGCGTGTGTACGGCGCGTCCGTGATAGCGCTCGACGTACCTCATGAGCTGGGTGGAGAAGTAGGGGGAGCGGCCGGCCGAGTAGGAGTCCCAGACGACGTACTGCACCGTGTTGGTGCGGATCGCCAGGTCGGGGTTGCCGACCGGCTCGTAGGTCGGGTTGCGGTGCAGCGGGTTCGAGCTCACCGAGAGCCCGAACGCCTTGCGGTGTCCGTAGAACTGCAGGATGTTGGCCATGGACGGTCCGAGCGCGAGCATGCGCGCCCCCTCCGGCACGTTGGCGCCGACCCACTCACCGGCCTCCCGACCGCCTTGCACACCACCGGATCCGGCGAGGAACGTCGTGTCTCCGGAGGGGTGAGAGGCGCGCCAGGACGGAACGGCCAGGCTGAGGAGCAGCACCGCCACGAGGGCTCCCACCCACCGACGCTGCTGAGCCTGGACGAGGCGGGCGCGTTCGGGCAGGAGGAGCACTCCCCGGGCGGCCAGGATGGCCATCGGCGCCGCGATGGGCAGCAGGTACTGGAACCCCTTCACCGACCAGACCTCGAACACGACGACCGGGACGGCGACCCAGCAGAGCAGCAACGTCTCCCGCCACGTCCAGCCGCGCCGTGTCAGGACGACGGCGACCAGGGCCGCGAGGACCACGCCGTAGCCGAGGGCGGGAGGGACGTGGGCCGCGTAGAACCACAGCCCGTGGTTGGGTCGCCGGAACAGCTGCCAGGCAAGGAAGCTGGAGCCCGTCGAGCTCTTGCCGCTGAAGACCAAGGACAACGGGTAGGGCGTCGCGACCGCCAGGAAGCAGACAGCCGTGAGCACCAGGTCGCGCAGGCGGACCCGCAGCTCGCGGCTGAGGGCGAAGAAGGCGTACATCGCGCCGAGCAGCAGCGCGCCCGTCTCCTTGCTCAGGAACGTCAGCCCCAACGCGCCCCCGGCGGCATAGAGCCAGGAGGCGCGACCGCTCAGGGCGAAGCGCGCGAGCAGGTAGAGCGTGACCGTGGCGAAGAAGGCCATGGGTCCGTCGAGCAGCACCTGCCTCGACACGATGACGTGGTAGGGCATCACGGCCATGACGGCGGCGGCGAGCAGGCCGGTGCGCCGACCGTAGAGCAGCGACCCGGTGAGGAAGACGGCCACGACGGTGCCGATCCCGAACGCCGCAGCGAGCACGCGACCGGCGACGTCGTTCACGCCGTCCAGGTAGAACAGCGACAGCAGGGTCTGGAACAGCATCGGGTGAGCCCGAAAGACCGGGAAGTACGGCGTCAGGCCAGGGTCTCCCGCGATGCTGGCCGCTTGACCGGCGTACACCGCCTCGTCGCTGTTGAAGCCCACGGTCCCCAGCTGGACCAGCCGAAGGGCTGCGCCACCGGCTACCACCGCGGTCAGCGCCATCGGTCCGCTGAGGGCGACGGCCCTCGCCCGGCTCGCGGCTGTGGCCCTCGTGGCGTGCCGGCCTCGCACCCGCGATCGTGGCAGCCTCACGGCCACGGTCCCCACACTCATGCTTCCCCCGCTCCTCGTCCCTGTCGCCTGACCCTCGCGGTCGTGCGCGACCCCCGTCATCGCCACGGCGTCGTACCGCCTACTGCAGGTGCATGAGCCCTTCCACCGTCGAACGCGGGTCCCGGCCCGGGCGGGGTACGTCGAGGTCCAGGACGAGGGCACCCGGAACGTCGGAGGGCTCGGCCAGCGCTGCCATGAGGTCTCGGGCGTACGCGGAGGCCTCGAGCTGTGAGTGCAGCCCGAGCTTGCGCAGCACGTGCTGCACGTGGGTGCGGACGGTGTTGGTGGACAGCCCGAGCTCGCGACCGATCTCGGTGCGCCCGTTGCCCTGGCCCAGGCCGAGCAGCACGTCCCGCTCCCGTTCCGTGAGGCGGCCCAGGACCTCGTGGGCGCCGTCGGCGAGCACCTGCAGGCGCTGGAGCTCCTCCAGCACCCCGGCCACCAGGTGGGTCGGCAGCCGCATCTCCCAGCGGGCTGCTTGCGCGACCGCTTGAGCCACGTCCTCGAGCCCGTCCTCCGGGGAGCACACGCCCGCGGCGCCGCGGCGCAGCAGCGCGGCGACCCTCGGCACGTCGGGGTCCTGGACCAGCACCAGCACCCGCGTCTGCGGACCGGCCAACCGCAGCACCGGTCCGGCGTACGGCTCGCTGCAGAGCACGACGTCCCACCCGCCGGTCATGGCGGACGCCAACGCGGTGCGGTCCTGCAGCACCTGCGCCTCAGCGACGAAGGGGTGCTCGCGCAGGAGCTGGGCGAGGCCGCCGGCGAGCAGCCGTCGCTCGTCCACGAGCAGGACACGGGAGGTCGACACCCCAGGGAGCCTGCGGCCCCGCGCGGGAACGGTCATGCCACGGCAGCAGCACCCGCACTACGTCGGCTGGGGTATCCCGCGTCATCCGGTCGTTCCCGAGCACGCTGCGCATTCTGTGTCATCTGACGCAGAGGTGGACAGCCGGTGAATTTTGGTGATAGCCACAGCCCTTCACCGCACTCCTTCCCCTGGGGTCACGGTGGACGGGGGTGCTGGGATGACCGTGTTCGTGCCTGAGCAGGCAGGCCTGCAGAACGGCGTGACGGAGCGGCACGGCCCTGACGGGCTGTGCGTCGTCGATCGCCCGACACGCGCTCTGGTCGCGATGGAGCAGTCGCTGTTCGCTGAGGTGCTGCGCGTCGCGCTCACCGACCGCGGTGGCTACGACGTCGTCGGCACGTGCACCCGACTGCCCGACGTCCCCGCCGCCGCCCGGCAGTGCCGTCCCGACGTCGTCCTCATGGACGTGGAGTCCACCTCGTGCGACGGCGTCGCCGTGCTGAGGGAGTTGCGGGAGGCGCTGCCCCGTTGCGCGGTGCTGGCGCTGAGCCCGTCACCGAGTCCTGAGCTGCTGTCCTCCGTCATGAGCGCGGGCGCCGCGGGCTTCCTGAGCTTCGAGTCCGACGTGACCGAGGTCATCTCGGCGGTGCGTGCCGCGGCGGACGGGCAGGTCGTGCTCTCGGGCCGGCGCCTCGAGGCCCTCGTCCGGCACCTCTCCCAGCGCAGCGCCCCCCTGGTGCCCAGCGGCCCCGGTGGCCCGCTGACCGAGCGGGAGGCCGAGGTGCTCAGGCTGCTCGCGGGTGGGGCCTCGACCGTCGCCATCGCCGCCACGCTGTTCATCAGCCCGCACACGGCCCGGACCCACGTGCAGAACGTGCTGGTGAAGCTCGGCGTGCACTCCCGGCTCGAGGCTGCGGCCTACGCCGTGCGCAACAACCTGCTCACCGCCTGACCGGGCTGCCGGTCTTCCGACAGCCCGGCCCAGGGTCGGGGCTAGAAGGCCAGGTCGCTGTGCGCGACGCCGATCCGCACGTCCGCGCCGACCGGCAGACCCGCTGCGTTGTCCGGCACCGTGACCACCAGGTGCAGGCCTGTCACCGTGATCTGGTTGAAGTGCGAGTCCGTCCCGTTCACCAGGCTCGAGCAGTTGCCGTCACTCCCGCCCGGAGCAACGCTGGAGCAGCGCTGCTCGTTCACCTGGAGGTAGCCCAACCCGGGGAGCTCGATCCGCGTCGTGGTTCCTGTGCTCGAGTCCACCGGTATGGGAGAGCCATCGACCACGAGGTTGACCAGCTCCGTCGAGCCCTCGCTGCGGATCCCCTGGATCCACGACTTCGTCCCCGTCAGGGCGTAGGCCAGCCGGTCGTAGCCCGCGTACGTGTGGGCCCGGACGCGGACCACGTCCGCTGTCACGCGCGCGACGCCGTCCGGGTCCACCACCAACTTGACGGCTTCGCTCTCGGCCGTGGAGCGGCTGTACGGCGATGTCTTGCTAAGTACTGCGTTGACCGTGTCCTTCGTGGCCCCTTCATCGATCACCCGGGACCCAGCCGCCGCGCCGGGGGCGATCACGCGACCGGTGGTACGCACCTTGTCCTTGCCGCCGGTGCCGTTGCACGGCAAGTTGACCAGGGCCTGCTTCCCGCTGCTGGCCAGGGGTGCAAGCCGCGCGTCACTGGCGTAGGCGAACCCGCTGATGCGGGCCGGAGCCACGCTGACCTCGGTCTGGACATGGGCGACGTAGACGTCGCCGGTGAACCCCCGCAGGTCGTTGACGACCACATGGACGGCGTTGGCCGTGATGCCGGTCGCGTTCGGGATCTGCTCGTCGAAGATCGCGTACCCGAGCGGGCCGAGGTCGACGCGCTGGTTGGGCCCGCTGAGCACGATGGGCGTCGGGTCGTTCCCCCCTGGGCCGTCGAGGTCCAGCAGGAGATCGGTGAACACCGCTGCGGCGTCGCTGTGGTACCCGTCGGCGTCCAGCTTGGTGTGCGCCGTCTCTTGGACCGAGGTGGCGGTGATGCGCCCCTGCATCAGGTTCATCGCCTGCGTGGTCGACTTCTCGAAGACCTCGGCGGCGGCGTCCGTCGCCGTGGCGTAGCCGCTGTTGCGGATCGTGTCGGAACGCAGGACGAGATCGGTGCTCTGCGGAATGGGGATGGTGATCGACCCCAGGTAGTTGAGCTGCGAGGTCGCTCCGTCCGAGGACTTGTAGTTGCTCTCACCGAGAGCGGGGTTGCAGCCCAGGCTCTGGCTGGCAATGGGGCCTGCTTTGACCAGCGCGCCGCTGGCGTGGCGCAGCTGCACGGTGCCGCCGTGGGCCGAGCCGCGCAGGAGACTGCCCGCGAAGCTGCCATCGCCGAAGGCGTGGGCAGGCGTCGTCGGGATCGCCAGCGACGCCGCCAGCAAGGTTCCTGTGCCCAGGAGCAGGGGCAGTGCATGGCGGCGAAGCCGGCGCTGTGGGGGCCGAGCGTGCCGTGCGGTCGAGGTCGTCATGGGCGTCCTGCCTCTCGAGGGTGCGTGGTGAGGGGCACGAGCGTGTCGGCCCCCAGCCTCTGGGGGGAGGGGCAAGGGACGTAGCCGGGACGGCACGTTCGGCGGCGTGCGCCACCTCTGGCGGGCGTATCGGGCCGACGAGTGAGGCAGATGGCGCAGTTCTGGCGTTTCATCCGCTGCTGCGGATGGCCGATCATCTGTGTTGAGAGCTCTCCCTGCCCCTCGCTCGCCACATCCCCCTCGCGATCTCAAGGCCCCCGCCATGCGCTTTTCCGGCTTTCTGTCCTCGTCCCTCCCCACGACTCTCACGACTCGGTTCGCCCTCGCCGCAGGACTCGTGGTCCTGCTGGCCGGAGGAACCGTGACCGCGGTCGTCATGCCCACGGCGGGGACGTCCGCGGGTCCGACCAGCACCGCAGGGGCGACCCGGTTCCTCCCTGGCAGTTCTGACTATCGCGATCCGGCCGGTGCACGATGGGCGGCCGACACGACGTGCCGGGGCGGGGTGACCAGCGCGTCCACGCGCCGCATCACCGGGACGAGCACGCCTGTGCTCTACCAGCGCCAGCGGGTCGGTGTGAGGTCCTGCCGCATCCCGGTGGCCACGCAGGGGACCTACCGCGTGACGCTCTACCTGGCGGAGACCGGGGGGGCGCGTCGCGGGCAGCGCGTCTTCGACGTCCTGTCCCGCGGGGTCGTCCGCGCCCGCGCCGTCGACGTCGTGCGGAACGCCGGCGGCGCGTTCCGCGCCACCCGCGTGAGCTTCGACGCGCCGAGCGAGCGGGGAGCGGTGACACTGACGTTCCGGAACCGCACGGGGCAGGCCAAGGTCTCGGCGATGCGACTGACCCTGGCACCGGCGGCTTCCCCTCGAGCCACGACGACGGCTGGCCCGACTCGCACTCCGGCACCCAGCCCCTCTGCACAGGCCGCCCGGGTTCAGCCCACGTCTACGTCCGCCCCGTTCCCGACGGCCACCCCCAGCTCGCGACCGTCCGCTGCCACCCGCACGACCGCTGCTCCCTCCCCGAGGGCCACGCCGTCGTACGCCCTGGACAGCTCGTTCGACCGACCGAGCCGGGACGACCCCGACGGCTACCGGAAGAACGTCGACTTCAACGTCCGGTGCGACGTCGGTTCGGTGCTGGGCGACGACCCGATCGTCTACCCGAACCAGCCCGGTCGGTCGCACCAGCACGTGTTCGCGGGCAACGACTCCACCCATGCGGCCTCGACCCAGGACTCCCTGGAGCGCGGCGGCTCGACCTGCCGACTGGACCGGGACCGGGCTGCGTACTGGTTCCCGCAGCTGTTCGACGAGCACGGCACCGCCCTCGTGCCGACCCTCGTGCGGGCCTACTACCGCGTGGGGACGCTCGGCAAGGTCGCCCCCATCCCCGCTGGCCTGCGGATCATCGCGGGCGACGCCCGCGCCACCAGCCCGCAGCCCAAGCAGATCGCCGGCTGGCAGTGCCGCACCGTGTCGCCGGACCGGACCGCGATCGGGAAGCAGTCGACGATCCCGGACTGCGCCTCCGAGGACCTGCTCGAGGGGTCTGTCGTGTTTCCCAATTGCTGGGACGGGGTCCACCTCGACAGCGCGGACCACCAGTCGCACCTGTCGTACGGGAAAGGCGACTCCTGCGACAGCGCCCATCCCGTTCGGCTGCCCCAGATGACGGTGGCGTTCCGATACCCGCCCGGGACGACCAACAGCCGCTCCTACCTTGCGTCCGAGACGTCGGGCCTGACCCTGCACGCGGACTTCTGGAACGCCTGGCACCAGCCGACCCTGGACGTACTGGTGGACCGCTGCCTCAACGACGGCGTGCACTGCGGTGATGTGTCCCCGAAGCACTTCCCGGGCCCGATGCCCTGAGTCAGAGGCTGGTCACCCCCAGCTCGACGCCGTCCACGGCCGCTGGGTCGGCGTCCTGCTCCACGCGACGTCCAGCCGACCGGGTACGGCGCGGAGCAGCTGCGCGAGCACGGTCGCAAAGGTGCCACTGCTGCCGTCCGGCAGCGTCACCGGGTGATGGACGACCAGGGCAGCAGGGTCATCGACCGGGGTCTGGCCTGCCACGAGGTCGGGCCACGCCTCAACCGGCGTGGCGGTGAAGGCGGGCAGGAACCGGTCGGCCTTCCCGTCCTCCGCTCCTCCGGACGTCACCATGGCCGTCCCCGAGGGGAGCGTGCGCGACAGGAGCGCGTCCCCGTCGTAGTCCCACACCAGCGTGGTTTCTGGCTCGACGAGCACGACGGTGAACGTCGCCATGCCCCCAAGCTCAAGATGCTCAGCCCACTGCGGACCGTGCTCCGCTGCCAGCAGGGGCAACACCCCCCGCGAGGGAGCGCCGGGCTCGGCCACCCGGCGGAACGGCCGGTTCAGCACGAGCGCCGTGCGGCCGCGGGGCACGTCGGTCACGCACCAGCTGCCCCCTGCCTGGCGGTCCCGGCCGCCCACCACGCCCGGCAGCCTGGGCCACCACCGACCCGGGTCGTCGAACGGCCGATCCCCGAGCTCATCGCGCAGCGCGAGAACGTGCGCCGGCTGCGCGCCGTCGCGCCGGACGACCACAGTGCACATGGTGGCATCCTCCCGGGGTAGTGAGGCCTCAGCCTCGCATGCCCTGACCGCACCGGGGCCCTTCCTGTCAGGAGCCGACCGATGCCCCGCAGCACCCCCCGGGAAGGCCGTCGAGGCGAGGCCCGGTTGCCAGCCGTCGTGGCAGTTCTCGTCGCCATCGCCCTGCAGTCCCTGCTTCCCTCCCGGTTGGTGCTGGGACCACGGCTGGTCGTGCCCGCCCTCGAGCTGCTCCTGCTGATCCCTCTCGTCGTCGTCAACCCCTTGCGCCTGACCCGGCAGACCCGGTGGTCTCGGCCGGTCGCGCTCACCCTGGCCCTGTTCATCGTGGCGGCCAACACCACCGTGCTGGTCCTGCTCGTCCAGGCCCTCCTGGACGGCGAGGCCAAGGACCCGAGTGCGCTCCTCATCGCCTCGATGCAGGTCTGGCTCACCAACGTCATCGCCTACGGGCTGGTGTTCTGGGAGCTGGACCGAGGCGGACCGGTGCCGCGCACCCAGGCACCCCGCAAGGAGCTGCCGAGCGCCGACTTCCGCTTCCCGCAGGACGAGGACCACGACGCCATCGAGGAGGTGGCCCGTGGGAGCAGCGACCGGGACGACTGGGTGCCCACGCTGGTCGACTACCTGTACGTGTCCGTGACGAACTCCTCCGCTTTCAGCCCGACCGACACGATGCCCTTGTCGTCACGGGTGAAGGCCCTGATGGCCCTCGAGTCCACGTCGTCGCTCGTGCTGTCGCTGCTGGTGGTGTCACGGGCCGTGAGCCTGCTGCAGTAGCGCGCTCAGAAGTCGCGCAGCAGCCCACCGGCGCCGTACACCTTGTCCTCGATGCCGTTGTCGCGCAGGGCCATCCACCAGGTTGCCGCGTTGATGGCGATGACCGGCTTGTGCAACCACCGCTCGGCCTCGTCGGCCAGGGTGACCATCGACAGGTTCGTCCCGCACTGCACGACGGCATCGGCGTCGCCGTGCACCTCGAGGATCGCGTCGCGCAGCTCGTCCTGCGTGACGTGGGCGATCGAGACGGCGGTGGGGCACTTGAGGCCCTTGATGGCGGTGACCTCGAAGCCGAGCTCCTCGAAGAACTTCACGACGTTCGCGTCGCCGACCGGCTGGTAGGGCGTCACGACGCCGATCTTCTTGGCGCCGTACAGGTGGAGGGCGCGCTCGCAGGCCTGCGCTCCGGTCGCGACCTGCAGACCGGTGATGTCGTTGATCTGCTTGATGAACGCCCGGTTGCCCTCGACGCCGTCCCAGAAGGTCTCGGCGCTCATGCCCATGACCATGTAGTCCGGCTCGGCGGTCAGCACTCGCTCGCACGCACCGCCGATCTCGGCCCGGATCTGCTCGAGCAGTCGCTCCATGCCGTCGTCGGAGTCCATGACCTGGTTGCGGATGTGGATCCGGCTGAAGTGCGCCGTGACCCCGGGTACCGCCATGGCGTAGAACTCGGGCTCCACGATGGTGTTGGTGCTGGGGGCGATGACGCCGAACTTGTTGCGCCAGCCGAGGGCGTCGGTCATGAGGTGCTCCTGATGAGGGCGAGGTCGTTCGAGGCAGGTACGTCGTTGCTGCGCAGGCGGAAGGCAGCAACCGCGAAGGCGGCTTGCCCGACGGTGTTGAGCGACTGCTCCCACCACTGGCGGGAGAGGGTCTGGCCGGAGCCGGCCAGCGGGACGAGGGCGTAGGCCATCGCCAGCTGGAGGCCGAACAGGACGGCGGCGACCAGGTCTCCCCCTTCACGGGCCAGCAGCAGGGCGATCACCCCCGTCGTCGTGGAGCTGATCACCGTGACGGCGAGCAGCGGACCTGTCGTCTCGAGGGCGAGGGCCGCGGCGTATCCGACGCCGAGGACGCCGACGGGGACCGGCAGCGGAAGCCGCCGCCGCCTCACCGCCAGCAGGCTCCAGGCCAGGAAGGTGAACCCGGGTGCCAGCAGCCCGAACAGCCCGTCCGCGAGCCACGTGATGTCCCGGTCGCTGACGGCGAGTGTCAGCTTCCACAAGGCCTTGCAGAGCCCCCCGAGGAGAACGAGCCCCGCCCCCGTCCGCGCGACGGAGGCGAGGTCCGGCTGCCGGCGGCGTACCAGGTCGGCCAGCCAGAACGCACCGAGCCCTGCCAGCACGACCGGGACGAGGTCGTCCAGGGCCAGCGGAACCGTCGCCACCTCGACGGCGAGCGCCATGCTCACGCCGCGAAGATGTCCCGCGCGCGGAACGCGGTCGCGAACCTCAGGAAGGCCTTGCGCTTGGTCAGCCACTGGACGTGCGCGCCGGTCTTGTCGGTCGCGAGGACCTGCCGCGCCAGCCAGGGCGTCACGGTCTCGACCCGGTCGCCCAGGATGTTGAAGACCTTCTTCGCCTTGGCGAGGCCCACAGGGTCGTTGTCGTAGTCACCGACGAGCAGGTCGGTCGCCACGATGCCGGGAGAGAGCAGTCCGACCTGGATCGGGGTGCCCTTGAGGTCCTTGAGAAGCGCCTGGGTGAAGTAGGTGACGGCGCGCTTGCTGGCGCCGTACGAGGCCATGCCGGGGGCCTTCTGCCCACCGCTGCCGAAGCCCTCCATGTTCCACAGCTGGCCAGATCCCTGGGCCGTGAAGCCGCGCAGCGCGACCTGCGAGCCGGTCATGACGCCCTTGAGGTTGATCTCGATGGCGCTCCAGGCGTCGTCGATCTCGCTGTCGACGAAGGGCTTCCGCGGCGCGCTGACCCCCGCGTTGTTGATCCACACGTCCACGCGACCGAAGGACTCGACGGTGTGGTCCCAGAGCTTCTGCATGCCGGCCGCGTCGGTGACGTCCGCGACGACGCCCACGACCCCGCTCCCGAGCTCCGCGACCGCCTTGTCGACCGCCGCGGCGGTGCGGCCGCAGATCGCGACGCGCGAGCCCTGGGCGAGCAGTTCCTTAGCCAGGCCTCGGCCGATGCCGCGCGTGCCGCCGGTGACGACGACGACCTTCACGACGGTTCCCAGGTCAGCAGGCCGTGCACGACGTGAGTCAGCGTGTCGCCCTCGAAGTGCTCCCAGGCGACGGCGAGCTCACGCTCCTCGTTGAGGAGGAACTCACGGCCCTTGACCTTCCAGGTGCCGTTGTCGCTGTGCTGGCTGGTGAACAGCGCGCGACCGTACGACGTCGCGTTGCCCCAGACATCAGGACCGTCGTACTGCGTGCGGGCCCCGTCTCGGTAGCGCTCGTAGGTGTAGGTCTTGGCCAGGGGGCCGTCCCACGTCACCGTCTGCCGGGAGCGCCGCAGCGACAGCGGCTGGTGGTCGATGGTCACCAGGTCCTTGCCCAGCACGGTGCGGTCCGCGGCCACCACCTCGCACTCACCGGTCCAACGACCGGCCTGCTTCGTCGGGAGCACCTGCGGCCGCGAGCCCCGCTCGGTCTCGGCGGCGATCCAGCCGTCGATGAACTCCTTCACCGAGGGGTCGGTGTCGTAGTCCGAGGTGCACTTGTACACGCCGTTGAACACGGCACAGACGGCCCACCCGTCGTGCAGCACCGAGGAGTACACCTGGGTGACGCCGTCGGGAAGGATCTGGTTCCACGTGACCAGGTCTGCCTGCCACCCCGGGGAGTAGTAGTGGGCGTCGACGAAGGTGCCGTACGGCTGCCCGGTCCCGTAGAAGTCCGGCCCCGTGTAGATCCGGTTGTCGTCGGAGTCAACGACGCCGAACGCGAACTGCGCGCCGAGCTCGAAGCGGTTGCGCAGGGGACCCGAGCCGGTGAGCTGGGTGTCCATGAAGTAGGTCGTCACGCCGTCCTTCACGACAGACGCACGATCGACGTACTCGTAGCCGACGTGGTTGCCCTCGTGGTCGAACAGCGATGGCCGGCCGTACCAGCGGCCCTCGATCTTCTTCTGCCAGTCGGAGGTCTGGTCAGTCATTGCTCACCAGCTGCAGCCGGATCTGCTCGGCCTGCTCGCCGATCAGCCGGGTGATGGTGTCCCACACCGGGTCGACCTCACGGCTGAACAGCGCGTTACGGTTGCGGCTGTCCCGACCGGCGAGGTCTGGCTCGATCGCCAGGTCGGCAGGCAGGCCCGCGTCGAGCAGACCGAACCAGTGGTCGCGATAGGCGTTGACCGGTCCGGACATCGCGAGGAACGCCTGCTCGGTGGCGCGGTTCGTGAGCATCCAGGGACTCATGACCGCTCGCTGCCGCGGACCGATGGCAGCCTTGCTGAACCCCTCGCGGGCCTCGACCTCCTCGTAGACCTCGAGCAGCGGCTGGTAGACCTCGTTCACGTACTGCAGGTTGGCTCCCATGTCGGCGCGTGGGATGAGGTCGAGGTGGAAGGCGTAGGTGCCCTGGCCGAACACCGAGTCCAGCGTGAAGTGGGGCACCAGGCTGTCGCCGTCGGTGAAGGCGAACACCATGTGGGAGTCCAGACCGATCGCGTCGACCGCCAGGCCGCAGTAGACCGCCTTGGCCACACCCTTCCCGCCAGTCCAGGTGCGCATCACCCCCACGGGGTCCGGCGACATCGCCGAGAGCAACGGGAGCTCGACGGCCGGCTGCAGCCCGGTCCGCTCGACGATGCTGTCGAGCGTGCCCACGCAGAGCCGTCCGGCGATGGAGTCGGTGGTGAAGGGCATGGTCAGACCTCCTGGTCAGCGGGGGCGGTCGGGCGCGAAGGGACTTCCTTCATCACCCACGCCCGGTTGAAGTCCCCGTCGCGACGCGCCGGGGACGGGATGACGGTGGCCTCGGTGCGGGGACCGGAGCCGACGAAGCGGTCGGTCTCGATGCCCCAGCCCAGATCCATGAGCTCGGCGCGCCGACGGCGGTAGGCGATGGACATGGCGTCGCTGCGCATGGGGAGCTCCCCCGCCAGGTCGACCGGCAGCAGCTCCGGTCGCTGGTTCTCGACCACGACCTTGTCCTGCTCGAAGATCTCCAGCGTTCGCCGCTTCGCGTCGAAGTCGGCCCAACGTCCGGTGAAGAACGTGCGGAACGCGATCCACTTGGTCAGCGTCGTGTTCTCGTCGATCGGGATGTTGGTGTCGTAGATGACGAGCTCGCCGATCGGCAGGCGAACGTGCAGCTTGATGAGGTTCGGGAGGTACCACGCGGTCGTCGTCACGACGTCCTTGGCCTCCGTGCGGTAGATGAGCTTCTTGACGCCCTTGACGTTCTTCTTGGGCGGGTTCTGCTTCGTCGTGGCCTCAGCCGACCAGGGTGTGATGAGGGGCTCGTACTCCTCCACCTCCGGCTTCTCCCGGTTGCCGAAGGCCCCGCCGTGCACCCATGGCGTGTGCGCGATGTCGACGCCGTTCTCGAGCACCCGCTCGTAGTTCGCCTGCCACAGGAACTCGCCGTGCACGTACGCCATGTCCGGGTTGTTGAAGTGCTCGTCCCAGTCTGGGATCGGCGGCCGCTCCTCCTCCGGCAGGTCACCCAGGAACACCCAGACGAAGTGGTACTTCTCCTGTACCGGGTAGGAGTCGACGCGCGCCTTCTTCGGGATAGGTCGTCCGGGCTGGTTGGCGGGGACCTTCACGACCTTGCCCTCGCCGTCGTACTGCCAGCCGTGGTAGGGGCAGACCAGGCAGTCGTCGTCGTCCTGCCAGCCACCCGAGAGCGCGCCACCGCGGTGCACGCACAGGTCGCTCATCGCGATGACCTTGCCGCTGCGCTTCTGGCGGAACAGCACGAGATCCTGCCCCAGCACCTTGTGGCGCGTCGGCTTGTCGGTGATCTCCTTGGTGAACGCGATGGCGTACCAGAAGTTCTTCAGCATGAGATCAGGCTCCAAGCTCAGGCGTGACGAGATCACGGGCGGGTTGGGTCGTGCGCTGTACGGCGGTGGGGTCGCCGCCGAGGTAGGACTCGACGACGGCGTCGTCGGCGAGCACGTGCTCGGGCGTGCCCTCAGCGAGCACGGTTCCGGTCTCCATGGCGATCAGGCGATCAGCCAGGGACGAGACGAGCGGGATGTCGTGCTCGATGATGATCATCGTGGCGTCGAGGTGGTCGCGGACCGACACCAACACCGCCCCGAGCGCCTCGACCTCGGCCTGGGCGACCCCTGAGGAGGGCTCGTCGAGCAGCAGCAACGTCGGCTCGAGCGAGACCATGCAGGCCAGTTCCGCGATGCGTCGCGTGCCCGTGCTGAGCGACCCGATCTCGGTGTTGCGGTAGCGGTCGAGCCCGAACAGGGACAGCAGCTCCCGGGCACGCTCACGGCGTTGCTGCTCGACCCGTGACAGTCCGGTGAGGGAGGAGCCGAGCGAGCTGGGGAACAACCGCTCGCCGGCGACCAGCACCGTGTCCAGGACCGTCATGGTCGGGAACAGCGCGCTGTCCTGGAAGGAGCGGATCAGCCCGCTCCCCGCCCGACGCTCCGGGCTCCAGCGCGTGATGTCGCGTCCGGCCAGGTGGATCGAGCCCTCATCGACCTTGACGAAGCCCGACAGGCACTCGAACAGGGTCGTCTTGCCGGCGCCGTTCGGGCCGATCAGCCCCACGATCTCGCCGTGCCTGATGCTGAGGTCGACCCCGCCGAGGGCCTGCAGTCCGCCGTACCGCTTCGTCAGACCGGCGGCCGCGAGCAGGGGCGGCTCGTCGGGCGCGGGTTCGCGCGCGGCAATGGCCTCGAGCCCGCGAGTCGTCGGGGCGGCGACGGCCTTCGCCGGGTCGGCCGAGTCGCGCGCCGCCTGGGCGTCCACGCCGTAGAGCCGAGCGACCAGGTCGACGTAGCGCGCGCGGAGCGGCGCGATGACGCCGGCGATGCCGTTCGGGTAGTACAGGATCAGCACGAGCCACGCGAGCGTGATGATGCCGTTCGTGGCCGGCCCGACGTTGAGCAGCGTCGGGTAGGCGATGAGCACCCCGAGCAGCGGACCGGCGATGAGTCCCGTCCCGCCGACCACCACGACGACCGTGATGACGATGGACGTGTCCGCCGGAAAGCTGCCTGCGGAGACGACGGTCTGAGTGAAGGCGTAGACGCTCCCACCGAGGCCCGCGAGGGCGCCGCCGATGGCGTAGGCCTGCAGCTTGCGGCGCGGGGCCGAGATGCTGAAGGCCCGCGCGGCGTCCTCGTTGTCGCGCAGGGAGACGAGCACCCTGCCGAACGAGCTGCGGGCCACGTTGCCCGCCACCAGCAGCGCGAAGGCAAGGGCGCCGAGGGCAACGAGGGCCTGCACCCGTCCTCCGTCGATGCTCTGGCCGAAGACCCTCGCCCCGTTGGTGATGGTCGAGGCGCCGAAGCCGAACGGCGCGTCCAGCTTGAGCAGATAGCCCCGCATCGCGAGCGCGAAGGCCAGCGTCGCCACGGCGAACAGCAGGCCCTGGACCCGAAGCGCCGGGATCCCGATGAGGACCGAGACCGCCGCGCCGACGAGGGTTCCCAGCAGCAGGCCGAGCAGCACGCTGTCGGTGTCCTGCGACACCGCGATCGCGGCCACCGCCCCGGCACCCGCGACGGCGAACTGGCCGAGCGACAGCTGCCCGCTGAGCCCGGTGAGGATCGACAACGACAGGCCGACGACGACCAGCGAGGCGAACTGGGCGACGATCGAGGCGTCGGCGGACTTCAGCTGCGTGACGACCACGACCGCGGCCACGAGCGCCGGAACGGCGAGCAGCCACCCGGTGCGGCGCAGCACCCACAGCTGCTGGAGCTGCTCAGGGAGCGCGGGCCACGGCTTGACGGCGAGCCAGGCACCCTTCTCCTGTTCGCGACGTCCCGGCTTGCCCTGGGCCAGCAGGCTGATCAGGACCACCGCCAGCAGGACGAGGTCGGACAGCCCGATCTGCTCCGGGACCTTGAACTTGACGATCCTGTCGAGCATCCCGATCAGTGTCCCGGCGATGAAGGTCACGGTCAGGTTCGTCATCCGGCCGACGACAGCGGCGACGAGCGCCCTCAGCAGCAGGGTCGGGCCGAGGGCCGCGCCGGCGAGCGCACCCAGGCTGGGGATGAGCAGGGCCGCGGTCAGACACGCCACGGCTCCGGCGAGCGACCAGGACAGGTTGGTCAGGCGCTGCGGCGACATGCCCGCCATGGCGGCTGCGTCGGGGTTGGCTGCGGCGCCGCGGATGGCCAGGCCGATCCGGCTGCGACGGAAGAACAGGGTGAGCCCGATGACGGTGAGCGGGGCCAGGATGAGGATGCCGGTGGCGTCCTCACCGATGCGCAGGCCGTTGACCTCGAAGACCGGCATTCCGGTCGGCACCGGGAAGAACGAGGAGGAGGTCGCCTTGGAGTTGAGCAGCAGCGACATGAAGAACAGGAACTGCCCCACCCCGAGGGTCGCGACCATGCTCATCAGACGCGGCGCCTTGGCCAGGCGGCGGACGACGGTGACCTCGATCGACGAGGCGATAGCTGCCGCGACGAGCATTCCCACCGGAAGGGCGACCCAGTAGGGAAGACCGCCGTCGAGCACGAGGATCGCCATGATCGCGGCACCGAAGGCCCCGATCTGGCTGTGGGCGAAGTTGATGAACTTGCTCGAGCGGTAGACGAGGACCAGCCCGACGCCGAGCAGGCCATAGGCGAGCCCGGACGCCAGGCCGGCGATGAGGATGGCGTAGGGAAGCTCCAGGCCGAAGAGGTTGATCATGCGCTCGTCCCCGCCGCGACCCCGGACAGGAAGACCGACCGCAGGATGTCCGGCCGTTCGAGCAGGTCGGCGGTGGCGCCGTCGAAGCGCACCGCCCCCTTCTCCATGAAGTACGCGTGCTCGGCCAGGGAGAGCGCGACGTTGACCGACTGCTCCACGAGCACGACCGCCGTACCCGTGTCGTTGATCTTGCGCACCAGGGTGAGGAGCTCACCGACGACCTTGGGCGCGAGGCCGAGGGACAGCTCGTCGATCAGCAGCAGCCGGGGCTTGAGGATGAGGGCTTTGGAGAGCGCGAGCATCTGCTGCTCCCCGCCGGACATCGTTGAGGACAGGGAGTTGCGTCGCTCGAACAGCCGGGGGAAGGTCTCGAAGGCCTCGTCGATCCCACGGTCGATGGTCTTCTTGTCGCGACCGAGGGCGTAGCCGTAGAGGCGGAGGTTCTCGGCGACCGACAGCGGGCCGAAGACGGCCTTGCCGCCGGGGATCTGGGAGACACCCGCCCGGACGCGATCGCCGGGCTCGGCGTAGGTGAGGTCCTCACCTGCCAGGCGGACGGTGCCGGCGCTCGGGAGGCCGAGCCCGGAGATGACCCGGAGCAGGGTGGACTTCCCGGCGCCGTTGGTGCCCAGCAGCGCCACCATCTCCCCCTCGTCGACGGTGAAGTCGACGTCGAACAGAATCTGCAGCGGGCCGTAGGAGAAGTTGATGCCTCGGCAGGTGAGGAGCGGGGGACGCACGCCGCGGGAGCGGTCGACCGAGCTCTGGACCGCCTCCACGAGCGAGCCCCCGGTGGCCGCGAGGTCGCTCGCGACCAAACGACCCACCAGGCGCAGCGCCAGACCACCGACGACCGCAACAGCCCCCAGGACGGCGAGGCCGATGCCGAGCCCGTTGGCACGATCCACCGCCGCGAGCACGGACCCGCCGAGCCCGACACCGAGAAGTGCGGCGTAGGTGTCTGCCATCGCACCGGCGACTCCCCGCAGCTCGACCGGCGCGACCAGCAGGAGGAGCCGGTCGACGACGACCAGGCCCAGGCCGAGCGCAGCTACGGCGACGACCAGCGCCACGACCTGGGCGACCGGCCAGGGGGCGATCCCGACCAGGGCGAGCGCAACGCCCCCAGCAGCCACGACCTTGGAGGTCCAGGAGGCCAGCTCCGCGGGGCTGCGCCGCAGCAGCACCGCCACCCGAGCGCCTCGGTCGAGCAGGACGGCCGCCCCGGCAAGCGCTGCGCCGACGATGACCCACGGTGTCGCTTCTGACGCCACGCCACCTCGTTGCGCGAGGGCGTAGGAGCCGAACACCACGAGTCCGTAGGCCACCGAGGCGAGAACCGCCAACAGGGCCAGCAACGGCCGCACGGTGGGAATGGCGTAGAGCCGGCGGAGAGCTTCGCTGAAGCCCGGGCGACGCGGCTCCACCTCGAGGCCCTCGGCCCCGGCGAGTCGTCGTAGCCGACGACCTTCTTGCCCGCCCGCCTCCGGCTCCGGCACGGTGGCGACGCCGACCGCGACCCCGCCGGCCACCACCGCCACGAGGAGGAGGGCGGCGCGCCAGGTCAGGTCGAAGGCGTCCGCGACGGGAAAGGCGAGGACTACGGCGACACCACCGACCGCGAGGGAGACGGCCCGGAAGGCCACCAGCACGTGGGTCAGGGCGAGCGGCGGGTAGAGGTCCGCCAGCAGGGCCCGATGCGTGGCTCCCACGAGGACCGCACCGAGCCCACCGAGAGCAGCGCCGAGCGCGACCCAGACCAGCGAACCGGCGACGCTGACGCTCAGCAGGCCGACGCAGACCAGGGCTCCTCCGAGGGCCGCTGCGCGCACCCGATGCCGCCCGAGGCCCGCGCGCAGTGCCAACGGCAACCCGAAGACGGCACCGCCGACCCAGGCGAACATGGCGCCACCCACCGAGGTCGAGGACCCGCCGCGGCTCGCGGCGATGTCCGGTGCCAGCAGGAGCGCCACGCCCTGGGCCAGCACCACACCAGCGAGGCCACCAAGCAGGAGGAGAGGCCGCCAACCGGTGCCTGCGGCGACGGCCTCACCGAGGCTGCCGTGCGGGCCGCCTCCGGTGACGCCGAGGGTCCGGACGCCGGAGTCGCGCGAGAGCCGGCTCACGTGGCGTTGCGGACGTGAACCACGGCCGCGTCCCAGCCGGCGCGACGGCCAGCCGCGTCCAGGGGGATCACGGTGACCGTGTGGAACGACCGGGCGCTGGGCGAACCGGTCTTGGCCCGACCCAGGGAGAGCTCCAGCTGCTGTCCGCTGATCGTGAGGACGCGCTCCCCCGGCTTCACGAGATCCCCAGTGATGGGGACGTCGGCGTCCACCACCACGGCGTACGTCGTGAAGGAGGCGGCCTTGCTCCAGCGCAGCTCGAAGGCCGCGGGGACCTCCGCTCCGTCCCGCGGAGCGAGGACACCGAACCCGCCGTCGCGGGTCAGGGGCACCTCGCCAGCAGCGACGGCCAGGCTCCCGGCCACGGCGAGGACGACCGCTAGCGACACCGCGGTGCGCGGGCGGTCCAGGGCGTGATCGTTCACGAAATGGCCTTGTTGCCCGACGTGTAGGTGATGCACTTGCACTCGGGGTTGAAGATCAAGTCCCGGTACGCCGCCGCACCGGTGACCTTGTTGGCGCTGTAGGACGTCGCGAAGGCCTGGGCGGTCTGGAAGCTGGTGCCGAGGGAGTACGCCTTCTTGGTCCACGAGGCCCCGGTCAGGTCCCCGGGGATCGTGTCCGCGACCTTCTTCAGCAGGAGCGTGTCCTCGCAGTAGGAGATGGCCTGCTTGGAGTTGAACTGCCCGTCGAGATACCGACCTGGAAGGGGGACACCGGCCGCCTTGTAGATGTCGCGGCACAGGGTCTCGAGACCGGGCTGGGGGAAGGCGTACTGCGCGTCGAGGACATCGTCGACCGGGGAGATGCCGACGCCGATGGCCCCTGCCATGTTGTTCGGGAAGTTCACGGCCATGTAGCGCGGCACGTCGAACGACGTCAGCGCGTAGACGAAACTGCGCTGCTGCTGGTTCTGCTGGACGAAGAAGGGCTGCAAGGGAGCCGAACCGACGAACAAAAGGTGGTCTACCTGGTTGATGACCATGGTCTGCGCAGCGGCGTGGATGCCGTCCTCGATGGAACCGATGTCGGAGTTGGAGACCGACGCCTGGACGACCTCGACGCCGAGCCCCCTCAGCAGCGGGGCCAGGGTCTTGTCGGCGATCTCGTGGTAGGGCTCATCGTCCCAGAGCACGATGCCGACCTTGCTCTCCCCTGCCAGCCACTTCTTGGCCTTGATGCTCTCCACGAGCGCCCGGGAGGTCTGGTCGTAGTCGGCGTAGCTCGGGGACCAGAGGTAGGGCTGGTGCGCCGCGTAGAACTTGTGGCCGAAGCCGTAGGCCGCCCCCTCGAAGGCCAGGGTCTTCTTCGCGGCGTAGCAGTTGCGGGCGCTGAAGTGGATCTGCCCGTGCAGGACGGCCAGGAACGCCTTGTCGGTGTCGGTGATGGACTTGCAGAGGTTGTTGTCGTTCGCCTCGCTGGCCTGCTGGGCGTTGTAGTCGTGCACCACCGTCTTGAGCTTGCGTCCGGCGATGCCGCCGTGGCTGTTCACCCAGTTCTCCATCGCCTTGGCCTGCGCTTTGGCGTCACCGGTCGTCGCCACGTTCACCGGGAGGAAGGCGTTGAGCTGGTCGAAGCCGGTCACGTTGACGTAGGAGACGGTGAGCTCGCCCTTGAGCCCGGGGGTCTGCGGCGCCGCGCCCGTCGTGCTGCCGCCCGAACTACCGCTGCTGCCGCTGCTGCCGCTGCTGCCGCTGGTGGACGATCCGCCGGCGACGGTCCCCGTGCTGCCGGAGGAGCTCGTGCCGCCGCTGCCGCTCGAGCCGCCGAAGCTGCCGCTGGTCGAGCCCGACGTCCCACCGGTGAAGGAGCCGCCGGTGGAGGTCGAGCTCGTGGCGTCGCCGGTCGTTCCGCTTGTCCCGCTCGAGGATCCGCCCGTCGTTCCGCCCGGCGTTCCGTCGACGGACGTCCCGTTCTGCAGGACGGCGCGGCCGGCGACCGAGCCGTCGAGCCCGGCTTGCTGCAGGCCGCAGGCTGACAGAGCGAGGGCGCTGCAGGCAGCCAGGGCCAGGCGACGGCTGGTGAGGGACGATCCTGGACGGGCTGGTCGCTTCATGCAGAGGGCTCTTCCTGCCGGCTGGGTGGCGAACCTGGTGTGTGCCGCTGAACGGAACAGTGTTCCTGTTCTGAACGCTAGGCCCAGAGATCACCACTGTCAACGATGGTGACTCCGCCGAAACGGGCGCTTGTTCCACTTGTCGGAACCGTGTTCCAGAACAATACTGTTGGCGTGGAGGTCCCCAGGAGTGCCTTCGACATCATCGTGGTGGGGGCGGGTACGGCGGGGATCCCGTGCGCCTGCGCGGCTGCCGCCGCCGGTGCTCGGGTGCTCCTGCTGGACGCGGCGGGGGAAGTCGGCGGTGCGTTGCACGTCTCGGGTGGCCACATGAGCGCCGGCGGCACCGCTCTCCAGCGGGACCGGGGCATCCACGACGACGCCCAGCGCCACCTCGAGGACATCTGGCGGGTCGCCGGGCTGTCCACGCACCTCCCTCGCCGGGAGCTCACCCGCCGCGTGTGCGAGGACGCGCCCGGCACGATGGCCTGGCTGGAGGGGCTCGGCATGACGTGGGCAGCGGAGACGCCGCGCCTGGTGTACGGACATGAGCCCTACCTCACCCCCCGCACGGTCTACGGCGAGGACGGCGGCCGCTCCGTCCTTCGCGCTCTGCGGAGGCTGCTCGAGCGCACGATGGCCGAAACCGACCTCGAGCTCCGGCTCCACACCCGGGTGACCCGGCTGGTGCCCGGACGCGGCGTGGAGGTGGACGGTGCCCTCGTCACGGCGTCCGAGGTCGTGCTGGCTACCGGTGGCTTCGGGGCGTCGCCTGAGCTGTTCGCCGAGCTGGAAGAACGGCCCCTGGTCAGCGCGGCAGCGGAGACCTCCACCGGCGACGGCATCATCCTGGCCAGGCAGGCCGGTGCGGCCCTGGCCGGTCTCGGCACCTACATCCCGACCTTCGGCGGGCTGCCCTCGACGAAGGACCCAGGACGGGCCGTCTGGGACGACCGCCCCCTGCTCACGGTCGAGCGCCCGCCCTGGGAGATCTACGTGTCCCGCGCCGGTCGGCGGTGGGTGGCTGAGGACGAGCCGTCGATCGACGCCAAAGAACGCGCCCTCATGGCCCTGCCCGACCTCACGTTCTTCTCGGTCTTCGACGCCCACGCCCTCGCCAGCACCCACCCGGTGGTCGTGGGCTGGGCGCCCGGCGAGGTGCAGCGCCGCGCCGGGGTCCGAGCAGGCATCCACGTCGCTGACAGCCTGGTGGACCTCGCCGCCGTGGCGGGCATCGACGCCGAGGGCCTCGTGCAGCAGGTGGCGCGCTACAACGAGGCCGTCGCTCAGGGAAGTGACGAGGAATTCGGCCGCACGCACCTTCCGGCGCCGCTCGTCGAGCCACCCTTCTACGCCCTGGAGAACCACGGCGTCACGATCGTCACCTTCACCGGGGTCGACGTCACGGAAGACCTCGCCGTCCGCCGACCGGACGGCACCGCGCTGCCCGGCACCTGGGCCGTCGGCGAGGTCCTCGGGGCGGCGACGTTCAACGGCAACGCCTTCTGCAGTGGCATGCTCATCACGCCCGCCCTCGTCCTCGGCCGGGAGCTCGGGCACCGACTTGGCGCACGACACGGCCACCAACGCTGATCCGGGAGAGTCGTGACCGCGCGTTCCTACCTCTACGTCCCCGGGGACCGTCCCGACCGGCTCGTGAAGGCGCTGGCTAAGGCTGGGGACGCCGTCATCGCTGATCTCGAGGACGCCGTGGCTGAGGACCGCAAGGACCTCGCGCTCGACGCCATCCTCGACTGGGCGCCGGGGGTGCCGGCTGACGGCCCGGAGGTGTGGGTTCGCGTCAACCCAGGTCCGCGCGCGGTGGACGAGCTCGCAGCGCTTGCTGACGTGGCCAGGCTGACCGGTGTCGTGCTCGCCAAGGCGGATCTCGCCGCCCTGGACCGTGCGGCAGCGGTGCTGCCCCCGGGCATGGCTCTCGCGGCGCTGGTCGAGACCGCAGCCGCCGTTCTGGACCTGCAGGCGCTCGCAGCCCATCCACGCGTGCGCCAGATCGGGCTCGGTGAGGCCGACCTCGCCGCCGAGTTGGGCATCGCCCGGGACGAGCAGGCCGCGCTGGGACCGGTTCGCGCCCTTGCGGTGATCGCGTCCGCCGCTGCCGGCAAGTCCGGACCCACCGGCCCGGTCCACCTCGACGTCAGGGACCTCGAAGGACTGCGTTCCTCGACCGGTGACCTGCGCCGACGTGGCTTCGCCGCCCGGTCGGCCATTCACCCCGACCAGGTGGCCGTCATCGAGTCCGTGTTCACCCCCTCCCCCGAGGAGGTGGCTCAGGCGCGCGCGACGGTCAGCGCCTGGGACAGCTCCGGTGGCGGGGTCGCGCTCGACGACCGCGGACGGATGATCGATGAGGCCGTGGTGCGGTTGTCGCGTCGTACCGTTGCGACGGCGGACCGACTCGGGCTGTGACGCTCAGGCCGGCGACCACTCCACGGCGCGCGACGGCCGCGGGAAGCGCATCGCGGTCGAGGACAGCACCAGGCTGACGGTCTGGAACACCACGAACCACACCGCCGAACCGCTCACGGCGTAGAAGCTCAACGTCGCCGCGAGGTTGGGGACGTGGCAGAGCAGCACCTTGCGCAGGTTCCACTCCGGGACGTTGTGGTCCGGGGAGACCTTGGGGTCCCAGTAGGCCGCGTGCCAGCCGCCCTGGAAGGCCGACAGGAGCAGGAAGGCGAGCACGACGGTGAGGACCTTCCCGAACCCCAGCTGCTCGACGAGCACGTACCCGGACAGCAGGAGCATTCCCTCGCAGACGCCCCAGACCAGGCCGAACACCGGTGACACCCAGTCCCGCGGACGGTCGAGCACATAGGTCCCGATCGGCCAGATCACGCCGTACGCCACGACCTCGAGGGCCAGGCAGCCGGCGACCGCCAGCGGGTCGGGGTCCCCGACGAGGTGCACCACGTCCCCGAGGACACCGGAGACCGCGGCGGCCACGAGGCAAAAGGCGAAGTACGCAGCCGCCCGTGCCCAGCGGATCACCCGAAGAGGTCGCGCTTCACGAAAGGCGCCTTGGTGAACCGCCAGGCGATCTTCGGGGTGCTCAACCAGGCGATCTTGGTGCCCGTCTTGGTCGTGGACAGGATCTTGTCGGCGAGCCAGGGCGTGGTCGTCTCGGGCAGGTCGCCCAAGATGTTGAAGACCTTCTTGGTCTTGGCCAGCCGCTCCTCACCGAGGTGCTCGCTGCCGTGCATGAGGTGCTCGGTGACGTTGATGCCGGGGCGCACGCTGATGACCTGGACGTTCGACCCCTTGAGCTCCTTCAGCACTGCCTTGTCGAGGTAGCCGACAGCCGCTTTCGTGCAGGCATAGGGCAGCAGGCCCTTCTGGATCTCTCCCTTGGAACCCATGCCCTCGACGTTGAAGACCTGACCGCCACCCTGCGCGAGCATCCCGCGGATCGCGACCTGCATCCCGTAGACGGTGCCCAGCAGGTTGGTCTCCACGGTCTGCTTGACCTCCTCGCTCGTGACCTCCCACAGCGGCAGCGGGTTGGTGGTCGTGCCAGCGTTGTTGATCCAGAGGTCCACGCGGCCGAAGCGGGCAGTGCTGGCGTCCCAGAGGCCCTGCACCGACGCGGCGGAGGTGACGTCGCAGGCGATGCCGAGGACGCGCTCGGAGTCGCCGAGCTCGGCCACGGCCTTGTCGACGGTCTCCTGCGACCGACCGGTGATGACCACGTTGGTGCCGCGGGCCATGAGCTCGCGCGCCAGGCCGAAGCCGATGCCGCGGCTGCTCCCGGTGATGACGGCGGTCTTCACGTCAGCGCTCCACGGGCGTGCGTGAGGTGGCGAAACCGGTTTCCGCGAGACGGGAAACGCTGATCGGGCGGGACGGCGCCTTGAGCTCGTCGCGGTACTGGAGCGCAGGGAGACCTTGCTCCGCGCTGATCGCGTCGAAGCGCTCTTGGTTGCTGGCGGGAACGTCGGCGTGGGTGAGGTTGTAGACGCCGTCCAGGTCGTGCGTCACCGCGTGCTCGATCGCGCTGAGGACGTCGTCCACGTGCACCCGGTAGAACAGCGCGCCAGCGCTGAACGGCACCGACCCCTTGAGGACGGTGTGGGCGAAGCGGACCTTGTCCGCGATCGGTGGGTCGTTGGCGCCGAAGATGTCCGAGCACCGGAAGACCACGGCGTTGCCGCGGCCGAGGTAGATCTGCTCCATCTCCTGGAACTTCTGCGGGCTGGCGTCGTCGTCCGCGGTCAGCGGCGCGTCCTCGGTGACGACCTCGAGGGCATCGGCCGCATCGCCGTACACGCTCAGGCTCGACAACGCGACGATCCGCGCCTCCCGCGGCACGGCAGCGACGACGCTGCGGGCCGTCTGCACCAGCACCTCGTCGTACGTCGCGGCGCGCTCCTCGGGCGTCATGGCTCGCCGGGCATCGGGCCCGACGCACACGACCACAGCGTCCGCACCCACGGCAGCCTTGGCCACCGCGTCGGTGTCAGAGCCCCGCAGGACGTGGACCTCGGTCGCGACCTGCTCGAGATCCGGGACCTTGGCCTCGGTCGTGGTGGTGGCAACGACCTCATGGCCGTCGCTCAGCAGGCGCTCGGAGAGCTCGCGGCCGACCAGGCCGGCGCCGAGCACGAGGACGCGCATCACTGGCCTGCCATCTGGGCTTCGCCCGAGCGGAGAGCCACCATCGTCGCGACGGTGTCCTCTCCCATGGCGCGGGCGGCGAGGGCGTTCATCGGGTCGAGCTGGTAGCAGTTGCGCCGCAGCTCGTGGTCGCGGGCGCGCAGCGCGTCCCGCTCCTCCGGCGGTACGGCAGGCGCGTTGCGGACGTACTCGAGCCAACGCTCGAAGCGCTTCATGACGTACCCCCGGAGCACCTCGATGTTCTCCGGCGTGCGCTCGGCCATGTAGGAGTGCGCGACCGGGGAGGTGACGGCGCGCATGTAGGAGCCGTGGCTGACCGACCAGGTGAAGCGCTCGTCGCCGCGGAAGGCGAGGTAGTCGGCGTTCTCCGGCTCGTAGTAGCGGTTGAGGTGGTCGAGGTCGGTCGCGAGGTCGCGGCGCGCGATGAGGTCGCTGTAGTGGAACAGGTGCGGGACGGTGCCGAAGACCAGGCACAGGTGCGGAGCGTCGATCTGCGGGCCGAGCCAGACGGTGATGTTCATGTCCAGGATCGAGGCGCTCCGGTTGCCGATCCACGAGTGGACGACCCACTCCGCCTCCGGCCCGGTGAAGGCGTTGAGGGAGCCCTCGAACCCGCCGGTCTCGTAGTAGGCGTGATCGGCCGTGCTCGGGTGCGGGGCGATGTCGAACTCCGCCGCGATGCGGTCCTTGAGCTCGGTGAGGATGCCCCACAGGGACTCCCAGCTCGCTCGGACGTCGACGTCCGGCGCCTCGTCGAGCATCTGGGTGATCGTCTTGACCTCTTGGCTGACCGGCACGCGCATCTCCTCGTTAGCGGAACGCTGTCACGCTAAGCGGAACACGGCCGGATGGTCAAGATCCCTGACCAGCTCAGTGCTCGCGGAGGAGCTGCCCCGCACCCTCGACCCGGTCGTCGAACCCGTGCTCGCGCAGGGCCGACCACAGGGTGGCGCTGTTGATGGCGATGACGGGCTTCTCGAGCACAGCCTCGAGCCGATCGGCCAGGGCGACGAAGGACAGGTTCGTGCCCACCTGCACGATCGCGTCGACGTCCGGGGAGTCGATCTCGGCGACGACGTCGAGCAGTCGATCGTCCGGCACCTTGGCGATGTCCATGGCGGTCGGGCACCGCAGGCCGGTGATCGCCTCAACGACGAACCCCGCCTCGGTGAAGAAGCGACCCACCTCGCGGTCCGCCACCGGTTGGTACGGCGAGAAGACGGCGATCCGGCGGCAGCCGAGCTCGTGGAGAGCGGCACGGCAGGAGCTCGCGCCGGTCGTGACCGGCAGGCCGGTGCGGTCCCTAAGCCGCTGCTCGAAGGCTGCGTTGCCCTCGATCCCGCCCCAGAACGTCTCGGCCGACATGCCCATGACCATCCGGTCGGGCTCCGCGGTCAGCACGTCGCGCACCGCTGTGTCGATCGAGGCCCGGATCTGGCCGAGGAGCGCCTCGAAGCCCTCGTCGTCGTTCATCACGGGGTTCGGGATGTGCATGGAGCCGGCGCGATAGGCGATCCCGTCGACCCCTGCCCTCCAGTAGTCGTGCTCGACGACGGTGTTGGTGCTCGGAACGATGACCCCGAACACGGCGCGCGGCCCTACCCGGTTCGTCATCGGGGCACCTCCAACCCGACGAGCGCGTCGTCGACCAGTCGGTGGGCGCGCGTACGGGCCGTGGGCTTGTCGAGCAGCAGCGCGTCAAGCAGCAGCGGCGAGACGAGCACGGCGACGATCTCGTCGCGCTGGCCCTGCCGGCTCACACCCCCGGCGCGCAGAGCCTGGTCGAACGGCGCCAGCAGGTCTCCGACGTACCTCCGCCGGAGCTCCGCAGCGTCCGGGTCTGAGGCGGACGCGGCGACGAGGGCCTGCAGGAACGCCGCCACCGGCTTGTCCCGCAGGCGGTTGCACAGCACGTCGACCTGCTCGTGGAGATCTAGAGCAAGGTCACCGGTCGGCGGGTGCGGGCGTTCGGGCGCGACGTCCACGAGCGCCTCGAGCACCGCGTGAGCGGTCGGCCAGTGCCGGTACACCGTCGAGCGCGACACCCCGCTCGCGGTGTGGAGCCGCTGGGGCGTCAGCGCTCCCACCCCCTCAGCGAGCAGCAGGTCGAGGGCTGCGGTCAGCACGACGACGGCGGTCTCGGCGGTGGGGCCAGCGGGACGCCCGGGTCTGGTCACGGCATTGACGGTACATCTTGTGCTGCTAATCAGATAGCAGTACGTTCCGTATCGGATAAGCGGCCCCGATCGAGGAGAGACCATGCGCCCCCATGTCGAGCTGGTGGACGAGCGAGACCTGATCTGGCACCTCGCCGAGTTCGCGCATGCCACAGGTACCGCGGAGCAGCGCAACCTCTCCTACGACGAGGAGGACGGCTCCGCGTCGGTCAAGGTCCGCTTCACCAGCGACTGGTCCCGCCCCGCGGGCGTGCACGTCGCCGAGACGGAGTGGCTCGTGCTCTCGGGGTCCGTCACGATCGGCGACACCGTGCTCGGCGCCGAGGGCTACTGGCACGCGCCGATCGGCGTGTGGACCCCGGCGATCACTGTGACGGCCGGCACCGAGGTGCTGCTGTACCGCGAGTTCGGCGACTGGGGCTTCACGCCCGCGGACGAGTCGCTGACGTCGGTGCGCGAGGACCAAAGGCTCATCGTTCTCAACACCGCAGAGATGCCGTGGATCGACGTCAAGGACGGCAGTCCCATGCGCTTTGACCTCGGCGGCACGCCGGTGCCTGGCCTCTACATCAAGATGCTGCACCGCGACGAGAAGACCGGCTTCTACAGCCGGCTCATCAAGGCCAAGCCGGGCTGGGTCGAGAAGCCGCTGGCGCACCACCCGTGCAGCGAGGAGGCCTACTGCCTCGCCGGCGGCTTCGACTACAACTACGGCAAGATGTGGCCGGGCACGTACTTCTGGCGCCCGGCCCTCATCCGCCACGGAGACTTCACCGCCGACGCCGAGCTCGGCTGCACGTGGATCGTCCGGTCCGACAGCGACCTCGTCGACTGGTACACCGACGACGCGAGCGTCGAGATGAACGGCACGCCCACCAACTGGGGCGACGGCTACCCGCACAGCGCGGCGCCCCGCTTCATCGAGCCGGTCCGCTCCCGCTCGATCGGTCCCTGGACCGAGCCCAGCTACCAGTAGCAGACGTCGCGAAACTCGTCCCTCCGGACGGGCAGGAATTGCCCGCGAGATCGCGAATCCCCGTTCATCACCTCACCCAGCCGCAGGAGACCAGCATGCGCTCATCCCTCGTCCGTTCCGGTGCCGTTGCTGTGACCGCTCTGGCGCTCGCCGCCGGTGCGAGCGCGCAGGCCGCCGCCCCTGCCTTCAAGGCCGTCACGATCACCGACCCGGCCGGTGACGGCAACGGGCTCAACGGTCAGGGCTTCGAGGACTTGCCGGGCACGGCCACCCCGTCGAGCTACAGCGGCGGCGACATCGTGAGCATCTCGTGGACGACCACCGGCACGGCATCCAAGCCCACGGGTTTCAGCGTCACCATGACCCTGGCGGGAGCACCGGCCGCAGGGACCATCTACCGCGTCACGACAGCGACTGCGGACTGCTCGACGTTCTGGCTGAACTACACCAAGCCAGCGAGCGGCACTGACACGCAGACCCTGCAGCACAACTGCCCTGGCTACACGCAGGCGAGTGCCACGTCCACCTCGGAGTCGGTCAAGCTCGACAGCATCACGGTCAAGGACAAGACGATCACCTGGACGGTGCCGGTGTCGCTGATCCCCAAGGCGGTCAAGAACGGGACGGCGATCGAGAGCCTGTCCGGCCACACTCGCTTCAGCGGCGTGGCGGTGACGGTTCCCCAGATCGACGAGGCTGCCGGCGATGGGGCCTACGTCTACGGCAAGTAGCACTCAGGGCTCCGAAGCCGGGGTGGCCGTTGCGGCCACCCCGGCTTCGTCGTTCCCGGGGGGGCCACTCAGCCGGTCGGGTAGGCGCTCGCGCCTGACCCGGCACCGCCGGCCCGGAACGGCGCGGGGGCATGGGTGACGCAGGTCTGCGTGTAGGCGAGCAGGCCCTCGTCGCCGTACTCGCGGCCGTAGCCGCTGGACTTCACCCCACCGAACGGCGCGCGCAGCGCCATGCCGGTGCGGTTGTGCGTGTTGACGAACACGAACCCCGCCTCGATCCGCGAGGCGAGGGCAAAAGCGCGCTCCTCGTCGCGGGACCACACGCTCGCGCCCAGCCCGAGCTCCCCGGCGTTAGCGCGGCCGACGACCTCGTCCTCGTCGTCGAAGACCAGCAGGGGTACGGCGGGGCCGAACTGCTCGGTCGCCACGAGCGGCGCGTCGTCCGCCACGCCCGGTCACCAGGACGGGCGGGACGAAGTAGCCGTCGCCCAGGTCGCGCAGCGAACCCAAGGCGTGCGCCGTCCCCTCGACCGAGCAAGCCCCCGCACGCGCGTGGCCGCCTCGGCGGTGACGACCGGGCCCATCGTCACGCCGGCTCTCGAGTGGGTCGCCGGTCACCAGGACCCGGGCCGCTGCGGCGACATAGGACTCGACAAAGGAGTCGGCGATCGACCGGTGGACGTAGAGGCGCTTGGCCGCCATACACACCTGGCCGGCGGTCGCAAACGAGGCCATCACCAGCCGGTCCATCGCCTCGTCGCGCAGGTCCGCGTCGCCGAGGAAGACCGCGGGATCGTTGCCCCCGAGCTCGAGCACCGCGGGGATCAACCGGTCGGCCGCGGCGTGGGCGATCGCCCGGCCGGTCGCCTCGCCCCCCGTGAACGCGACCTTGCGCACCCGGGCGTGCCCGATCAGCGCCGCGCCGACCTCGGCGCCTCCATGCACCGTGGCGACCAGGTTCTGGGGCAGTCCGGACGCCAGCAACCTCAGCACCTCGGACACGGCGAACGGCGCCAGCGGGGAGGGCTTCACGACGATCGCGTTCCCGGCGATGAGAGCGGGCACGACCTTCAGCAGCGTGAGGATGACCGGGGCGTTCCAGGGGGTCACGGCAGCGACGACGCCGTACGGCACCCGCCGGAGCGCCAGCCGTCCGCCGGCATCGTCGAGCAGCGCGTCCTGCAGCACCTCGGAGCGCGCACACGCCCAGCGGCCGTAGGCGAGGGAGAAGCCCAGCTCGCCACGGCTGTCGGTGAGCGGCTTGCCGGTCTCGCGAGCCAGCAGCTCCGCGAGGTCGTCGAGCCGCGGCTCCAACGGCGCGAGGGCGGCAGCCACCGCTTCGGACCTCTCCGACAACGGGACGAGCGCCCACGCACGCTGCGCCCGATCAGCGCGACCCACCGTCGCCGCCACGTCGGTCGTGATCGCGACCTGTCCGACGATCTCCGACGGACGCGCCGGGTTCTCCCGGGTGATCACCGGACGACGGTCCGCAGCGAGTCGATCATCGACGTCGTCAGCAGGTAGTCCCGCATCGCCACAGGATCCGCGCCGCGCGCACGGAGCACCTCGTGCAACGCCGCGCGCGCCTCCGGGTCGCGCTCGCGGATCTGCTCCCAGTTGCCGTGGGTCTGCGTCTTGACGTAGTCGGTGGCGACCCAGCGGCGGCGCGCTGCCACGTCGTCCAGCAGGTCCGGCCCGCCTTCCAGCAGGTCGGCGAGCGCCCCGGCGAGTGCGACGGCGTCGTGCAGGCCGGAGTTCATCCCCATGCCACCGAGGGGGTTGTTCACGTGGGCGGCGTCCCCGGCGAGCAGCACGCGGTCGACGCGGAACGACGACGCGACGCGCTGGTGCACGTTGTACAGCGAGGTGTGCAGGACGTCCCAGTCCCGGCCGAGGTCGACGACACCGCCCAGCCTCTCGTGCACGCGGGCCGTCTCGACCTCGTCCGGCGAGTCGGGGTCGGTCGGGAACAGGATTCGCCAGTGATCAGGCGTCTTGAGCAGCACCAGCCACTCGTCGGGGTCGAACACGTAGTTGACCGCCGCGATGCCGGGCAGCAGTTGCTCGAGGTCCTCCCGCGTCGACACGACCAGGAACCGCTCGGGGTAGGTCAGCCCCTCGAACGCCAACCCGAGCGACTTGCGCACCATCGACGACGCGCCGTCAGCCCCGACCAGCCAGTCGCCCTCGTGCACCGAGCCTGCCGTCACGCGGACACCGGTCGCCGTCTGCTCGACGTCGGTCACGCGGGCGTCATACATGATCGTGCAGCCCTCGTGCCCGAGCAGCGCCTCGCGCAGGATCGGAGTCAGGCGGCTCTGCTCGCACTGCACCCGGAAGGGGTACGCCGTGTCGTCGGCCAGCACCGACAGGTCGAGGTCGGCGATGACACCGCCCGACCGGTCGCGGTACTGGAACGTCGTCGACGTGATCCCCATAGCCAGCAGGGGTTCGAGCACGTCGAGGTCGGCGAGCATCTCCAGCGACGGCGGGTGGAACGTCGAGGCGCGGCTCTCGGTGGCGAGGTCCGGACCGGCCTCGAGCACCGTCACGGCGTGGCCGCGACGGGCGAGGACGAGCGCCGCGGTGAGCCCGACGGGGCCCGCTCCGGCGACGAGGATCATGCGTAGGTCCCTTCGCGGGCAAGGTCCTCGCCCTGTCCGAGCAGGTCGGTGAGCACGGGCCACGACATCCGGGGGACCGACTGCGCCGAGCCCGTTGCCGCGATCGCGGCGTAAGTCTGCTGGGCCGCCTGGGCCATCGCGACGAGGGCGGACACGGGGTGGATGACCAGGCGGACCCCGCCGGCGAACAGCTCGTCGTCGGGCACGACCGGGCGGTCCCCCCCTGCCTCGGAACGGTTGAGCACCTGCGGGTGATCGAGGTCCACGCCCCCCGCGGCCCCCTCGACGAAGACCAGGTCGGCACCGGCCTCGGCGTAGGCGGCGGCGCGACGCAGCGCCTCGTCCAGCCCGTGCACCGAGAGCGCGTCGGTCCGCGCGATGACCTGCACCGCGCCGGTGTCGACGGCGGCGCGCACCTTGGCCACGGCCTCACCGAGAGGCAGGATCTCCTTGCCCGCCAGGTGACCGCAGCGCTTGGGCGACACCTGGTCCTCGATCTGCATCGCGGTCACCCCCGCCCGCGCGTAGGCCTCCGCCGTACGCGCGACCTGGAGCACGCCGCCGTAGCCGGTGTCGGCGTCCGCGACGAGAGGCAGGTCGACGACGGCGGTGATGCGCGCCGCGAGGGCGGCGATGTCGCTGCCGTGGACGAACCCGAGGTCAGCGCGACCCAGCACCACGGCGCTGACCACCGCCCCCGACAGGTAGAGCACCTCGAAGCCGGCCTGCTGCGCGAGCAGCGCGGTCACCGGGTCCATCACCCCGGGGGCGTGGACCAGCCGCGACGTGTCGAGCACTAGACGACCCCGGCGGCCTTGAGCGCGTCGACCTTCGCGTCGTCGTAGCCAAGCAGGTCGGCGAGCACGACGTCGGTGTGCTCACCGAGCTCCGGGCCGACCCAGCGGATCTCCCCGGGGGTGTCGGAGAGCTTGGGGAAGGTGTTCTGCATCCGGATGTCACCGAACATCGGGTGGGCGATCTTCACGATCGCCTCGCGCGCGGCGATGTGGGTGTCCTCGAGCATTTCCTTGGCCCGGTAGACCAGGCCGGTCGGGACGCCGTACTCCTCCATGATCTCCATGACCTTCGCGGAGTCCAGGGTGATGGTCCACTCGCCGATGAGGGCGTCGAGCTCCTCCTGCGTCGCGCCGCGCGCGGCGTGCGTGGCGTAGCGCGGGTCGTCGCCGAGCTCTGGGCGGCCCATCGCCTGAGCGAGCCGCTTGAACACCGTGTCCTGGTTGCCGGCGATGAGGACCCCGACGCCGTCGGCCGTCGGGTAGACGTTGGACGGCGCGACGTTGGGGATGATCGCGCCGGTGCGCTCGCGGACGTACCCGACCACGTCGAACTCGGTGATGAGCGACTCCATCACGGCCATGACGGCCTCGTAGATCGCGGAGTCGACGACCTGCCCCCGGCCGGTGCGCTCGCGCGCGTGCAGGGCGATGAGGCCACCGAGGGTGGCGAAGATGGCCGCCAGGGTGTCGCCGATGGAGATGCCCGCCCGCGACGGCTGGCGGTCCGGCTCGCCCATGACGTACCGCAGACCACCCATGGCCTCGCCGATCGAGCCATAGCCGGCCTGCGTGGACTTGGGCCCGGTCTGACCGAACCCGCTGACCCGCAAGATGACGAGCTTGGGGTTGATCTCCCAGAGCAGCTCAGGGCTGAGGTTCCACCGCTCAAGCGTGCCGGGACGGAAGTTCTCGATGAGCACGTCGGCCTTGGCGACGAGGTCCCTGACGATCTGCTGGCCGTCGGGAGTGCGGAGGTCGCAGGTGACCGAGCGCTTGCCGCGCGCGACGATCGGCCACCAGAGCGACTTGCCGTGCGGCTTCTCGCGTCCCCACTCGCGCATCGGGTCACCGACGCCCGGCGGTTCGAGCTTCACCACGTCGGCGCCGAAGTCAGCGAAGAGCTGGCCGGCGAACGGGCCGGCGAGCAGCTGACCCATCTCGATGACACGCAGGTCGTCCAGGGCACTCATGTCACTTGCTCCGCATGCTCAGCACCGCGTCCGGCGGCGCGCTGGTCCAGCTGGTCAGGGTCGCGGCGGCGGCGGCCTCGCCGCGCAGGCTCGCGTCGAGGAACAGCGCGAGCGCGTCCGCGAGCGCCGCCCGGGCCACGTCCTCGTCCGCCGTCGCCGGCTCGTCGAGGAAGGCGCGGGCGCTGGTGAGGTCCAACGGGTGGGCCACGGTGAAGTGGTTGGCGCCCTTGAGCACCAGGTGGTGCACGTCGCCACGACCGCCGGCAAAGGACTGGTCGAAGGTGCGCTCGACAGGGTCGATGCGGTCGACGCCGCCCTCTTCGCCGTACCGCACCGCGCTCGCCGCCATCACGCCGTCGTACTCGCCGGTGGCCAGCAGGACCGCGATGTCGTCGGACAGGTCCATGACGTGCCCGACCGGCCAGCCCAGGATCGTGCTGGCCATCGCGTGGGCGCCGTAGGTGAACACCGCGCGGACCTGCGGGAACCACGCCGGGTTGGCCGACTGCAGGACGACGGTCCCGCCGCCGGAGTGACCGCCCAAGGCGACGCGGTCGAGGTCGAGCAGGCCCTCGAGCGGAGCACCGAGCTTGGCGAGCGCGTCGAGGACCGGCTGCACCGCCGTACCGCTGGGGGCGGAGCCGAAGGTCTCGGGCTTGATCATCTCGACGTCGATGCCCGGGCTGACGGCGACGCCGGTCCCGAACACCTCCTCGACGAAGGTGAACGTCACGACGGCGTAGCCGCGGGAGGCCAGGTCCTCGGCGAGCCAGCGGTAGCTGTCCGCGCTGACGTTGATGCCGTTGAAGAGCACGACCACCGGGTACGGCGCCCGCGCAGCATCGGCCGCCACGACGCCGGTCATCTTCTCCGCCAGGTCGCCCGTGGGCGCGGCCGGGTAGAAGACCTTCAGGTGCACCGTGTCGTACGGCGCCTGGTTGGTCGGGACGGTGCAAGCGGCGTGGACCGCGCGGACCGTCACGGTCGCGGCAGCGCGCGGTCGCCGCCCCAGAGGGTCTTCACGAGCTCCTGGGTCATCTGCTCGCCGAAGTACTTCACGCCCATGACGTTGGCCGGGTCGCGCTCGGCGATGTTGCGGCGGACCGCCTCGTCACGGGCGCGCAGCGCCGCCCGCTCGTCCTCGGGGACCAGCGGCGCCTCGTCGACCCACTGCAGCCACCGGTCCAGGCGCGAGTGCGCGAGCTCCCGGGTCAGGGCGAGCGACTGCTCGAGATCGAGGCAGGACCAGCAGTGCGAGGTGTTGGTCAGCGACTCCCGCACGTGCAGGGAGTGGCTGACGAACGGGTCGATGCCGGGGCGGGCGCGGACGTCCAGGTGCTCGGCGTTCAGCGGCTCGTAGTAGGTGTCGAGGTAGTCGAGGTCGACCAGCAGGTCAGCGCGCGGGAGGTAGTCGAGGTAGCACCAGACCTGAGGGAAGGTCCCGAAGGCGAGCCCGAAGTGCGGCACCCGGACCTGCGGGCCGAGCCAGATCGTCAGGTGGATGTTGGTGAAGGACGCCTTCGGGTTGGCGATCCAGGAGTGGATCATCCAGTCGATCTCGGGGCCGGAGTAGCCGCGGATCGTGCCGGTCGGACCGTCGCCGGTGTAGCTCTCGTACTTCTCGGTGCTCGCGTCGCGCGTCAGCGCGAAGCGCTTCTGGACCTTCTGCGTCAGCTCGTCGACCAGCGCCCACAGGGCCTCGTACGCCGGCGTGACGTCGATCGTCTCCCCGGACTCGGCCACGAAGTCTGCGACCGACTTGATCGTCTCCGCCACGGTTGCTGCCCCTGTTTCACTCAGTGGAACGTATATCTACTGAGCGAAACTTACCCCTCGGCGAGGACCGAGGCAAGCGCCCACGGACGACCGTCGACGACGTCGGTGCCGCGACTGACGAACCGGTTCGCCGTGGCCGCCGGGTGCACCGGCGCCACGAGCGGCGCACCGTCGCGCGGAGCCGCGTGGACGATCGGGTAGTTGATGGTCCCGTCGAAGTCGCGCGCCCAGGGAGTCCACAGCGTGAAGTCCTGTTGGGCGGCGATGACGACCCCCTGACCGGCATCCGTGACGCGGCTCGCGGCCACCAGGTTCACCCGGTTCTCCGCGGCTCGCTCCACGAGCCCCGCGCGCACTTCCCAGTCCTCCAGTGCGGTGTACGGCGCCGCGAGGACCTCCGCCTCGCCGATCGCCGCGAGCCGAGCGGCCTCCGGGTAGAGCAGGTCATCGCCCACCAGCAGCGCGAGCCGCCCGACCTCGGTCGCGACGACGGACACCTCGTCGGCCAGGACCGTCGCCCACGGGTGCCTGGCGCTGGCGTGCAGGGCGACCTGCTCGTGGGCCAGGCCCGGACCGACGGCGACGGCCACATGCGCGAAGGCGTCGCCGACCCGGCGGATCACGGTCGTGACGACGATCGCGTCGCAGCGGAGGCCGGCGAGGAAGTCGTCCGCGGCGTCGGCCAGCGCAGCCGGGTCGTCCGTGGTCCCGGACGTGGTCTGCGCCAGCTCGGGCAGCACGACGATCTGCGCACCGTCGGCGACGGCCTTGCCGACGTCCGCCGGGTCCGTCACGACCGCGGCCAGCACCTCGACCGGACCGGCCTGCTGGGAGATGCCACGAGGAGCCGCTGCGAGCGGGGCGTACGTCGCCGGCCGTCGCGCGGCCATCACGTCGGTGCCGTCGGGACGCCGCTTGTCGGCCGCGAGCGAGACATCGACGTCGGCCACGACGACCGCCTCGCCATACCGGGGACCGATGGCCACCACGGTGCCGTCGGGGGCGACGATCTGGCTCTCCCCAGCTCCCTGCAGCCACTCCGGGTCGATGCCGAGCTGAGACGCGACGTGCTCCCGGGTGCCGTCCGGGATGAGGTAGCCCACCTTGTTGGCAGCGACCACCCAGACCTTGTTCTCCGCGGCACGGACCGGGACGTGGAGCGACGCCTCGTCGAGGGCGAACGAGTTGAGGCTGTTGAGGAGCAGGTGCGCACCTCGGACGGCGAGCATGCGCGGGGTCTCGAAGATCACGCCGTCCATGCAGCTGTAGAGGCCGACCGGCCCGAAGGGCGTGTCGAGGACCGGGCTGTCGGTCGTCCCCTCGCTGATGTGCAGGCGCTCACCGCCCATGAGCACCTGCTTGTCGCTGGTGCCCACGATCGCGCCGCTCGCGTCGAGCAGCACGTTGGTGTCGGTGAGCCGGCCGGGCTCCCGGCGCACGGTCACGTTCAGCATCACCCAGGCGCCGGTCTCGCGCGCCTTCTCGGCGACCGCCGTGACGAACGGCCCGTCGAGGTCGCACGCCACCTCCCACGCGTGGGCGCCGTCGGCGTACCAGCTGGGGTGGTTGCAGAACTCCGGCAGGACGACGAGAGCGGCGCCGTCGGCGACGGCCTGGTCGACCATGCGCAGGACCGTGGCGAGGTTGGCCTCCACGTCGGGTCCGGTCGCGAACTGGGCAGCGGCCACGCGGACCATCGATGAGCTCCTCAGGTGTTTTGGAACAGCGTTCCTTTGTGCGAAACTGTCGGCTCCGGGCCCGTCACCTGTCAAGGAGGAGCTTTGCTCCAGAGTCCGATCGGTGCCGTCGTCGGTGCCAGCGACGTCGCGGCGACCGTCGCCTTCCTGCAGGGGTTCGACCTCGCGGTGGTCGATAAGGGCCCCGGTCACGTCGACCTCGCGAGCGCCGAGCGTGGCCGGGTTCGAGTGGTCCGCGCCGCCCCCGGGCCGGCCCGAGCGCCCTACGACGGAGGCGTTGCCGCGCTGGACTTCTACGTCCGCGACATCGGCGACCGGCCCTCGGTACGCATCGATCTCGGACCGCTCGTGATGCACCAGTCGCGAATGACCGGACCGGACGGGCTCCCGGTCGTGCTCATCGAGGCCAATCACCGGCGGCCATCGCGGCTCGACACCACAGCCGCGGAGTTCTCGGAGGCGCACAGCCTGGTCTGGGTGGTGCCGGAGGTCGGTGAGACGGTCGCCTTCTTCACGGCGGCAGGTCTGACGTGCGCATTCGACGTGCCTCTCGACTCCCCGGCCGTCACCGAGATCATGGGGCTCCCCGAGCCGGGCCCGGTCCGCATGGCGATGGTCAGCGATGACGCCGTGTCCCCGATGCGCCTGGAGCTGTTCGGGTTCCCGGGGCGCTCCGTTCCCGCCTCCGACGGTCAGCCCCTCGCGGGTCGGGCGTGGCCCGCCTTCGCAGTGGACGACCTCACTGCCGCCCTCGCGTTGCCGTGGGACCGCGTCGGCGAGGTGCGCGACGGCGCGGTCCGCTGCGTGGCCCCCGGCGGCGTCCTCGTGGAGCTCTGGTCGTGATGCGCGTGCGCGCGGTGTACGACGCCGTCACCGTGCCTGGTGTCGAGAGCCCCTACGCGACAGCGCATCTCGTCGTGCACTACCCCGCAGTGCAGGCGGACGGCGACCCCACGCTGGGGATCGTCGCTCCCGCTGCCGCGTCGCTCCCCGTCCTGCTGCTCGGCGGGAACTTCAACTGCCCTCCGGAGCTCTATGCCTGGCTGGCCAAGCGGCTGGCCGCTCGCGGGATGGCGGTCGCGACCTGGCAGTGGGTGGCGCCGCTGTTCGGGGGTCGGGCCGGGCTCAGCACCGGCGTCGACCTCGACGCGGTCACGCCGGAGACCTTCGGCTCCCGCCTCCCCTCCCGGCTGCTGCCGGCGCTCCTGGACCGGCTTCCGCGCGTTGCCGACGTCGGCGAGGCCCTCGACCTCACCCGGCTGGCCCTAGGTGGGCACTCCGCAGGAGGGACCCTCGCGCTGCTGTGCTCCTCCTGGCTCGGCGCCCCGGCGTTCTCCTACGGGGGGCACACCCGCACGCAGGTCCCGCAGGGGTTCGGCGAGGACCACTACCTGCCGCTCGGCGAGGGGCCACCGCTACTGCTGCTCGGCGGCGCGGCGGACGGGATCGGCGACGCCATCGCCCGGGCGCAGACCGGTCGCGACTCCGGCGGCCACCCGATGGAGCTCACGATGGCCCGTGCCGTCCCGCAGACTCGGCAGTGCGAGGTCGTGATCGTCGAAGGCGCCAACCACTACAGCATCTGCGAGGGGTACGACGGCACGAGCGGCCGCGGGTATCTCGAGGACCCTGCGACCGGGGATCCCCACGCGGTACGAGACCAGATCGCCCAACACGTCGAGTCCTTCCTGGAGGAGCAGTGGTCCCTGTGATGCGCATCGTGCTGGCCCTGGTGGCGACCGCCGCGCTCGCGGTCCCGTCCCTCGCGGACGCCGCGGAGCCGTGGACCGAGGAGGTCGTCGGCGTCCTCCCCGGTGCAGCCTTCTCCACGGCCGGAGACCTCGACGGTGATGGCCAACCCGAGATCGTCGCCACGAGCTTCGGCAAGGTCGCGGGTTTCGGGCCGACCACCGGCGGCACCGTCGCGTCGTACTCCCTCACGGGGAGGCGCTGGGTCCGCAGCGACATCATCGTGCCCGCCGACGGCATCCAGTTCCCGGCGGAGCCGACCCTCACCGACGTCGACGGGGACGGCCTCGTCGACCTGGTCGCGCCGGGCGGGTTCTTCATCTGCTCGCCGTGCGGGTCGCTGTCGTGGTGGCAGCAGAAACCGCGCGGGACCTGGACACGCCACGACCTGGTGCCGGTCGGCAACCCCGCGTTCTTCCACAAAGCGGAGATCGTCGACCTCGACGGGGACGGGATCCGCGACCTGCTCACGGTCGGCGAGACGCCCGCCACCGCCACGACGATGGTGTTCCCCGGGGTGAACGGTGGCTTCAGCAGCACGCCCATCATCCTGGGCGAGGGGCTCGGCTCCCTGCCGACCGTCACCGACGTCGACGGGGACGGCGACCTGGACGTCGCGAGTGCGCAGTACTTCAGCCGCAACGGCTCCTTCGCCTGGCTGGAGCACCTGGGCGGCCCGGGGTTCGGGGCCTGGGTCAAGCACGTGATGGTCGCGGACCTCGGTGGGGCGATCCAACTGTCCAAGGTCCCCGGCATCGGCTGGGTCGGCACCAACCACACCAACACCACGAGCGGTCCACCCGGGACGGCGCGGGAGGGCGTCTACCTGCTCACCCCCGGACCTGACCCACGCCTGCCGTGGACCGCGCGGATGATCTCGACCGGCATCGTCTCGCGCGCCGACACCGGCGGGGGGCAGCAGCAGGGGGCGCCCGGAGTGTTCGGCTGGGGAGACCTCGACGGGGACGGTGACACCGACCTCGCCGTCAGTGGCGACGGCGACAAGCACCTCTACGTGTTGCGCCAGACCGCCCCGGGCGTCTTCCGCACGGAGGCGATCGCCAACGAGCGCGGCCAGGCCGGGGGCGGTGCGGTGGTACGGCTGCGCGGTTCGACCCCCGCTGCGCTCTTCTCGTCGTACGACGCCGGGTTGGTCGCGCTGTACCGCGAAGCCGCGCCGGCCCGGCCAAGGGCTACGCCGACCGCAGCCCCGCCCCCGCCCGTCGGTTGCGCACCAGCGTTGGCCTGCGCGGGCTAGAGGCCCCGGGTCTGTCCGACGCTGCGGACACAGCCGAGCGCAGAGCTTCGGACAGTTCGCGAGGGCACGTCCCGGCGCCGCGGCCTTCTCGCTCCGCGCCTACCCGCTCGACTCAGGTAAGGAGACCGAGCAGCAGGTGGTTGAAGCCCTTTGGGTCCTCCCAGAACGGCACGTGCCCACCGGCGACCTCGACATACGTCGCGCCCACCGCCGCGGCGGCAGCACGGACGACACCAGCGGGGACGGTTTCGTCGGCGGCGCCAGCGACGAAGGTGACCGGCATCGTCAGCGACGTCAGGTCGGTGAGGTCATCTTCCCGGATGCGGGCAGCGGGACCGGTGAACGACGGCGGATCATTGAGCGCACCGACGAGCTGGTAGAGGTGGGCCAGCGGTGTCCCCTGCCCCAGCAACGACGGCGGCTCGGCCAGCGCCTGCGCCGGCCAGCCACGCGAGGCCAGCTGCTCCCACCACTGCTCGACCTCCAGCGGAAAGACGCCGGCGACCGAGTTGAGCAGCACCACCGACGAGCACGCAGCGGGGTGGGTGACGGCGTACCGGAGGGCGGTCCAGCCGCCGAGGGAGTGTCCGACGACGTGCCACGTCGGAAGGCCCAGGTGCAGCCGCACCGCCTCCAGGTCCGCCGCGCAGGCCACGGGTCCGGACTGGTCAGCGCGGTCGGTGGACCGTCCGTACCCGCGAGCCTCGACGGTGACCACGGTGTGGGTACGGGACAGCGGCACGACCTGCTGCCACCACGTCGCCCGATTGCCGCCGGAGCCGTGCAGCAGGACGACGGCGGGCCCGTCGCCGCAGACCTCGACCCCGAGCTGCTCGCCGTCGTGCTCGACGAGTAGCGCGTCGCGCCGGGTCACCCCGGGAAGCCCTCCACGCCCACGACCTGCTCGCCGGTGAAGAACGTGATCGTCTCGATGGTCCCCTCCGCGCCGAGCCCGGACAGCCCCCACGCCGGGCGGGGCGCCATGAGGTGAAGCGACAGCGGCGAGACCCCATTGACCTTGACCCCGCCGGCCCGGATCCGACCCGCCACGGCGAGGGCCTCCTCGGTGTCGGTCCCGACGACGTAGGCCTCCAGCCCGTACGGCGTCGCGTTCGCCAGGGCGACCGCCTCGTCGACCGTGTCGTAGGCGTGGACGGTCGCGACCGGTCCGAAGATCTCGTGCAGCGCGTCGTCCGACGCCACTCCGGTCACGAGCGTGGGCGCCAGGAAGTTGCCGGTGAGGTCGGGCAGCGGGGTAGCGGTGTGGACCTTGCCGCCGAGCGCTTCGGTGCGGGCACGGAGGTGGGCGAGGTGTCCGCTGTGCACGATCGGACCCATCTGCGACGCCTCGTCGAGGCAGTGCCCCAGACGTACGTCGGCGAGCTGTGCCAGCACCCGAGCCAGCAGGTCGTCCTGCAGTTCGGCGGGGACGACGAGGCGACCGAGGGAGCGGCACCACTGGCCGTTCAGGGTCGTCATCAGCCCGACGACCGCACCCGCTGCCTGGTCGAGGTCAGCGTCCGGCAGGACGACGAGCGCGTTGTGCCCACCGAGCTCGAGCTGGACCGGACGCAACGTCTCCACCGACGCGGCGGCGATGGCGCGCCCACCGGCGAGTCCTCCGGTGAAGGAGACCGCACGGATGCGCGGATCGTCCACCAGCGCCTTGCCGACGGACACGTCCCCGTGGACGAGCTGGAAAACCCCCGCAGGCAAGCCGATCTCGACCGCGGCGTCGGCGAGGGCCCCGCTGCCGTGCGGGGCGAACTCCGACGGCTTGAGGATCACGGGGCAGCCGGCGCCCAGAGCCGACGCGACCTTGTGGGCGGCCATGGGTGCGGGGGCGTTCCACGGGACCAGGCACAGGGCCGGACCGAGCGGGAGCCGGCGGACGACGACGTCGCCGGCGGGTCCGTCGTAGGTTCGGGTCAGCAGTCCGGCCCGCAGCTGCTCGGCGACAAGACGGAACGCCGCGTGCACGATGAACGACAGCATGGAGGTCTGGCTGATCGGCGCGCCCGTGGTCAGCGACTCCAACCGTGCGACCTCCGCGCAACGGGGGGCCAGCGCGTCGGCGTACCTCTCGAGCCAGTCGGCCCGGGCGTCCGCGGACAGCCCGGACCAGGTTCCTGCCTCGTGCACCCGCTGCGCCGCGCAGACAGCGCGTTCGAGCGTCGCAGCATCGGTCGCGACCTGAAGCTGGACCTGCTCGCCGGTGTTGGGGTCCTCGAGCCAGGTGCCGAGGTCCACCGTCGGGGCGGATTTCTCCCCGTCCACGAGGTCGGACAACGGAGGCAGGCTCACGAGGATTCTCCTTGCAGACGGAGGTCGAGGCTGTCGACCAGCAGGGCGATGGTGGCGCGATCGACCGAACCGGGGCCGACGTCGAGGCGGGAGACGCCGCTCTTGAGGACGGTCAGCAGGTTGGCCTGCCCGAGGCCCGCAGCCGCGGAGACGCGCACGGCGAGCGGTACCGGCCGCACCGAGAGCACCGCCTCACGGCAGCCCTCGCGGACTTGCACCGGCGTGACGGTGCCGTCATCGACGAGGACGATCTCATCCGGGCCGAGGGCAGCGAGCACGGCGAGCGCTTCGGCCAGCAGCAGCGGCTTCACGCCGAAGGCGCCCTCGACGACCAGCCGAGGCCGGCGATGAAGGTCGCTCGACCGCTGCAGCGCCGCGACGGCGAGCCCTAACGAGCCCTCGTCACCCGCCACGACAGCGATGTCGCTGCTGTCCGGCCGCACGAGGACGACCTCGTCCGGCAGCTGGTCGGCGAACTGGCCCCACGTGCGCGAGTGGTAGAGCAGCGGCGACGTCGTCCGAGGGGTGTCGGCCGCCAGGACCTCACCGACGAAAATCGTGTGGTCGCCACCGTCGTACGCGTGGGCGACGCGGCAGTCGAGCCAGCCGAGGGACGTCGCGAGCAGCGGTGCCCCGGTCTCGGCGGTGACCCAGTCGTTGCCCTCGAAGCGGTCGACACCTGCCTGATAGCGCGCAAAGGCCATCCCCAGCCCTGCGTGGTCCTTTCCGAGGATGGTGACCCCGAACAACCCCGCGTCCCGGACCAGGTCGTGGGCAAAAGCGCTGCGGGCAAGGCAGACCGATACCAGCGGGGGGTCGAGGCTCACACTGCTGAACGAGCTCGCGGTGACGCCGTACGGCGCCCCCTGGTGCAGCGTCGTCACCAGCGTGACCCCCGTGGGCCACTGGCCCAGGACCGCACGGAAGGCCGCGGCGTCAACGGTGCCGATGGCGGCCTCCTCGGGTTCGACTGGCACGCACTCTAGGGCAACTGTCCCTTCCAACGGAACACTGTTCCAGATACAGTCCGGGCATGGCACTCACCGCAGAACGGCTCATCGAGGACCTGACCGACGCCGAGCGCAGCCGCGCGGCCGTGGTGGAAGGGGTGCTCCCGGCCATTCGCGATCTCGCCGCCGAGGCCGACGCCGCCGGGGAGTTCCCTGAGGCGCACGTGCGCCTGTTCCGCGACTCCGGCCTGCTCGGCCTGGTCGTTCCCGAGGAGTACGGCGGGATGGGCGGCGGCCTGCGCGACCTCACCGCCACGACGTACGCCCTGGGCACGGTGTGTGGATCCACCGCGCTGTCCTTCTTCTTCCACTGCTCCTCCAGCAGCCGCGGGCTCCTCCCGCTGGCCGCGATCGAGGCCGGCCTCTACACCGACGAGGAGGCGCCTGTCGTCCGGGCCTTCGCCGAGCGGGTCCTGCACGGCCTGGGCCGCGACCGCCTGTGGATCGGCAACTTCGCCAGCGAAGCGGTCAAGGCCAGCAACGCCAGCGTCCTCATCCAGACCGTGGCCAAGCGGGTCGAGGGCGGTTGGCAGCTGTACGGCGAGAAGTCCTTCGGCTGCTTGACCGGTACGGCCGACTACTACCTCGTCACCGCGCGGCGCGACGACCTCGAGGGGATGGAGTCGCTGTGCCTGTTCCTCGTCGACCGCACGAAGGACGGCGTCCGCAACCGGACGGTCTGGAACGGCCTGGGCATGCGCGCGTCGGCCAACCACGGCATCGTCCTGGACGGCGCCTTCGTCGCTGACGAGCTCTCCCTCACGATCCCCGGCGGCTTCAGCCGTGCGACCCAGGTCAGCCGCGGCTCGTGGGTCGGCAACCAGGTCGCCATCGCGGCCATCTACGCCGGCATCGCCCGCGGTGCCTACGAGTACGCCCTCGACCGCTCGATGACCCTGACGTTCGCCGACACCGGTGCGGCGCTGGCGACCAGCCCGATGCACCAGGTGTTCATCGGCGAGGCCGAGCAGAAGCTGGAGAGCGCTCACCTGTGGCTGCGGCGCCAGCTCCTGCTCGAGAGCAGTGACCCGCCGGTCGCACCCAAGGAGGAGGTCGTGAAGACCTGGCGGCTGTCCAAGGGCTCGATCTGCGACGACTCCTTCGCCACGGTCATGGCGTCGTTCCAGATGTGCGGGACCTCCACGGCCGTCATGGACGGGCCCCTGGGACGCGCGATGCGCGACGCCGCCATGGGCCTCGTCCAGGCCTTCCCCTCGACCCGTGGCCGCCTGGACACGGCCAAGACCGTCGTCGAGGGCCGGGGCTACGCCGGCCTCGCCACCCTCGACCAGAAGAAGTAGCCGGTGCGAGCGCCCGGCGGGACGCTCCCTGCCTTCGACCCGATCGACCCGGCGGCAAACGTTGCCGCGTTCGGCAAGCTGTGGGCCAGCTTCGGCGACCCGGTGCTCGGGATCTTCCACGGCACGATGTTCGCCTCCCGCGCGGGCGAGCGCCTGCAACCGCTGTTCGGGTACGTCGGGACGGGCGTCACCGTCTGCCGCCTGCTCGACAACGGGCACGTGCAGCTGCGAGGCAAGGAGACCGGCTACTTCACCGACCTCGCGACCGGCGCGGTGATCGACCACTGGGACAACCCCTTCACCGGCCAGCGCGTCGAGGTCTCCCCGTTCCTCAACGACCGCATCGGCGGTGAGCTCGGTCTCGAGATGCCACGGCTCACCGTCGGGGACTCGACCGACGAGGCTCTCATGAACGAGGGCTCGGCCCCCGCTGCGGATGCCTCCGGCACCGTGCCGTTCGTCCTCCCCTGGCAGGTGTACGGCGACGAGGTGCTCCTCGAGTGGGACTACGCCCACTGCTACCCGAACCCCGTCGACCCGGTGCGCTGGCCGACGGCCTCGACGGGACCGACGATCAACCCGTCCGAGCACTTCACGATCTACACCTCGCTGTCGGAGCTCTCCGACACGAGCGCGCCGTCGGCCCACTTCCGCGCCGGCTTCTCCCGGTTGTCGCCGTGGTGGCCGTGGATGCGCATGGGGAGCGGCGTGGACGGTGTGCTCTTCGGACGGCTGTTCAGCCGCACGGCCCGACGCGGGCTGGACGACGTACCCCCGCCCCTGCTGCAGCGGATCCTGCGCGACTGCCCCTCCTACCTCGAGGCCCCGACCGACTGGGACCTGGGGCCCATCCTGTCGAGCTGGGAGGCCTTCGCCCGCGACGTCGCGCCCGAGGTCGTGCCGTGATCACCTACTGGGGCGTGACGTTGGCCGCCGGGGTGACTCGCCGCAACATGCGCGCCTTCTACGCTGCCTGCCTGTTCGGGCTTGCCGCGTTCACCTTCATCGCGGCCGCGCAGAGCACGCTGCTCGAGCTGATCGGCGTCCCCGAGGGGGAGAAGGGCAGCGCCAGCGGGCACATCGGTGTTGCGGGCGAGGTCATCATCTTGTTCACGGTGGGCTTCTTCGGCTCACTGTCGGACCGCATCGGCCGGCGGCCGGTCTTTGTCGGCGGCTTCCTGCTCGTCGCGCTCGGCCTGGTGCTCGCGCCCTTTGCCGGATCGGTGCTGGAGCTCGGCCTGTTCCGCATCGTCTTCGCCCTCGGCGCCGCGGCGGTGGCGGGGATGATCTCGACGGTCGTCAGTGACTTCGCCGCGCTCCCTTCCCGAGGACGAGCGGCCGGCCTGCTCGGGGTGATGAACGGCTTCGGTGCCGTCCTCACGGTCTTCGGCCTCGTCTCCTTGCCCAAGGGCTTCGAGAGGGCCGGCCTGTCGGAGGTCGACGCGGCGCGCGCCGCGTACGGCGTCGTGGCGCTGATGTGCGTCGCCCTGGCCCTCTGGCTGTGGCGCGACCTCCCCGCGCACAACGTCGCCGAGCGGGAGACGGCACCACCTCTGTCGGTCCTGCTGCGCCAGGGTCTGAGCGCCGGCCGTGACCCGGGCATCGCCCTGGCTTACGCGGCGGCGTTCCTCTCGCGCGGCAACCTGGCCGTCGTCGGGACCTTCTTCACCTTGTGGCTGCAGGATTTCGGCACCAACGAGCGAGGCCTGACCTCCAACGAGGCCCTCGCCAAGGCCGGGGCGGTCATCGGCATCGCCCAGACGTGCGCCCTGCTGTCGGCCCCGCTCATCGGCAAGCTCACGGACCGGATCCCGCGGGTCGACGCGCTGCTGATCACTTGCGGGATCTCGGCCGTCGGCTACACGTCGACGCTTCTCATCAGCGACCCGCTGGGCGCGGGGATGTATGCCTGCGCGGTGCTCATCGGCGTCGGCGAGGTCGGCGGGGTCATCGCCAGCACGGTGCTCATCGGCCAGCAGGCTGTGCCGCGGATCCGCGGCTCCGTCGTCGGGGTCTTCACCGCCTTCGGAGCGCTCGGCATCCTGTTCGCCCTCGAGGTGGGCGGTCAGCTGTACGACCTGTGGCGGCCCGCTGCACCGTTCGCGCTGTTCGGTTTCGCCAGCGTGGGGGTGCTCGTGTACGGGCTCATCATCCGCGGTCGCGTCGTCGTCCCCCTTGAGCAACCCACCGTCCCCACCTCACCCCGGAGCTGATCGTGCGCCGTCTCCTCGTCCTGGCTGTGCTCGCCGTCTCGGCCGTCGTCGTGCCCCACGCCAACGCGTTGCCCGTCGTGGACGGCCCCACGGTGCTGCCACCCACCAAGCCCGGTAAGGCGCACCCTGCGCTGCTGGTCCTCCTGGGCGCCACCGGTACGACCACTGAGCAGCTGCGACCCGTGGCCGCCGCAGCGCAAGCGGCCGCGGGCGGACTCCGCCTCTGGGTCGCGCTGACCACGCCCGGGCGCATCGCCGGGGAGCAGACCTATGCCTCGGCAATCGCTGCGGCCCGCACAGCAGGATTCTCGGGCTCGGACCGCGCCGTCGTCGTGGCCGGCTTCGGCGACGCTGCTGCCTCCGCGACCTCGCTCGGCGAGACCCACGACCTCGCGGGCACGGCGGCCATTGGCGCCGACGAGGAAGCGACGCTGCAGGTGCTCGGAGAGCTCGACCGGCTGGTGCCGGTCGTCGACGCCGTGGCAGGTCGGACGGGCGACGTCCTCGTCCTGCCCGCCGCGGACCGCGCTGCCCTGGCCGGCCCGTCCACCGGCGAGGCCCTGGCTTCCCTGGTCCGCCGTCAGCTCGGCCTGGAGAGCGACCTCGATGCCCGCCTCGCCGCCGACGCGCTCGTCTCCGCCGTGCGCACAGCCGTGGTGGCCCAGGGGGGTGCGGTGTGCTCCTCGTTGCAGGCGCACACGGCCGACCTCGCCGAGGAAGGGCTCCTCGCGATAGCCAACAGGGCCGACATCGACCTCGTGGCTCCGACACCGGACGGCGTCGCCGAACGCGACCTCGGAGGCTTCCTGTACGACAAGGCGGAGCTCGTGGACGAGGGATCGACGGCACGGGTGACCACCAACTCCTACGTCGTCGACGGCACCCGAGCTGGGGCCGCGGAGGTGATGTGCAAGACGAAGTCGCGGTCCGCCATCGCCCAGGCGGTGTACGACGACTACCGGCGCGTCGACAGCACGCCGCCCACCTGCGCCGGCTTCACCGAGGCGACGATCGCTGCGGGTCTCGCGGTGCTCTCGCCGGCTGCCCGTGCCCGGTCAGGAGGCGTGGCGGTGCTCCCCGACCAGGCCACCTCGGCGGGGCCGCAGTGGGTGTTCTCCCCGCTCCTGCTGGCTCCGACCGACCCGACGACCGGGCGCTGGCAGGTGCAGTCGCCCTCTCTCGTCACGCAGCTGTCGGACACCGAGCTCAACCCCGAGTTCGCCGGCAACCACTACTGCAAGGTGCTCTCCCCGCTGCGGGCGCTCGAGCTGCTCCTGCAGGACACCGTCGGTGCGAACGCGTAGTCGCCTGCGCTGATCGACCATCGACACCGGCGATCGCAGATCGCCTGCCCTGCCTGGGTTTTTCTGCCTCCGCTTTGTCCCCAGGGGCTTGCCGACGCCTCCTAGACCCGGTACAATCGAATACGTGAACCAGCCTCGCTCTATCGATGACCTGGCTGGCTGGGTGACCCAGCTTGCCGGTCTCGACCGCGATGTGACGAACGCCGAACGGGTCAGCCGGCTGCGCGTCCTCGAGCAGATCGGGTGCGCGGTCGCCGCGGCTCAGGCCCGGGACGCGGTCGACCTCGACCGGACCCGTCGGACGGAGCGCGCGGCGGCCGGCGTCCCTGCGGCGCGACAGGGCGAAGGCGTGGCCGCCGAGCTCGCCCTCGCACGCCGGGTGTCACCGCACCGTGCGGCACGGCTTCTGGGGTTGGCGACGATCCTTGACCGGGAGATGCCGCGCACGTTCGCCTTGATGCAGGCGGGAGAGCTGACCGAGTGGCGTGCCACCCTGTTGGTCCGCGAGACCGCCTGCCTCGCACTCGCCGACCGGCGGACCGTCGACACGCGGCTCTGCGGCGGCGACACCCCCGCCGTGCTGGGGATGGGCGACCGTCAGGTCGAGGCCGCCGTACGACGTCTCGCGGTCGAGCTCGACGTGGCAGCGGTCGCCGAGCGCGCGGCAAAGGCCCCTGCGCAGCGGCGCGTCTCGTTGCGCCCGGCGCCCGACACGATGGCCTACGTGACCGCCCTGCTCCCTGTCGCCGACGCGGTGAGCCTCTACGCCTCGCTGCGCGCCGCAGCCACGAGCGCCGTCGCTGCCGGCGACGGACGGGGGTTGGGTCAGGTCATGGCCGACACGCTCGTCGCCAGGTGCACCGGCCGCGACCCGCACGAGGGACCCTGCGACCTTGCGCTGCAGGTGGTTCTGACGGACGCGACCTTGCTCGCGCAGGACAACACACCCGGCCACCTGCCCGGAGTGGGGCCAGTGCCTGCTCCCTGGGTCCGACAGCTCGTTCACGACGCCAGCGTCGACGCCACGACCCGGGTCTTCGTCCGACAGCTCTACGCCGGCCCGCACGGCGGTCTCGTCGCGCTCTCGTCCCAGGCCCGATGCGCGCCCGACGGCTTGGCCGCTCTGGTGCGGCTGCGCGACGACAGCTGCCGGACTCCCTGGTGCGACGCCCCGATCCGGCAGGTCGACCACATCCAGCCCTGGGCCGACGACGGCCCGACCACTGCCCACAACCTGCAGGGCCTGTGCGAACGCTGCAACCACGCTCGCCAGGCCCCGGGATGGCAGGGCCGATCCCACCCCGGGAGTGATCCCCACGTGGTCACGCTCACGACCCCCACGGGTCACAGTTATGCCGCGACAGCACCGCCGGTCCCTGCAGCCCGGCGGGGATCCGTGCTCGAAGAAGCCGTTCTCGAGCTGCTGCAGGCTGCCTGAACCGGTAGACCGCGGTCGTCGTGACCAGGGTCAGTAACCGACCGCCTCGCGGGCGGAGCGACGGCGCCGTACGGCGACAGCGAGCGCAAGCGAGCCGAACGCGGCGATCGGCAGCCAGGGGGTCGGGCCGGTCGCGGCCAGGCCGCCACCCGAGGCGGGAGCAGGTGTGGGGGCAGCGACCGGCGAAGCGGCGGGCGGAACCCGTGGCACGGTCGGCGCTGCCTTCGCCTCGGGCCAGGCACCGTTGGTGATCTTCACGGCGTAGAAGCCGGTGTAGGCCTCGGAGTACCAGACCTCCTTGCGCTCGGGCACGAAGGTCGGCATCGAGTAGGCCCAGTTGGAGCCCTCCGGAAAGGCCCTCGGCTGGACCGGCGCCGTGAAGTACGCGACCTCGTAGGGGTGGTAGGGGTCCTCGATGTTGAAGATGCGCAGACCCGAGACGGCCATGCCGCAGGCGACGATCGGCGGGTCGACCAGGGTCGGCACGTTGCAGAAGTGGCCGGTGTAGTCCTGCGCGAAGGCGAGGGGCGTGTTGACGCCCGGGTCGTCCTCGATGCTCGGGTTGGCCTTGCGGATGTCTGCCTGGTGCACCTGCAAGCGCAGGTTGGAGATGACGAAGGGCGTCTTCTCGTTGCTGATGTCGATGAGTCGGGACGCGCCGGGGCCGAACTCGTCGGACTCGAGGACGAACGGCTTGCCCTTGATCGTGATCGGCACCGTGCTCTGCGGGATGCTGATGCCCTTCCAGCTCAGCGAGGAGATCTCCCGGCCCTGCGGATTGGGCTTGCGGTTCTGGAAGGCACTGATGTCGTAGATGCCGAGCCCGAAGTCGCCGGTGTCGCCGTCTGCAGAAACGTAGGCCTGGTCCTTGGCGACGTAGGCCCGCGTGCCGTCCTGGGAAATGGACAGGCCGTGCGAGTTGACCGTCATGGTGCCCAGCAGTTCCGGCAGCGACGGGTTGCTGATGTCGAGCGCCACCACGGTCTTGGTGGAGAAGGACGCGGAGTAGAAGGTGTTGCCGTCAGGGGCGAGCCCGCTCTCGTGGCCGAAGATGCCCAGGACCGTCGTTGACTTCAGGACAGGGACCGAGCAGCCGAGCGGACCCTCGAGGTCGTAGATGTCCACGACACCCGGCAGCACGGCCTGGGCGAGGTTGCCGGCAACTGCCATCAGCAGGCCGCGCTTCTCGCTGAGGACCAGCGACTCGTGCGGGGAGACCATCGAGGCCGAGTCGAGGATCATCGAGAGCTTGGGGTTCTTCGGGTCGTTCATGTCCAGCACGCGTACGCCGAGGTTGCCGTCGCCGGCGTTGGTCGGGGGCAGCAGCGAGGTGTCGTAGTAGGCGCACTCGTTGCCCTGCTTGTCCTTGTAGCGCAGGACCTTGTAGCCACCGACGGTCCCGACGATCGTGCCGTCGACCCCGGCCTTCTCCTGGGTGTGCTTGCCGACGAGCTCGGCGTTGCACTGCAGCCCCTTCGCGGCCAAGCCGCTCACGTGGTCCGCTCGGCTGATCCGACCCTGAATCCCGGTCTCCGGACGCGCGTTGGGGCCGCAGACCGCCCTGGGCACCGCCTGCAGCACCGGTTCGGCAGGCACGGCGCCCAGCGCAGCGCGGGACTGGTTCGATGCTGCGTTGGTCGCCGACGCGTAGCAGGCGACGAGCACGACGGTCGCTGTGACAGCCAGCGCCACCCGGACTCGTGGTGTACGGCACGACGCGATGCTCCTGGTGACCATCGCCCGAAGATAGTTGAGCGCTCGCCTCTGACGCCCCGGGGCACGGTCACCCCAGTCCCGCGTGGTGGGCCGGCAGGGCTACCAGTCCGGCCCATGAGCGATGCCGCCGGAGAACGAGCCGCACTCGAGCGCGCGCTGGACACCCACCGTGCCGAGTTCGCTGGCCTGCTCGACGACCTGAGCGAGGACGCTGCGCGTGCCCGGCTGGTGCCGTCGCAGACCACCGGTGGCTCGGCTTGGTCATGGCGACCTCCATCGGGGCTTGGTTCCGCTCCGCGTGACTGGGTGCCGCGTCGCGAGCTCGGACTCCCGACACCATCGACGAGAGCTTCGCGCTGCTAGCGGAGGACACGGTCCGATCCGTGCAGGACGAGTTCCGCGCTGCGTCGACCACTCCCGCCAGGTCGCGGACGCGCGGCTGACCGAGAGTTCGCCTGGAACGACGCCACGGTGGACCTGCGCTACATCTACCTGCACCTGATCGCAGAGCTCGGCCGGCACGCGGGCCACGGCGACATCCTGCTCGAGCAGCTCGCCGAGCGCCGTGAGCTCGTCGTCACTTCGGGTGCTTGCTGAGCTCACGGCGGCGCCAGCCTTCTCGGGGTGATGGTCGAGCACCTCGCCGTACCGCGCACGATCATCCATCGTGTACGTGCGGCCTGTGCCGGCCTGCCCAGGGTGCAGGAGGAGGAGCCGCGCGCAGAAGTTCGTTGGCCATCCCGGAGCAACGCTGGCCGATCTGAGGACTGATCAAGACGACGACGGCACCGTGCTCACCTACGTGACCTTCCGTGCGCGCGACGAGCTCAGCGCGCTCGTGGCGACTGGCCATCCCTTCTACGCGGGTTGGGGTGGATGGTCTGGTGGCCATGGTCCTCACGGATGACGACGACACAGACTGGGAGGACCTGCGAGCTGCTCACGGAGAGCTATCGCCTGCTGGCCCCGAAAAACCTTGTGGCGCTGCTCGGCTCGGACGGCCCTGCACATAAAGTACTCGCACGCCCGCGCATCGGCGTAGGCCGGGCTGGTCACGAACCCGAAGCTGCCAAGCCGTCGCTTGGTCGGACAGTCACTCCTCCGCCAGAACGCCCGCCTCCAGGAACGCGACCTCCTCACCGGCTGGCGTGTAGGTCGCAAGCGTCCGGGCTCGTCTGCTGCTGACCGTGAAGGCGTGCACGACTCCCCGAGGAACGTGGACCAGGTCGCCTTCACTCGCGGTGAAACGTTGGTCGCCGACCTCGAAGTTCAGCTCGCCCTCGAGCACGACGAAGTGCTCTTCGGCCAGGTCATGGACATGCGGGTTGGGTCCGCTCCCCGCCGGGGAGGTGATCTCCATGAGGCTGTAGCTGCCGCCGCTTTGCTCACCCGGTTACGAGAAATCGGAGCTCATGCTCTCGGAAGCGGTAGCGCGGCGAGGTGGAGGCGCGGACGTGCAATGGCCGGTTCGCGCGGCTGGGAGCCTTGGTCACGACGGAAGGCTAGGCCGGAGATGTAGCG
>CAVXBV010000009.1:0-132753 GCA_963760125.1 uncultured Actinomycetota bacterium | reverse complement strand
TCTGACCTGCGGTTTTGCGTTGTAGCGGGGGCAGGATTTGAACCTGCGACCTCTGGGTTATGAGCCCAGCGAGCTACCGAGCTGCTCCACCCCGCGTCGGTAGCTCCAGACTACAACAGTCAGGCGCCGGCGTGGAGGTCGAGCACCCGGAACAGGTCGAGGAACACCGCGTCCCGCGACACGGCCGTCGCCTCGCGCATCGGCTGCCCGGTCCCGGGAACCCAGTGCAGCGAGGAGTCCAGCGCGGGGCCGGGGACCACGACGCTGGTCAGCCACGACGGGTCGAGCACCCAGGCGACGTTCACCAGGTCCCACATCACCTTGGAGCGGCCCGGCCCCTGTCCGAGGTGCAGCGACGTGGCGGAGATGTCGTACAGGTAGTCCCCCACCGGCCCGCGACCGCGGACGCGCGCCTCGAGCTCCGGCAGCGACGTACGCAGCGACTCCCCGACCAGGTAGCCGGGCAGGTAGACGTGCGCGGCCTTCGAGCCGAACAGCACGTCGGTGGCGTGCAGGTCCTGCACCAGGTTGAACGAGGCGTTCGCGTACGGCCAGTACGTCGGGTACGCCGACGTCCAGACCATCGTGACGTGCTCCGCGATCGTCGGGTCGACGAGCAGCGCCGACGCCAGGTTGGTCGCGCAGCCCATGCCGAGCACGTACAGCGGGCCCTCGCGGTCCTGGTGCGCGAGCTCGATGAGGTGGTCGACGGCGTCGGAGCGCACCGGCTCCTCCGCGGAGCTCAGGTAGCGCGGCGCCCCGGCAAGGACCGGGACGTCGACCCCGACCAGGCCGGTGATCTTGCGGCACTCCGCCTCGGCCGACAGCATCCCCTGCTCGGGGGTCACGACCGGGACGTCGGCGTAGGTCATGCCGAGCTCCCCGAGGGACTTGTCCAGGCCCCGACGGTCGAGCTCACCGACCAGGCCGGGGTGCGCGACCAGCTCCGGGGAGATCGACCAGGGGCAGGCGTAGAGGCCCAGGACGTTGAGCCGGTCGGGCCGAAGCAGCGCCCAGGCGATCGCGAACTGGTCGTCGATCTCGTTGGTCGGGTCGGCGTCGATGACCACGTCGACCGGCACGTCCGTACGGGGCGGGGCGAGCAGCTCATCGAGCGTCAAGGGCATCGCGCCACGGTAGCCGTCATCAAAGTACCTTTATGTCCGTGCTCCCGGCCCCGCTCCTCGACGTGGTGCCCGAGCGCACCCACCCCGTCTCGAAGCCGGCCCTCGTCGTCGGGATCCTCACCGCGATCAGCCTGCTCGACTACGTCGACAGCGCAGCGCTTTCCACCCTCGCCCCGGACGTCCAACGCAGCCTGGGACTGTCCGACAGCGGCTTCGCGGCCATCGTCGCTCTGCAGGTCGGTGTCTTCGTGCTCGCCGCCGTCCCCATGGGGCTGCTCGCCGACCGAGTCCGCCGCCTGACCGTCGCCGGCGCCGCCGCGGCCGTCGCGGCCGTCGCCACCGTCGCCACCGGCCTGGCGCAGAGCACCACCCAGCTGGTCGCCGCGCGCATCCTCAACGAGAGCGGCCAGGCCGCGATCCTCCCGGTCCACCCGGCGATCGTCGCCGACGTCGCACCGCTGGCCTTCCGGGCCCGCGCGCTCGCCATCTTGTCCGCCGGCGCCCCGATCGGCGCGCTGCTCGGCCCCTTCATCGGTGGCGGCCTCGCGGCGCTCGTCGGCGGCCCCGACGCCTGGCGCACCGTGTTCGTGCTGCTCGCCCTCCCCAGCCTGCTGCTGGCGCTGGTCGTGCTCGGCCTGCGCAGCGCCCCCCGCACCACCCGCGTCGAGCCCGTCTCCGCCGGCCTCGGCATCGCCCGCCTGCTCGCGATCCCGTCCTTTCGCGCGCTCTGCCTCGCCGTCGCTGTCCTCGGCGCCGAGCTGGTCTCGCTGCCCGTGTACTTCTCCCTGCTGCTCGACCGCCGCTTCGAGCTGTCGGTGCTGGAGCGCGGGACGGCCCTGTCGCTCACCGAGGCCGGTGCCCTGGGCGGCGTGCTGCTCGGCGGGGCCCTCGCCGATCGCGTACGACGCCAGGGGCCCGAGCGCGTCGTGCTGCTGCTGTCCGGCGGCACGCTGGTCTTCGGCGTGCTGTTCCCCGCGGCGGTGTTCCTGCCCGGACTCGTCCCGGTGCTCCTCGGGGTCGGCATCGCGCGGTTCGCCGCGGGGATCAGCACCGTCCCGACGTACGCCCTGGTGACCGAGCTGGCCCCGGAGCGGTTGCGGTCGCTGGGGTTCGCCGTGCTCGGCCTCTCGCTCTTCCTGGGCGGCGGCCTGGTCGGCACCCTGGTGGTCGGCTCGGTCAGCGACGCCCGCGGCCCGGCGTTCGCGCTTGCCGTCGTCGTCGGGCCCTCCGCGATCCTGGCCAGCCTGCTCGCCCTGCGGGTCCGCACGACCATCGGCGCCGACCTGGAGGCCGCGGCGCTGGCCCTGCTCGACGCCGAGACCCGCACCGCCCGCGGCGTGCTCGACGTCAGCGGGCTGGAAGCGGGCTACGGACCTCTGCAGGTGCTGTTCGGCATCGACCTGCACGTCGAGCGCGGCGAGGTGCTGGCCCTGCTCGGGACCAACGGCGCCGGCAAGTCGACGCTGCTGCGCGCCATCAGCGGCACGCTGCCCAGCCGCGGCGGCGTGGTGCTGCTCGACGGCGAGCCGCTCACCTTCGCCGACGCCCCCTCGCGGGTGCGGGCCGGGATCGTGCAAGTGCCCGGTGGCCGCGCGGTGTTCCCCAGCATGACTGTCCGCGACAACCTGCTCGTCGGGGCGACGACCCTGGCGCCCGAGGTCATCCGTGAGCGCGTCCTCGAGGTCCTCACTCTGCTCCCCGCCCTGGCCGAGCGGCTCGATCAGGAGGCCGGCCTGCTCTCCGGCGGCGAGCAGCAGATGCTGGCCGTCGGCAAGGCCCTGCTGCTGCGCCCTCGGGTGCTCCTGGTGGACGAGCTGTCCCTCGGGCTGGCTCCGTCCGTCGTCGCCCAGCTGCTCGACCTGATCCGCGAGGTCGCCGCCCGCGGGACCGCCGTGGTCCTGGTCGAGCAGAGCATCAACGTCGCCCTCACCGTGGCGGACCGTGCGGTCTTCCTCGACAAGGGCGTCGTCGCGTTCGAGGGCAGGGCCGCCGACCTGCTCGAGCGCGACGACCTCGCCCGGGCCGTGTTCCTCGGCGCCGCACGGGAGGTCAACGCGTGAGCCGCCTCGCCGCGCGGCTCCGCTGCACCCGCGGCCAGCTCGTCACCGCGGCCCTGGGGCTGCTCCTCGCCGTACCCACCTTCGTCGCCACCGTCGCGGGCCTCCACGACGGACCACCTCAGAGCTCCACCACCACAGGAGAGACGCCATGACCGAGCCCCTTGACCTGGGTCCGCTCGAGAAGCCCAGTCGCACCTACCTGGGCATCCTCGCCGTCGTGATCGCCCTGCTGGCCGGCGGTCTGGCCATCCCTGCGATCTTCGGCGACACCCCGTCGAACCAGGCCGTCGTGACCGAGGAGGTGCCGTTCACCGGCGCCTCCGGTTCACCGTCCGCGCCCGGCACCGCGGGAGCCCCCACGCCGTCGGGGTCCCCCGCGCTGGTGGGGCCCGACGGCAAGGTGATCGGCGGAACCGGACCGGCAGCAGGCACCGGTGGGGGCACCGCGCCCGGCGGCTCGACCGGGGGTTCGACCGGTGGCGGCGGGTCGACCAGCGGCAGCGGCGGTCGCGGTCCGGCGGGCGGCGGCGCGGTCGGCGGGCGCACGGCCAGCGACCGGGGCATCACCGCCACCACCGTCAAGCTCGGGGTCTTCCTCATCGACCTCGGCGACGTCGGCCGGCTCGGGTTGAACGGCTTCGCCGGCTACGACCCCGACCAGCAGAAGTCGTACTGGACGGCGTACATCGCCGATGCCAACAAGCGGGGTGGCGCCGCCGGTCGCACCATCACGCCGGTCTACTACACCGTCACCGCCACCGGGCAGAACGCGTCCGCGACGGCCGGCTGCAAGCAGCTCATCGAGACCGACAAGGTCTTCGCCGTCACCAACATCATCGGCGTGTACGGCGCCCCGATCCTGTGCGTCACCAAGGACCACCAGACGCCTTACCTCTCGGTCGACGGTGCCGTCGACGACTTCTACAAGGAGAGCAAGGGCCTGCTGTTCACCGTGCAGCCCTCCACGTTGCGCACCCAGCTCAACGCCGCAGCGCGCATGATCGCGCTCGGCCGCTTCGGTGACCCGAAGAAGGGCACCGCCAAGAAGATCGGCATCCTGCACGAGGACGGCTACCTCGCGCCGGACAACGAGGTACTCATCACCTACCTGCGCAAGCTGGGCTACGAGGTCACTGTCGGGGTGCACAGCTCCTCGGGCGAGCAGAACGTCCCGCCCCAGCTCGCCGCCGCCGCGTCGGCCATGTGCTCGGCCGGCTCCGAGATCATCTTCCTCAACACCAACGCCCTCGACGGCTCCAACTTCGTGCGCAACATCGACAGCCACCCCGGCTGCACCCCCGGCTACCTGACCAGCGACTTCGACTTCGCGCAGTCCGGCGACAGCTTCCTGGCCAACATGCCGCCGTCGTACTTCCGTCAGGCCCTCGGCGTGACGTCCAGCCGCGTCGGCGAGGGCCGCGTCGGGTACGCCGAGCCGGCCCACGACGCCAACTGCCGGCGGATCTACGAGACGGCGCCTGGCGGCGGGAAGATCGACCGCAACAGCGCCCGGGACTACTTCTACTTCCAGGCGATGTCGACCTGTCAGCTCGTCGCCAACCTCAAGGACGGCCTGGACCGGGCGGGGCTCAACCCGACGCGGCCCGTCGTTCGTGCAGGGGCTGTTCGGGCTCGGGACGTTCCCGAACGCCGGCTTCAGCGACTCGAGCTACCGCCCCGGCAAGGGCGACGCCCCCAACGAGGTACGGCTCACGCAGGCGTTCGCCGACTGCGGCGACGGCAGCGGCAAGCCCTGCTGGAAGCCCCGTGAGGCCTTCGTCCCCGCGCCCTTCCGCTGATGCTGCTGTCGGGGGACGCACTCGCCCACGGCATCGCCCTCGGGCTGACGTACGGCGTCCTCGCCGTCGGGCTGGTGCTGGTGTTCCGCACCAACCGGGTCATCAACCTGGCGCACGGCGAGACCGGCGCGGTCGGGGCGGCGCTGCTGGCCAAGCTGGTGCTGGACGAGCACTGGCCGTTCCTGCCGGCGCTCCTGCTGGTCTGCGTCCTCGGCGGGGTGCTCGGCGCCGCGATCGAGCTCGTCGTGGTCCGCCGCCTGGTCGACCGCGGTCCGGTCGCCCTGCTCGTCGGCACCCTCGGGGTCGGGCAGCTGCTGCTCGTCGTGCAGTTCCTGCTGCCCGAGCTGAAAGCCGGCGGCCAGGCCTACCCCACGCCGTTCACGCAGACGCTGACGATCGGGCCGGTGACCCTCGGCTCCCCCGAGCTGCTGGTGCTCGCGCTGGTCCCGGCCGTCGTCATCGGGCTGGCGCTCGTGCTGACCCGCACCCCGCTCGGGCTGCTGCTGCGCGCGACGGCCGACAACCGGGAGGCCGCCGACCTCGCCGGGGTACGGACCAGCAGCGTGCGCACCGCCGCCTGGGCGACCGCCGGCGTGCTCGCGACCCTGACCGTCGTGCTGTCGGACGGCCTCAACCGCGTCACTGCAGGGATCCCGTTGCCCAGCCTCGGACCGGCGCTGCTGCTGCGTGCCCTGGTCGCCGCCCTCATCGGCCGCCTGGTGTCCCTGCCGCTGGCCCTCGCCGGCGGCGTCGGGGTCGGGGTGGTGGAGGCGTTCCTCTACACGCAGTACCCGGGCCGGCTCGGGCTCATCGACCTGTTCCTGCTCGCGGTGCTGCTCGTGCTGCTCCCGCTTCGCCGCGGTGTCGCCGGAGGTGGCGCCGACCTTTCTCTGGTGCCGCCGGCCACGACGGCGCGTCGCGTCGTGGGCGGCGCCTGGCCGGCCCGGCTCGACCGGGGGTTGCTCGGCGTCGCGGTGCTCGCGCCCGTGCTCGTGCTGCTGCTGGTCTCCGGAGCAGGGGCGCTGTTCCAGGTGGGCCGGCTCGCGCTGCTGCTCGTCGTCGCGCTGTCGGTCGTGGTCCTCACCGGCTGGGCCGGCGAGGTGTCGCTCGGGCAGGGCGCCGTGTTCGGGCTCGGAGCGTTCACCGCCGCCGCCCTGGCCGCGCGCGGCGTGCCGTTCTGGGCGGCCGTCGTGGAGGCCACCGCCGCCGGGGCGTTCGTCGCCGCAGCGCTCGGACTGGTGGCCCTGCGGGTGCGTGGGCTGTTCCTCGCGGTCTCGACGCTGGCCTTCGCCGTTGCCGCGACGAGTGCGGTCTTCCAGCTCGACCTGCTGTCCGGTGACAGCAAGACGGCCTTCCTCGCCCGGCCCGCTGGGTTCACCGGCAACACGTCGTACACCCTGCTGTGCTTGGGCTTTGCCGCGATCTGCTGCCTCGGGATCGCCGCCCTGCGCCGGTCGGGCGTCGGCCGCGCGGTCATCGCGACGCGCTCCAACCCCTCGCGCGCGGCAGCCATGTCGATCCCGGTCCGCGCGTCGGCGCTGTCGGCGTTCGTCCTCGCGGGGTCGCTCAGCGGAGCCGCGGGGGCGCTGTACGCCGGCCTGGCCGGGCGCATCGGCTTCAACGACTTCGGCGTGCAGCTGTCGTTCTCGGTGCTCGCCATCGCGCTCGTCGGCGGGCTGACCAGCGTCACGGCGGCGGTGCTCGGCACCGCGTGGGTCGTCGGCCTACCACTGCTGCTCGGCAACGACCTCACCGTCACCCTCGCCGTCAGCGGCATCGGGATCCTGCTGCTGCTGCTCTACGTGCCGACCGGCCTCGCCGGGATCCTCGCCGCCGGCCGCGACGCCCTCGCGCAGCTGCTCGAGCGCCACCTCCCCACTGCCTCCCGGCTTCCCGAGGCAGCCCCGCCGGCCGGACCGGCCCGCGTCACGACCGCTGGCGCCGAGCGTGCTCAGGTGGCCGATGGCGCCACGGCGCTGGAGGCGCGCGGGATCACCGTGCGGTTCGGCGGGCGCACCGCGCTCGACGGCGTCGACCTGTCGCTGCGTCCGGGTGAGGTGCTCGGTCTGATCGGTGCCAACGGCGCCGGGAAGTCCACCCTGCTCGACGTCCTGGCCGGACGGCGTACGCCGGACAGCGGCGCGGTCCTGCTCGCCGGTCGCGACGTGTCAGATCTGCGCGACGACCAACGGGCGCAGCGCGGCGTCGGTCGCGTGTTCCAGGACGCGCGGCTGTTCCAGGACCTCACGGTCCGCGAGGTCGTGCTGCTGGCGCTGGAGGCCCGCGACCGCGCCGAGCTCGTGCCCTCGCTGCTGGCCCTGCCGATGGCCCGCGCGTCTGAGCGCGCCAAGCAGGCGACGGCCGTCGACGTGATCGACCGGCTGCGGCTCGGGGAGTACGCCGACCGACCCGTCACCGGGCTGTCCACCGGCACCCGGCGGGTCGTCGAGCTCGCCTGCCTGCTGGCCCAGCAGGCCAGCGTGCTGCTGCTCGACGAGCCCACCGCCGGTCTCGCGCAAAGGGAGAGCGAGGCGTTCGTCCCGCTGCTCGTCGACCTGCGCGCGGAGCTCGACGCGTCGATCCTGCTGGTGGAGCACGACATCCCGCTGGTGCTCGCGCTGTCCGACCGGGTGCAGTGCCTGTCCCGCGGGACGACGCTTGCCCTCGGGACGCCGGCCGAGGTGCGCGACGACCCGCTGGTGGTCGCCGACTACCTCGGCACCGACCTCGCCACCGTCGAGCGCAGCGGGACCCGCACCCTCACCCGCACCTGATCGTCGCTAGGTGAGCCGCGGCGCGGTGCGGCGCGGCGGTGGACGCCGGGCCTCCGGGCGGGTCCGCACCTTCGGCATCGGTGGCGCGGCCTGCGTAAACCGCTCGAAGAACAGCAGCAGCGGGATCGCCGTGAACGCGGAGGAGTACGTCCCCACGAACAGCCCGAGCAGCAGCGCGAGGGCGAAGTCGGTCAGCGAGTCACCCCCCAGCACGGTGAGCGCCCCGAGGATGAACATCGCCCCGAGACCGGTGTTGAGCGTCCGCGGCGCGGTGGCGAGGACCGCGTCGTTGGCGACCTCCACGAGCGGCTTGGTCCGGTGCGCGGCCCACGTCTCGCGGATGCGGTCGAGCGTCACGATCGTGTCGTTGATCGAGACACCGATGATCGTGAGCGCGGCGGCCAGGAAGATCCCGTCGATCGGCTTTCCGAGCCAGGCGAACACGCCGACCACGATCAGGACGTCGTGCAGCATCGCGATCACCGCCCCGGCAGCGAACGTCCAGCGGAACCGGAACGCCAGGTAGCCCAGCTGCGCGAGCAGCGCGATCCCCAGCGCGATCAGCGCCTTGGTCCGCAGCTCGTCGCCGAGCGTCGGGCCGATCAGCTCGTCGCGCTTCTCGGTCACGTCGTCGGCCAGCCCGGACAGCGCGGTGGTGATCTGGTCCTGCTCGGCGTCGGAGAGCGTGCCGGACCGGACAGTGAGATCGCCGTCGCCGGACCGCTGGACCACGGACTGCGGGAAGCCCGCCTCGGCCAGCACCTTGCGCGCCCGCTCGACGTCGATCGGGCTGCTGGTGCCGTACTCCACGAGCCGCCCGCCGGTGAACTCCACCCCCAGCGCCAGCCCGTTGACCGCGATCCCGGTCGTGGCGACGACCACCGCGATGAGCGACGCCGCCAGCCAACGGGCACCGTGGCGCGTCACCTGCGGGTTGCGGCGCTGCAGCCACCGCCGGAAGCGGCCGAGGTCGGCGAGCCCGGTGATCCGCGGATGGTCCCGGACACCCTTGCGGTTGACGGCGAACTCCGCGAGAGCCCGCCCCACGACGAGCGCGGAGACCATCGAGGCCACCACGCCGATGCACAGGGTGACGCCGAAGCCCCGCACCGGACCCGAGGCCAGCTGGAACAGCAGCCCGGCCGCGAGCAGCGTGGTCGCGTTGGAGTCGGCGATCGCCGACCAGGCGTTGCGGAACCCGTCAGCGACCGCGCCACGCAGGCCGCGACGGTGGCCTGCGGCGTACTCCTCCCTGGCGCGTTCGAAGACGAGGACGTTGGCGTCGATGGCGAGCCCTGCCGAGAGCAGCAGCCCGGCCAGCCCGGGGAGGGTGAGGGTGGCGCCGATCGCGACGAGTGCGCCGTAGCTGATGAGCCCGTAGCTCGCGAGCGCGACGGAGGCGAGCAGCCCCATGAGGCGGTAGACGAAGCACAGGAAGATCGCGGTGAGGGCGAGGCCGATGATGCCGGCGCTCTTGCTGGCCGCGATGGCATCCGCGCCGAGGGTGGGTCCGACGCTCCGCTGGTCGATGATCTCGACGGGGACGGGCAGGGCCCCGCCCTTGACGAGGGCGGCGAGCTCCGCAGCCCCCTCCCGTCCGAAGCCGCCGGTGATCTGCGTGGCACCGCCCTGGATGCCGACCTCGCACTGGACCGAGGGGTCCACCTGCGGCGAGGAGATGACCTCGCCGTCGAGCACGATCGCCACGCGACGACGGGGATCACCCACCGGTTGGCAGGCGGCCTCCGAGGTGAGCGTCCCCCACGCCTTCTCGCCCTTGCCGGTGAACTCGATGCCGACCTGCCACGCGGTGCCGAGCTCCTCGAGGTTGGCGCTGGCGTCCTTGACCCCCTCCCCGGTGAGCGTCGCCGGGGCCAGCTGGAGCTGCTCGCCCCCGTCCGGCAGCGAGAGCTCCTTGGAGGTGTCGACCGTGGTCGGGTCCACCTTCTCGGGAGCCTCGGTGAGCGCCGTGGCGCCGAGGATCGGGTGGAACGTGAGCTGCGCGGTCCGTCCGATGGCGGCGGAGGCCTCCTTCGAGTCCTGCACCCCCGGCAGCTCGACGATGATCCGCCGGTCACCGGCGCGGGCCAGGGTCGGCTCGCTGACACCGAGCGCGTCGACGCGCCGGCGCAGGACCTCGAGCGCCCGGTCGGTGGAGGTGCGATCGGCCTTGACCGTGGGCGAGTCGCGGGTCTCGAGCACGATCTGGGTGCCGCCGCGCAGGTCGAGGCCGAGCTGGGCAGGGCGGGTGAGGACGGCAAGGGTGGACAGGGCGAGCACGATCAGCGCCAAGGCGCCACGGACCATCGATCCGGACATGGGGCCTCCGGGTGGAGAGCACGCCAGGTCGTGACGAGCACGACGGCGTACGGCGGGAAAGGGGACGTCGAACCGCTACGCGGTCGGCGGTGCCCTGCTCCTCGACGCGTTGCTGGCGTGCTGCACCGCCGCCGTCGTCGCCGGCCGCGCTTCGGACGTCGTCGCGCTGCCTGGCAGGACCACGCGGTCGGCGCAGACCGCGTGCAGCTCCGGCCCGTGGGCCCGTCCCGTCTGAGCACGGGCCGGCTGGGCCCGCGCCACCATCTGCGCCAGCCCCGCCGTCGTCACCGTGCCGTGCGGGTCCGCCACGACGGCCGCGACACCCGCCGGCGCCGGTCCGCCGGCCGCTGCCGCCGGCACGACGGACGAACCCAGCAGACCGTGCGCGAGCAGCGCGAACAGCAGGACGAGCAGGGCTGCTCGGGACTGCCGGACGCGCACGAAGCTCTCCGCCTCTCGAGGGTCGCGGGCGCGGGCCCGCGAGGGCTACCTGGTCGGCGTGGGGGCCGGTGTCGGGCTCGGGGAGGCCGAGGCACCGGCCGGCGCCGAGGCGCGGGCGAGCGCGTCGAGCGCCGCCTTCAGCTTGGTCTGGGCGGTGCCGTACGCCGCGAAGTCACCGGCCTTGAGCGCCGCCTGACCCTCGTCGTACGCCGCCTGCGCCTGGGTGATGAGTGCCGACACCGAGGCCGCCGCGGGCGGCGACGAGCCGGGCGAGGGCGTCGAGCCGGGCGGGGCGGACGGGGCGTTGGTGAGCCCCTTGCCGAACAGCTGGTCGAGCGCACCGGCGAGGGTCGGCTGGTAGGCGATCTTGTCGCCGAAGCTGACGATGACGCTGTTGAGGATCGGGAACTTCGGCTCGTTCTTGCCCTGGGTGTAGACCGGCTCGATGTAGAGCAGGCCGTTGCCCACGGGCAGCGTGAGCAGGTTGCCGAGGATCACCTCGGAGCCACCGGACCGCAGCAGGGAGAGCTTGGTCGAGACGTCGGTCTCCCCCTCGAACCGGTTCGCGACCTGACCCGGACCGGGAACCACGACGCCCTTGGGCAGCTGGAGGATCCGGATCGTGCCGTAGTCCGCCGGATCGCTGGAGACCGAGGCGAACGCCGTGAGGTTGGAGTTCCCTCGCGCGACGAAGGTCGACGTCAAGGAGAACGTCGAGGTGTCCGTGTCGGGGAACTGCAGGAGCGCGTAGTACGGCGGCTGCGCCGGCCCCTCGTTGTCCGCCGCGGTGACCTGGCCGGCGGCGACCTGGCCGTTGAACACCCGTGCTGCCGTGCTCGTCGGGTCGGCCGGGACCTGCCAGAAGTCCTCCTTGCCGTAGAACGCCGCGGCGTCGGTCACGTGGTACTGACCGAGCAGCTCGCGCTGCACCTTGAACAGGTCCTCCGGGTAGCGCAGGTGCGCCTTGAGGTCCGGGCTGATCTTCGAGCCGTCCTCGACCAGGCCGGGGAACGCCTTCTTCCAGGTCTTGAGGACCGGGTCCTTGTCGTCCCACGTGTAGAGGGTGACGTCGCCGGTGAATGCGTCGACGGTCGCCTTCACGGAGTTGCGGATGTAGTTGACCTCCGCGTCGATCAGGGCCCGTCCGCGGCTGTCGGTCACCGCTTCGCCGAGCTGGGTGCGCTGGGCGTAGGGGTAGCCGGAGCTCGTCGTGTAGGCGTCGACGATCCAGATGATCCGGCCGTCGACCACGGCGGGGTAGGGGTCACCGTCGAGCTTCAGGAACGGCGCGACCTTGGCCACGCGCTCGGCAGGCTGGCGGATGTACATCAGCTTGCTGTCGTCGGTGAGCGCGTTCGACAGCAGGATGTTCTTCTCCTTGAACTTCAAGGCGTAGAGCAGCTTGCGGAAGCCGCTGTCCAGCTTCACGCCACCGTTGCCGTCGTAGTTCGTGAGCGTCTGGCTCTGGTCGCTCCCACCGGGGCCGTCGATCTCGCCCTGCTTGGTGGTGACGATCGAGTAGTCCGGGGACAGCTCGCCGTAGTAGATCTGCGGGTCCTCGATCGCGAACGGACCACCGGGGCTACTGACCGGGATGTCCTTGACCGTGAAGTCGGGCAGGCCGTCCGCGCCGGAGACGTTTGCCGGAGCGGCGACGAAGCCATGGCCGTGCGTGTAGGTGAGGTGCAGGTTGATCCAGTTGCGCTGGTCGCCCTGCAGGTTGCTCTGGTCGAGCTCGCGGACCGCGACGACGTAGTCCTGCGTCTGCCCGTCGACGGTGTAGCGGTCGATGTCCAGGGAGGTGGGGAAGCCGTAGTAGTTGCGGATCCCCTGGTCCTTCTTGAACGCCGGACCCAGGATGTTGGGGTCGAGCAGGCGGGCGTTCGGGATCGTGCCCTTGTCGGCCCGCAGCGCAGCCGGCTCGGCGGTCGAGACGGCCGGGTACTGCTGGATCTTGGCCTTGTCGATCTGGTACGCCGCCCGCGTCGCGTCGATGTTGCGCTGGATGAACTCGGACTCGCGCTGCACCTCGTTGGGCCGCACCTGGAACTGCTGGACGTAGGCCGGGTAGATCCCCCCGACGGCGATCGCGCTGACCACGAGCAGGGCGAGCGCCCCGGCCGGCAGCAGGACGTTGCGGACCACGATGTTGGCGAAGAACAGCAGCGCGCAGATCACCGCGATGAACGTCAGCATCGTCTTGGCCGGGAGCACCGCGTTGACGTCGGTGTACGACGCGCCCTGCACCACCCCGCGGAGGCTGAACGCCAGGCCGTACCGGTCGAGCCAGTACGAGATCGCCTTGGCCAGCACCACCAGGCCGATGAGGACCGACAGGTGCACGCGGGCCGCAACGCTGATCTTCTCGCCCGCGGACTGCAGACGCACGCCGCCGAACAGGTAGTGGGTCGCGGCCGCAGCGATCAGCGACAGCACGAGGACGACCATCACGAAGCCGAGCGCGAAGCGCTGCATCGGGTAGGTGAAGGTGAAGTAGGAGATGTCCCGGCCGAACTGCGCGTCGGTCTCCCCGAACGACGTGGCGTTGCGCCACAGCGTCCAGGTCTGCCAGCGACCCGCGGCGGCGAGGCCGGCGAAGATCCCGAAGACGGCGCTCACCCCGAGCAGCACCGGCAGCAGGTAGGGCTCGAGGGCGACGCGGTAGCGCTCGAGGTTCTGCTGCTCCAGCGACATCGGCCGGAACGGCGGCCGGGTGCGGTAGGCGACCGCGAGGTTGGCCCCGATGGCGAGCCCCATGAGCAGCCCGAAGAGCACGAACAGCATCAGCTTGGTCTTCAGCACGGTGGTGAACACCTGGCTGGCGTCGACCTCGCGGAACCACAGCAGGTCGGTGTACTGCGTGATGAACGTGGCACCGATGATCAGCAGCACGAGCACGGTGACGGCAACGGGGACGAGCAGGCGGGGCGTGCCCGGCGCAGCGGGGCCCCTCGTTCGGACGGCCACGGGGACGTGCTCACCTCAGACGTGTGAAAGCGGAAAGTGCTGGGTATCTCCCCCTACCCAATCACAGAGCGCCGCGTCACGTCGTCGGCGTGCGCGAGGATGGTGCCCATGAGCGCCCCCTCCTCCCCCGTTCTCCTGTCGGTCGTCGGCGAGGTCGAGACCCACCTCGCCGAGGCCGGCTGGGACCAGCCGCCGCAGCTGTTCGCCCTCGTCGACACCGAGGACCTGCTGCGCGCGGAGCCCCAGCTCGCCGAGAGCATGGGCCTGGTGGTGGCCCGTCCCGGGTCGCTCACCCCGATCGCGCAGGAGCCCCTCGGCGAAGGCCCGCTGGACGAGCAGCTCGCCTCCGTCGTCTTCGGACCGGAGGTGCTCGGGGTGGTGCTCGCGCACGAGGTGCTGACCCTGCCGCCGTCCGCCGAGGCAGAGATCGAGGGCAGCGACGACCCTGCCGCGGCCGCCGCCGCCCACCCGGCCCGACGCGAAGTACGCATGGCCGTCGGCGTCCTGCGGGACGGCAGCCGGGAGGCGGTCCTGCGGCTGCGCGGTCCCGAGGGCGGTCAGGACGAGCGCGTCACGGGCCCCGACCTGGTCCCCGGTCTCGCCGAGGCCCTGCTGGCCACGCTGGACGCGTAGTCAGCGCTTGCGGCGCGCCGGGGGCCGGCTCGTCGGCGACGGGCAGGTCGAGCGCGAACTCCGCGCCCTTGCCCGGGCGCGACGTGACGCTCAGCGGGTAGCCGGCGTCCTCGGCCAGCCGCCGGACGAACGACAGCCCGAGCCCGAGTCCCCCGACGTGCCGGGTGGCGGAGCCGTCGACCTGCTCGAACGACGTGAACAGCGCCTCCTGGTCCTGCTCGGCGATCCCCGGGCCGGCGTCCTTCACCGCGACGCGCACGCGGGTGCCGTCGGGCGACCACGCCGCGGTCAGGGTGATCGGCGTACCGACCGGGGTGTACTTCACGGCGTTGTCGACGAACTCGTCGAGCGCCTTCCCGAGCCACGTCGGGTCCACCAGCACCTGAGGAAGGCCCGAGGCCACCCGCCGCTTCAGGTCCTTCTGGCGCGTCGGCGACCTGGTCCCCCACGCTGCGAGGCGCGCGTCGAGCAGCTCGCGGACAGGCACCGGCCGGGGGGACGCAGAAACGCGGCCGGCCTCCAGGGCGGCGACGTCAACGAGCAGGTCGACCACGCGGTTCATCTTCAGGGCCTCGTCGCGGATGACCGTGGCGAACTTCGTGACCATCTCGGGGGCGAGCCCGGTCTTGGCGACGAGGATGTCGGCGTACCCCCGGATAGGGGTCAGCGGCGTGCGCAGCTCGTGGCTGACGTTGGACAGGAACTCGGTCTTCATCCGCTCGACCTCGCGCTCGCGCGTCGTGTCGCGCAGGACGACGACGAGCCCGCTCGTGTCCTGCAGGGAGGACACGGCGACGCGCACCGGCACGGTCGTCCGGTCCGGCCGGTGCACGAGCGCCGCGTCGTCGCGGGGGCTCGGCGTCAGGACCAGCGGTGCGCCGTCCTCGGTGCGGAGGTCGGCCACCACCTGCAGGCGCTCGCCCAGGACGTCGGGCTCCTCGAGGCCGAGCAGGTCGAGAGCGGCCCGGTTGGCGCTGGTCACGACCCGGTCGCCGTCGGTGGCGAGCAAGCCGTCGGACATCGAGGCGAGCACGGTCGCCAGCCGGACCGAGGTGGCACGCAGGTCCCCGGTGAGGGTGGCCAGCGAGGTGGTCATGCCGTCGAAGGTCCGGGCCAGCGTGCCGACCTCGTCACGGCCGCGGACCTCCGTCGAGGCGGTCAGGTCCCCGGCGGCGACGCGTTCGGCGGCCAGGGTCAGCCGGCGCACCGGCTCGACGGTGCGGCGGCCGAGGACCAGCGCGGCGGCGGCCACCAGGAGCAGCGCGAGCACGGCGGTGGCGAACAGCAGCCGCAGCGCATCGCGCTCGGTCTTGAGCGCCGGGCCGGGGTCGCGGCTGACGACGAGCAGCCCGACCTGGTCGCCCCGGTAGTCGTCGAGCGCCAGCACCCGTGCCGTCGGGGCGACCCCCTGCGAGCCGATCGTGAGCCCCCCGTCGGCCAGGCCCGTCGCCGCGCCGTTGCGCGCCACGAGGTCCTTGATCTGGGTCGCCGCGTTGGCCGAGCGGTTGGTCCCGACGACCTGGAGCGGGTCCCCGGTGAGCAGGGTGAGGCCGAACCCGCCGGTGTCGACGTCGCTGCGGGCGTAGTCGGTGTCGAGCCGCCGCCCGTAGACCATCACGCGCTCCGGCGGCGACTGCGGACCGCTGACCCGCGGCCGCGTGTCACTCGCGCCGACCCCCACCACGGCGAGCCCCGGCGGGGACCCGGCCAGCCGCACGATGCTGAACAGGGAGTCCACGCGGTCGGCGCCCTGGCCGGTGAGGACGGCCTGCACGGCAGGCAGTCGGCGCAGGCCCAGCAGCTCGGCGGGCGTCAACGGGGCCCGTCCGCCGTACGACTCGGGGTTGCCGGTCCGGGGGACGGCGACCACGAAGTCGTCACGGTCGTTGCTGCGTACCACGGGCACGGTCGCGGCACAGGCGCGGGCGCCCTGGACGCAGACGGTGTCGAACAGCACGGCGTCCCCTGCGACCTGGCGGCCGAGCGCGTCCAGGGCGAGGTCGCGGCCGTCGGCGGCCTGCTCGACGATCTCGCGGGTCTGCCGGTCGTAGGAGGACACGACGACGTTGCCGACGACACCTACCGCCGCGACGGCCATCGTCAGGACGCCGGCCAGGATCGCGGCAACGACCTTGGACAGCAGGCTGGCCTGCGCGAGGACGACCAGACCGGCGAGCAGCAGCAGGGCGCCGGCACCGCGCAGGGACAGCACCAGCGCCGCGCGCGCCGGCGTCAGGTCGCCGGCTGTCAGGGCGCTCCCGGCGGCCAACGCCGCGAAGCCGGCGGCCAGGAGCGCGCCGGTACGGCCGCGCAGGCCGAGGAAAGCAGCGACCGCCGCGGCCGCGGCCGCGCCGGCCGAGAACAGGGCCGCGCTGGTGGCGGCACCGAGCGGGACGACGATGCCGTACGCCCGGGCGGGCAGCCCCCCGGCCGCCAGGCCCGTGGCGAGGAGCAGCAGGGCGGCGGCGCGCCCGAGGGCCAAGCCGTCGGAGGACAGCTGGCCGAGCTCGAGGGCGGTGCGGACCTCCACCGCGGCCAGCACCACGGCGCCCACGGCGACGACGGCTGACGAGACGGTGCGGCGCAGGACGGCGGCGCCGGCGAGCGCCACGCAGGCGGCCACCAGCAGGAGCTGGACGGCACCGAGGAGCGCGAAGGGGACTCCGGGCTCCATGGGGCGGAGTCTAGGAGCGGGGCGCCCGGGTGCGGGGGGAAGTCAGCGGCCGGCGCTCAGGACGGCCTGCTGGTCCGGCCGTCTGCGCGGTGGTGCTCAGCAGGGGGACGGCGTGCCGCCGGTCTCGAGCGCCTTGAGGGCTTCGAGCGCTGTGCTGAGGGTGTCGACCCGGATCAGCGTGATACCGGAGGGCTTGGTGCTCTTGGCCTCGGCGCAGTTCGCGGCCGGCGACAAGAACACGGTCGCGCCCTTGTCGCGCGCACCGATCATCTTCTCGGCGATGCCGCCGATGGGCCCGACCTTGCCGTCCGCGGTGATCTCGCCCGTGCCGGCGATGCTGCGGCCGCCGGTCAGCGACTCCGGGCCGAGCTTGTCGATGATCCCGAGCGCGAACATGAGTCCGGCGCTCGGCCCACCGATGTCCTTGAGGCGGATGTCGACCTTGACCGCGAAGCTCGAGGACTCGGCGGGCGTGATGCCGATGATGGCGCGCACCGGGGTGTCGGTCGATCCGGCCGTGGTGATGGTGACGACCAACGGCTTGTCGTCACGGAGCACGCCCAGCATGACCGGCTCCCCTGGGCTGTGCTTGCGCACCAGCGCGCCGACGGAGTTGGCATCCGTCACGGCGGTGCCGTCGACGCTGCGCAGGACGTCCCCGGTCTTGAGCTTGCCGTCCGCCGGGGTCCCGTTGGTGATGGTGCTGACGACAACACGCTTGGTCTCGGCGTAGCCGAGCTGGCGGAGCGCGGCGGTCGTGGCGTCGTCCTGCGACTGCTGCATCTCCTGGACGTTCGCCTGCTGGCGCTGCTCGGCCGACTGGTCGGGCGGGAAGAGGATCTCCCTCGGGATCACGGCCTGCCGGCGTGACACCCAGCCCTTCAGGGCCTCGAACAGCGTGAGCTCGTCGCGCACGCTCACCGTGGTGAGGGCCAGCGAGCCGTCCGTGGGGAAGGTCTTCGCGCCGGTGATCGACAGCACGTCCTGGCCACCGCTGGAGCCCAGGGTGTTGATCGCCGGACCCGGCGACAGCGCGACGTACGGGACAGTGGAACTCGCCGCGGCCACCGTGAGCGCCACAGCGACCAGGACCCCCGTGACGAGGGTCAGAGCGCGGCGGGTCACTGCATGAGCCTAACCGCCGTACGCCGGGACGGCTCGGGACGAACCGGGCCCCGCGGGAGTCAGCGGGAGAAGAAGCCCAGGCTGGACGGACCGGTGGACGCCGGCGCGTGGCCGTTGCTGCCGGCGAGCACGGGAACGGCGGCATCGGGGACGACCGTGACGGCCTCCGCGACCTCCTCCGGGCCGACCGCCTCGACCGCGGGGGCCTGCTCCACGGGCTGGTCCGGGACCGCGACGAGCGCGTGCTGCGGGGCCGCCTCGGGCTGCGGCGCGGCGCCGGGCACCTCGACCTGTAGTACGCCTTGAAGGCCAGCGGGACCTCGGTCAGCGCGTGGCAGCTGACCTCGCTGACGCCCTCCACGTTGCGCAGGTGCTCGACCAGGCGCACCGCCTCCTCCAGGGAGGGCAGCCGGCGGAAGGCCGGCGACCCGTCGTGGGCGGGGAAGAAGACGACGTGCTCCATGAGGGGCTCCTCGGACGGTGGGCTCGTGATGGCCGGGTTGAGGTCGTGGCGGACAGGCCGTGACCTTTGTCGTGTCGGCACGTTGAAGCAGGTGTCTTGAGCGTCACAGCGCCTGGCAGGACACTTGCCACACTCTGTCGACTGTTCGGGACACTTGACCCGCGCGAGCTCCTCTCACGCAAAAGATTCTCGCCCCGACCCCGCGAGGTTCGTCCCCTCCCTCCGTTGCATTCGATGTCGGGCCCCCCAGCCCCCGACGGAAGAGGTCCCCCAGTGTCGACTGCCCACGACCTGCCCCTACGGCGCAACCCGAGCAGCCTCGTTGCCCGCCGGCCCGGCGCTGCGCCTGGTGGCCCGCGGAGCCGCTCGACTTCGACGATGCCGTGCGCCGGGTCCGCCCGCGGCTGCACCGCTACGCCATCCGCCGGCTCGGCGACCGCCACGAGGCCGAGGAGCTCGTCCAGGAGGCGCTGCTGCGGGCCTACTCCCACCGCGACCAGCTCGCGACCGAGGACGACCTGAGCGCCTGGACGACCGTCGTGACCGGGCGGCTGGTCATCGACCGGCTGCGCGTGCGCGGCCGCTCGACCACCATGGCCGACGTCCCCGAGGGCAAGCCGCGGCGGCCGCGACACCGCCGACGTCGTGGTGGCCCGCGACGAGGCCCGCACCGCGCTCGACGCCCTCGACGCGATGCCCGCCCGCCAGGCCGCGCTGCTGTGGGCCCGCGAGGTCGAGGGCCAGTCGCTACGAGGAGCTGTGCGCCCGCTTCAGCATGACCGAGCCGGCCGTGCGCTCCGTGCTCACCCGGGCCCGCAAGGCCCTGCGCAAGGAGTACGCGCCGCGCGGCGGCACCCTGCCCGTCGGCGGGCCTCGCGGTCCTCGCGCCGTGGGTCGCCGGCCTCGGCTGGGCCGACCGGCTGCGCTCCGCCGTGGGCCGCGTGACCGCCCCCGCTGCCCTCGGCCACGATCGGCGTCGACGGCCCTCGGCGGGCTGCTCGTCGCGCCCGTTCGGCCTCGGCGGCGGCGCGCCCGCGCAGACCTTCGCGCCGGCCCAGGCCGTCGTCAGTCCAGCTGGTCGTCCGCGGCTCGCGATCGCCGACGTCCACGCGATCGCCGGCGTCCGACCACCGCAGCCGCCGCCACCACCGGCCGACGCTGGCAGCGCCCCGCCGGCAGCGCGCCCGTCGGCAGGCGGCGCAGCGCAGACGCACGCCGTACCGCGACCTGCCGTCGGGACAGTCCTCGACGGGCTCACCGAAGCCGCGTGCGGGTCGTCGCACTGGCAACCTCCGACGCCGGACGCCCGGAACGGATCGTCACTCCGCGCTCAGCCGCGTCGAGCCCGTCGACGCCTGCCAGTCGGCGAGCGCCACGACGTCGACGAGGCGACCTCGAGCTGCTCTGCCGTGCCGACGCTCGTGCCACCGCAGGAGCCACCCCGTGAGCCGTCACTCGCCGCCACCGTCCTCGCCGTCATCGTCGGGGGAATGACCACCTCAGCCCTGGCCGACCCGCCCGTGCCGCTCAACAACCGGTACGTCTGCGTGATCACCGAGGAGCACCCGTCGCGTCAGGGCATCTGCGTCTGGGCTCCGCTGCCGGTGCTCATCGGGTCCTGACCTCTACCGAGGGGTAGAGCTGTCCCCGTTCGCTGACTGAGCGCTTGAGTCGGGATCCCCACGTTGTCGCTCCCTCGGGCTGAACGCCGCGGCCCGCTGCATGTGCGAGTTCGGACCGGTCAGGACCGCGGCGAACTCGCACATGCCCTCGCGGCCGCCCGCACGCGCGGACAGGGACCGGCCGGCCCCGCTGGGAGGTGCGGCCAGGTGCCGGTGGGTCAGCGGTGTACGCGGGCCTGGTGGCGGGGGCGGGGACGCGACTCGGGGATCACGACAGGCGTCGTGATGGCGGCCCGGAAACGGTCGTACTGCTCGACCGTCTCCATCGCGGCGATCGGCCCACGGGGCCGTGCGGCGTAGGACATCCACGCGATGGCGAGCATCGGCGAGACGATCACCGGGCTGAGCCAGAGGATCCAAGCGGGCATGAAGAGCGGTCCAGAGGTTTCGGAGGGCCGAGACACCCTCAGCGTAGCCCCGCGAGGCCGTCACGAAAAGGACCTCTCAGGGTGTTCCTACCCACTCCTCGCTCCCGTCGGCGAACACCTGGTGCTTCCAGATCGGCACCTGCGCCTTCAGATCGTCGATGAGGCGACGGGCGCCGGCGAACGCCGCGTCGCGGTGGCCCGCCGAGGCGGCGACGACGACGGCCACCTCACCCACCTCCAGCAGACCCACCCGGTGCAGCGCCGCAGCGCGGACCAGCCCGCAGTCGGCGACGACCGTCGCGACCACGGCCTCCATCGCCGCCAGCGCCGAGGGGTGCGCGGAGTACTCAAGCGCCGTCACCTCGCGGCCACCGTCGGTCGCCCGGACGAGGCCGGTGAACGACACCACGCCCCCGGCGGCCGGGTCGGCGACGGCGTCCAGGACCTCCTGGACCTCGAACGGCGCGTCACGGATCTCGACCAGCACCCGCTCAGCGTAGAGCGGACCTCAGCGCCGTCGACGCCGCCGGGCCTCGCGGACCAGCGCCGCGGTGCCGAGCAGGGCGACGGTCGCCCCGGCGGCGGTGTACGCCGTCCCGCGCGGGCTCACCGGAGCGGGCCAGCACGTGCGCCTGCAGCGCCCGCTCGTTGGTCCAGGTCGGCGCCCAGCCGGCCGCGCGCAGCCCGTCCGCCGCGACGACGAGCGGGGCGAGCAGGTGGTCGAGCTCGCGCGCCGAGGACGTCGTCACGCCGCGCGCTGCAGGCGCTGGGCGGTCGAGACGCGCCACCGCGGCCGGCAGCTCGAGCCGTCGCCGGCCGGCCAGCGCCTCCACCGCCGTCTGGTCCAGCGCCCCCTGCGCTGGCCACCGCGAACGACCCGCTGATCCGCCCCCGCGCGGCCAGCTCCAGCGCGGTGACCAGGTCCTCGACGTGGCACACCTGCCACAGCGGCTCGGTTCCGTGGACCGCGAGCAGCCGCGGCCCGGCGAGGTGGCGCAGCAGCCCCGCGTCGTACGCCGGGGGCAGGCCCACGAGGGAGGCGGGACGCAGGACGGTCACGTCCAGCCCGGTCCGTCGCGCGTGATCGGCCAGGCGCTCGACCTCGGTCAGGTCGGCGAGCAGGCTGTCCGGCCTCCGGGTCGGCCAGCAGCGGCGCGCCGTCGGGCAGCGGCAGGCGTCTCGGCGGGGTGGGCGCCGTACACCTCGGAGCCGGTGCACGAGCACGACCCGAGCGGCGCCGACCTCACGCGCCGCATCCAGGACGTTGGCGGTCCCGCGGACGTTGAGCGCGCGCCGGGACGACGCGGGCAGGCTCGCGTCGTACGACGTCGCGAGGTGCACCACGACCGAAACACCGGTCAGGCGGGAGGCGAGCAGCGGGTCGCGGACGTCGAGGGCACGCCAGAGGACGCCGTCCAGCCGACCCGGAACGGGGTCGATGCCGATGAGCGCGTCGAGGTCCTCGAGGGAGGCCAGCCGCTCCAGGAGGGCTCGGCCGAGTCCGGTCGCGGCGCCCGTGACGGCAACGACGCCGGGGGCGGCGGATGTTCGCCGGAAGCGGACCACACGCACAGGTTCCCCCATGGTGGCCGGGTTACGTTGGACCCATGACCTCACGCCTGTCCGCGCGCGCCTGCCGGGAGCTCCGGCCGTGACCCGACCGCCGTTCGGCTTCGGACCTCCCAGCGGTTCCGGCGAGGGCTCCGGGGACGACGGGGAGCCGGACCCGAACGACCCGTTCGGCCTGTCCAAGATGCTGGGCGGGACGTTCGGGGGGATGTTCGGCGGCAACCCCGGGGACCTGTTCGGCCAGCTGCAGAAGCTGATGTCGTGGAGCGGCGGCCCCGTCAACTGGGACCTCGCGAAGGAGGTGGCTGCCGGGGCGCTCAAGGACGCCGACGTCCCGCTCACCGCGGACCAGACGCGCGAGGTCGCGGACGCGGGTCGGCTCGCGGACGTCTGGCTCGACCCGGTGACGTCGCTGCCCGCCGCGGGCCAGGAGCCGCAGGCGTGGTCACGGCTCGCGTGGCTCGAGGCCACGCTGCCGTCCTGGCGCCAGCTGGTCGACCCGGTCGCCGGTCGCGTCACGGCCGCTATGGGCCAGGCGATGCAGCAGGGGCTCGCGGGGCAGGAGCTGCCCCCGGAGATCGGCGGGATGCTCGCCGGCCTCGGACCGAACCCGTTCGCCGGCGTGATGGAACAGCTCGGCGGCCTCGTGTTCGGCGCGCAGGTCGGCCAGGCCCTGGGTGCGCTCGGGACCGAGGTGCTCAGCAGCAGCGAGATCGGCCTCCCCCTGGGCCGGTCTGCGCTCCTCCCGGCGAACGTCGCGGCGTTCGCCGAGGGCTTGGAGGTGCCGCTGGACGAGGTGCGGCTGTACCTGGCGCTGCGCGAGGCGGCCCATCAGCGGCTGTTCGCACACGTCCCCTGGCTCAAGGCGCACCTGTACGACGCGGTCGACGCCTACGGCCGCGGCATCGAGGTCGACCTGTCGGCCATCGAGCGGGCCGTCGGTTCCTTCGACCCGACGCACCCCGAGGCCATGCAGGAGGCGCTCGGCTCCGGCCTGTTCGAGCTCGAGCCCACCCCCGCTCAGCAGCAGGCGCTGGACCGGCTCGAGTCGGCCCTCGCGCTCGTCGAGGGCTGGGTCGACCTGGTCGTCGACACGGCGGCTGCCAGGACGCTGCCGCACGCCGTGGCGCTCCGCGAGACCGTCCGCCGCCGTCGGGCGACCGGCGGACCCGCCGAGCAGACGTTCGCGACGCTGGTCGGGCTGCAGCTGCGCCCGCGGCGGCTGCGGGAGGCCGCCGCGCTGTGGGAGCGGCTCACCGCGGAGAAGGGCGTCGACGGACGGGACGCGCTGTGGGCGCACCCGGACCTGCTCCCGTCAGCAGCGGACCTCGACGCTCCCGAGGACGCTGCGGACTCGTCGGAGGCGATCGACTGGGACGCCGGGCTCCGCGCCCTCGACAAGGACCTGGACGGCGAGCTCGACGGCGACGCGGGGTCGCCGTACGGCGAGGACGGCCCCGCCTGACCCGGACGTCGCACGCCGACGACCGGCTGCCCTGACCCCGTGTCGCCGTACGGCGACGACGGGCTGCCCTGCCCGAGAGGTCCGGTTCAGGTCGTTCGCCCGATGTCCTTCTCCTGTGTGGATCATGACGGAGGGTCACGGGGCGTGATCGTGGGGTTTCGGGGCGTCCGACGGGACGCCCGTGGCGGCCCCCTCCCCCTTGCCCGCCCAGGTTTCTGCTGTGCACAGGGGCCGGTTGCATCAGTGCAGGTCAGAGCCTTTGTCCCTCTCGTCCACACGCTTGTCCACAGTCGGTGGACAAGCCTGTCCACAGGGACACGCCGTGTCGTCCCCACCGCGTCCCCAGGCCCCTCCACAGGGTGGGTGCCCGACTCGTTGACGCGCGGCAGGGCCGCCTCCTAGCGTCTGGGCCAACGGAGCCCCTGGGGCCCCGGATCCGTTCGCAAGGGGAAGGCGAACGGGCCTGGGTGCCCTAGGGGCTCTGTTGATGTCGGCGGTCGACGGCCAGCGCTCGTCGGCTGTGGTCGTCAGCCACGAGCGGTCAGGCGCCCGTGAACCGGGGGGTACGGCGCTCGGCCTGGGCGTCCAGACCCTCCTGCAGGTCGGCCGTCGCCATGGTGACCGGCTGGGCGAGCGCCTCCCACTGCAAGGCCGCCTCGAGGGAGTCCGGTCCGCCGTCGCGCAGCGCCTGCTTGTGCAACCGGTGCGCGAGCGGAGCCCCGGCGGCGATCTCCGCGGCACGCTCCAGGGCCTGCGGGACCAGGTCGGCGTCCTCGTGCACGGCGCTGCACAGCCCGAGGCGCAGCATCTCCGGGGCGTCCACCACCCGGCCGGTGAGCAGCAGCTCGCGGGCCGCTGCGACGCCGACCACCTCGGTGAGCGTGTGCGTGGTCGCCATCCCGGCGTGCATCCCGAGCTTGGCGAACGGCACGGTCAGCTTGGCGGACGCGCCGGCGTACCGGATGTCGCACGACAGCGCGAGCGCGGCGCCGGCCCCGACCGCCGCGCCGTTCACGGCAGCGATCGAGGGGACGTCGAGCAGCCGGAGGGACAGCCAGGAGCGGTAGAACGGCAGCATCTTCTCGCGCAGCGCGGCCGCCGTGGCACCGCCGCTGCGCAGCCACGACAGGTCTCCCCCGGCGCAGAACGCCTTGCCCGCGCCGGTCACGACGACGCAGCGCACGGCGGGGTCACCGCGCAGCCCGTCGACGGCGTCGATCCACGCGGCGGTCATCTCGTCGGTCATGGCGTTGCGCCGGTCGGGCAGGTCGAGCGTGAGCAGCACGACACCCTCGGACGGCCGATCGATGACGAGGACCACGGTGACTCCAGGAGATCAGGCCGACCCGGCCGGTCGGCGGTGCTCCTCGCAGCCTAGAAGCGCAGCCTAGAAGCGCAGCCCAGGAGCGCAGCCCAGGAGCGCAGCGGGTCAGGCGTGCAGGGGTCAGGCGGCGTCGCGGCGACGGCGCAGGGTCAGCACGCCACCCGAGCCGGCCAGGAGCAGGCCGGCGGCGGTGGAGACGGGCACCGGCGGCAGCGTGGCGAGGTCGCCCAGCGGTCCGCGCTCCTGCGCGGCGAGGCTGGCCGCCTCGGCAGCGGCCTGCGCCTTCGCGACAGCCGCGCGCTTGGCGACCGCCGCACGGTGCGCGGCGGCGGCCCGACGAGCGCGGGCAGCTGTGACCTCCGCGGCGCGGGCGGCGACCTGCTGCGCGGCGAGCGCCTCCTTGTCCACCACGGTCACGGTCTTGCGCGCGATGGGGGTGGCCGTGACGTAGCCGATCCCGTCGTACCCCAGCACGTCCTTGGCGGCGCGGGACAGGTCGAGGATGCGCTTTCCGACGTACGGGCCGCGGTCGTTGATCCGCACCACGACGCAGCGCTGCTGGTGGCAGACGCGCAGCGTCGTGCCGAACGGCAGCGTCTTGCTGGCTGCGGTGAAGTCGTTGGTGTCGAAGCGCTCCCCGCTGGCGGTACGGCGGCCCTGGAACTGGCCGCCGTACCAGGACGCCACGCCGGAGAAGCTGCTGCCGACGGCGACCACCTGCGTGACGACCTTGGTCGGGACGGGCGGCAGGGCGGTCCGCGCGGCGCTACGGCTGGCGCGCGGGGCCCGGGACGTGAGCGGACTGCTCGTGGTCGCGGGGAGGGCGGACGGCGTCGTCGCGGCCTCGGCGCTGAGCCCGTCGGACTGGGCGCTGGCACTGGTCCCGGCGGACAGGTCCGTGGCGGAGTCCTCGGACGGGTGGAGAGCGAGGGTGGCTGCGGTGGTCGCGAGGCCGGCCGCGAGACCGGCGGCCAGGACCCGGCGGGCCGTACGGCGGCGCGCGCTCAGCACGGTCGGCAGCGCCAGGTCGGCGTCGGGGTCGGTCGCCTCGGCGGGGACCTCCGAGAGGAGGGCGTTGGCGTACAGGGGTTCGGCATGGCTGGGACGGGTGCGTCGGGTCATGTGCTGGGGTCGCTTCCCCGGCCGGCTGCGACCCCTGGATGGAGTCGTCCTGGCGGGGGTGGGACCTCACCTCCCTCTCGGGTCTCGGGCCGGAGCGCGTGCTCGCGGCGGGGCTGATCTGACGCAGAACGCTAGGCAGGAGTGCTTGCAATTGCTAGCAGTCAGCAAGCGACGAACGTCACCCTCTGCACGGGTGAACCACCATCAGACGCAGGTCACACGGGCTGTTCCCGCCCCAACCGTGGCCGTTGTCACAACGCTGCGATCACAGAGAGTCACCCGATCGTGTGGCGGGACGGGGGGGTCAAGGCCCCGAGACAAGGAGTGGACCTCCTTCACGAAGGCCTCGAGGACGACGGGAACACGCCATGGACACCACCCGAACGAGCGCCACCGCCGCGACGCGGCCACGCGCCGGGGCCCTCGTGGCCCTGGCCCTGGCCTGCTCGACAGCCCTCACCGCCCTGCCGGGTCAGACCGCAGCCACCGGCGGTACCTCCTGGCGCACGGTCGTCGTCACCGGCACCGGCGATGTCGCCGCCGCCGTGCGCAGCGCCGGCGGCCAGGTCCTGGACCGGCTGCCCCTGATCGGAGGCGTCAGCGCCCGGTTGCCCGAGAACACCCGCCTCGGCAGCAGCTGGACGGTCGTCGACGACCATCCCGTCGGCGTCTCCGGCAAGAAGGACGCCCAGGACAACGGCCCCGTCACCTCCGTCCGCACCACCCTCGGCCTCGGCTCCCCGGCCGGGGAGGGCGCCGGGACGACGGTCGCCGTCGTGGACACCGGCGTCGCCGACGTCCCTGACCTGGCCGGGCGGCTGAGCCACGTGGACGTGACCGGCGAGGGCGCCGGCGACGCCTACGGGCACGGCACGTTCGTCGCCGGCCTGGTCGCGGGGAGCGGCGCGAGCTCGAACGGCGCGTACGCCGGTGTCGCCCCCGGCGCGAACGTCCTCGACGTCCGCGTGGCGGGCAGCACGGGCAGCTCCAGCCTCACGCTGGTCCTCAAGGGGCTGCAGGCCGTCGCGCAGCACCCCGAGGTCGACGTCGTCAACCTCTCCCTCAGCTCGGGCAGCCCCCTGCCGTACCAGCTCGACCCGCTGACCCAGGCCCTCGAAGCCCTCTGGCGGCGCGGCGTCACGGTCGTCGTCCCCGCGGGCAACGACGGCGCAGACGGCAAGGCCACGATCACCAGCCCGGGCGTCGACCCGGTCCTGCTCACCGTCGGTGGCCTCGACGAGAACGGCACCGCCGGGCGCAAGGACGACACCGTCGCCGCGTGGTCCAGCCAGGGCCCGGCGCCGCAGGGCGTCAGCAAGCCCGACCTCGTCGCCGCCGGCGCGCACGTCGTCAGCACCAGCGCGCCCGGCTCGGCTGTCTGGACGGCCAACCCGGACGCTCGGGTGGGGACGGCGTACCTCAAGGGCAGTGGCACCTCGTTCTCGACAGCGGTGGTGGCCGGTGCCGCCGCCGTCCTGCTCGAGGACCGTCCTGGCCTGTCTCCCGACCAGATCAAGGCGCTCGCGACCACGACGGCGTACGACGTCACGGGCAAGGACCGCGCGACCGGTGCGGGTGGCCTCGACCTGGCCGCTGCGCTCGACGCGCGCACCCCGAAGGACAAGAAGACCCGCAAGGACCGGGCGACGGCCGGCCAGGCGATCCCCGGCGCGGCCAACGCGTGGGCGGCGTTCCTGCAGGCCATCCTCGACGGTGACGTCGACGCCGCGGCCAACGCCTGGGCGCAGCTGTCCCCGGAGGCCCGCCAGTGGGCCGCCCGGCAGTGGGCCGACCTCGACCCGGCCGCCCGTCAGTGGGCCGCCCGTCAGTGGAGCGCTCGCCAGTGGGCCGACGGTGACGACGTCTGGGTGGCCCGCCAGTGGGCCGCTCGGCAGTGGGCCGCGCGCCAGTGGGCCGACAGCGACTGGAGCGCGCGGCAGTGGAGCGCCCGTCAGTGGTCGGCCCGTCAGTGGAGCGCCCGTCAGTGGAGCGAGAGCAGCTGGACCGCCGACGACTGGTCGGCCCGGCAGTGGAGCGCGCGGCAGTGGAGCGCCCGTCAGTGGAGCGTCGGCGACTGGGGCTGATCCCCTGACCAGACACCCGAACGTCCCGAAAAGACTGCAGAGAGAGCCAGAACTGCCGATGTCCTCCTCGTACCCCACGAGGGGGACATCGGCATGACGGGAGTCCGCGTGGCAGGCAGGCTGGGCCGGCTCGTGGCGGTCGTCGCTGCGCTCGGGCTGATGGCGCAGGGCCTCGCGCTGCTCGTCGTGCACGACAGCCAGGCGGTGGCGCCGCTGGCGGCGTACCCCGGTCTGGGCTGGGCGCACGGGTGGGCACTCGTGGGCCTGTGCCTGGTCCTCACCTTCGCCGGCGACTGGGTCGCCGTCCGCGTCCGGCACGGCGAGGAGACCGAGGAGCTGACCCTCTTCGAAGCGGCGTGCGTCGTCGACGTGCTCGTGCTGTCCGGTCCGTGGGCGCTCGTCGTTCCCGTGGTGGCCACGGTCCTGTGCTCGCTGGTCCGCCGCCGCGATGCGGTCAAGGTCGTCTTCAATGGTGGCAACCTGGCCGGCGCCGTCGCGGTGCTCGTCCTCACCACCCACCTGGTGGCCGTGCCCGGTGACGGGCTCTCGGTCCGCACGCTGATCGGCCTGACCGCCGGCATGCTCGGTCTGACGCTGGTCAACCTCGTCGCGCTCTCGCGGGTGCTCGCGGTCGTCGCCGACGACGACCCGGGGACCGTCGTGCGCGACGGGCTTCGCCTGTCGACGGTCATGGCCATCGGCACGGTCGCCCTGGGCGGTACGGCGGTCACGCTGGCCGGCGCGGCCCCGGCGCTGCTTCCCTTCGCGCTGATGCCGGCCGCCGCGCTGACCTTCGCGTTCAAGGCCGCGGCGCAGGAGTCGGAGGAGCGCGAGCGCTCCAGCCGCCTGCTCGCCCTGTCGCAGGTGCTGGCCGGCCGGCTCGACGCCGACGAGGTGCTCGACGCCTTCCTCGACCTCACGCGCCAGGCCTTCGGGGCCGACCTCGCGATCGCCGTCCTCGACGAGGCGGCCCTCCCGGGGAGCGCCCAGCCGACCAGCCTGGTCGACGACCGTGAGCACGGGGCGTTGCGGCGTGCGGCGTACCCGACCGAGCGCGACCTGCTGCGACGTACCGGGTCCGAGGGCGCCGTCGTGTCCCCCGACGCGCTGCCGACCGAGTGGCGTCGCGCTGTCGTCGCGCCGCTCGAGGCCGACGGTCGACGGTTGGGCGTCATCGTCCTCGCGACCCGCGACAAGCACCGCGCGCTCGACACCCGCGAGCTCAGCCTGCTCACACCGCTGGCCAGCGCCCTCGCGGTCGCCCTGCGCGGCGCCGCCCACCTGGCGCGCCTGGTGGAGGAGACGAGCAAGCTCAAGGCCGTGGTGGACCAGAGCTCCGACGGCATCCTCGTGCTGGACGGCGCAGGGCAGGTGCAGCTGTGGAGCCCCGCCGTCGCGCGGCTCACCGGGCGCACCGAGGACGCGGCTCTGGGGCGGCCCCTCGGCGCGATCGTCGCGACCCGCGCCACCGACGGCACCCCCCTGGACGCGTTCCTGTCCGGCCGCTCGCTGCTCACGGTCGAGAACCCGCAGGCCGTGGTCGAGCTCACCGTCGTCCGCGAGGACGGCGACGAGAAGATCGTGCGCTGCGCCCACGCCGGTGTCTTCGACGAGGACGGCCTGCTCGTCCGGGACGTCGTGATCGTCCACGACGTGACGCGCGAGCGGCAGGTCGAACGGCTGAAGGCCGACTTCATCGCCACTGTCTCGCACGAGCTGCGCACCCCGGTCACGCCCATCAAGGGGTACGCCGACCTGCTGCGCCGCCGCGGGCACAGCATGACCGAGCAGAAGCGCAACGAGTGCCTCGAGGTGATCAGCGACCGCGCCGCCCACCTGTCGCGCCTGGTCGAGGACCTCCTGCTGGCCTCCCGGATCTCCGCCACCGAGGGAAGCACCGCGGCGAAGGTCGACATGGCTCGTGACGACCTGGCCGCCTTGGTACGCAGGGCGTCTTGCGACTTCGGCGAGCAGAACGACCGCGTCACGGTGCACCTCCCGGAGGCGGCTGTCCTCGTGGCCTGCGACCCGGTGCGCGTGATCCAGGTCCTGACCAACATGGTCGGGAACGCCTTGAAGTACTCCGCGCCGGGCACGCCGGTCGACGTGCGCGTGCGTGTCGACGGCGACCGGGCACTGGTCGAGGTCGAGGACCGCGGCCGCGGGATCCCTGCCGACCAGCTCGAGAAGGTCTTCGACAAGTTCCACCGCGTCGAGGACCCGATGCTCATGACGACCGGTGGCACGGGCCTCGGGTTGTACATCGCCCGTTCGCTCGCGAACGCCATGGGTGGCGAGCTGTCGTGCACCTCCACGCTGAACGTGGGGTCGGTGTTCGTGTTCGCCCTCCGGATCGCGGTCGACGCCCCGGTGGCGGACGTCGCCCTCCCGGTGACGCGCACCGGCGAGGTCGTCCCGGGTCCCCTGTACGACGTGGACCCGCTCGCCTCGGAGGAGGCCCCGCCGGCCGCTGCCCCGCCTGCCGACGGCGCGGCGGTGGCGGTGCCACGCCCCCGCCGCGCCCCTCCCTGGGTCACCGCTCCGCCACGCCCGAAGCCCGCTGACGGTGTGATCACGTCGTGACGGGCTAGGGTTCGTGCATCACCCGCCCGCAACCGACCGGTGCGGGCCCCGGGGCGCGTCCCCGTCTGACAACTGGAGGACCCCGTGGCGGAGAGCTACAACGGCTACTGCGTGAAGTGCAAGGAGAAGCGGGACTTCGACGGCGAGGTCAAGGTCAGCGACTCTGGTCGTCGCATGGCCCAGGGCCTGTGCCCCGTGTGCGGCACCAAGATGAACCGGATCCTCGGCAAGGCCTGATCCACCCGCACGTCCCAGAGGGCGGCTCTCCCCACGGGGAGGGCCGCCCTCTCGGTGTCGTGTCCGGGGCGTGTGGACGACCCGGCGGGCTGTGGACGGCGCGTACGGCGAGCCGTCAGCGCGTGCCACGGTGCGCGGACCCGCCCGTCGCTGGAGGTCCCGTGAGCACGTCCCGTCCCGTCCTGTCCCCCGCCCTCCCGCTGCTGTGGCGGGCCGACGGCTCCGCTCAGGTGGGCTGCACCCCCCAGGACGCGGTCGTCCTGGACGGCGCCGGCCCGCTGCTGGCCCTGCTGGACGGGACCCGGACCCGGGAGCAGGTGCTGCAGGACGCGCCCGCGGGTGGCCCGGTGCTCGACGCGCTCGAGCGGGCCGGTCTGGTCCTGGACGCCGATGACCTCGCTGCCCCCGGGCTCGAGCGCGACGAGCGCGAGCGGCTCGGCCCGGACCTGGCTTCCCTGTCCCTCGTGCACGGCCGGGCGGCGTCGACGGCGCTGCTGGCCCGGCGGTCCGCGCGGGTGGTGGTGCACGGCGCGGGTCGGGTCGGCGCCCCCCTGGCTGCCCTGCTGACCAGCGCCGGCGTCGGCGCCCTGGAGGTCCACGACGACGCCCTCACCCGCCTGGCGGACACCGCCGTGGGCGGGCTGTCAAGCGTCGACCTCGGGCGACGGCGCGGCGAGGCGGTGTCCTCGCGCCTGCCGACCCCTCGATCGCCGCGTCACCCCGACCTGGTCGTCCTCACCGAGCACCCCGAGCCGGGAGTGGCCGAGGCGCTTCGCCGCACCGGCACACCGCACCTGAGCGCCCGCGTCGAGGAGCGCACCGGCATCGTCGGGCCCCTCGTGCTGCCCGGGACCTCGTGCCTGGCCTGCCAGGCGCTGACCCACCAGGCGCTGGACCCCGGCTGGGGCGCGGTGCGCGCGGAGCGGCGCCGGACCACGGCGGCCTGCGACGGCGTGCTGGCCATGGCCGTGGCCGCCCAGGCCGCCCTGCAGGTGCTCACCCTCCTGGAGGGAGGAGAGCCGGCGACGGTCGACGGGACCCTCGAGCTGACCCTGCCCGGGTGGGCGTGGCGCCGCCGCTCGTGGCCGCGTCACCCCGGTTGCCCCTGCCAGTGGGACGCGGTCGTCGAGAGGTCCCGCGGCGCCGCCTGAGCCCCGACCTGCGGTGCAGCCGGGCGGCAGCGATGATGACGCGGTGAACGACATCCCCCGCCACGCCGTGACGCGCGGCGCCAAGCTGGCTGCGCTCCCCCTCGGGGTGGCCGGTCGCGGCGCCGTCGGGCTGGGCAAGCGGATCGGCGGCCGGCCGGCGGAGCTCGTCGCCGCCGAGCTGCAGGCCCGGACCGCGGAGCAGCTGTTCCAGGTGCTCGGTCAGCTCAAGGGCGGAGCGATGAAGTTCGGCCAGGCGCTGAGCGTCTTCGAGGCCGCCATGCCGGAAGAGGTGGCGGCGCCGTACCGCGCGGCCCTCACCAAGCTGCAGGAGGCTGCCCCTCCGCTGCCGGCGGCCACCGTCCACACCGTCCTCGCCGAGCAGCTCGGCGTGGACTGGCGGTCGCAGTTCCAGGACTTCGACGACAAGCCCGCCGCGGCCGCCAGCATCGGGCAGGTCCACCGCGCGACGTGGCACGACGGCCGCGAGGTCGCCGTCAAGATCCAGTACCCCGGCGCCGGCGACGCCCTGCTCGGCGATCTCAAGCAGCTCTCCCGGCTCGCCCGGGTCTTCTCCGCCTTCACGCCTGGACTTGACATCAAGCCCCTTCTCGCCGAGCTCCGCTCGCGCGTGGCCGAGGAGCTCGACTACGCCCTCGAGGCCCGCAGCCAGGAGCAGTTCGCCCAGGCGTACGACGGTGACCCGGACATCCGGATCCCCCACGTGATCGCCGGTGCCGACCGGGTGCTCGTCACCGAGTGGATGGACGGGGTCCCCCTCTCGGCGATCATCCGGGAGGGGAGCCAGGAGCAGCGGGACCGGGCCGCCCGGTTGCTCGCGCAGTTCCTGTTCTCCGGACCGGTGCTCGCCGGTCTGCTGCACGCCGACCCGCACCCGGGCAACTTCCGGCTGCTGCCCGACGGCCGGCTCGGGGTGATCGACTTCGGCGCGGTGGACCGCCTGCCGGACGGCGCGCCCGAGCCGATCGGCCGACTGTCCCGACTGGCCCTCGAGGGCCGCGCCGAGGACGTGCTGCAGGCGCTGCGCGACGAGGGGTTCGTCAAGCCGTCCATCACCGTCGACGCGCACGAGGTCCTCGACTACCTGCGCCCCATGCTGGCCCCCATCGCCGAGCCGACGTTCCGCTTCACGCGCCCGTGGCTGCGGGCCGAGGCGATGCGGGTCGGCGACCCCCGCTCCCCCGCCAACCAGCTCGGTCGCCAGCTGAACCTTCCGCCGTCCTACCTGCTGATCCACCGGGTCACGCTCGGGACCATCGGGGTGCTCTGCCAGCTCGGCGGCGAGGCGCCCTACCGCGAGCTGATGGAGACCTGGCAGCCCGGCTTCCGGGCGTAGGTCAGCGGGTCACCACCAGCTCTCGTCGAGCTTGCCCTCGATGGACCGCAGGTTCTCGCGCGTGCACCGCTCGCAGATCCACCGCGCGCCCCGGGCGGTGACGTCTAACGACCACGTGGCCGGCCGGTCGTCCACGCTCGTACCGCAGTGGGAGCAGGTCGCCGGCCCGCTCGGTGCAGGAGCGGTGTCGGTCATACCTGCAGTCTGACCCAGGAACTCAGTTGCCGGGCGTCCTAGCGTGGGTGGGTGCGCCGTTTCCCCCTCCCCGAACCGGGTTCCCCCGACCTTCGCGGACCGGTCCGCTACCTGCTGTGGATCGCCAAGGGGCAGCGACGGACGATCGCCGGGGGCGCGTTCTGGGGCGTGCTCTGGATGGGCGCCCAGGCACTGAGCCCGGGTGCGCTCGGCGCCGCTCTCGACAAGGGCGTGCGCGCCGGCGACCGCTCAGCGCTCGTGCTCTGGGCCTTGGTGCTCCTCGGGCTCGGCGTCACGACCGCCCTGGCCGGACTCATGCGCCACCGCTTCGCCGTCGCCAACTGGGTCACCGCCACCTTCCGGACGCAGCAGATCGTCCTGCGCCACGTGGTGGGGCTCGGCGGCAGCCTGCCCGCGCGGGTTCCCGCCGGCGAGGCCGCCAACGTCAGTGCCACCGACGCCCCGATGGTCGGTCGGTGCTTCGACATCACGGCGCGCGGGACCGGCGCACTCGTGTCGTTCGTCCTCGTCGCGGCGATCCTGCTCTCGACCAGCGTCCGGCTGGGACTGCTCGTCCTCATCGGCATGCCGGTGCTCGTGCTCGGCCTCGGTCCGCTGCTCCGGCCGCTGCAGCGGCGGCAGGCCGCCCAGCGCGCAGCGCTGTCCGAGGCCTCCACGCTCGCCGCCGACACGGTCAGCGGCCTGCGGGTGTTACGCGGCATCGGCGGTGAGCCCGAGCTGGCCGCGAGGTACCGCGCCGCCAGCCAGCGGGTGCGCGCCGCCGGGGTCGAGACCGCGCGACTGGAGGCCACCCTCGACGCCCTGCAGCTGCTGCTCCCAGCCGTCTTCGTCGTCGCCCTCACCGTGGTGGGGGCGCGGCTGGCCGTGCGGGGGGAGATCACGCCGGGTCAGCTGCTGGCCTTCTACGGCTACGCCGCTTTCCTGGTGCTCCCGCTGCGTACCGGCACCGAGCTGGTCGACTGTATGACCGCGGGCACCGTGGCCGCAGGGCGGGTGCTCGCGCTCCTGCGTCTTGGACCCACGCGTGTCGAGCCTGTGACGCCTCTCCCCGTGGTGATCGGGGACCTGCACGACCCCGTCTCCGGACTGGTCCTGCGGCACGGCCGCCTGACCGCGGTGGTCTGCCGCGAGGGCGCAGAAGACCTCGTCGCCCGGCTCGGGGCGTACGTCGACAGCGACGCCACCCTCGGCGGCGTGCCTCTGCGGGCGCTGTCGCTGGCCGATGTCCGCGCGACCGTCCTGGTCTGCCGACCGGGCGACGTGCTGCTGCGCGGACCGCTGCGGCGCGAGCTGGACCCGTCCGGCGACCGCAGCGAGGAGGACGTGCAGGATGCCCTGACCGCCGCGTGCGCGACCGACGTCCTGGACAGCATCGACGGCGGGCTGGAGGGCGAGCTTGAGGAGCGCGCCCGCGAGCTCTCCGGTGGCCAGCGCCAGCGCCTGCTGCTGGCCCGCGCGCTGCTCACCCGTACGGCGGTACTCGTGCTCGTCGAGCCCACGAGCGCCGTGGACGCCCACACCGAGGCCCGGATCGCGCACCGACTGGGCGCCGCGCGCGCAGGTCGTACCACCGTCGTGCTCACGACGTCCCCGTGGGTGCTCGAGCGCGCCGACCACGTGGCGCTCGTGGAGAACGGCACGGTCGCCCTGGAGGGTCGGCACGCGGACCTGCTCGCGGAGCCGGCCTACCGCTCGGTCGTCACCCGCGACCTCGAGGAGTTCGCCCCATGAGGACCCGCCTGCCGATCGCGGACTCCACCGTCGTACGCCGCCGGGTTGCTGCCCTGGCCCGCGAGCACCGCGCCGCGCTACTGATGTGCGCCCTCCTCGACCTGGCGGCCGCCGCCGCGTCCCTGGTCCCGCCCCGACTGCTCGGTCACCTGGTGGGCGGGGTGGACCACGGCCTCACCGACGACGACATCACCAGGACCGCCATCGCCCTGACCTCCGTGGTGCTGCTGGCTGCGGTGCTGCGCCGGTGGGCCCGACTGCGCTCGTTCGTCTTGGGGGAGCAGGTCCTGGCCCAGGTGCGTGAAGAGTTCGTCGAGGGCGTCCTCGCGCTCCCGCTCGGGACCGTGGAGCGGGCGGGCACCGGTGACCTGCTCAGCCGCACCACCGCTGACGTCGCCGCCCTGACCAAGACGGTGCGGCAGGGCGTTCCTGAGGTGACCGTCGCGGTCATCACCACCCTCGCCACCCTGGTGGCCATGCTCCTCGCCGCGCCCGTGCCCGCCGCTGCCGGTGTCCTGGTGACCATCCCTGTGGTGGCGGTCGTGACCCGGTGGTACCTCCGGCGCGCACCGGCCGGCTACCTGGCCGAGCGTCAGGCAGCCAGTGAGGTGACCGCTCGGGTCGCCGAGACCATCGACGCCGGTGGGACCGTCGAGGCCCTGGGCCGACAGCAGGAGCGAGTCGCGCTCGCCGAGCACGACCTCGGCCGCGCGTGGGACGGTGAGCGCTACACCCTGCGCCTGCGGGGCGTGTTCTACCCGGGCTGCGAGACGGCGTACGTCCTGCCGGTGGTGACCTGCGTGCTGGTCGGCGGGCTGCTGGCCATCGGAGGTCACCTCAGCCTCGCGCAGGTCACCGCCGTGACGCTCTACGCCCAGCTGCTGGTCGACCCGGTGGACCGGCTGCTCAACTGGCTCGACGAGGTCCAGATCGGCAGTACGTCGTTCGCCCGGCTGCTCGGTGTGAGCCAGGTCGACGACGACCGGACCGCCTCCGGACAGGTGCCGGTCGGCGAGCAGCTTGTCGCCGACGGGGTCCACTTCGCTTATGCCCCGGGACGGCCGGTGCTCGAGGGCATCGACCTGGCCCTGCGCCCCGGGGAGCGGTTGGCCATCGTCGGGCCGTCCGGGGCCGGTAAGTCGACCCTGGCCCGGCTGCTTGCCGGGATTCACCCACCCGGGGCCGGCAGCGTCACGGTGGGTGGCGCGCCCCTCACCGGGCTGCCGCTCGCCCAGCTCCGGCGCGAGGTCTCCCTGGTCACGCAGGAGCACCACGTGTTCAGCGCGACGCTGGCCGACAACCTACGACTCGCGCTTCCCGCCGCGACGGACGCCCAGCTGCGCGAGGCCCTCGTCGTGGTCGACTGGACCGGCTGCGGGCTCGAGCAGCAGGTCGGGGCCGGTGGTCTCGCACTGACCCCGTCGCAGGCCCAGCAGGTCGCCCTCGCCCGCCTGGTCCTGGCCGACCCGCACACCCTTGTCCTGGACGAGGCGACGGCTCTGCTGGACCCGCGCGCCGCCCGCCACCTCGAGCGGTCGCTGTCGGCGGTGCTGACCGGTCGCACCGTCGTGGCCGTCGCCCACCGGCTGCACACCGCCTCCGACGCCGACCGCGTCGCCGTGGTCGAGCAGGGGCGGGTGCTCGAGTTGGGCACGCACGAGGAGCTGCTGGCCTCGAACGGCTCCTACGCCGACCTGTGGCGCAGCTGGCACGGCTGACTCACCTCTGCACGACCGTGCTTCCCGCCGTACGGTGGGGGGGTGACCGAGCAGCCGCGCCTCCAGCCGTGGGACGAGCCTGAGGTCGACCCGCACTACCTCGAGCTGCTTCGCGGCTCGAAGCTGCCCGCCGCCTACCTCCCGCCGATGATGACCGGTCCGCAGAAGCCGTGGATCCGCGTGGCGGCCCTCGTGCTCATCGGGGTCTTCCTGCTCGCGACGTTCTTCGGCGTGTGCCTCACCTACGGTGTGAGCCACGGGGTGTTCTGACCCGCGCGGGTGGTTGCGCCTGCGTACCGCTGTCGTGTTGGGTGATCTCCGTCCCCCCCAACGAGCGCAGAGGTCTCCGAGCCATGACCGTGCAGGACGACGCAGCAGCGCTGCGCGACGCCGTCGACGCCCTCGAGCGGGCCGCCGGCACGGCGATCAAGGGGTACGGCGACAACCTCGACAGCCGTCGGCTGCTGGTCGACGTGGAGCGGGTCCGCCAGGACGTCGACCTGCTCTGTGGGCGCCCACCGGCGCCGTCCGGGACCCCCGCGGCACCGCACCTGCAGGTGATGGACGACACTGCCTACCCCCAGGACTTCTGGATGGACGCCGAGGACGAGGGCCTTGGCGGCAGCCGGTAGCAACGGCACTCCCATGACGCTCACACGCTCGTGAAGGGAACACCTTGACCACCACAGCCCCTTCGGGCACCGGCGCACCCGGCCGGGCCCGAATCGAGGCCCGCACGCTCAGGACCGACCGGTGGTGGCTTCAGCCCCTCATCACGGTGGTCGTGCTCGTCGCCTTCATCATCTACTCCACGGTGCGCGCGTTCATGGGTCAGCACTACTTCGCCGACCCCTACATCTCGCCCTTCTACTCGCCCTGCCTGGCCGACACCTGCGCGAAGGAGGGGGCGCCGTTCATCGGGATCTTCCCGGGCAACGCGTTCTTCACGCCGGCGCTGTTCATCCTCATCTTCCCGCTGGGCTTCCGCCTCACCTGCTACTACTACCGCAAGGCCTACTACCGCTCGTTCTGGCTGAGCCCGCCGGCATGCGCCGTCGCGGAGCCGCACGCGTCGTACTCCGGCGAGACCAAGCTGCCGCTGCTGGGCAACAACCTGCACCGGTACTTCTTCTACGCCGGCGTGATCTTCAACTGCATCCTGACGTACGACGCGATCATCGCCTTCGCCTTCGAGCAGGAGGACGGCAAGCACTTCGGCGTCGGCCTCGGCACCCTGGTGCTGATCACCAACGCGACGCTGCTGTGGCTCTACACGCTGTCCTGTCACAGCTGCCGCCACATCATGGGCGGACGGCTCAACCACTTCTCCAAGCACCCGATCCGCTACCGGTTCTGGACGTTCACCAGCAAGCTCAACCACCACCACATGAAGTTCGCCTGGGTGTCGCTGTTCGGCGTCGCCCTCACCGACCTGTACGTGTACCTCGTGTCCTCCGGGGTGTTCTCCGACCCGAGATGGATCGCCTGATGCCTGTGACCCCCCACGAGTACGACGTCGTCGTCATCGGCGCCGGCGGTGCCGGGCTCCGCGCGGCCATCGAGGCCCACGACGCGGGCGCCAAGGTCGCGGTCGTCTGCAAGTCGCTGCTGGGCAAGGCCCACACGGTCATGGCCGAGGGCGGCATCGCCGCCGCGATGGGCAACGTCTACCCGGACGACAACTGGAAGGTGCACTTCCGCGACACCATGCGTGGCGGGAAGATGCTCAACAACTGGCGCATGGCCCAGCTGCACGCGCAGGAGGCGCCGGACCGCGTCCGCGAGCTCGAGTCCTGGGGCGCGCTGTTCGACCGCACCAAGGACGGGCTCATCAGCCAGCGCGACTTCGGTGGCCACCGCTACGCCCGGCTCGCGCACGTCGGTGACCGCACCGGCCTGGAGCTCATCCGCACCCTGCAGCAGCGCGTCGTCGCCCTCGGCATCGACGTCTACATGGAGCACACGGTCACCAAACTGCTGACCGGCGCGGACGGGGCGATCAGCGGGGCCTTCGGCTACCGCCGCGTCGACGGCGAGTTCGTCGCCTGGCAGGCCCCGTCGGTCGTGCTCGCGACCGGCGGCATCGGCAAGGCCTACATCGTGACGAGCAACTCCTGGGAGTACACCGGCGACGGCCACTCCCTGGCGCTCGACGCCGGTGGCTCGCTGATCAACATGGAGTTCCTGCAGTTCCACCCGACCGGCATGGTCTGGCCGATCTCGGTCAAGGGCATCCTCGTCACCGAGTCGGTGCGGGGTGACGGCGGCGTGCTGCTCAACTCCGAGGGCCGCCGGTTCATGTACGACTACATCCCCGACTTCTTCAAGAAGGAGACCTCCGAGACGGAGGAGGAGGGCGACCGCTGGTACGACGACAAGAAGAACAACCGTCGCCCCGCCGAGCTGCTCCCCCGCGACGAGGTGGCGCGCGCCATCAACGCCGAGGTCAAGGCCGGCCGCGGATCACCTCACGGCGGGGTGTTCCTCGACATCGCCAACCGGCGCTCGTCGGAGTTCATCAAGAAGCGCCTGCCCTCGATGTACCACCAGTTCATGGAGCTCGCGGGCGTCGACATCACCAAGGAGCCGATGGAGGTCGGTCCGACCTGCCACTACGTCATGGGCGGCGTCGAGGTCGACCCCGACTCCCAGGCCGCTGCCGTGCAGGGGCTGTACGCCGCGGGCGAGGTGTCCGGCGGCATGCACGGCTCCAACCGGCTCGGCGGCAACTCGCTGTCCGACCTGCTGGTCTTCGGCAAGCGGGCCGGTGCGGCCGCGGCCGAGCGGGCCACCACCGTCGGCGGCGCCGCGATCACCGGCGACCAGCTCGCCCGCGCCGAGGCCGAGGCGCTGCAACCGTTCGAGGCGGGCGGCGAGAACCCGTTCACCGTCTGGCACGCGCTGCAAGACGCCATGCAAGACCTCGTCGGGATCATCCGCAACGGCGAGGAGGTGCAGCGCGCCCTCGACGTCATCCACGACCTCAAGACCAAGCGCGTGACCTGTGAGGGCGGCCGGGCGTTCAACCCCGGCTGGAACCTCGCCCTCGACCTGCAGAACCTGCTGCGCGTCAGCGAGTGCATCGCCAAGGCGGCGCTCGAGCGCGAGGAGAGCCGCGGCGGTCACACCCGCGACGAGTTCCCCGCCGCGTCCACGGAGTGGGGCGGCCTGAACCTCGTCTGCAACCTGGGCGACGACAACAGCATCACCCTGACCCGCAAGCCGCTGCCGCAGATGCCCGCGGACCTGGCGCAGATCTTCGAGGAGGCGGCCCCCGCATGACGGACCTGACGCTGGAGACGCGCGCATGAGCGACGCGCACAAGCCCGCCAAGAGCGGCACCCGCACCTACGACAAGCTCGTGCGCATCTGGCGCGGCGACGCCAAGGGCGGTGATCTGCAGGACTACACCGTCGAGGTGAACCCCGGTGAGGTCGTCCTGGACGTCATCCACCGCCTCCAGGCGACCCAGGCCGGTGACCTCGCCGTCCGGTGGAACTGCAAGGCCGGCAAGTGCGGCTCCTGCAGCGCCGAGATCAACGGCAAGCCTCGGCTGATGTGCCTGACCCGGATGGGCGACTTCGCCGAGGAGGAGGTCGTGACCGTCACCCCGATGCGCACCTTCCCGGTGATCCGCGACCTGGTGACCGACGTGTCCTACAACTACGAGAAGGCCGCCTCCATCCCGCACTTCTCCCCGAAGCCGCGGGAGAAGGACGGGACGTACCGCATGCAGCAGATCGACGTCGAGCGCTCGCAGGAGTTCCGCAAGTGCATCGAGTGCTTCCTGTGCAACGACGTCTGCCACGTGGTCCGTGACCACGAGGACAACAAGGAGCACTTCGCCGGCCCGCGCTTCCTCATGCGGATCGCGGAGCTCGACATGCACCCGCTGGACACGGTCGACCGCAAGGACTTCGCGCGCGAGAACGCCGGCGTGGGGCTGTGCAACATCACCAAGTGCTGCTCGGAGGTCTGCCCTGAGGGCATCCACATCACGGACAACGCGATCATCCCGCTCAAGGAACGCGTCGTGGACCGCACGTACGACCCCCTGACCTGGCTCGGCAGCAAGATCGGCCGCCGCCCCGCTGAGACGAAGGAGTCCTGAGATGAGCGCCCCGATCTACCGCGTGACCGAGGTCGTCGGGACCTCCGAGGAGTCGATGGCGGACGCCGTCAAGAACGGTGTCGCGCGGGTCTCCCGCACCGTGCGTAACGTCGAGTGGTTCGAGGTCGTGGACAACCGCGGTTCCGTGGCCCCGGACGGCACCGTCACCTTCCAGGTCGGCCTGAAGGTCGGCTTCCGCCTCGAGGGCTGACGCAGGGCCGTGCGCGCTGCTCGCCTGGCCCGGACGGGCCAGGCGAGGTCGCCCGTTCGAGTGATCTCGGGCGCGGGTTGGCGTGTCGGGCTTGGGGGAACGCTGGCTCGTGCCGATGCTCCTGCATCGAGTGACCAGCACCGCCCAGGGAGGCAGCCGTGAAGCGCATCCAGGTGATCCGCGCCCGACGTACCCCCTCGGCGCCCCAGGAGATCGACACCCGCACCCCGCGCGGTCGCGTGCTCCCCTTCTGAGCCTCAGCTGAGGGCGGGCGTCTCCACGGCTGTCGCCGGCAGGTGCTCGTGCAGCATCGCGAGCAGCTGCCCCTGCGTCCACGGCTTGGGCAGGAAGCCGTCCATGCCGGCGGTGATCGCCGCTTGGCGGTCCTGGTCGAAGGCGCCGGCCGTGACCGCCACGATGGGCACCGCGTTGCCCGAGCGCCGGATGCGCCCGGTGGCCTGGTAGCCGTCGAGGTGCGGCATCTGCACGTCCATGAGGATCAGGTCGTAGGTCGCGGCCGCCGCTGCCTCCACCGCTGCCTGCCCGTCCTCCACGACGGTCACGGTGAGCCCGAGGCTCTGCAAGGTCGTGCGGGCGACCAGCTGGTTCACCGGGTTGTCCTCGGCGACCAGCACGCTGCCGGTCAGCCGCACCTGCCCGTCGCGCGCCGCGGGCACCGGCACGGGGACCTGCTCCACCGCGACAGGCAGCGGCAGCGTGACCCGGAAGGTGCTCCCGAGCCCTGGAGAGCTCCAGACCCCGACCGTGCCGTCCATCGCCTCGACCAGCCCGCGCACGATCGCCAGGCCCAGGCCGGTACCGCCGTACGTCCGTGAGGTGGACGCGTCGGCCTGGGCGAAGGCGGTGAACACCTTGTCCCTGGCCTCCTTGGTCATCCCGATGCCCGTGTCCTGCACCTCGAGGACGAGCTTGGCTTCATCACCGAGCAAGCGGACCGTCACGGTCCCTGCGGGGGTGAACTTCACCGCGTTGCTCACGAGGTTCAGCAGCACCTGCCGCAGCCGCCCGGGATCGCCGATCCGGCGCGGTGGCAGGCCGGGCGCCGTCTCCACGACCAGGTCGAGTCGGGCCATCGACGCGGCCTCCCGCACGACGGCGAGCACGTCCTCGACGGTCTCGGACAGGGCGAACGGCACCCGCTCGAGATCGATCCGGCCGGCCTCGACCTTGGACAGGTCCAGCACGTCGTTGACAATCTGCAGCAGCGCGTGCCCGGAGCGCTGCGCCTGCGTCGCCCACTCCTGCTGCTGCTCGGTGAGCTGGCTGTCGAGCAGCAGGGCGGTCAGGCCGAGGACGCCGTTGAGCGGGGTGCGGATCTCGTGGCTCATCGTGGCGAGGAACGCCGACTTGTGGCGCGCGACGGCGACAGCCTGCTCGTTGGCCTCCCGCATCGCCTCGACGAGGCGGCGGCTGTGCGTGACGTCCGAGGAGACCCCGCAGGTTCCGTAGAGCGTGCCGGCCGCGTCGAACAGCGGGAACTTGACCGAGTCGTAGTAGTGCGTGCCGTCGGGCAGGTCGATCTGCTCCTCGGCGGCGTAGGGGCCGGCAAGGGCCAGCCGGTCGTTCTCGCGCCACGCGGTCGCCTGGTCGGGGGCGATGTCCTCATCGGTCCGCCCGATCATCTGTCCGGGGGCGCAGCCGAACAGGCGCTCCCACGCCGCGTTGGTGAGCAGGTAGCGACCGTCGAGGTCCTTGGCGTAGATGACCGTGGGGTCGTTGTCGATGATCCCCCGCAGAATCGCTGCCTGCGCCTCGACCTCGGCCTGCGCCTGCTGCCGGGCCGCGAGGACCGCGTTCGCGGCCTCCAGCTCGGTACGACGCTGCTTGGCCTCGAGGTCCTCGAACAGCGCGGCCCCCTGCATGAGCGAGCCGTAGGTCCGGCGCAGGGTCCAGTAGTAGCAGCCGATGAACGCCGTCACGAGCGCCCAGGCGGCGTCGTGGAGCGACACCTGGCGCGCGGCGTACCCCTCGAGGCTGTTCACCCCCAGCCACGGGAGCAGCGCGTGCAGGGTGTGCAGGCCGTGCCCCACGCCGCAGGAGAAGAAGATGGCGGACGTGGCGGCGCCGAGCTTGTTGGACCAGAACTGCCCGTGCTTGATCAGGGGGAGGGCGATCGCGAAGAAGATCCCGAAGTAGGCGAGGCTGATCACGCCGTTGGAGATCGCCGCCAACTGCCACATGGGACGAAGTCTGACCCCTGTCGGGCGTCAGGGGCATAGCCCATCCGAACCATCCGTGCTGGGCTGATCACGCAGAGTGAGCGCTCAGGTCACCCAGCGCGCGTAGGCGTCTTGACAGCGCCGGCGCAGCCTGCCCAGCCCCGGACCGTCCAGCGAGAGGGCGTCCTTGTCCGCCCGGCGGACCGACGTCGGGACGGCGCCGTTTGCCTGCTGCAGCATCGCGTGCAGGTCCGCCAGGGCGGCGGGGTCCTCGTGCGGGAAGGGCACGAAGGACGTGCCGTAACGCTCGTTGACCCGACGGACGACGTCCCCGAAGTGCGCCGTCACCTCGGGGAAGTCCGCCACGACGACCCCGCTCGCCGAGCGGAGCGCCCGCTCGTAGAAGCGCGCGTAGTCGCGCATCGCCCGACCCCGTGAGACGTTGCCGAACCGGCTCAGCTGCGAGCGGACCGCGGCCTCCGGCTCGCGCAGGAGCAGCAGGACCGGCTTCCCCCGGCGCACCCCCTCGGCGACCTCGCTCCAGACGTGCGCATGACTGGCCACGCTCGCCTGGGGGTTGGTCCACAGGAACGCCGAGCGCGCGAAGGAGTTCGCCGCTCCGGGCGGCCCCGCGATCACCAGGTCGGTGCCGTCCTCGACGGCGTAGAAGTCGAGCCCCCGACGCTGCTGCAGCCGCACGAACCGGCGCGGCGCCCAGGCCTGCACCGGCCACAGAGCAAGCAGGACCAGCGCGTTGCGCCCCAGCAGCACGCGGTGCCGGAGCTGCAGGAGGAGGGTGCGCATCCTGGTCAATCTAGGGCGTCCGGTCGGCTGCAATCAGCCCGGTGGAGCGCGCGTCCTGCAGGATGGAGGTGTGGAACATGGCTGCTGAGGCGTCGGAGGAGTTCCTCCAGGTGACGCTCGCGCACCTGGACGCCGTCCATGCCCTCGCCCGCCGGTTGGTCGAGCAGCGCGCGGACGACCTCGTCCAGGAGACGTGGCTCAAGGCGTGGGCCGCCTGGGAGCGCGGCCGCCCGGACGACCCCCGGGCGTGGCTGGTCACGATCTGCCTCAACACCGCACGGTCGTGGTACCGGCACGACGGCATCCGGCCGGAGACGCTGGTCGCCGAGCCGGGTCTGACCCGACACGCCGCCGACGACCCGGCGACCGAAGCGGTGGCCCGCGTCCGCGCGGACGCGGTGCACGCGGCGCTCTGGACCCTGCCCGAGCACCAGCGCGTCGCGATCACGCTGATGGACCTGTCCGGCTTCACGGCCCGCGAGGTCGCGGCCATGCTGGACTGCCCGCGCGGCACCGTGCTCGCGCGGGTGCACCGCGGCCGCAAGGCCCTCGCCGTCGCCCTGAGCGCCCACGCCCCCGAGCGGAGCCCCCATGAGGCATGACGCGAACGACCGCGAGGAGTCCGCCGCCCGCTTCGTCGGTGGCGACCTGCGCCCGCGCGCCCACCGGGCGTTCGAGCGCCACCTGCTGGAGTGCGAGGACTGCTGGCGCGAGGTCGAGCTCGGGCGCGCCGGCCGGGCGCTCGCCGAGTCCGCGCGTGAGGTCGCCCCCGCCGACCTGCGCGACCGCCTGCGCGCCGTCATCCAGGACGAGTCCGCGAGCGCGCTCCCGCTCCCGCTCGTACGCCCGAGCCGGCCCGTCCGGCCGCGCACGACCTGGCAGCGCCCCGTCGCGCTCGCCGCCGTCGCCGTCACCGTTCTCGCCGGCGCGCTGGTCCTGCGCCCGGAGTCCCCGGGACCGACCGCCGTGGCCGCTGCCGTGGCGGACTTCCGAGCCCAGCGCCTGCCCGGCACGACCATGCCCCCCGCACCGGCTCCGGACCTGTCCGCGGTCCGGCTGCACGCCTCAGGTGCCGCCGCGGGCGTCGTGGGCGGGCGACCGGTCACCGCGTACGCCTACCGCGACGACGCGGGCCGCGACGTGCTCGTCTACCAGTCCCGCGACCCGTTCCCCCGCGCCGCGTCGGCGGTCTCCCTGACCAGCGCCGACGGCCCGTGGATCGACCAGGTCGACGGCGTCACCGTCCTGTGCGCGCGCAGCCCGCACGCCCTTCTGGTGCTCGGGCGGGACCGCACCCTGGTGCTCGCGGCGGCGCGCGCTCTCGACGTCACGTGAGCCCGTCGGGCCGTGCAGCCGTCGGTTCGTTGCTCTGCGCCGGCCTCGTGGTGCTCGCCGTGGGCCTGGAGGTGGCAGCCGGCGGCGCGGCCAACAGCCCCGAGGCGTCCTACGCCGGGTTCTTCCCGCTGAGCTGGTCGCAGCCCGTGCGCGTGCTGTGGTGGCTCGTGATCGCCGCAGCAGCAGCCGGCCACCGGCTGCTGCTGGTGCGCGCAGGGATGGCCACGGGCAGGGTGCTGCCCGTGGTCCTCGCGCTGCCGTTCCTGGTGTTCGCCGCCGGGGTGGCCGCCAGCACGTCGTGGACGGCCTGGCACTGACGCCACCCCGGCGTCGAGATCAGTCGCCGGGGCGCAGGTCGTAGAGCCCGCGCGCCGCGAGCAGCACGCCGTACAGCCAGCCCTTGCTGAACACGTCGCCGGCCTCGGCCTGCAGCAGCTCGAAGACGCCGATCGCGAGCACGGGGACGGCGAGACTGGCCAGCGAGACCGGGATCCCGACGCGCGGCAGCAGCGCAGCGGCCACCAGCCCGATGCCGATGGCCGTGACGGCCGTCCCGGGGAAGTCGGTGGTCAGGCTGCCCCGGAGGACGAGCAGGACCGCGAGGCCCCACGTGGACACGATGAGACCGGCGGCCCAGTAGAGCGAGTGCTTGCCGGCCACCGCACCGGCGAGCAGGTAGCTCAGGCCCAGGATGATCGGCATCCAGTACAGCTTGGCGTCGCCGCCGGGGGCGACCACGAAGGAGACGACGAGCGCCCCGAGGAGCAGCACCGCTCCGCTGCGCTTGCGGGCGCTCGCGTCGCTGGTGACCAGACCCGCTCGGGTCGGTGCGGTGTGGGTGGTGGTGGTCATGCAGGAGCCTCCTCGGGCGAGGCGGCTCTCGCCCCGCACGGGTACGGACGCACGTACCGACGACCTGATTGCTAGCCGGCGGCGACCGGGGGCACCGACAGGACGAGCAGCGCCACATCGTCGACCGGCGCCTGCGTCAGGCGCCCGAGGAGCGCGTCGGCGAGCGAGCCGGCGCTCTGGGGACCGAGCTCGGTCAGCAGGTCCCGCAGGCTCGCGAGGCTGTCGTCCAGGTCCTCGTCCCGCCGCTCCACCAGGCCATCGGTGTAGAGAACCACCACGGACCCAGGGGGCAGGTCCACCTGGTGATCACTGCGCGACGTGGTCGGGTCCAGTCCCAGCAGCAGCTCGGGTTCGGTGTGCAGGAGCACCGCCGGGCCGGTCGGGGGCAGCAGCAGCGGGGGCGGGTGACCAGCGTTGGCCCAGTGCAGCACCACGCCGTCGTCCGTCTGCTCGACCGTGGCGAGCACCGCGCTGGCCAGCGCGTCCAGCTCGAGCCCCTGCATCGCCCTGTCGAGGGCGCTCAGCACCGCAGCCGGCGGATCACCCACCACCTGGGCGACTCCGCGCAAGACATTGCGCACCTGAGCCATGAGCGCGGCGGCCCGGCGGTCGTGTCCGGCGACGTCACCGATGACGAGGGTGAGCCCGCGCGCCGGAGTGCCGAACGCGTCGTACCAGTCCCCTCCGACCTGGGCCTCCTGCGCCGCCGGGAGGTAGCGCACGGCGACGTCGAGCCCAGGGGTGGCCGGCGGCTCGGTGAGCAGGCTGCGCTGCAGCGTCTCCGACATCCGTCGGATGGCCTCCAGGCTGACGCGCTCGGCCTCCACCGCACGCACCCTGACCAGGGCCTGCGCCGTCAGGGCGGCGAGCGCCTCCAGCAGGTCGCGCTCGGCGGGCCGCCAGGTGTGGCGGCCCGTGAAGGCGACTCCGAGCGCGCCGACCAGCGCCCCTCGGTCCCGCAGCGGGACGGCCGCGGAGCCCTCGGTGTCGGCGAGCTCGTACGTCGCCCGCGACCCGGGGAAGGCCGCCTCCGCCGCGTCCCGGTCCGCCAGGTACCACGTCGTCCCCGTCGTCGCCGCGTGGACGATGGGCAGGGCGTGGTCGGCGGGGAGCACCGCGACTTGCTCCAGCAGCTGCTCCTCGAAGTTGCTGGTGCCCAGCGAGCGCACCGTCGCCCCGTCGGCGTTGCTCATCGCGAGGACCGCGCCCGTGGCCCCGAGCACGGCCAGCCCGCGTCCGGTCACGACCTCCAGGACCTCTTCCTGACTGTCGGCGGCGCCGAGCGCCTGGGCGACCGCGACCAGACCGGCCATCCGGGCCGCGTCGGCGGCACGCTCGTGTGCCTCCCCGCGGACCGCCGTGACGTCGGCGTTCACCCCGATGAGCCGCTCGACGGCTCCGCTCGGTCCGACGAGCGCCTGGCCGCGTCCGTAGAGCCAGTGCACCGAGCCGTCCGCCCACACGACCCGGAACTCCACGTCCACCGCACCCGCGGTGTCGATCGCGCCGGACAGCACGTTGCGCACCTGCTCGAGGTCCTCGGGGTGCACCCGCGCGTCGACATCAGCGATCGAGCCCGACGACTCTGCGAGGGTGGTGCCGTACATCTGCGCGCTGCGCTCGTCCCAGATCAGCAGTCCCGACGTGATGTCCCAGTCCCACAGGCCCATCTGCGAGGCGTCCAGCGCGAGCCGCAGGCTCGCCTGCAACGTGGCGACCCCGGCGTCCGAGGGATGTCGCTGCTCCCCGCCGACGTCTGTCATCCGACAACTCTAGGCGTTGTCGTCACCCTCGCTGCGCGCCTCAAGATCACTCAGGTCAAGGAAGCCGTGGGCCTCGTCGCTGAGTGCGTTTGCCCGCGGGATGGGGCAGCGGCACCAGGTGCGTCTTCGACCCGCCCCACACCCCCTCCTCCGGTAGGAACGAGTCAGTCGGCCAGGTGCGGCCGCCGTCAAACGTCGTCTCGCTCTCGTCGTTCTGCGCCACGCGGCCCCGGCCGGAAGCAGACACCGGGCCGAGCCTGGGGACTGCTGGTTTGCTACCAGCAATGCTACCCGAGTAGCATGGTGCCATGAAGGTCAGCGTGAGCCTGCCGGACGAGGACATCGAGTTCCTCGACGCCTACGCCCACGAGCAGGGCATCGGCTCCCGCTCGGCGGTGGTGCACAAGGCGGTGCGCCTGCTGCGCGCCGTCGAGCTCAGCGACGACTACGAAGCGGCGTGGCAGGACTGGAGCGGCTCGGAGGACGACAAACTCTGGAGCGCCACCGTCGCTGACGGCGTCACGGTCTGATGCGACGCGGCGACATCTGCGTCATCGACCTGGAGCCAGCCCGAGGCACCGAGGCGCGCAAGACCCGACCGGCGGTGATCGTCAGCAACGACGGCGCCAACACAACGGCCACCCGACTCGGGCGTGGCGTCGTCACGGTCGTCCCGGTGACCTCCAACGTCGAACGGGTCTACCCCTTCCAGGTGCTCCTGCCTGCGGACGCGACCGGCCTGACCGTCGACTCCAAAGCCCAGGCCGAGCAAGTGCGGTCAGTCGACGTCGAGCGCGTGCAGGGCCGCGTCGGCTCGGTCCCACAAGACCTCATGAACCAACTCGACGACGCTCTCAGGCTGCACCTCGCCCTCTGAAGCCCTGGTCCGGAACGACCTGCTCGACGTCATTGTCCCGCTTCGGGAGGTTCGCCACGCCGGGGAAAGAGGTCATCGAGCTGCTTCTTCCTTCAGCCCGCGTGTGGTCCGCATGATCTTGGAAAGTCTGCGGAATGTCCGCAAAATCGCGGTCTCCGACGGACACTCACGGACACGCCAAAATCCCTGCTACACAGGGACTTCCATCCAGATCAGGCGTCGATCAGACCCCAAGGTAAAGGAAGCCGTAGGCCTCGTCGCGGAACGGGACACCCGCCGCGGTGAGCGCCTCGTCCCAGTCCCCGGTGCACGTGGGGTCGGCCAGCGCCATGCCGTGATCAGCGGTCAGCAGGATCGTCACCTGGTCGAGCAGGTCGCGGGCCTCGAGCAGGTCCAGCCACACCCCGAGGCGGGCGTCGGCGTCCCGCAGCCCGGCGAGGGCGACGTCCGACCTCGGGCCTCCGGCGTGGTGCGCCCCGTCAGTGAGCGTGGTGTTCCACCACATGAGAGCTGGCGGCTCACCGTCCGCCCACAGGTCCAGCACCTGCACGAGGCCGGCCGCGTCGACCTGCGAACCCCAGGCGTAGTCGGCGTTGTCGAGGAACGCGTGGCTGCACAGCGGGTCGTCGGTCGGCGCCGGCAGCGACGCGAGCATGGCCCCCGCACCCCCTCCCTCGCGGATGAGGGCGAACGTCGAGTAGTCAGCGCCCACGTCGACCGGGTCGTTGACGCACGCCGTACGTCCGGGGACGCGCTCGAAGACCGTCCGGACGCCGGGGCGCAGGTGGTCCATCGCCCCGTGCCAGGTCGCGCTCGAGTTCGGCACGACCTGCCGGCCGAGCGCCCGGTCGAAGTAGGCGTTGTTGACGATCCCGTGCACCCCCGGGCCGACCCCGGTGAGCGCGCACGTGTGGTTCACCAGCGTGACGGACGGGAACTCCGCGATCGCCCCGCCGCGCAGGGCGCAGCCGCGGGAGAGCAGGCGGGCGACGTTCGGCAGCGCCCCGGAGGCCGCGAGTCGCAGCAGGTCAGCCGAGGGAGCGCCGTCCCAGAGCAGGCCCACCACAGGACCTCCGCTCTGAGCGGCCAGGTCGAGCGGGACGCCGTCCATCGCGTCCACCGAGCCCCCCGCGAGAAAGGAGAGCGTCGCCCCCACGTCGACGGTGCGGCACGCCCGGTCCAGGACGCCGCGCGCGGTCACCCCGGCGCCGGAGAGCAGCAGCGGCGCGCGGGACTGCACCGCCCCGAGCGACCCGTGCTCGCCGAGGTGGCCGCCCCGTGCCGGCCAGTGATGGGCATCGGTGTGCACCACCGCGAGGTCCGGCGCCCGCTCCTCGGCGAACAGCGAGTGCAGGCGTGCGGCGGCGTAGGGGTAGGACGTGTCGCTCAGCGGGTCCTGGTCGGCCACCGGGTCGACGCCCGACAGCAGCCGGGTGGTGCCGTCGGCGGCGAGGGCGCTGTGCCCGGTGCTGTCGGCGACGTGCACCTCCTGCCCCTCCGGCCAGGCCACCAGGTCCACGACGTGGGCGAGCGACGGGGCCAGCAGCACGTCGAGGGCACGCGCGCGCAACGCCCCCAGGTCACCGCTCCCGACGTACGGCGGGAAGGAACGCGAGGGGAGGGGCACGACTCCACCCTAGGAACCGACCTCCGGCCCTCGCATGCCGCATCATGGTTCGACCTTCTCGAACCTCCCGGAGCGTCACATGATCCGCAGGTCCCACCGCGCCCTCACCCTGGGCGCCCTTGCCGCCGCGACCGCGACCGCGCTCGCCGGCTCCCCTGCCCCGACCCTGAGCGCTGCCTCGAACGGTCTGGACGCGCACGGCTGCGCCCGCGGCACCTCCTGGGTGGCGGAGACGACGATCCAGCAGCTCGCGGCCGGCGTCGCCGGGTCCTGCCGCCCCTCCTACGGCGTCGAGACGTTCGAGGAGCTCTCCAAGGTCAACGCGACGCTCGACATGCGTCGGCAGTCCGGCGCGCTGGGGGACGTCTCCGCCGCAGCGTTCCCCGCGGGCGCAGCCCAGGCGGCGCGGATCGCCGCCGACCCGGCCGCCTCCCCGACGTCGACGTGGAAGCAGTACGCCAAGACCCCTCTGGTGAACGACGTGGAGGGGTACGACCGGGTCAACGGCCTGGGCCTCGCGGACGTCGCCGGTCGCGTCATGGACTTCGCCCAGCACCCGAACGACTCCACGCACTGGTGGGCCTCGCTCGCCCAGGGCGGCGTCTACGAGACCACCGATGCCGGCAAGAAGTGGCGCAGCATCGGTGACACCCTCCCGGTGCAGTTCACCGGGGCGGTCGCCTACACCAAGAGCGGCGGCGGGACCCTGCTCGTCGGCACCGGCGACCCCGCCTTCGGTGGTAGCTCCAGCGCCGGTCTCGGTGCCTACTGGACGACGAGCAACGGCAAGACCTGGACCAAGAGCAAGGGCGTGCCGGACGGCACGATCTCCTTCGAGTTCGCGGTCGACCCCAGTGACGACAAGCGCGTCTACCTGGCCACGGGCAAGGGGCTGTACCGCTCGGTCGATGCCGGTCGCAGCTACACCAACGTCGCGCTCCCGACCACGTGCACCGACCCCAAGAAGCCCACCTGCTTCTTCGCCAACATCGTGACCGACGTCGTCGTCCGCGCGAACGACGACGGCGGCGCCGGAGGCGGCAAGGTCCTCGCCGTGGTGGGCTGGCGTGCGGGTACCAAGCCCAACGCCGCCGGTACGCCGCAGTCGCCCCGCAACGGCCTGTACACCAGCACCGACGGGGCCCCGGGGTCCTTCACCTTCCTCGGCGCCGCCAACGGGTTGGCTGAGCAGGCGCGCATCGGTCGCACCAGCCTCGCGGTCGCGAACGGCCCCGGGCAGGACCACGACTACGTGTTCGCCCTCGTCCAGGACGCGGACAAGTTCAACCAGGCCCGAACGGCAGTCGGGGGTGTGCCCGAGCCGGGCCAGCTCCCCGCCAAGGTGCCCGGCAACACCGTCCTCAACGGCCTCTACGGTTCACCGGACTTCGGCCTCAACTGGACCATGCTGGCCGACAGCACCCAGCTGGCGGCCTCACCGGGCACCGCGCTCATCGGCGCCAACTCGGCGACGTACGCCCCGGGGATCCAGTCCTGGTACAACAGCTGGGTTGAGGTCGACCCGACGAGCGGCGTGACCGCCGGCGGCGCGCCCGGGCGGCTCGCCTTCGGCCTCGAGGAGGTCTGGGAGAACCGTCTCCCCCTCGTCATCGCGCCGGTCGGGAGCCCGGTGAACCCGCAGGAGGCTCCCCACGGCACCAGCGACTTCAAGGTCATCGGGCGCTACTTCGGTGGCACCTCGTGCCTGGGTCTGAACACCAACGGCCTGATCCCCGGTGGGACGCCCTTCTGCCCGGCCAACGGGACCGACACCCCGGCCGGGCCGACGACGACGACGCACCCCGACCAGCACGCCGGCATGTTCGTGCGGTCCGGTGAGGACGTGACGCTGGTGGCCGGCAACGACGGTGGCGTCTACTCCCAGAAGATCCCCCTGGGTGGGGACTTCAGCAACAGCAAGTGGGGTCGCGGCAACAACGCCGGGATGGACAACCTGCTGCCGTACGACGCCGCGATGGCCAAGGACGGCACGGTGTGGATCGGCCTGCAGGACAACGGCACCGCCAAGATCACGCCGCAGGGCAAGGTCATCGCGACCTACGGCGGTGACGGGTTCTTCGTGGCCGTCGACCCGGACGACAGCAACGTGGCCTGGGAGGAGTACACCAACGGCGACATCCGCGTGACGCGGGACGGCGGCAAGAGCTGGACCAACAACAAGCCGACGATGACCGGTGCGCTGTTCTCCACGCCGTTCAAGATGGACGAGACCGATGCTGACCACCTGGTCATCGGCGGTCGTGAGATCTTCGAGACCACCCGCGGCGCGGCGACGGCCTCAGCCACCTGGAAGCAGGTGTACAACCTCGGGACCCGCACCAAGCCCGGGGACGCGGGAGCGGCCGCCGGGACCAACGACCCGGTCAACGCCGTCTCGGCCGTCGACACGCGCAAGGACGCGACGTACGTCGGGTACTGCGGCTACTGCGACATCGTTACCGGTGGCCTCCCGTTCAACAGCGGCATCGCCACGAACGTCGGCGGCGACGACCCGCCGTCGGCCGGGACCAAGGACGGCTGGCACATCGCCGCCGCCAAGGGCCTGCCCAAGCGGTACATCACCTCGGTGACGATCGACCCGAAGAACGCCAAGACGGTCTACGTCACCCTCGGCGGGTACGGCCGTCGATGGATCCCGCCGGGCTCGCTGGGCGACGACGTCTCCAAGATCGGCACGGGGCACGTCTACAAGAGCACCGACGCAGGAGCCACCTTCAAGGACGTCTCCGGCAACCTGCCCGACCTGCCGGCCAACCACGTGCTCCCCTACGACGGGCACCTGATCGTGTCCACCGACGTGGGCGTCTTCGTCTCCGCGAACGAGAGCGGCGGCAGCTACCGGGTGCTCGGCACGGGCCTGCCGAAGGTCCAGACCTTCGAGGTCTCGATCAGTCCGCGCAACCGCAAGGAGCTGGTGGCGGCGACGTACGGCCGCACGGTCTGGACGACGATCGTCGGCAACCTGGGATCGACGTCCAGCACCACGACGGCCCCGCCGCCCGCCAAGCCCAAGCCCTCGGTGGGGCGCCTGCCCGCCACCGGCGCGAGCGCCGGTCTCGCTGCAGGAGCCCTCGCCCTGCTCGGGCTCGGCCTGTTCCTGCGACGGCGCCGCGTCACGGACTGAGCTGCAGGCGCACGAGGTCGTGCGCAGTGCGCAGGGTGCTACCGGGAGGCGTGGTCACCACGAACGACACCCGCAGCGCCGCGAGCCGGGCCGGATCCCCCGCCACCAGGTCGGTCAGGTCGATCACCACGGACGTCCCGCTCGTCGCCGGCACCGGCAGCGGGGAGGACGTCCAGGTCGTGCCGTCGACCGTCGTGCGCAGCACCGCTGACGTGCCGGTCGGTGGTGCGCTCAGCGCGGTGTAGTCGAGGGCCAACCCCACGGCGCTGACACTGGACCGCTGCGCGTCGAAGGCCCACGTCAGGGCGCCGGGTGGCTGCGCCCACCACGCCACGCCGTCGTCGCTCAGCCGTACGGTCGCTGACTGACCGACGACGAGCAGCGGCCCGGCGCCGGCCACCGCCCACAGGTCCTTTGTCGTCCCGGTGGCGCGGCTCGTGAACGTCGCGCCGTCGGTGCTCGTGAGCACGGTGCCACGCTTCCCGCTGACCCAGAAGCGCCCGTCGACAGCAGCCGCGCCCGTGAGGTCCTGCGCAGCGGAGGTCGCGGATCGCCACGTCAGGCCGGTATCCGTCGACCCCTGCACGGTCCCGCTCGTCCCGACCGCGACGGCCCTCGTCCCCGCGACCGCCACTCCTGCGAGGTCCTTGGACCCTGCCGTGCTCGCGCGCCAGGAGGCCCCGCCGTCCGTGCTGCGGAGCACCGTCCCCGACTGGCCCACGGCCAGGACCGAGGGGCCACCGGTCACCGCTGCCAGGTCCTTGCCGGTCCCGCTGGTGCGGCTGCGCCAGGTCCCACCCCCGTCGTCGCTGGTCAGGACGGTGCCCGACTGCCCGACGGCGACGGCGCGGGACGTGTCCGTCCAGGCGACGCCGGCCAGGTCCTTGGTGGTCCCCGACGTCCGGCTCTGCCAGGTCCAGCCGCCGTCGGTCGACTGCAGGACCGCGCCCTTCTGCCCGACCGCGAGCCCCCGGTTCGCGTCGACGAACGCCACCGCCGTCAGGTCCCTGTTGCTGACGGTGGTCGCGGACCACGAGCGACCCCGGTCCTGGGTGCGGACGACGACTCCCTTGGCACCGACGGCCCAGCAGGTCTGCTCGCCCCAGCACGTGGACCCCGTGAGGTCGGCAGTGGTGCCGACGACGCTCCCACCCCAGGCGCCCGCCACCGCGTAACGGACGCCGTCGGAGGCCTCGAGGGCACTGAGGTCCGCCGGGGTGAGGTCGCGCGAAGCGCCGGTGGCATCCGTGCCCGCCGTCGGCGCCAGCGAGGTCGCGAGCGGGACGGGCGGGGGGACGGTCCCGACGTACACCTCGTCGATGATCTGCTCACCGGTGTGGCTGCTGTTGGTCTCCCCGACGTACACGCGCGCCAGACCGGAGAGGCCGAGGTCGTCGTCACCGGCGAGCACGGCGACGCCGTCGAGGGACAGCTCGACGCGTCCAGGGCTCCCGACCACCGCGTGCAGGTCCAGCGTGTGCCAGCCGCCGACGTCGAGGGACACGGTGCTGGTACGGGTGACCGCGTGCACCTCGTCGACGTACTGGAGCAGGCCCTTGCTCGACAGCTGAACCGTGAGCACCGTGGTCCCGAGAGCGTTGCGCAGCCGCAGCAGGGCGAGCGCGCTCCCCTGCGACCTGAGCTGCACCCGCTCGCGGGCCCACAGCTCGGCCACCTGAGGGAACAGCGCCGAGGCGTACGACGACCCGGCCGGCCCGGCGACCGACCGCGCCGCCCACCGGCCCCGGTCCACGAGGTCGCGCTGCACCTGCAACCCGTTGGCGCTCGACCACGCGGTCAAGGTCCCGGTCTCGAACCCGTCCTCGAGCAGCGAGGACCCGGCAGGGCTCGCGCGGGTGACGACGCGCACCGACCCCGAAGGCAAGGACTCGTTGCCGGCGGCGTCCACCGCCGTGAGGGCGTAGGTGTGCACGGTGCCGAACCCGGCAGTGGCGTCGGCGTACCCCGTGGGATCGCCGGCGGTCGCCAGCAGTGCGCCGTCGCGGTAGAGCCGATGGGCCACGACGCCGACGTCGTCCCGAGCAGCGTCCCAGTCGAGGTCCACGCGCGGCCCCGCCGCAGCACCGACCAGACCCGCCGGCGCGGACGGCGGCGTCCGGTCTGTGGCCGGGGCGCTGTGGCACGGCTGGCTCCCTGCGTCCCGGAACGGCCCGGATCCCGTGACGGGCAGGAACTCCCAGCGGTAGGACGTGGCCGCGAGCACCAGCTTCAGGACGCCGAACGTCGAGGCGTCGCGGACCTCGCTGCCGTTCGCCACGGCGACCTGACTGGTCAGGTTTCGCCCGCCGGTGCCGACGACGAACTCCCGCATCCCCCGCACCGGATCGACCTGACCGGCCGGGTCCATCGGCGCGAACCGCTCGTAGTCGTGGTCGTGGCCGTTCAGGACCACGTCGACGCCCGCGTCGTACAGCAGCTGGACCAGCGGGCCGACGGACTCGATGGGCCCCTCCTGCCCCGACGACCACCGCGGGTGGTGGTAGTAGGCGAGCGTGCACTGACCGGTGTGGGCCTGCAGGTCCGCCTGCAACCACGTGCCCTGCGGCCCGTTCGCCGCGCAGGCGACCCCCCTCCCGCAGTTCGAGTTGAGCGCGATGAGGTGCCAGTCGCCGAGGTCGTAGCTGTAGTAGCCGCGGCAGGCCACCCGGCAGCCCGGTTCGGCGGGCGAGGCGGCGTCGCCGAAGTACCCGTAGTAGCCGGGCGCGCCGGCCGGCCGGTTGTAGCAGTTGTTGGTCGTGTTGGTGGTCGTCGTGTACTCGTGGTTGCCGGGGACCGGGCGGGTGACCGCGAGCGCGCGACCCCAGGACGGGCCGTAGTAGCTGGTGAAGTCCGTCGGGTCGCCGCACTCGTACTGCGTGTCCCCGAGCGGGAGGACGGCATCGGGCTGGTGGGCGACGAGCAGCTCGGCCGTCTCCTGCTGGCGGCAGGCCGACCCGCGGCTCAGGTCTCCGCACGCGATGTCTCCGGCGGCGAGCACGACCTGGTCGCGCGACGGCGCGGGCTTCGGCACGACGACCGCGGACGGCGCGCTCGGGGCGGTGGCCGAACCCGCGCCGTTCGTGGCCGTGACGAGAGCGACGATCCGGTGACCCTCGTCCGCGGTGGTGAGGGTGTGCGCGCTTCCGCTCTCGCCGGCCAGCACCTCGCAGACCGTGCCCGCGTCATCGCAGCGCCGCCAGGAGAAGGAGTAGACCAGCGGGACCGCCCCGAGCCAGATGCCGGGGTCGACGACCAGCGCCTTGCCCTGCTGCGCGGTCCCTGACAGGGCCGGCGGCACCTGGTTCACCGGGGCAGGGTCGGCGAGGGTGTCCAAGCGCAGCACCGGTGGGGTTGCGCTCTCCCTGCTGGCCAGGGACAGCGCGATGGTCGAACGGCCGGTGAGCGCCAGGTCGAGCGTCGTCCCGCGGACGAGGGCGGTCACGTCGAGCGACACGACGTTGCCCGTGCTGACCGGCCCGGACGACACGACGACCTGGCCCACCTGCGGGGCGGTCGCGAAGGTGAGGCCGCCCTCCGTCCAGGTGGTTCCCTCTTGCACGGCCCGGACGTCGAACCCCGCCGCGAGAGCGCTGGTCGGCGTGAGATCGAGGACCGCTCGGCTCACCGCCTCGCCCACCGACGAGAGGTCGAACCGCAGGTGGCTGCGCACCGCCGGGTCGCTGTCCACCCGCAGCCGGGTGAGGGCGCCGTACGACGACCCCGGGCTGCTGGCGTCGACGTACCCGTCCGCAGCAGGGAGGACGGTGGCCTCGCCCGCACGCGCCGCCGGGACCACGGACGCGCTGAGGCCGGTGAGAGCCACCGCGCCAGCGACGAGCAGGACCGAGCCTCGGCGGGGAAGCATGATCATCGGCACAGCCTGCGAGCGCGCACGGGCGGTGCCATCCCCCAACGTGTTGAGGGCGCTCACGCACCTGAGGGAGACCAGGTACGACAGCGCCCCCGGACCCTCAGGGTCCGGGGGCGCTGTCGGTCTGGGTGCGGGACGTGCGGTGCGCTGGTCCTAGCGGACGGCGAGGCGGGCGAGGCGGACCTGACGGTTCGCCTCCTCCGCGCGCCGCTGCCAACGACGGACGGCGACCAGCCGGCGGACGCGGGCCTGGGCCTGCGCCTCCCGCTGCCGGTCGGCCATCAGCTCACGGGCCAGCGCGGCGTTCAGCACGGTGTTCATGACGGAGCCTCCTGACGAGGTAGATCACGAGTGGGACGGGTGGGGTGGTGCTCACGCAGCGGCACCTTCGGTGACGGGAGCGGCGTCCTTGCGGGGCCGACCCCGGGGCCGCTTGCGCGGGACGACGACGCCCTGGAGGACCAGCTGGCCACCCCAGACGCCCCACGGCTCCCGCCGCTCCAGCGCGCCCGACAGGCAGGCGGTCCGGAGGGGGCAGGGGGCGCAGAGCGCCTTGGCCGTCTCGACGTCCACCGGGGACTCCGCGAACCACAGGTCGGGGTCGACCGCGTGGCAGGGGAGCTCGGTCCCGGGGGCGAGGAGGCGGCAGGCCTCGTCGATGTCGGTGCACGCGAGCGGGTCGGGCAGCTCGTGGCGATCGACGTTCGGGGACGGGGTGAGGGCGGAGCAAGTCGTGATGGACATCGGGTGTCACCTCCTCGTGACGGTGGTTCCGGGGGCGGGGGTGTCGCCGGGCGGAACCGGGTGGTGCTCAGGTGGGGCGGGGTCGGCGGGTCGCGCCGGTCGGTGGTGCTGGCGGTGGTGCTGCCGTCGTGCTGGTCGGGCCGGTCCGGGAGCGGAACGGAGTGGGACAACGAAAGAGGCCGTGGATCCCGGTGACGGGTTCCACGGCCTCGAGGGGCGTTGCGCTGGTGTCAGCGCTGTCGTCCTCGAGGTCGGGGGATCCCGTCGGCGTCCGGGCGAGCCGTGCCGTCGGTGAGAGCCGCAGCCATCGCCGTACCGGCGAAGGGCAGACCGGTGCCGTGGACCGACGCGTACGGCGCGATGCCGAAGCGCTCACGCGATCCGGTCGAGCCGACCCACGCCACGGAGGTGGTCGTGCTGTCGGTCCCGCTGGTCTTCAGGGTGTTCTTCACGGCGCACCTCCTTCGGTCGAGTCGGTGTCGGGGCGCCCGGGGGCGTCCGACGAGGTCCTTGGGAGGTTAGGACCGTCCTCCCGGGATGTGCAACCGAATTACCCAAACTCCTCAGTCCGCGGGTGCCGTCGACCGGCGGCGCCGGCTGGTCAGGAGGCGGAGACGAGGGCGAGGACGTCCTCGCCGAACTTGTCGAGCTTGGCCTGCCCGATTCCCGGGATCTTCACGAGCGCGGACACCGACCCGGGCTTCTGCTCGGCGATCGCGGCGAGGGTGGCGTCGGTGAACACGCAGTACGCCGGTTGGCCCGAGGCCCTTGGCCCGCTCGGCCCGCCACGCGCGCAGCGCGTCGTACAGGGCGTCGTCGCGATCGGACGGGCAGCCGGCGCAGCGACCGAGCTTCTTGTCGACGGCCGCGTTGAGGACCGCGCCGCAGATGCGGCAGGTGATCGGGGCGCTGCCCCGGGACGCGCGGGTCGGCCGGGGCGCGGGAGCCGCCGACACGACGCCGCGGATCAACCCGTCGAGGAAGCGCGACGGCCGGCGGGAGGCGCGCCCTCCCGGGGACCGGGCCAGCGCCCACGACAGCGACAGGTGCTCGCGCGCTCGGGTCACCCCGACGTACAGCAGGCGGCGCTCCTCCTCGACCTGCGCCGGGGTGTCGGCGTGGACGAGCGGCAGGGTCCCGTCGACCAGGCCGATGACGAACACGGCGTCCCACTCGAGGCCCTTGGCGGCGTGCAGGGAGGCGAGGGTGACGCCGTCCACGGAGGGTGCGTGCTGCGCGGCGGCGCGCTCCTCGAGCTCGGCGACGAACGCCCCGAGGGTGAGGTCTGCGTGATCGACGGCCAGCCGGTGCAGCGCGGCGAGCGACTCCCAGCGGTCCCGGACCGCGCCCGAGGAGGCCGGCGGCTCCGGGGTCCAGCCCTTCACCGACAGCACGCTGGCCACCGCGTCCGGCAGGGCCTCCGGCGCGTCGTCCGCGGCACGCGCCTGGCCGCGCAGGAGCACCACGGCCTCGCGCACCTCGGGCCGGTCGAAGAACCGGACGTCGCCGCGCAGGACGTACGGCACGCCCTCCTGCGACAGCGCCGACTCGTACGCCGCCGACTGGGCGTTGATGCGGTACAGCACCGCGATCTCGGACGGTGCCGTGCCGCCGGTGATGAGCTCGCGGCAGCGGCGCGCGACGGCGGTGGCCTCCGCCGCCTCGTCCGGGTGCTCCTCGAAGCGCGGCTCCGGACCGGCCGGGCGCTGGCCGCGCAGGTCGAGCTTGTCCTCGACCGTGGCCAGCACCGCGTTGGCCAGGTCGACCACCTGCGGCGTGGAGCGGTAGTCCCGGACCAGCCGCACCTCGACGGCCGCCGGGAAGCGCGCCCGGAAGCCGTGGAGGTACGTCGGCGTCGCGCCCGTGAAGGAGTAGATGGTCTGCTGGGCGTCGCCGACGACGCACAGGTCGTCGCGGTCACCGAGCCAGGCGTCGAGCAGCCGCTGCTGCAGCGGCGTCACGTCCTGGTACTCGTCGACGACGAACGAGCGGTAGCGCTCGCGGAACTCCCGCGCGACGTCGGTGTGCTCCTCCAGGATGCCGGCGGTGTACATCAGCATGTCGTCGAAGTCCGCCAGCCCCTGGGCGGTCTTCAGGTCGCGGTACGCCGCGTAGACCGCCGCGACGTCCGCGACGTCGAAGGGCGGCTTGCGACCGGCCGACCTCGCGACGTACTGCTCGGGAGTGGTGAGCGTGCAGGACGCCCACTCGATCTCCGAGAGCAGGTCGCGGAGCTCGCTGGTGCCCGGTCGCAGCCGGGCGCGCGCGGCGGCGTTGGCCACGAGCTGGAACTTGTTGGTCAGCAGGGTGGGAGGGGCGCCGCCGACGGCCTTCGGCCAGAAGTACGCCAGCTGCTTCATGGCGGCGGCGTGGAAGGTGCGGGCCTGGACGCCCTCGGCACCGAGCTGGCGCAGCCGGGTGCGCATCTCTCCCGCTGCCCGTGCGGTGAAGGTCACCGCGAGCAGGGCCGACGCCGGGACCGCGCCGGTCTGCACGGCGTACGCCGCGCGGTGGGTGATCGTGCGGGTCTTCCCGGTCCCGGCACCGGCGAGGATGCAGACCGGACCCGTGGTGGCGGCCGCGGCCGCGCGCTGCTCCGGGTCGAGCGCGGCGAGCAGGTCCTCGGGAGTCACCGCGACATCCTGCTACACGGGACCGACGGGAAGAGGGAACGGTCCGGTGAGGTTGTGGGCAGCAAGACCCCCTCACCTGACCCTCGAAGGAGCCGGCCGTGCCCGAGCAGATGACCATCTACAGCACCGAGTGGTGCGGGTACTGCCACCGGCTGATGAAGCAGCTCGACCGCGAGGGCGTGGGCTACGCCGTCGTCGACATCGAGAAGGACCCAGCTGCCGCCGACTACGTCATGAGCGTGAACGGTGGCAACCAGACCGTTCCCACCGTCGTGTTCCCCGACGGCAGCGCGCTCACGAACCCCTCTCTAGGCCAGGTGAAGGACAAGCTCGCCGTCTGAGCCAGACGACAACTGGTGGGGTGAACTCCACCCGTTCGGGGTCCGCAGGGTGCGACAATCGATGATCAACCCGACGCCAGGCCCTGAGGAGACGCGCGTGCCCACCACCCACCTCGACCACCCTGCGGTCGACGCGGTGCTGGCGACCGCGGCGACCTTGCTCAACATGGAGGTCGTCTTCCTCGGCGGCCTCACCGACGACGCGTTCACGTTCGAGAAGGTCCATGCCAAGGCCGAGTGGCCGGGCGTCGAGCCCGGCGTCACCCGAGCCCGCACCGACTCGTTCTGCCACCGGCTGCTCGCCGGCGCGCCCTCGAGCACCGCCGATGCCGCGAACGACCCCGCCTATCGCGAGGCCCCAGCCCGCGAGGCCTTCGGCATCCAGTCGTACGTCGGCGTCCCGGTCACCGACGCCGACGGCCGCGTCGTCGCGACGCTGTGTGGCATCGACCGCGGTGGCGTCGCCGTCTCCGAGGAGGCCATCGGCGTGCTCACCCAGCTCGCGCAGGTCATCGCCGCCCAGCTGGGACCACTGGTCAACGAGCAGCTGGTCATCCGTCGCGACCCCCAGGGCGGCTGGGAGGTGGACGGCGACCACAGCGAGGACCTCACGAGCGCCATGGTGCTGGCCGACCTGCTCGCCGCCGACCTGACCCCGACCGGCCGCCCCACCCGCGGTGAGGAGCCGGCGGACGAGCTGGCCCAGCTGCGGCTGTCCGTCAAGCAGCTCGAGCACGCGCTCGCGGCGCGCGTCGTGGTCGAGCAGGCCATCGGCGTGCTCACCGAGCGCCAGGGCAGCAGCCCGCGGCAGGCCTTCGAGCGGCTGCGGAAGGTCGCCCGCGCCCGCGGCCGCAAGGTCCACGACCTGGCCCGCGAGGTGGTGGCGTCCGCCACCGACAAGGGCGTCCCGCTGCCGCCTGAGCTGGCCGGCGGCCACTGACCCCGGTCACTCCTGCCGTCCTCGCGCAGGGCATCGCCGACCGGGCGGACCTGGTCGGCGCCCCGCGGGTCCTGCTGGACGGCGCGACGACCGGCGCACTCGCCCACGCCGTGGCCGGGGCCCTCACCACCCTCGGCCGCGTGCCGGTCGTGATCGCCGCCGAGGGCTACTTCCGGCCCGCCGGTGAGCGGTTCACCTACGGTCGCGAGGACGCCCAGGCGTTCCTGGAGGGCTGGCTCGACCACGCGGCCCTGCGCCGCGAGGTGCTCGACCGCGACGACGCCTACCTCCCTGCCCTCTGGGACGTCGACCGCGACCGCTCGGCACGCGCCTCGCTGGTTCCCCTCCCCGACCGCAGCGTGCGGCTGGTGCACGGCCTTTTCCTGCAGGGCCTGGGCCTGCCGACCGAGCTCACCGTGCACGTCGCCCTGTCGCCCGCCGCCCTCCTGCGCCGCGAGGTACCGGCCTGGCAGCTGCCCGCGTTCGCGACGTACGACGCCGAGGTGCGCCCGGGCGAGCTGGCCGACGTGCTGGTACGGGCGGAGGACCCGAAGCGTCCGGCCGTGCGCTGGTGACTCAGATGTCGCGGTACCGCGCCTCGAGGAACGACCAGGTCGCGAAGGACAGCAGGCCGGCGGCGGTGACGAGCAGCATCACCGTGCCGAACGGCTGGGCGGCGAGCGTCTTGAGGGCGTCGTCGAGGGACTTCGCCTTCTCCGGGTCGTAGCGCACGGCCGCCTGGACCAGGAACGAGCCGATCAGGACGTACACGATCCCCCGACCGCACAGCCCCGCGCTGCCGGCCGCCTTGATGACGCCGGCCATCCGGCCCGAAGGCATGTCGAGCTTGCCGGTGAAGTCGGTGCGGACCCCCCGGACCCCCTGCACCAGACCCCCGATGGCCACGCCGAGCCCTACCAGCCCTACCACGGTCCGGCCGAAGGGAGCGGCCATCACCCGTCCGGTCGGGCCACTGGCGTCGTCGCTCCCCGGCCCGGAGAGCAGGAACGTCACGGTGCTCACGGCGAAGAAGCCGTAGACGAGGACGCGGCACCCCGACCAGGCGCGCTTGAGCAGGCGCTTGCGGTCGTCGTCCTCGTCCCGGTGCCCCACCCAGGCGTCCAGCACCCGGAAGCCCGCGTGCGCCGCGAACGCGACCGCCATGGCGACCAGCAGCACCGAGCCGAACGGCCCGTCCTTGAGCGCCGCCAGCGCCCCGTCTCGGTCGGCCCGTCCCCCACCGCCGAGGCCCACGCGGACCGCGAGGAGGCCGACCACCAGCCAGACCAGCCCCCGGGCCACGATGCCGGCGCGCGCCCCCCACTCGGCGGCGTCGCTGTTGTGGGCGTCCTTGGCGTGCTGGGTGGCGGTGGTCACCGGTGCGACGTACCCCTGTGGCTCAGGTGTCAGACAACCAGTCGGTGATGAGCTTGTAGGCGATCGACACCGGGGTCGGGAGCATCGCCGTCCCGTCCTGCAGCTCGGTCTTCGTGAACCAGCGCGCGTCCTCCAGCTCACCGTCCCGCGCGACGGGTACGGCGGTGCCGTCCACCACGGCGGTGAAGCCGAGCATCAGACTGGCCGGGAACGGCCAGGGCTGGCTCGCGACGTACCGCACCTCCCGGACCGCCAGACCGGTCTCCTCGCCGACCTCGCGCACCACCGCCTGCTCCGCGCTCTCCCCCGGCTCGACGAACCCCGCCAGCGTGGAGTAGCGGCCGGCGGGCCAGATCGCCTGCCGGCCCAGCACGCAGCGGTCACCGCCGTCGGTCACCAGCACGATCATGGCCGGGTCCGTGCGGGGGAAGTGCTCGCTGCCGTCCTCGGGACAGCGCCGCACCGAGCCGCCGCGGGTCGCGTCGGTCGCCGCCCCGCACCGCGAGCAGCGCGGATGGGTGGCGTGCCAGTTCGCGAGCCCCACGGCGTGGACGAGCAGCCCGGCGTCACGGTCGCCGAGCAGGTGCCCGACCTCGCGTAGTCCCAGGGGGCGCGCGCCCAGCCGGCGCGGGAGGGCCCCAGCGACGGCGAAGTAGGCCTGCCCGTCGTGGGCCCCGAGGTAGAACCGCTCGCCGTCCGGGACGTCGCCGGACCCGAGCAGCACCAGGTCGGTGCCGTCGACGAGAGCGCGTCCGTGCTCGTCGACCACGAGCACGGAGGCGTTCCCCCAGGCAGCCTCCAGGGCTGCTGCGTCGTCCCGCGTGGCCGCGTCACGGTCGACCAGCGCGCGGGAGAGGGCAGGTACCCCGACCCGCGGCAGGCTCATCCGAGCTCGAGCGCGCCCAGTGCGCCGAGCGAGGCCTCCACCGTCTCGCGGTCCCCCACCAGGACGGGCGTCAGTGCCGTCGGGGCGAACCACTGGGCTCCGGCCGCCAGGACGTCCTCCACCGTGACCGCAGCGAGCGCCTTGGGGTACTCCCGCAGCCAGTCGACGCTCAGGCCCGCGCCGGCGAGCTGGGACAGCAGCCCGGCCAGTCCAGCCTGGGAGGCCGTACCGAGGGCGAGCGTCCCGGTGGCGTAGCGGCGGGCACGGTCGAGCTCGTCCTGCGCGACCGGGACCGTCGCGAGCCGGCCGAGCTCGTAGAGCGTCTCGAGCAGCGCGGGTGCCGTGACGCCCGTGGCGACGTCGGCGCCCAGGACCAGGCGCGACCCGGCGCTCGGGTGGTCGAAGCTCGAGTGCGGGCTGTAGGTGTAGCCCTTGTCCTCGCGGATGTTCGCGACCCAGCGCGAGCTGAAGTAGCCACCGAAGACCATGTTCGCCATGGCCGCGGCGGCGTACTGCGGGTGCGACCGGTCGGGGCCCTCGCCGCCGAAGCGCATCGTCGTCTGCACGGCACCCGGGCGGTCCACCAGCAGGGCGGTCCGACCGGGCTGCGGCGGCACGGGGGCCGTCGGGACGGCCTTCGTCGTGGCGGTCCAGTCGCCGAGCGCCTGCTCGACCAGGCCGCGGGCACGGGCGGGTGAGATGTCGCCCACGAGGGTCAAGGTGCTGCCTGCCGGGACGATCCGCTCGGCGTGCAGGGCGCGCAGGTGTCGCGCCCTCACGTCGGCGACCTCCTCGCCACTGGGCAGGTCACGGGCATATGGGTGGTCGCCGTACATGCGGGAGAGCAGTCGCTCGCGGGCGATGACCCCCGGCGAGCTGCGGTGGATGGCGAGCTCCTGCACCAGGCGCTCGCGCTCCCCCTCGACCTCGCGCTTGGGGAAGCTCGCGGCGGTGAGGACCTCGGCGAGGAGTCCCAGCAGGCCGGGGAGGCCGGAGGACAGCACGGAACCGCCGAAGCCGAGCCGGTCGCTGTCCGTACTGGCCGAGAGCTGGCCGCCCAGGGTCTGCAGGTCCACCGCGATCTGGTGGGCGTCGCGGTCGTGCGTGCCCGACAGCAGCGTGTCCGCCAGCAGCGTCGAGCGCGCGACGTGCGTCGCCCCGGTCTTGCCGCGCGGCGCCGCGAACGGGATGCGCAGACGCAGCTCGACCAGCGGCACCCCCGGACGGCGCACGGTCAGCAGTCGGAGCCCGTTGGCGAGCACGACGTCTCCCACCGTCGGCAGCTTCGGGGCGCGGGCCTTGGCCAACGGCGGCACCGGTCGGGCGGTGGTGAGGATGACGGCACCCATCAGGCGTTCCCTCCTGGGCGCAGCTCGAGCACCGCGCGGTTGTCGGCGCGCAGCGTCGTCGCGGCGAGCTGGATCTCTGCCGGGGTGACGGCAGCCAGCAGCCCTGGCAGCTCGTTGAGGAGCTCGCCGTGGCCGCGTTGTTGCTCGTACACCGCGGCGTGGGTGGCTCGCCCGAGCACCGCGTCGACCTCGCGCAGGTAGCGCGCGATCATGCGCGCCACGGTGCGCTGCACCTCGTCGGCGTCGAGGCCGTTGGCCGCGAGCCGGTCGATCTCCTCCTGCACGGTGTCGATGACCTGCTGCGCCGGCACCTCGGCGGGGTGGTGCACCTCGAGGATCAGCGGCGTGGGGTCCCGCGCGTCCAGCGGGTCGCCCATGACGCCGACGTATCCACCGATGCTGGTCGCGATCCTGTCCTTGAGCAGCAGCCGTGCCTGCAGCCGGGCGGCATCGCCGTCGGTGAGGACCTCGGCGAGCACGACGTACGGCAGGTAGCCGGGCAGGTGCTGGGGATCTGGGGTGCGCCACGCGATCGCGACCGCCGGGGCCGGGGCCAGGGGGTCCTCCACCACTCCCCGACGCTCCGCGGTCAGGGGCGGCTCGGTGAACGGCGGTGGCGGGGCGACCTTGCGGGCGGGGATGTCGCCGAAGTGCTGCTCGGCCCAGCCGAGGACCTGCTCGGGGTCGACGTCACCGGCGACGGACAGGACAGCGTTCGCGGGGGCGTAGTAGCGGTCGAAGAACGACTGCGCATCGGCCAGCGTGGCCGCCTCGAGGTCCACGAACGAGCCGTAGCCGTCGTGGGTGTTGGCGAAGGAGTCGAACAGGATCGGCGGCAGCTGGAGCCAGGGGAACCCGCCGTACGGCCGGTTCTGCACGTTGACCCGGATCTCGTTCTGGACGACGGCGACCTGGTTCTCCAGGTTCTCCTGGGTCAGGGCGACCGACCGCATCCGGTCGGCCTCGAGGAACAGCGCCAGCTCGGTGGCGTTGCTCGGCATCACCTCGTAGTAGTTCGTGTAGTCGACGTGGGTCGAGCCGTTGAGCACCCCTCCCGCGCCTTGCACGTAGGTGAAGTGCTCGGTCTTGCCCAGGCTCGCTGAACCCTGGAACATCAGGTGCTCGAACAGGTGCGCGAAGCCGGTGCGGCCCTCGGGCTCGGAGCGCATGCCCACGTCGTAGTAGACGGCGACCGCGACGACGGGGCTCGTCTTGTCCGGCAGCACGATCACCCGCAACCCGTTGCGCAGGGTCTCCCGCACGATCGGATAGGTCAGGTCGTGCGTCCCGGCAGACGAGGGACCGGCGGGCTTGGCGGGCTTGGTGGTCGGCACCGCAGGGACGTTAGTACGCCGTGCACGGGAGTGGTGGCGGCCTCAGGTCCCGAAGCAACGGGCGAGCAGGGCGGCCCGACTGCGGACGCCCGTCTTCTCGAAGACGGACTTCAGGTGGTCCTGGACGGTGTGCGGCGACAGGTGAAGCTGCAGGGCGATCTCGCGCGTCCCCTGCCCTGCGGCGACGCAGGTGACGACGGCCGTCTCCCGGTCGCTCAACCCGTGCACCCGTACGTACATCCCCAGTCGCTCCTGGGCCGAGCAGTGCTCGATCGTCACGGCGATCCCCCGCTCCCCTGCGGGCTCCGGACCGTCCAGCCGCGCAGCGCGCAGGGCCAGCCACACCCCTTCGCCGAGATGGATCCTCGCCGTGGGCGGGTGCGGGTCGGTGCCCGACTCGCGGGCGAGCAGCTGCGCGGCGACGTTGTAGGCAGCGGCGGGGACGACCGCCTGCTCAGGACCGGCCGGCACCAGCGCCGCGAGGTAGGAGGTCGACTGCGCGGTCTGCCCGAGCACGACCAGGTCCGGCGTCAGGACGAGGGCGGCAGGTCCACCGCGCAGCGCCGCACGCGCGTCGGTCGTCTGCTCCGGGAAGCAGCGGCGCTGCGAGGTGCGCAGACCACGGGTGACGACGGGAGCGAAGGCCTGGAGCACGGCGCGGTCCGCCGACGTGAACGGCCCCCTGTCGGCGGCTCGGAACAGCTCGAGGAAGCCCCAGCAGCCGTAGCTGTCGGCGAACACCACCGAGGCCACGTCGCCGATCCCGCGCGCCTGCAAGAACGCCCACCACTGCTCGCTGGCCGGGTCGGCCGGGCTCGGGGCCGGCGGTCCGGAAGCAACCGCGTCGGGGGCCAGCTGTGTCCAGCGGTGGTGCCCGGCGCCGTACTTCAGGCGGATGTGCGTCGGGAGGTCGGCCAGCCACGGCACGTCGGCCAGGGGCGAGCTCCCCACCCAGGTCTCCGGGTCGGTGAGCAGCCAGGCGTGGCTGTCGACGTCGAGGTGGCGGCGGAGCTGCTCCAGCACGCGGAGCCGCAGCTGCCGCGAGTCGGGTGGGTCCGCGCACAGCCGCTCCACGTTCGCGAGCGTGGCCGTCACCGTCACGTCGCGACCATAGGGGCAGACCCCAGGATCCTGGGATTCCCGGAGCCTCAGGTGCGCTCCTACGGTCGGGACGAGCCCATCGACCGACCGAGGAGCCACCATGGCGACCCTGCACATCGAGCACGCCGTCACCGACCTGACCACCTGGCAGGGGGCCTTCGACGCGTTCGCGGAGGCACGCGCCGCGGCGGGCGTCGAGCAGCAGCGCGTCCGCCATCCGTTGGACGACCCGCACTACGTCGTCATCGACCTGGACTTCCCGACCACCGAGACGGCCGAGGCGTTCCTCGCGTTCCTGCGGGCGCACGTGTGGTCCACCCCCGCGGCGTCCCCTGCCCTGGTCGGCGCCCCGCAGGCCAGGGTGCTGGTGGACGTCGCTCCCGGTTGAGCCGACAGCAGGGCCTCGCGGCTAGAACGTGTTCTCGCTAGGTTGCGGACATGACGCAACCGTACGAAGGCTTCGAGGGCACGATCGGCCGGACGGTCGCGGGGTCTGCGCCGTGGTGGCCGCCGCGCGCCGATGCCCGGGGCAAGCCCAACGTCGTCGTGGTCCTCGCCGACGACCTGGGGTTCGCGGACCTGGGCTGCTACGGCAGCGAGATCGAGACGCCGAACCTCGACGCCCTGGCCACCCGTGGTCTGCGGTACACCAACTTCCACGTCACGCCGATGTGCTCGCCGACGCGCGCGGCGCTGCTGACCGGCGTCAACTCGCACCTGGCCGGCGTCGGCCACGTCGCGCACTCCGACTCCGGCTTCCCCGGTTACGCCATGGAGCTGAGCACGAGCGTCGCGACGGCGGCCGAGGTTCTTCGGGACGCCGGCTGGGCGACGTACATGGTGGGCAAGTGGCACCTGGCCAAGGACAGCGACTGCAGCGAGGCCGGCCCACGTCACTCCTGGCCGTGCCAGCGCGGGTTCGACCGGTTCTACGGCTTCCTCGACGGCTTCACCAACCTGCACCACCCGCACCGGCTGCTGCGGGACAACTCCCCGGTGGAGGTCGACGAGTGGCCAGAGGGCTACTACCTCACCGACGATCTCACCGACCAGGCACTGACGATGATCCGGTCGGGCAAGGCGAGCGACCCGACCCGGCCGTTCTTCCTCTACTTCGCGCACGGCGCCGTGCACGCACCGCTGCACGCCAAGGCCGACGACATCGCGCGGTACGACGGGAAGTACGCCAAGGGGTGGGATGCCCTGCGCGAGGAGCGGTTCGCCCGGCAGAAGGAGCTGGGCGTCGTGCCGTCGCACACCGTCCTGCCTCCTCGCAACAGCGAGCCGGGTAACGACGTGCTCGCCTGGGATGCCCTTCCGTCGCAGCAGCAGGAGCTGTTCGCCAAGTACATGGCGGTCTACGCCGCGATGGTGCACAACGTCGACGAGCAGTTCGGTCGACTGATGGCCGGACTGGCCGAGATCGGCGAGCTCGACAACACGATCGTGCTGTTCACCAGCGACAACGGCGCGTCCCGCGAGGGAGAGGCCGAGGGCACGACGGCGTACTACCAGCACCTGCTCGGCGCGACCGACCTCGACGCCGACCTCGCGCGGCTCGACGAGATCGGCGGGCCGACCACCATGCCGCACTACCCCCGGGGCTGGGCGATGGCGTCGGGGACGCCGTTCCGGCTCTACAAGATCAACACCCATCAGGGCGGCCACTCGGTCCCGATGATCCTGTCGTCCCCCGGCGGTGCGGCCGGGGAGCTTCGCCGTCAGTTCGCGCACGTGACGGACGTCCTGCCGACCCTGCTCGACCTGCTGGACGTCGCGCCGCCGACCGAGCGGAACGGCACGCCCCTCACCCCTGTCGCGGGCACGTCGTTCGCGCCCACCCTCGCGTCCGCCGACGCACCCTCCCAGCACCGCGAGCAGCACTACGAGATGGTCGGCCACCGCGGCTTCTACCGGGACGGCTGGGAGGCCGTGACGCTGCACCGGCCCTTCACCCCGTTCACCGACGCGGAGTGGGAGCTCTACGACCTGGCGTCCGACCCGACCGAGACGACGAACGTCGCGGCCGAGCACCCGGAGAAGGTCCGCGAGCTCGCGGACGCGTGGGAGGCCGCTGCCCAGGCGAACCAGGTCTACCCGCTCGACGAGGGCTGCGGCGTGAAGTTCCTGGTCCGCCCCGAGCGGTCCCAGGTCTACGCCGAGACGGTGACCGTGCTGCCCGGTACGCCGACCCTCGAGCGGTGGCGCTGCCAGCAGCTCATCGCCAACCGGACCTTCACCGTGACCGTGCGGCTCGACGGCCCGGGTTCGGGCACGCTGGTGGCGCACGGCGACCAGGGCGGCGGGTACGTCGTGTTCGTGGAGTCCGGGTCGCTGGTGCTGGTGCACAACGACGGTCGCGGCCACCTGACCCGCGTCGCCGGAGCCGTCGCCGACCCGACCGTCGTGGAGGCCGCGTTCGTCGCCGGCGGTGGCGGCACCTGGTCGGTGACGCTGCTGGCCGACGGGGTCGAGGTGGCCTCCGGTGCAGGCCTGACCCTGCTCTACCCGATGGCGCCGTTCCAGGGGATCGACGTCGGCATCGATCGCGGCTCGCCGGTCGTCTGGGACCGCGGCAGCGCGCCGTACGACGGGACGATCGTCTCGGCCACCTGGACCCCGGGTCCGCTGGCCCCCGACGCGCCGCAGAACCTGCTCGACACCCTGCGCGAGATGGGCCGGAAGTTCGAGTGATCCGGGTCGACGCCGGCGCCTTCACCATGGGGTCGGACCACGACTACCCGGAGGAGCGGCCGGCGCACCTCGAGACCCTGCGGGCGTTCTCGATCGCGACGTCCCCCGTGACCGTGGCGGAGTTCGGGGCGTTCGTCGAGGCCACCGGATGGGTGACCGTCGCGGAACGGCCCCCTGCGGGCTTCGACGTGCCGGCCGGCTCAGCGGTGTTCGTGCCGACCTCGGGGCCGGTGGATCTCGCTGACCCGCTGCAGTGGTGGGCGTTCGTCGAGGGTGCGTGGTGGCGCGAACCGACCGGCCCGGGATCCGCCGCACCGGCCGACCACCCGGTGGTGCAGGTCGGCCACGCCGATGCGCTCGCCTACTGCGACTGGGCCGGCGTGCGCCTGCCGACCGAGCCAGAGTGGGAGCGGGCCGCTGCCGGTGCCACGGTGGGCAACGTCTGGCAGGGCGCGTTCCCCTGGGAGCAACAGGGTCTCGGGACCACGGCGCCCGTCGCGCCGCGGGACTTCCTCGGCAACGTCTGGGAGTGGACGTCGACGCCGTGGACCCACGATCACCAGCCGCGCTGCTGCGCGCCGACGTCCACCGGGGAGAGCTGGGTCGCCAAGGGCGGGTCCTACCTCTGCGCGCCGGAGTACTGCGCCCGCTACCGCCCGGCGGCCCGCATGGCGATGGGCGCCGATGCTCCGACCTGCCACCTGGGCTTTCGCGTGTGCGCGCGCTGACCCTCGCTCAGCGGCGGAGCTGACGGAGGGCCTGCACGGCCATCCACCCGTCGGTGACGCCGAGGCCGGCACGTTGCAGTCCCCCGTCGTACCGGCCCAGCGTCGATCCGACCAGCAGCGCCCCGGCGAGCGCGGTCAGCGCGTAGGAGGTCCTCGGCGCCCCGAGGGTGCGCGCTCCCAGCGCCGGGGCGAGCGCCATCCCGACGTACGACACGGCCGCGGCCGCGACGTGCGCGCCGTCACCGAAGGAGGCGCCGAGCGGAGCCGCGGCCACCGCAAGGGTCCCCACGCCACCCGCGGTGACGGCCACGCGCACCCGCGGGTCCTCGAGCGTGGTCGCCCACAGCGGGGCGAGCAACCCGAAGCCCAACAGGCCGGCGGTCATGAGCGGCCGGGTCGGCGCCCCGATGGCGGCGAGGTCGCTGACGTGGTCACGCAGCGCGGAGTACCCCGGGGTGCGTGCCCCCGCCACGACCCACGCGCCGATGAAGCTGAGCGGGGCGCCGACACCGGCGAGCGAACGGAGGCGAGGCATCCGCCCACGGTATGTCTAGACGGGAAGCGGCAGCGACTCGTTGGCCGTGGGCGTCTCGTTGCCCTTGGTCCGCCAGTCGCTCTTCCACGCCTTGGCCGGCAGGGCCCGGACGGCCGCGAAGCACTTCTCCCGCTTGTTCAGCGTCGTGGAGTTGAGGCACGTGGCGACCTGGCCGGCGCGGAACGCGTCCACGAAGCCCCAGCCGTAGTTGTCGTCCTTGCCCTTGGTGCCGAGGTCGGCAGCCGTGCGCTCGAGGATCTCCTCGGCCACCTCACCGGTCAGCTTCGGGTAGGCCTGCTTCAGGAGCGCCACGACCCCCGCCACGTGCGGGGACGACATCGAGGTCCCCGAGATCGCCATGTAGGACGGGAGGTCCTCCTTCGGCGTCGCGCTGTTGCCGAGGTCGATCACGGCGCCCTTGGACCGCGCGGCGATGATGTTGCTGCCCGGCGCGGTGATGTCGACCTGCTGACCGCGGCTGGAGAACGAGCTCATGCCGTACGGCGCGGTCTTGAGGGTCGAACCGACGGTGATGACGTTGCCCATCGCGCCCGGCCACCCGACGGTGTTCGGACCGGAACCGTTGTTGCCGGCGCTGAAGACGAAGATGAAGCCGGCGTTCACGGCCGCGCGCACCATCTGGATGATCGGCTCGCTGTCGGGGTTGTCGACCTCGAAGATGCCCCAGCTGTTCTGCACGATGGAGACGCCCAGCTCCTTGTTGTTCTCCATGAGGTACTCGATGGCAGCCATCGCGTTGGCCTCCCACCCGAAGTCGTAGACGACGCCCTGCGCGGCCGACGCGACCTTCAGACCCACGAAGCTGACCTCGGGGGCGACGCCCGAGTAGTCCGCGCCGCTGCCGAGCGCCGAGCCCGCGCCGCTGCCCCCGACGGTGGAGGCCACGTGCGTGCCGTGCCCGATCTCGTCCACCGCGGCGTACCGCCCCGTGGCCTCAGCGACGTCATCGCTGATCGAGCCGTCCTGGTAGGCGTCGAACGCCCACGCGCCCTCGAAGTTCACCGTCTTCTTCACCCGACCGGCGAAGTCCGGGTGGCTGCTGTCCAGGCCCGAGTCGATCACGGCAACCGTGACGCCCTTGCCGGTGAGCCCCAGTCCCTTCTTGGCCTTCGGCGCACGGGCCTGCGGCACCTTGAGCGCTGCCTTGCTCTTGTCCAGGTCGAGGTGCAGGCCGTTGTCGCGGATGACGCCCGTGACGCCAGACAGCCTGGCCGCGTGCTGCAGCACCGCCGACGGCGCGACCACCGAGACCGCGTTGACGAAGCGGAAGGCGTGCAGCTGGTCGATACCGGCGCCGCGCAACGCCTTCGTGTCCGCCGCGGTGACCGGTCGGTCGTACTGCACGAACGCGTGGAAGGTGCCGGGCTGCAGCAACGACGCCTCCACCTTCGCCGGGCGCGTGGGCGCCTGAGCCAGGGCGGCGGTACCGGAGGCGAGCAGGGCAGTGGCGGCCAACAGGCCGGTCAGGCGGCGGGACACAGAAGAGCTCCTCGTGAGTGCGGGGGGGTCGGGGGGATGGCTCTGTCTTCGACGGCCGGAGGCGAACCTCCTCCTCGCCGTGACCGGAAAACACCAGCGCGCAGGCAGGATCGTTGCGGCGTGCGGCGAACCCTCCGGCAACGCCTCGCCGTCTCTGGAGCCTCGCTGTGCCCTCCCCCCGCCTTGTCCTACGCACCGCTGTCCTCGGCCTCACGACCGGCGCCCTCGCCCTGTCCGCTGCCTGGGCCGGGGTGGGGCTCACGCCCGCTCCCCCGCTGCCGACGGCGCCACCGGCAGCCCTCAGCCCTCTGACGAGCGCCGCCGACGGCTCGGTCCCGGGCGCGATCGCGCTCGCGGTCAACCCTGCCCGGCTCGCGGCTGGTCAGGCCCTGGTCGGAGCGGCGAAGCAGTCCATCGCTCCCCGCCCCCAAGCCCAGCAGAAGCGGTTCCCCGGCGCCCGCTGGGAGACCGACCCTGCCGAGTGCACGACGCTGGACCAGCACGAGGTCGACCGCCTGACCGGCGGTCACACCACCGAGCCGCTCGACGGCATCGCCAGCAACGGCACCCCCTGGCCGGAGAACCCTGACTGCATCTACATGGGCGGCTTCGGCCTCGGACCGATGAACCCGGTCAAGGCCTTCGACACCGTCGACGGCCTGTGGGTCCGTTCGCTCGCGATCAGCGACGGCAAGGACCTGATCGTGCTCACGGTGATCGACGCCGAGGGGTACCTGTGGGACTACAAGAGCAAGTGCACCGACTGCGGCGTCAAGCAGCTGTCGCAGACGCTCGCCGCGGATCCGGCCCTGAAGGCGCGGGGCATGACCCCGGCGTCGTTCGTCCTGCACGCCAGCCACTCCCACTCCGGCCCCGACTTCCTGGGCGGCTGGGGCTTCGTCCCGGACTGGTACATGGCGCAGGTCGCCGACACCATCAAGGCCACCGCGAAGCAGGCCGTCCTGTCCATGCAGGCCGCGACGTTGCAGACCGGCGAGATCGAGGCCCGGGCGTTCAACAGCGAGCGTCGCGACACCTACCGGGCCGCGGAGGAGCAGCAGCTGTCCTGGTTGCGGGCCGTCGCCGTCAAGGGACGCCGCACGATCGCCACGATGGGGGCGTACGCCGCCCACCCGACGACGCGGGGCACCAACGACGGTGTCGCCAGCCCGGACTGGGTCGGTCCGTTCGAGAAGCGGCTGGAGCAGCGGTTCGGCGGGGTCGGCCTCCACTTCATGACCGGCCTGGGGAACATGTCGGCCTCGGGCGGCACGGGGATCGGCGTCAAGCTCGCCGACCTCGTCCCCGCCACAGGTCGCGCCGTGCGGTCGACCGACCTCCGCCTGGCCCAGACGACGTTCCGCTCCCCGATCACCAACGTGCCGCTCGACGCGCTCGGCACACCGGGCTTCTTCGACCGGAAGTTCGACCTGCTGCCCGCCGCCGTCAGCGTCGGGGAGAACCCCAACGCCCCCTGCGTCTCCGCCTCGCCGCAGTCGGTCGAGCTCCCCGTGACGGTCGCTCGCCTGGGCGCAGACATCGTGCTGACGACGGCTCCGGGCGAGGTGTTCTCCAACCTCACCAACACCATCAAGGAGAAGAGCGCCGGCGCGGTGGTGTTCCCGCTCGCGCAGGCCAACGACTCCCTGGGCTACATGCCGCAGTCGTTCGAGCTCAACCCGGTGGGGCAGCAGGGGCTGGGCTTCGCGGCCGGCGGGTACGTCTTCGTCAACTACGAGGACAGCTACGCCATCGACCGCTGCGTCGGCGACGGCGTGCTCGAGACCACCCTCTCCGCCTTGGCCGCCCTGACGTAGCGGCGACCGCTCAGCTCTGCTTCGACCCCTGCTCGGTCACCGGCGGGAGGCTGCCCGGTCCACGATCGCCCGGAGGTCCAGTCCGCGCGGGAGCGTCCCGAAGGCGTGCCCCCAGTCACCGGCGAGCCGACTGGTGCAGAAGGCGTCCGCCACCTCGGCGGGTGCGTGGCGCACCAGCAGAGATCCCTGGAGCACCAGGGCGAGGCGCTCCACGAGGCGGCGGGCGCTCACCTCGTCGGCCTCGCCGAGGTCCTTGTGCAGATCGGCGGTGGCCGCGGTGATCCGCGCGTCGTCGGCCAACGCGACCTCCGCGAACAGCGCCTCGACGGACTCCGGTTCGCGCGCCATCGCCCGCAGCACGTCGAGCGCGCTGACGTTGCCGGAGCCCTCCCAGATGGAGTTCAGCGGCGCCTCCCGGTAGAGCCGCGGCATGCCCGACTCCTCGACGTAGCCGTTGCCGCCCAGGCACTCGAGCGCCTCTCCGGCGAAGACGGGCGTGCGCTTGGTGACCCAGTACTTCCCGACGGCGACCGCGAGGCGCTTGAACGCCTGCTCCTGGGCGTCGCCCGCGGCTGCCCGATCCGCGGCACCAGCCAGCCGCATCATCAGGGTGGTGGCTGCCTCGGACTCGAGCGCGAGGTCGGCCAGCACGTTCTGCATCGCCGGCTTGTCGACGAGCAGGTCGCCGAACGCGCTGCGGTGCTGCGTGTGGTGGATCGCCTGGGTCAGTGCCGAGCGCATGAGGGCGGCGGAGCCGATGACGCAGTCCAGCCGGGTCATCGACACCATCTCGATGATGGTGCGGACCCCGCGGCTCTCCTCGCCGACGAGCCACGCGACCGTGTTGTCGAACTCGGGCTCGGACGAGGCGTTCGAGCGGTTCCCGAGCTTGTCCTTCAGCCGCTGGATGCGGAAGGTGTTACGGGTCCCGTCGGGGAGCACCCTCGGTACGAGGAAGCACGACAGCCCGCCCGGCGCCTGCGCGAGGACGAGGAACAGGTCGCACATCGGCGCGCTGGTGAACCACTTGTGCCCGGTGAGCCGCCAGGTGTCGCCGTCGGGCACGGCGGTCGTCGCGTTGGTCCGGACGTCCGACCCGCCCTGCTTCTCGGTCATGCCCATGCCCGCCAGCAGTCCGGCCTTGCCCTGGGGCGCCCGCAGCCCGGGATCGTAGGTGCGCGCCTGCAGCAGCGGCTCGTAGACCGCGGCGAGGTCGGGCTGCTTGCGCAGCGCCGGAACGACCGCCGCCGTCATGGAGATGGGGCAGCCGTGGCCGCCCTCGACCTGCGACCACGTGTAGAAGCCCGCGGCCCGAGCGACGTGGGCCCCGGGTCGACCGCTCCACGGCGCCGCGAGTCCTTCGGAGACCGCCACGTCGAGCAGGGAGTGCCACGCGGGGTGGAACTCCACCTCGTCGATGCGGTGGCCGAAGCGGTCGTGGGTGCGCAGGACCGGCTCGTTCTCGTTCGCTTCGACGGCCCAGCGCTGCGCCTCTGCCGTCCCGGCCCGCCGTCCCAGGCGGTGCAGGTCGTCGGCGTACCACGCTGCGCCCTCACGCTCCAGGCCGGCGAGCAGGGCGGCGTCCTGGGCCACGTCGTGGCCGACGAGCGGTGCGGGCTGGTTGGTGACGTCGTGGGTGGCGGGCATGTCCCCAGTGTCGCCCAGGGCCTCCTCCCCCGACTAGCGGACCAGACCGGCGATCAGGAGCGCCTCGGCCAGGCAGGCCTTCTCCCACATTCCCAGGTGCAGGCTCTCGTCGATGCCGTGCCAGCGGGACTCGGGGTCACCGACGCCGGTCACCAGCACGGTCGCGCCCGGGAAGGTCCGGGCGAACTCCGCGATGAACGGGATCGACCCGCCGATGCCGGTCTCGACCGCGTCGTTGCCGTAGGCCTGGCTGAAGACCGAGCGGGCCAGGTCGTAGACCGCACCGGAGGTCTCCAGCGCGAACGGGTCACCGAGGGCGCCCTCGAGGACGGTGACCTCGGCCCCCCACGGGGCGTGCTGCTCGAGGTGCGTGGTCAGCGCCTTCATCGCTCGCTGCGCGTCGTCCCCCGGGGCGATCCGCAGGCTCAGCTTCGCGCGGGCACGGGGCAGCAGGACGTTGGAGGCGTCCTGGGTGGACGGGGCGTCGACGCCGATGATCGACAGCGCCGGCGCGAGCCACATGCGGGTGGGCAGCGAGCCGCACCCGAGCAGGTGCGCCCCCGGCACCAGACCGGCCTGCTCCCGGAACAGCCGCTCCGGCAGGTCCTCGACGGGGGACTCACCGACGTGCAGCCCCGCGACCGCGACGGTGCCGTCCTCGTCGTGCAGTGTCGCGACGAGGCGGCACAGGGCCGTCAGCGCATCCCCGGCGGGGCCTCCGAACATCCCCGAGTGCACCGGTCGCTCGAGCATCTTGACGTCGACGTACAGGTCGACCAGACCGCGCAGGCTGGTGGTGAAGGCAGGGATGTCGACGCCGGCGTTGGCGGAGTCGGCGATGACGATGACGTCTGCCTGCAAGGACTGCTTGTGGGCCGCCAGCAGGGCCGGCAGGGTCGGCGAGCCGATCTCCTCCTCGCCCTCGATGAACAGCGTCACGCCGACCGGCGGGCGGCCGGCGAACGCCCGAAGCACCGCGAGGTGCATCGCCACGCCTGCCTTGTCGTCCGCCGCGCCGCGCCCGTACAGCCGGCCGTCACGCTCGGTCGGGGTGAACGGCGGGCTGGTCCACTCCTCCAGGGGGCCGGTCGGCTGCACGTCCGCATGCGCGTAGAGCAGCACCGTCGGCTGGCCCTCCGGTGCCGGCCAGTGGGCGATGACCGCCGGATGGCCCCCGGCGTCGACGACGTCGACCTGCTGCGCTCCGGCCGCGCGGGCGAGGTCCGCCACGTGGTCGATCGCTCGCCGTACCTCACTGGTGTGGTCGGCGGAGGCGGAGATCGACGGGATCGCTGCCAGCGCCTCGAGGTCGGCCCGACTGGCGGGGAGGACAGCGGCGAGTGCCGCCTGCAGGTCAGTCATGCCGATCAGCCTAGGGTCGACGCATGCAGATCCCGGTCGGTGAGCTCACCTTCGACGTGCACGTGGAGGGCCCAGCGGACGCCCCGGCGGTACTCCTGCTGCACGGCTTCCCCCAGACCGGCCACTGCTGGCGGGGGGTGCTCCCTCACCTGGCGGGCAGCCGGGTGATCGTCCCTGATCAGCGCGGCTACTCCCCCCGCGCCAGGCCGACGGACGAGGAGGCCTACCGGGTCCCGCGCCTGGCCGCCGACGCCCTGGGGATCCTTGATGCCCTGGGTGTCGTGGAGGCCCATGTCGTCGGCCACGACTGGGGCGCCGCGGTCGCCTGGCAGCTCGGCGCGCGACACCCCGAGCGCGTCCGCGCCCTCACGACGATCTCGGTCCCGCACCCGCGCGCGTTCCTCACCGCCCTGGCCTCCGACCCCGACCAGCGGGAGCGGTCGCTCTACATGCGGGACTTCGCCCGGCTCGGGTACGACGAGGTGCTGCTCGCCGACGGAGCCGCCGGCCTGCGTGGCCTGTTCGGCGGCGTGCCCGACGTGGACGTCGAGCACGTCGTGGCGCGGGCGTCGCAGCCGGGCGCGCTGGCAGCGTGGTTGCGCTGGTACGCCGCACAACGCCGCGAGGACATCGCGGACACCCCGGCGGTCGCCGTACCGACCTTGCACGTCTGGTCGGACGGTGACGTCGCGCTCGGCCGAGCCGGCGCCGAGGCCACCGCCGAGTGGGTGACCGGGCCGTACCGTTTGGAGGTGCTCACCGGCGTGAGCCACTGGATCCCTGAGCAGGCCGCGGACGTCCTGGGGCTCCTGCTCGCACGACACGGGGGTTGAGCCCGGCGCACCCGCGCGAAGAGACGGCGAGGACTGGCCGCTGACGGCTACCGTGGTGGGGTGTCCACCCTCCTCACTGCCGGTCCGGTGCGCCCCGCGTCGCCGCTCGACCGCGACGGAGCGCTCGAGGCGTGGCGGGCCGCCCTGGCCGGTACCGGACTGCGGCCGCCGGCCGCGACCGTGGCCGACGTCCAGGACACGCTCACGCGCGGCCTGCTGGTCGTGGCCGGCGAACCGGTCGCGGGCATGGCTCTCGGGGAGCCGGCGCAGGCGCGCGGCACCACGGTGCCCGGGCTGTTGCAGCTGACCATGGTCTTCGTCCGGCCCGACGCGCAGCGCGCGGGACTCGGCGCGGCGCTCGTCGAGGGGCTGGCCGACCTGGCCTGGAGCCAGGGCTACCGCGAGATGTGCGCCTGGGTCGGCGACCCTGCCTTCCTGACGGCCTGTGGCCTCGAGCCGACCGGTGAGACCGACGGCGACACGGTCCGCCTGCACGCCGAGCTCGAGGCTCCTCTCCGCGAGGTCGTGGTGGCCTCGGACGGCATCCGCCTGGGTCAGCTGCTCAAGCTGGCCGAGGTCGTGGACACCGGCTCCGAGGGCAAGGAGCTGCTGGCGGCCGGCGAGGTCGAGGTGAACGGCGAGGTCGAGGTCCGGCGCGGGCGACAGCTCGTCGACGGCGACGAGGTCCGCGCCCGCGACCAGGCGCTTCGCGTCGTGCTGTCGTGAAGGCGCGACTGCTCGGCGGGACGGCGCTCGGCGCCGTCGCTCTCACCATCGGCGCCTACTTCCTCGGCTTCGCGTGGGACCCCTCGGGCGACGCTCCGCGCGCGGTGCTCGACGGCCGCGGCTGCAGCGTCTCCGACGGCAACGTCACGGTCGACGCGCCCGCCCCGACGTCCGCCCTCGGCGACGAGGCCGGGTCGTGGTCGCTGCTCGCCTACGACGCCGCCGTGGTCCTGCGCACCGGCCTCGGGGGGTACGGCGCGGAGCGGTACGTCAAGGCCCAGCTCCCCTGGACGGTCCGGATGCGGCTGGTGTGGGACAGCGAGAGCGACCTGCTCGCGGCGTACGGCACGCAGGAGGACATCTGCATGGTGGCCCGCGTGGTCGAGGAGCGCCGCCTCCTGCTCGCGCAGGAGTCCACCGCCCACGCGTTCCGCTGAGCCCGCTGAGGAACTGAGCGCTCGTGTGAGCCTCAGCCGCGCAACAGCGCGATGAGCTCCTGCTCGCCGAGCAGGTCGAGGTGCTCCACCAGTCGGCCGGTCCGTACGTAGAGGAACGCACCGGACACCTGCCCCGGGTCGATGCCGCGCAGGCGGGCCCACGCGAGGCGGTAGACCGCGAGCTGCACCGGGTCGGCGCTCTCCTTGCCGGTCTTCCAGTCGACGACCTGCCAGCGTCCGTCGCCCAGGTCGTACACCGCGTCGATGCGTCCGCGCACGACGCGGCCGGCGAGCGGCAGCGCGAAGGCGGCCTCGACGGCGTGCGGCTTGCGCTCGCCCCAGCCCGCGCCGAGGAACGCCTCCTGCAGCGCGACGAGGTCGGCGTCGGTGCCGAGGTCGTCGTCCTCCGCCCCCGGGAGCTCGTCCGGATCGAGCAGCGGCCGGGCGTCGAAGAGCGTCTCGACCCACGCGTGGAACCGGGTGCCGCGGCGGGCGGCCGGAGCCGGGGGTCGTGGCAGGGGTCGGGCCAGCTCCCGCGTGAACGCGTCCTGGTCCGCCTGCAGCCGCATGAGCTGCGACGCCGACAGGGTCACGGGCAGGTGGACCTCCCGGATCGCCCGCCGGGAGGCGAGCGCTTCTGCGAGCAGCAGGTCGGCTTCGTCGTCCAGGCGACGCAGGCGCTGCTCCTCACCAGGGGTCAGCCCCTCGGGGAGCTCGAGGTCGGGGGCACCGACGACCGCGCGCACGCGGTCGGCAGCGGCCACGCGACGGGCGAGCGGCTCGGGGGCGTAGGGGACCGGCCAGTCGAAGGACGGCCGCTCCGCCAGCGCCGGGTTGCGCTGCTCGGTCGGGGGGTCGGACCAGGCGAGCACCTCGCCGTGACCGGCCTCGGCGTGCTCGCGCAGCTCGGCGAGGAACGCCGACGGTCCTCGGGCCTTCACCTGCGTCGGACCCCACCAGTGACCGCTCCCGATCAGGAGCAGACGCGGGCGGGTGAACGCGACGTAGCCGAGCCGCCGCTCCTCGCGCTCCGCGTCGGCCGTCCGGTCGGCCTTGAAGTCGAGCAGCGCCTGCTTGGTCAGCGCCGGGTCGAGCACCGGCTGGTCGACGGCATCCCCCCGCAGCGGACCGGGGAGCACGTGGGCGTTGGTCGCCCAGCTGTCGCGCGTCTTCGTCGAGGGGAAGACGCCCTTGGTGAGGTCGGGCACGACGACGACGTCCCACTCGAGCCCCTTGGCCTTGTGGGCCGTGAGCAGCTGGACCGCTCTGCCGCCCGTCGGTCCGGCGGAGTCCAGGCCCCGCTCGTGCTCGTCGGCCGCGGCGAGGAAGGCGAGGAACGAGGTCAGCGACGTCTCGCCGTCGAGGTCGCTGAAGTCGGCGGCGACGTCGAGGAACGACGCGAGCGCCTCGCGGCGTCGGGCCGCCACCGCCTCGGGCGAGGCCGACAGCTCGACGTCGAGCCCCGTGGTCTCGATGACGCGGTGCACGAGGTCGAGCAGCGGCTCGTCGCGGTGCTGGCGCAGCACCTTCAGCTCGGCGGCGAGCGCTCTCACCCGCGGGAGCCCTTCCGGGGACCAGCCGTGCTCGCCCGGTTGCTCGAGGGCGTCGGACAACGACACGACGTCGCAGGGATCAGCACCCTCGACCGCACGCTCGAGGGCTTCGACCTCCGCCTCGGGGGCGCCGACGCCGGTGCGCAGGAGCGCTCGCCCCCGGCGTCCGAGCTGGGCCAGGTCGCGCGGGCCCAGACGCCACCGCGGCCCGGTGAGCAGCCGCACCAGCGCGGCGTTGGCGGTCGGGTCCTCGACGACCTCGAGGACGGCGAGCACGTCGGCCACCTCGGGGAGGGCCAGCAGCCCGCCGAGACCGACGACCTCGACGGGCACGTCCCGCTCGACCATTGCGGCGTGCAGCGGTGCGAAGTCCTTGCGGGCGCGCACCAGCACGGCGATCTCCTGCCAGGGCGTGCCCCCCTGGTCGTGCGCCCGGCGGACCTCGTCCGCGCACCAGGCCACCTCGTCGGACCACGTCGGGTGCAGCGCCAGGCGCACGTGGCCCAGCACCTGCTTGGCCGGCGGCGCCTGCAGCTCGACGACGTCGTGCCGTCGGCGCAGCGAGTCCGAGACGCGGTTGGCCAGCGTGAGCAGCCGACCACCCGAGCGCTGGTTGACCGCGAGGCTGAACCGACCGGCCGGGGTCTGGTCACGGCAGGGGAAGTGGAGCGGGAAGCCGTCGAGGTTGGACACCGACGCGCCGCGCCAGCCGTAGATGGCCTGGCACGGATCCCCGACCGCGGTGACGGGGTGACCGTCGCCGTACAGCCCGGCGAGCAGGCGGCGCTGGGCGACGGACGTGTCCTGGTACTCGTCGAGCAGCACGACGTCGCAGGCCTCGCGCTCGATCCGGCTCACCTCGGGCACCGTCTCCGCGAGCCGGGCGGCAAAGGCCACCTGCTCGCCGAAGTCGAGGGCGTCGAGCTCGCGCTTGGCCCGGCGGTACTCCTCGACGACCTCGGTGAGCTGCCTGCGCCGTCGTGAGGTCAGCGCCATCGCCTCGAGCGCGTCGACGTGCCCCTTCACGCCCTTTTCCCCTTCGTACGAGGCGATCTGCTGACGCAGCTCCTCCTCCCACGCGAGGTCCCACGCCGCCAGCGAGGACGGGTCCACCAGGTGCTCGGCAAGCTCCCCGTCGAGCGTCACGACCTTGCCGACCAGATCGGTGAACGGACCGGTGAGGTCCGGCAGCGGGCTGCGTCGGCGACGAAGCACGCGCGCCGACAGCTGAAAGCGCGTCGCGTCGGCGAGCAGTCGGGACCGCGGCTCCAGTCCCAGTCGCAACCCGTGGTCGGTGACGAGCCGGCCGGCGAAGGCGTGGTAGGTCGAGATGCGCGGCTCGTCCTCACCCGCGAGCCCGGCCGTGGCGAGCAGGGAGCGCACCCGGCCCGACAGCTCAGCGGCGGCCTTGTTGGTGAACGTCAGGCCCACGACCCGCTCGGGGGCGACCTGGCCGGTGCCGACCAGCCAGACCACCCGGGCAGCCATCACGGTGGTCTTGCCCGAGCCCGCCCCCGCCACGATGAGGCCGGGCCGGAGCGGAGCCTGGATCGCCGAGAGCTGCTCGCCGGTCGGGGTGAACCCCAGCACGGCCAGCAGGTCGTCGGTCCTCACGACACCACCTGCCGGCCCTCGGCCTGGCCGGGACAGGCGCGGGCGAAGGCGCAGCGGCCGCAGCGCTGGTCGTCCACGTGCGGCGGGAAGCTCTCGCTGACGATGCGCGTCACGGCGGTGGCGATCAGGTCATCGACCCACCCGTCGGACAGGGCGTCCTGCTGCTGCACGAGCGGGCCGGCGGCCACGTCGTGCCGCAGCTGGACGAGCTCGGCCCCGGCGGGGTGCCCGTCGCCCAGCCCGCCCTCCCGCACGACGAGCTGGTAGGTCCCGAGCTGAGCGTGGCTCGGCAGGTCCTTGGTGGCGGGCTTGGTCTTGCCGGTCTTGAGGTCGACGACGTGCAGCCCGCCGTCGGGCGCCCGCTCCAGCCGGTCGACCTGGCCCCGCAGCCGGACCTCGGTCGCCGCGTCGCACGGCACCGCGACGTCGAAGGCGACCTCCGTACCGATCAGCTCGCGGCTGCGGTCGCTCGCGTGCCAGGACACCAGTCGCTGCAGGGACTCCCGGGCGGCGTCGCGCTGCTGGACCGACTGCCAGGGCGCGTCGAAGGCGAGCTGGTGCCACACGGTGTCCAGCCGGCCCATCAACGCCTCGAGCTCGGCCGGTGAGCCCTGACCGATCTCGTGTGCGAGGGCATGGACGACGTTGCCGAAGCCCATGGCGGTGCTGCTCGCCGACTCGGCGCCGGCCTTCTTCTCGAGGAACCACCGCAGCGGGCACTCCTCCAGCCGTTGCAGCCCGGACGCGCTCAGCCACACCGGCTGGTCCTCGGCCTGGACCGGCGTGTCGGAGCGGGTCGTCTCCGCGAGGCCCCACCAGCGGTCGGGGTCGGCCGCCGGGACGAGCGGCCGGTCGAGGTCGTCGCGGGCTGCTGCCAGGCGTCCCAGGCGCTGCGCCGCCGCCTCGCGGGCCGCCGGGGTGGCGGCGGGGTCCACCGACGTACGGCGCAAGGCGGCCACGAGGGAGGTCAGCGACAGCGGCCGGTCGATGCGGTCGTGGTGCGCCTGGACGTCCACCCCCAGCTCGGTGAGGAACCGGCTGGGCCGGTCACCGTCGTCCTCGGGGCTGTCCACCGCGGTGACGACGACGCGGCGCCGGGCGCGGGTGAGCGCGACGTAGAACAGTCGTCGTTCGTCGGCCAGCAGGGAGGCGCGATCACTGGGCTCGCGCAGGCCGTGGCGGTCGAGCGCGCTCGGACTCCAGCAGGGTCGAGCGGCGGCGGAGGTCGGGCCAGGCGCCTTCCTGCACACCGGCCACGACGACGACGTCCCACTCGAGGCCCTTGCTGCGGTGCGCGGTGAGCAGGCGCACCCCCTCCCGCCGTACGCCGGTCTCGGCGAGCGTGTCTCCCGGGATCTGCTGCGCCTCGATCTCGTCGAGCAGGGCGGTGACCTTGCCGCGGCGCCGGTCCTGGGCGCGACCGACGGCAGCGAACAGCGCCACCACGGCGTCGAGGTCCCGGTCGGCGGCCCGTCCCGCGGCGCCCCCGGCGAGGGAGGTGCGCTCCAGGCGGACCGGCCAGGTGCTGCCGTTCCACAGCGCCCACAGGGCCGCTTCCGGCCCGTCGGCGAGCGCGAGGCGGGCCGCGGCCAGCAGCGCCGCGAGGCGCACTGCCGGGCGGGCCACGCGCTCGTCCAGCGCGAGCAGGTCGCGCGGATCGGCGACCGCGGCGCGCAGCAGATCGCCGCTGGGAGCCGGCAAGGGCGACAACCCCGCCTCGGCACGGGCCAGGCGGTCGAGGGCCCGGAGCTCCCGGCCGAGCCGGCGCAGCGCACCCGGGTCGGCGCCCCCCAGCGGGGAGAGCAGCAGCTGGCGCGCGATCTCGACGGTCAGCTCGGCCGGGTCGGCCGCGACGCGCAGGCCCATGAGCAGGGGCGCGACGGCGGGCTCGCGGGCGAGCGGCACCTCGTCCCCCGCGACCTCCAACGGCACGCCGGCCGTGCCGAGCACCCGGCGCAGCAAGGGGACCGAGCGGGTACCGGAGCGGACCAGCACGGCCATCCGGGACCACGGCGTCCCCTGCTCGAGGTGCTCGCGGCGGAGCAGGTCGGCGATGGCCTCCGCCTCCGCGCCCGGCGAGGGGTGGGTGTGGGCCTCGACCTGGCCGTCCTCTGCGACACCACTGGTGAGGTCGCGCAGCGCCAGCAGCGAGGGCTTGAGGGGAACGGCCTTGGCGACCGCCCGGCTGGCGGCGAGCAGCGCCGCGCCGGACCGCCGACAGGTCTGCAGCGCCACCACCGGCGCGGGCCTGCCGTCGACCTGCGGGAAGCGCTCGGCGAACTCCAGGATGCCGCTGACCTCCGCCCCGCGGAAGGCGTAGATCGCCTGGTCCGGGTCGCCGACCACCACCAGGTCACGGCCCTGACCGGCCAGCGCCTGCAGCAGCCGCTCCTGGGCGGGGTCGGTGTCCTGGTACTCGTCGACGAAGACCGCGCGATAGCGCCGGCGTAGCTGCTCCCCGATCTCCGGCCGCTCGGCGAGGAGTACGGCGCGGTGCACCAGCTCGGCGTAGTCCAGCGCCCCCTGGGCGTCGAGCACGTCGAGGTACTCCGCGAAGAACGCCGCCAGCGCCACCCAGTCCTCCCTGCCCTGCCGGCGGGCCAGATCGGCGAGGGCCTCCGGGTCGAGCCCGACCTCACGGGCACGGGACAGCAGCGACCGCACCTCCTCGGTGAGCCCGCGGGTGCCCATCGCCGTTCGGAGCGGTTCGGGCCACACCCGTCCGAGGTCCTGGGATCCGCGCAGCAGCTCCCGGAGCGCGACGTCCTGCTCCGGCCCGGAGAGCAGCCGCAGCGGCTCGGCATAGAGATCCGGCGGCTGGTGCTCGCGCAGCAGGGCGTAACAGAAGGCGTGGAAGGTCCAGGCGCTCGGCCCAGCCGTCGGCGTCCCGAGCCGCGCCGTGATCCGCTCACGCAGCTCCTCGGCCGCCTTGCGGCTGAACGTCAGCACCAGCACCTCGTCGGGGCTCAGCCCGCCCTCGACGCGGCGGGCCACCGCCTCGACCAGCGTTGTCGTCTTGCCCGTCCCCGGACCGGCCAGCACCAGCATCGGTCCGCCGGGGTGCTCGAGCACCCGTTGCTGGGCATCGTCGGGCACGAGGGCCATCGAGGCCGCCGGCGGCGTGCGGACCAGGACGTACGGCCGGTTGCTGCTCATCGCCGGCTACTCAACCACGCGGGTCCGACACACCACCGAGTACGGCGAGGCACCCGCCTTTACGACGGGTACCCCTCGAGGAGCTGGTCGTCGTGGGAGATGTGGGAGAGCTCGCGCCAGATCAGCACCGTGAACACCGCCGACCCGGCGAAGGCGAACCAGAACGGCGCGGCCAGCCCGAGGTGACGTGCGGCCAGGCCACCGAGCGGCGCGCCGAGGACCAGACCGCCGTACACACCGAGGCCATTGACGCTGGCCACCCGACCCTGCAGCGCGGTCGGGACCGCGCGCTGGCGCACCGCGACCGACGTGGTTCCCCACACGAACGCGTGCGCACCGAAGACCACGAACACCGCGATGGCCACTGCTGGCGAGGTGGTCACGGCGAGGACCAGGTGGGTCAGCGTCTCCACGACCAGACCGACGCGCATCAGGTCACCGAGGCTGACCCGGCGGGTCAGCCGACCGTAGAGCAGGACGCCCGCCAGCCCCCCCGCGGCCGACGCGGAGGTGAGGACGCCGTACCCGATCGCCCCGAGCCCGAGCCGGTCTCGGGCGTACAGCACCAGCACCGACCAGGCGGCGCCGAAGGTGATGTTGAAGGTGAAGATGGTGAGCACCAGGGTGCGTACGGCGGGGTGGTGCCGCACCCAGCGGAACCCCTCGACCAGGTCCTCACGCACGTGCGAGGGGGCGCGCTCGGGACGCGGCAGCACCAGCCGGGACACCAGCAGCGCGCCGGCCGAGACCAGCACCGCCTGGGCCACGAACGGCAGCAGCATTCCGCTGGCGAACAGCGCCGCACCAAGAGGTGGGCCGAGCAGCTGGTTGACCGTGAGGAACCCCGCCTGCAGTCGGGCGTTGCCCAGAGCCAGGTCCTGCCGGGGCACCAGCATCGGCAGCAGCGTCCCGGACGTGCTGTCGGCGAACACCTCCGCGGTCCCGAGCAGGAACAACGCCAGCAGCACCACGGTCACGCTCACCGCGTCGGTGGCGATGGTCGCCGCCAGCGCCATGAGGACCCCGGCGCGCAGCAGGTCCACGGTGACGACCAGGCGGCGCCGGTCGATCCGGTCGGCGAGGACCCCGGCGCCCAACCCGAACAGCAGCCACGGGACCTGCTGCAGCAGGACGGCGAGCGACACCAGGAACGGGTCGTCGGTCTGGGACGCGACGAGCAGGGGGCCCGCTGCGAGCGCCAGGCCGTCACCCAGGTTGGACACCCAGGACGACGCGAGCAGCCACCGAAATCCTGACCCGAGCCGTCGCGGGGCTACGCGTTCGACCAGGGTGCCCACGCCGTCAAGGCTAGGTGCGGCCGTCCCACCGGCATTGCTCGAGCACGATCCGGTCATCGTCGGTCGGACAGCCCTCTGCCTGAAGGAGTGGAAGACCCCCGTTGTACGGCAGGCCGCTCGCCTGCACGACGCGTTGCCACGGCACCTCGCGGCCGTGCTTGGCCAGCACCATGCCGACGGTGCGCGCCGAGCCGGTCCCGAGGAACTCCGCCACGTCGCCGTACGTCATGACCGATCCGCGCGGGATCCGCGCGACCACCGCGAGGACTGTCAGCGCGTAGGCCGTCGGGCCGCTCTGTCCGCCCGGGCGGACCGAGAGCCCAGCGGAGGCGGACGCGGGACGAGGCACGGGACGGAGCGTAGGTCAGGCCACCCCGAGGTAGGCCTGCTTGACGTAGGGGTCGGCCTTGATCTGCGCGGTCGGGCCCTCGCGCGCGACCTGGCCGTGCTCCAGCACGATGACGCGGTCCGCGCACCGGAAGGCGAAGCCCACGTCCTGCTCGACGAGCAGCATGGTGGTGCCGGCGTCCTTGATGCTCTGGATGCTGCCGATGATCGCCTCCTTGACGCCGACCGAGAGCCCGAGGGTGGGCTCGTCGAGCAGCAGGAGCAGCGGCCGGCCCATCAGCGAGCGGCCGATGGCGCACTGCTGCTGCTCACCGCCGGACAGCGTGCCGGCGAGCTGGTCGGCGCGCTCGGCCAGCTTCGGGAACAGCGCGTACACCCGGTCGAAGTCCTCCGACCGGGTGTCGGGGCCCTTGCGCAACCGACGGGCTCCCAGCTCGAGGTTGTCGCGGACGGTGAGTCCTGGGAAGAGGCGGCGCCGCTCGGGGCAGTGCACGAGCCCGGCCATGACCACGGCGTACGGCGACGCAGGCAGGGGGCGGCCTTCGAGCTCGGCCGTCCCGAACGCGCCGTCGTTGAGCCGGGACAGCGCACGCAGCAGCGTGGTCTTGCCGGCACCGTTGGGACCGACGACCGCGAGGCACTCAGCCCGGTCGACGTGCAGGTCCACCCCGTCGAGCACCTGAGCCTTGCCGAACGCGACCGCCAAGCCGCGCACGGTGAGCACCCGCTCCGCCACCTCAGGGCTGGTCATCGTGGGTTCCTCCTCCGAGGTACGCGGTGACGACCGCTGGGTCGCGCATGACCTCCTGCGGGTCACCGTCGGCGATCACCGCGCCCTGGTCCATGGCCACGACCCGGTCGACGAGGGCCAGCAGGGAGCCGATCTTGTGCTCGACGACGACGAGGGTCGTGCCGTCCCCCCGCAGCTGGCGGATGGTGTCGGAGAGCACGCCGATCTCCCCGACGCTCAGGCCGGCAAACGGCTCGTCGAGCAGCAGCAGGACCGGCCGGGTGGCCAGCGCCCGCGCCATCTCCAAGCGCTTGAGGTCTCCTTCGGACAGCAGCGAGCTGAGCACCCCGGCACGCTCGGCAAGACCGACGCGGTCGAGGACCTTCAGGGCTTCGGCACGCAGGTCTCCCTTGTCCCCGCGGGCGATCAGCGGGACCAGCACGTTCGCGATGACCGGCAGGTCCGGGAACGGCCGCACGATCTGGAACGTGCGCGCCACCCCGGAGCGCACCACCTTGTGCCGCGGCATGCGCAGCAGGCTGCGCCCGCGGAGCAGCACGTCGCCACTGGTCGGCCGGTCGAAGCCGGTGAGGCAGTTGAACAGCGTGGTCTTGCCCGCACCGTTCGCCCCGATGAGTCCGACGGCGTCCCCCTGCTCGAGGGAGAAGCTGACCTGGTCGACAGCGGTGAGCCCACCGAACTGACGGGTCACGGCGCGGGCCTCGAGCAGCGCGGTCACGACTGCTCCCCCGTCGTCACGGCCGGGCGGGGCCGGGTCAGCTGGACCCCGGACAACCTCTTGAGCAGGGGTGGCACCAGGCCGCGCGGCTGCACGATGAGCACCACGATGAGCAGCAGGGCGAACGACCCGAGCTTGAGCTCCGGGTGCTCGCGGTAGAGCGGCACCTTGTCCAGGTAGTAGCCCTGCAGCAGGACGACGACGTACGCCCCCACGGCCGGGCCGATGATGGTCCCGGCCCCACCGAACGCAGCGATGATGATGACCAGCAGGCTGAGGTCGATGGCCAGCAGGTCGAGCGCCACGGTCCCGCGGATCTGCGCGTACAGACCCCCCGCGAGGCCGGCGCACGCCGAGCTCAGCACGAAGGCGCCGAGCTTGTACCGGGTGAGGGGAACGCCGGCGGCCTCGGCGGCGGTCTCGTCCTGCTGGAGGGAGCGCAGCACCAGTCCTCGCTTGCCGTAGCCGAGCACCATGAGCCCGCCGACCATGACCACCATCAGCACCAGCGAGACGAAGTAGCTGACGTAGATGTACTGGTTGAAGCCGCTCTCGCCCCCGAAGGTGAGCGGGCCCAGCACGAACTTCGCGAGCTCGCGCCCGACGGGCCCGGTGACGTCCCCCTCGGTGACCGGGTTGATCCCCGCGATGCCGTCCTCACCCCCGGACTGCCGCTTGAAGATGAACGTGAGCTGCACCAGGGCCGACGCGACCGACAGCGTGGCCAGGGCGAGGTAGGGCCCCTTGAGCCGCAGGCAGGGAACGCCGATCGCGATGCCCAGCAGCGCCGCCGTGGACGTGCCGAGCAGCAGCGCCACCTCGTTGGACACGTCCGGGTGGTACTTGCTCATCAGGGCGACGGTGTAGGCACCGACCCCGATGAAAGCCGCGTGGCCGAAGTTCACCTGGCCCGTGTAGCCGGACAGGATGTCCCAGGACGCGGCGAACATGACGAAGACGTTGGCGGTGGCGACGACCTGAAGCAGCGTCGTGTTGTCCACGAACCGCGGGAAGAACAGCAGCAGGAACGGCGCGGCCACCAGGAGCAGGACGTTGACTCTCAGCAGCCGTTGCGCCAGTCCGCTCATCGAGCCACCTTGCCCAGTAGGCCCTGAGGTCGCAGCACCAGCGTCGCGAGGATGACCACGATCGTGACCAGCCCGACCTTGATGTCGCCGTTCTGGAAGTTGAAGGCGATGAACCGGTCCAGGAAGCCGACCACCAGAGAGGCCAGCACCGTGCCCTGGATGCTGCCGAGCCCCCCGAGGATGACGATCGCGAACGCCTGCGTCAGCGGCAGCAGCCACATCGTGGGCGTCAGGACGCCGTACGGCGCCGTGAGCACACCGGCCAGACCGGCCAGGCCGGCGCCGATCGCGAGCACCCACAGCGTCACGCGCTCGGGCCGTACCGCGACGAGCCGGGCCGCTTCGGCGTCTTCGGCGACCGCCCGCACCATCCGGCCGGCCGGGGTGCGGGTGAGGACGAGCAGGATCAGCACGACGGTGACCAGAGCGACGAGGCCCGCCAGCAGGCGCGACTGCTGGATCGTGACCCCCAGCACGTCGACGGCTCCCCGGACGAAGCCCGGGAGTTGACGCTCGAGGCCGCCGTAGAAGTAGCGCACGCCCGCTTCGACCAGGATCGCCACCGCCAGCGTGGCGATGAGCACCGCCACCTCCTGGTGACGGATGGGTCTGATGACCAGCCGCTCGAGCAGGACGCCGGCCAGCATGGCCGCCGCGACGCCGGCGGGCGCCGCGACGGCCAGGGGTGCTCCGGCCTCCGTGACCGAGTACGCCGCGTAGGCGCCGATCATGAAGAACGAACCGTGGGCGAGGTTGACGATGCCGCCCACGCCGTACACGAGCGAGAAGCCGAGCGCGACCAGCGCGATCACCGCGCTGGTCAGCGCCCCCTGGACCAGGACATCCATGGTCGGGCTACTTGACGCTGACGCCCGGCGGCATCTGGTAGGTGTTGCCTTCGGCGAGGCTGGCCGGGTAGACGATCTTCTTGCTGCCGTCCGCCTGGTACTGGAAGTACAGCAGCGACAGCCCCTGCGTGGGATCGGTCGGGCTGTAGACGACGTCGTGGGTGGCGTCGAACTTCTCCACGCCCTGAGCGCCGATCCGGTCGGTCTTCTCCAGCGCGGTCACGAGAGCGTCGGCGCCGGTCGAGCCGGCAGCCACGGCCGCCTCGTGCAGGGCGTAGATGCCGTCGTACGTCGAGGCACCGTTGTACAGCGGGTCGCGCTGGTACTCCGCCATGAACGCGTCGAAGAACGGGATGGTCTTGGGCGACACCGGGGCCCGGACGATGCCCGCGGGGCCGTTGAGCTCACCGACCGCCTTGGTCACATCGAAGTAGGCCGAGGACTGACCTGAGACGTTGATACCACCGAGCGCGAACCCGGGCTTCAACGTCGCCCACTGCTTGCCCAGCTGGAGCCCCACCTGGGTGGAGTTCACCTCGATGACGAACTGAGCACCCTTGGCCTTCAGCGCGCTGAACGGCGCCGAGAAGTCCGTGGCGCTGGGCGTGTGCTTCTCGGTGCCGACGACCGTGACGCCGGTCTTGATCGGGATCTTGCCGCCGGTGGCGGCGCTCGGGCTGGCGAGGCACTTCTCGAGGAAGGAGACCAGCGGCAGCGCGAAGGCCGCGTCCTCGTGCAGGATGCCGAACTTCGTGAAGCCCTCCGCGGACAGCTTCGTCACGTAGGTCAGGCACATGTCCGCTGCCAGGCTGAGCGAGCTCACCGGACCGATGCGGAAGATGTACTTCCCCGGCCCGGTGGAGTCGACGCCCTTGGTGACGTCGGGCGACGCGGCGCCGGCCGACACGTAGGGGATCTTCGCGCGCTTGATCGTCTCCAGAGCGGCCAGGGTCTCCGCCGAGGAGAAGCCCCCCGAGATCGCCTGGACCTTGTCCTGCTGGGCGAACCGGGTGATGCACGCGATGGCCTTCTCCGGCTTGGCCTCCGAGTCGCAGAAGACGATCTCGACCTTCGGCCCGTCGCCCTTGGCGTTGAGCTCCTTGGCGGCCAGCAGCGCACCATCGCGCACGTCCTCGCCCTGCGGGATCTGCTCGGGGCCGAAGACGCCGATCGTGAAGGTCTCGCTGCTTGCGGAGGCCCCGGGCGTCGGCTGGGCGGTGGTGCCGCCCTTCTCACCGCACGCGGACAGCGCCGTCATGGCCAGGACGGTGCACGCCACCGACCACTTCTTGTTGATCTTCAAGGCGTTCTCCTCATGGGTTGCGGCCGCTGGGAAACGGGGGTGTGACCTGACCCACACCCAACAGCACCAGCAGGCAAAGCGCTAGGCGAGGGCTCCCGATCGGAACGCCTCTGTGCCCTGGACGAGGGACAGTCCGGGCATACCGTGGCTCTGCGCGTACGCGAGCTCCTTGGCGAGGTTGCCGACGCCGTTGCTGCCGGCAAGCGGGGCGATGGCCACCGTGGACAGCGTGCCGAACGCCCGACCCGTGCTGTCCAGGAAGCCAGACCCGCTGTCGCCCGGGATGCCGGGGGTGACGGTGTAGACGCTGGTGGTCCACCCACCGCCGGAGTCACCGAGCGAGACCCCCCGCTTGGGGCTGAGCGGCGACAGGCCGAGTCGCAGGCTGGAGTTCCCGTAGGAGTAGACGTTGCTGCCCGTGGTCGTTCCCGCACCGAGAGCGACCGGACCGCCGTACACGGGCACGCTCGGGTTGGTCGTGGCGACCGCCGCGGCAGGCAGCTCGATGAGGGCGAAGTCGTTGTACGCGCAGGTGTTCACGTCCTTCTCGCGCGCGTCCTGCATCGCGATCCAGGAGTTGTAGACCATCGTCCCCTCGAAGCCCGCCACCTCGACCTTCGTCCCGAGCTGCAGGCTCTGCGAGGAGCAGCCGTCGGTCGACGTGGCTGCGCCGGTGCCGGAGCAGTGGGCCGCCTGTCCGAGGAACGTCCGGGCGCCGTCGGTGAACACGAAGTTGGCCGTGCACTGCGCGCCGTCGGTGTAGGTCATCACTCCGGGGTGCACCTTCGCCGAGGCGGCCGGCGCCCAGGTCGGGGCAGCGCTGGCCGGGGCGGCCGCACCGCAGACCGCGAGGGCAGCAGCAGCCAGCGGGGCGAGCAGAGCGGTGGTGCGGGTGCGGGTTCGGGTGCGGGTTCGGGTGCGGGTGGTGGTCATGGAGCTCCTCAGGTCGCGAATGTCCCCCTTGTCACCCTTCACGACGCGGCGCGGGCCAAAACCTCGCACGACGCAGACAGTCCTGGCTCACAGGTGAGCCAGGACTGTCGGTGCCGGAGGGGGCAGTCAGTACGTCGGGAGGCTCGGGTCCACCTGGGCCTGCCAGGCGAGGACGCCGCCCTGGACGTGCACGCTGTTGAGGAACCCTGCGTCCTTGAGCGCGGCGAGCGCCTCGGCCGAGCGCACCCCGCTCTTGCAGTGCAGGACGATCTGCTTGTCCTGCGGCAGCTGTGCGAGCGCTGAGCCGTTGAGGATCTCACCCTTCGGGATCAGGACGGAGCCGGGGATGCGGATGATGTCGAACTCCGCCGGCTCGCGGACGTCGACGAGCAGGAAGTCCTCCCCCGCGTCCATCTTCGCCTTGAGCTCGGTCGCCAGGATGGTGCTGCCGGTCGCCGCCTCCTGCGCCGCCTCCGACACCGTGCCGCAGAACGCCTCGTAGTCGATGAGGCCCGTGATGGTCGGCTCCTTGCCGCAGAGCGGGCACTCCGGGTCCTTGCGGACCTTGATCTTGCGGTACTCCATCTCGAGGGCGTCGTAGACCATCAGCTTGCCGACGAGCGGCTCGCCGATGCCCATGAGCAGCTTGATGGCCTCGTTGGTCTGGATGCTGCCGATGCTCGCGCACAGCACCCCCAGAACGCCGCCCTCGGCGCAGGACGGCACCATGCCGGGCGGCGGCGGCTCCGGGTAGAGGCAGCGGTAGCACGGCGCTCCCCCGTCCACGGCGTCGGCCGGCAGGGTGGGCCAGAACACCGAGGCCTGGCCGTCGAAGCGGTAGATCGACCCCCAGACGTAGGGCTTGCCGAGGAAGAACGCGGCGTCGTTCACCATGTACCGCGTCGCGAAGTTGTCCGTGCCGTCCACGATCAGGTCGTACTGGGCGAACAGCTCCATGACGTTGCTGGAGTCCAGTCGTTCCTCGTGCAGGTTCACCGTCACGAGCGGGTTGATCTCCAGCACCGAGTCGCGGGCGCTCTGCGCCTTGCTGCGCCCGATGTCGCTCTGGCCGTGGATGATCTGGCGCTGCAGGTTGCTCTCGTCGACGGTGTCGAAGTCGACGATGCCGAGCGTGCCGACACCGGCCGCCGCGAGGTACATCAGCGTCGGGCTGCCCAGCCCGCCGGCTCCGACCGCGAGGACCTTGGCGTTCTTGAGCCGCTTCTGCCCGGTGGTCGTGACGTCCGGGATGATGAGGTGGCGGCTGTACCGCATGACCTCTTCGCGCGTCAGCTCAGCGGCTGGCTCGACCAGCGGGGGAAGGGTCACGGAATGCTCCTCGGTGCAGCGACATCAGGCTCTTGGGTGAAAGCCTGCCAGGGACTGTGGGCATTCCCCCGGCCGGGGTGGCAGCCTCTGCTCCATGCGCCCTGAGGACCTGCCGCCGACCTGGGACGAGCGCGCGACGCTCCTGACGATGCTGGCCTACACGCGCGACTGCGCGCTGCAGCACCTCGACGACCTCGACCCGGTGCACCTCGGCGCCGCTCCGCTGCCCACGTCCCCGCTCATGACCATCGGCGGTGTCCTCAACCACCTGCGCTGGGTCGAGCACTCGTGGATCGAGACCCGCTTCGTCGACGGTCCGGACCTCGGCCCCTGGACCGCGGACGAGCCGGACAAGGAGTTCAGCGACGGCGCGCTCCTGTCAGCCGACCAGCTCAGGGAGGGGTACGCCGCTCAGGCCGCCGTGACCGAGCGGTTGATCGACGGGGTGGACCTCGACGCGCTGAGCGCCCTGCCGCTTCGGCGGGGGCGGACACCGACGCTGCGCTGGGTGCTGCAGCACCTCGTCGAGGAGAACGCCCGCCACAACGGCCACCTCGACCTGCTGCGCGAGCTGGCCGACGGGCAGGTCTTCCGCAGCTAGGGGAACGGCCAGGCGTTGCGCGAGCAGCCGCGCAGCGACTTGGTCTGCTGGATCATCGTCCTGGCCCGGCCCTGGCTGTCGCAGCCGTAGGCGTGCCCGTGCCCGAGCGCGTGGCCCACCTCGTGGCTCACGAGGTACTGGCGATACTCCGCCAGTCTCCCGGAGTAGGTCGTCGCCCCCTCGAACCAGCGCCGCGCGTTGAGCACCGCCTTGCCGCGTTGGTAGCAGCTGAAGATGCCCGCTGTCCGCAGCGGAGCGCACAGCCGGTTGGTGGTCGCCGGACCGGCCAGGACCACGGTGAAGGCCACCGGACCGGCGTCCACCCGCTGGAACGCCAGGCGGCCGCCGTGACCCCAACCCCGCGCGTCGCCCAGCGTCGCCTGCACCTGGCGGGCGACGTCGGCCGCGTCGACGACCAGACCACGCTCGACCTGCACCCGGTAGCGACGCAACGGTCCGCTGCCGGCCGTCAGGGACCTGCCCGCGACCGTGACCAGGTCCCCCGTCGCCGCGTACGTCGCCACGGCACGGGTTGGCACAGCGAGCATCCGCGGGGACCGGACGGCTACCGTCCGGTAACCCAGCTCGAGCGGCCCACCCGTCGCCGCGACGACGCCCTGAGCTCGAGGGGCTGTCGGGGCGCGCAAGGCCTCCGGTCCAGGACGTTCCCACAGCGCGCCGAGGGAGACAGACAGCGTGACAGCCAGCGTGGTGGCCGTCGCGCGGCTCAGGGCGCGGGAGGACATGACCGCATCTTGCAGCACAGCGGGGCGGTGGAGGCAGAAACGCGCCGGCTGCGTGGTGTCTGCCACGGTTGCGGCTGCCACGCACGGGGGACAGATGTCACGACCGCACCACCGGCGACGCGAGGAGGCACAGCATGGGCATCACCGACAAGCTGAAGAACACGGCGCAAGAGGCTGAGGGCAAGATCAAGCAGACCGTGGGCGACGCCACCGACGACCGCGAGATGCAGGCCGAGGGCCTCAAGGACGAGAAGGCCGGTCAGGCCAAGGGCCTCGGCGAGAAGGCCAAGGACCTGCTCACCTGACGCTGATCACGAGCACGCGAAGGGCCCGCACCGATCGTTCGGTGCGGGCCCTTCGCGTGGTTCCCTGCTCAGCCGCCGGGACGCCACCACGGCTTGCGTTTGCCCTCGTCCTCCGCCACCTGCGGGGCGGGCTGGGGGGGCACGGGCGGCGGCTTCGGCGTCGCGGGGAGGGTCCCGGGTCGGCTCGAGGGTGCAGGGGTGGGGCGCACGGGAGCCTGGGGCCGGGACCGCTCGCGGATGGGCTCGACGTCGTCGTCAGGGACGTCCGGAGTGCGGTCGAGGATCGGTCGCTGTGGCGGCCTCGCCGGCGGGCGCGCGCTCTTCTTGGCCGGTTGGATCGGAGGAGCACTCGGCGCCGGGGCCTTGACGACCGGCGCCGCGGCCGGAACGGGCTTCGCCTCGGGCGTCGACGTCGGCTCTGCTGAGGGCTCGGGCTTCGGCGCGGGCTTGGGGCCCGACTTCGGCTCGGACTTTGGCTCGGACTTTGGCTCGGGCTTCGGCGCGGACTTTGGCTCGGGCTTCGGGTCGGGCTTCGGCGTCGGCTTGGGCTCGGGCGCGGGGGCTGCCGACGTGGTCACCGCCGGGCGGGCGTCCGGCGCGGTCGGCTTCTGGGCTGAGGTGGCGGCGGGCGGCTCGGCCGCCTCGTCTGAGGGGTCGTTGATCGGCCGCGCTGCCGGCTCGTCACTGGCCTCCGCCACCGGTACGCCCATGGGCTCGGGCTGGGCGGGGGGCTTGTCGAGCGAGACGCCCGACTGAGCGTCCGCGAGGTCGGCAGAGGCGCTGAGCCGGTCCAGGACGTCCACGACCGACTCGGCCGGTTCTGCTGCCGGCTCGGCGTCGCTGTCCTTCGTGGCAACGGGCGCCGGAGCGGGAGCCGCCAGCGGCGCTGCCTCCACGCCGGGGCGGCCACCGCGGCGCCGGCGCAGGAGCGCTTCGGCGAGGGCGAGCACGGCCTCGTCCACGTGCGCCAGCACGCGACGCTCGCTGTCCTCGGTGACGGCGCGGACCACCAGCTCGGTGTCCGCCCGCATCGTCGGCGAGAGCGCGGCGCCGAGCTGGTTGACGAGCACCGCGCTCACCCGGGTCAGCACGACGTCGGCGATGCGCGGCGCCAAGGTCTCCACCAGCCGGTCCGCGACCCGGATGCTGACCTGCGCCGCGATCTCCTCGATCGGCGGCGGGGTCAGGTCGCTGAACCGATGGTCCAGGGCCACGAGGTCGGCGCGTACCTCCGCCAGCTCCTCGAGCACCTGGGGCCCGGTCGTGTCGCCCTCGAGGCGTCCCACACCGGCCACGATCTGCTCCAGCGGACCGCGGAGTCCCTGCAGCTCCTCCACGCGCTCGGACAGACGTGTGAGATCGCGGGCGAGGTCCGGCACCCCGCTGGCGCTCGTGCCGACGGCGGCCAGCCGCTCACCGAGCTGGCCGAGCCGGTTCTCGACGGCTCCGAGAGCCGCCGTCACGTCGTCGAGGTCCTCCGCGACAGCGGCGACGACGGCGCTGCGGGTGTCGCCCAGGGCGCTCTGCAGCGCCTCCGGTCCGATGACAGGGCGCTCGGCGGCCTGGACGAGCCCGTCGAGACGACTGCCGAGGGCGTCGACCACGGCGTCGCGCAGCCGCTCCGGGTCCGGGACGTTGCCGAGCGCGTCGACCTTTGTCTGCAGGACCTCGAGGTGCGGCATCAGCCCGTCGAGGGCGCGTTGTGTGCGCGACGACAGGTCGCCGACCTCAGCGCGCAGCTCGGTGATCGGGGCCATGCGGTCGTGGACCCTCGACACGTCCTGCTGCACGCCGGCCAGGGCCGAGGGGAAGCCGGAGAGCTGCTCCAGCGCCGTCGACATCCGGTCGACCACCTCGCCCTGGGCGGCCACGTCGGCCGCCAGGGCCGTCAGCCGGACGGCGGCCTGCTCCGTCGGGGCGGCGGTCGTCGCCGCCACGGCGTCGACGCGGGCGGCCAGCGCCTCGAGCCGCTGCCCGAGCAGGGAGGTCGAGGTGCGGAGGTCCGCGACGACCGTGCTCACGACGGAGCCGAGCCGCTGGACCGTGTCGTCAGTCGCCGACCGGCGAACGGCCTCCCCCAACGCGTTGACCTGACCGCGGAGATCAGCGAGCACCGTCGACACCGCACGCTGTTCGGTGACCTGCTCCTCGACGGCCCGCGAGAGGAGAGCCTGCATCCGGTCTGCGACCGGTCCGCCCGTGGTGCCGTCACCGGGCGCCCCTGGGGTCCCTGGACTCTCCGTCACCGCACCTGTCCTTCCCGCCTGACCGACCGTGACCCGGCAGGTGCCGATCACGCCTGCGAGCATCGCATCCCGCGGCCCCGAACGGTCAGACCTCGGCCTGCCCGACCGCACGCGTCGGACCCAGGGCCGCGTCGGCGCGCAGGGACAAGAACGCCTCGGCGACCAGGTCGGGCCGCTCCATCTGCGCCACGTGGCCGACCCCCGGCAGGACCAGCAGACGGCTCCCGCGCAGCGACGCCTGCGCCCGCGGCGCCACGCGGACGTCGACCAGGCGGTCGAGGTCCCCCCAGACGAGCAGGGTCGGAGCCTGGACCCGGCGGGCCAGTCGCCAGAGGTTGCGCGGGCCCCGGTCGACCTGCGCAGCGATGAGCCCGCGCAACGACCCCACCAGGGCCGCCGACGCGTGCGGGAGGCCATCGCGACGCCGTACCTCCTCGGCCGCCTCCGCCAGCCGCTCCGGGGCGATGCGGGACGGGTCACCGAAGCAGAGGTCGAGGACCGCCTGGGCCCGTCGGCGGGCGGACTGCGCCCGCGACCGGCGGGCGACGACGCCCGAGACGCCCGGGACGAGCAGCAGGGGCAACCGGGGGTCGACGCCGCGCCGCAGGCGCAGGTCAGGCAGGGCGGGAGAGACGAGCGTCAGCGTCCGGACGAGGTCGGGACGCTGCGCGGCGACGCGGGTGGCCACTGCCCCGCCGAGGCTGTTGCCGAACAGGTGCACCGGTCCACGCTCCTGCTGCTCCAGCAGCCGCACCACGGCTCGCACGTGCACCCCCAGCCCGTACGACGGGAGCGGGGCCGACCGACCGAAGCCGGGCAGGTCCAGCGCGACCCCGTCGAGCGTCGGGCTGAGCACCCCCATGAGGTCGGTCCAGTTGGTCGACGAGCCCCCGAGGCCGTGGACGAACAGCGCCGGCTCGCCCCCCGCCTCAGGCGTACGGCGGACGAACACTCCGGCCTCGTCGCGGCCGGGCCACGGCGGCAGTGGGGCGCTCATGCGGCCGACCTCCACGTCTGCCCGGGGGCGAGGTCGACGCCGAGCCCCACCAGGTGGGTGGGTCGTTCGCCCACCGCCGTCAGCGTGCCGTCGTCCGCCACGAGCACTCCTGCCTCCTCCGCGAGCCCGATCACCTGCGCGTCCTGCGCTCCAGCGTCCACGGCGCGCAGCCAGTCCCCGCGGCCCGACGGTCCGGTCCAGTGCGGCACCACGAGCAGGCTGGGCACGATGCCGAGGCCCCTCACGACGTCGGGACCGAGGGGTCCCCGCCGCTCCGGCAGGACCGTCCACTCACCGAGCACCATCGCCCCGGCGCTGGCCCCGGAGACGACGCCACCGGCGGCGAGCAGGTCGCGCACCAACTGCTCGACCGGCCCCTCCTGCACCGCTGCGAGCAGGCGTGCCGGGGAGCCCCCTGGCAGCACCAGCAGGCGGGCGGTGCGCAGGACCTCGAGGGCCTCGGCAGGCTGCTCGCGGACGTCCGGAGCAGCGATCGCCGTCGCGCCCAGCGCGCGGTAGTGACGCACCCCGTTGTCGTTCGCCGTCCGGTACTCCCGACCAGGGGCACCGGCGAGGGCGGCGATCACCACCGGGCCGTCCACCAGGTCGAGGACGGCGCGGTCCATCACGCGGCAGCCCACCGAGAACTCACCGCCGCCCTGCAGGCACACCGTCACCCCGGCACAGTAGGCAGCCGGGTCCCCCCGCCGCACGGCGAGGTGGGTCAGGCCCCGGAGAGGATCATCTCCAGGCGCCGGTTGAGGGCGTCGAGCGTGGCCCGGATGACCGCTTGCCGGACGTCCTCGCGTACGGCAGCGGCGCCGGTGAGCCGCTCGCTGCCGCGCGAGGTGAGCAAGGTCAGGGCGACCAGGACGGTCCGTTCGCTGCCCATGGGGCTGATCTCGAGGTGGTCGAGCTCGAACCGCACCTGGTTCTCGACGAGCTGCTCGACGGCGCGGAGGGTGGCGGTGGCGACGGCCCGGTGCACGCCGGTCTGCGAGGCGGCTCCGCGGGCCTCGCCGACCTCGGTGTGCTCACCGCTGGTGAGCGTCACGGTGGCCGTCACGTCCAGGCCGGAGGAGACCAGGTGCATGCGGTTGATCGAAGGGCGGGCGGCGCGCTGGTTGGGCACCGCCTCCGACAGGTCGAGGTCGGCCGGGTTGTTCACGGCGTCCTCGACGATCTGGACCCGTTGGGGGTCGACCCCCAGGCCGAACTCGTCGCGCAGCAGGCGGCCGACCGTTCCGGCCACCTCTGCCTCGTCCGCACCGGGTTCGAGGTCCAGACGCAGGGTCCCGAGTCCGCCGTCGGGATCGGGGGTCACGTCCGCGCCGGTGACCCCGGGGACGGCGCGCAGCGCCGCCACGAGGTCACGGCTCTCCGTCTCGCCCATGCCGCACCTCCCCTCCCCTCGGTCGCCGACCCTCGGCACTGCTCCTGCTCGGGGGTCTTCGACCTCTGGGCGGGGTGCGGACACGGCCGAACGGTAGGGGTTGGAGGGCGGGTCGCGAGGTCCATTTGGCGTAACAGCGCTACCGCGCGGGCACCTCGGGTGACCGACGTGTCCCGTGCGCCCCAGTTGTCCCAGCGGTCCCAGCGGCGCTAGGCGCTCTTGCGTGCCGGAGCCTTCTTGCTCGCCGAGGGCTTGTCCGCCTTCTTGGGGCTGGACTCCTTCTTCGCCGGTGCCCGCTTCGCCGGGGTCTTGCTCGAACCCGCCGCCTTGGCCGGCGCCTTGGCGGGCGCCTTGGTCGACACCTTCGCGCCGGTCGACTGCCCGCCGCCGGCTGCTCCCTGCGCCTTCTTGGCCGCCTCGACGCTCGCCCGCAGCGCCGCCATGAGGTCCACGACGGTTCCGGAGGTGGGCTGCTCGTTCTCGGTCTGGACCACCTGACGTCCCTCGACCTTCGCGTCGATGACCGACATCAGCGCCTCGCGGTAGCTGTCGCTGTAGGCCGAGGGGTCGAAGTCGCCCGAGAGGGTCTCGATCAGGCTGCCCGCCATGGCGAGCTCTTGGGCGCGGACCTCGATGTCCTCGTCGAGGAAGCCGAACTCCGGGGTGCGGACCTCGTCCGGCCACAGCATCGTCTCGAGCACGAAGACGCCCTCGCGCACCCGGAGGGTGGCAAGCGCCTCGCGCGTGCGCAGGGCCACCTTGACCACCGCGACCTTGCCGGACTCCTCGAGGGCGTCGCGGAGCAGGACGTACGGCTTGGTGCCCTGCGGGTCGGGCTCGAGGTAGTAGCTCTTGGCGAAGTAGATCGGGTCGACCTGCTCCAGGGGGACGAACTGCAGCACGTCGATGACCTTGCTCGTGGTGAGCGGCAGGTCCTTGAAGTCGTCGTCGGTGAGGATGACGGTCTCCCCCGAGGGCAGCTCGAAGCCCTTGGCGATGTCGCCGTACGCGACCTCCTCGCCGTCGGCCGCGGCGACGCGCTTGTACTTGATGCGGCTGCCGTCGGACCGGCGCACCTGGTGGAAGGAGACGTCCTTCTCCTCGGTGGCGCTGAAGAGCTTCACCGGGATCGTCACCAGCCCGAAGCTGATCGCGCCCTTCCAGATCGCCCGCATGGCCGGTCCCTTCCCCTCGCTGGTGATGATCACGCTAGTCCCGGGGGACACTGCCGACGTGCTTCCCACCGGACTTGTCCCCATGCTGGCCACCGCGGGACCGCTGCCGGTGACCGAGGACTGGTCGTATGAGGTGAAGTGGGACGGCGTGCGCCTGCTGGTCGCCGTCGAGGAAGGTCAGGTCCGCGCGCACAGCCGCAACCGCAACGACGTCACGCGGGCCTACCCCGAGCTCGGCAGCCTGGCCGGGCTGCCGGACGTACTGCTCGACGGGGAGATCGTGGCGCTGGTCGACGGCCTCCCGTCCTTCGAGGCCCTGCAGTCCCGCATGCACGTCCGGTCCCCCTCCCCTGCCCTGCTGACCGAGACCCCCGTGACCTTCCTTCCCTTCGACGTCCTGCACGTGCAGGACTCATCGCTGCTCGACCAGCCGTACGACGCCCGCCGGTCCGCGCTCGGGGCGCTCGACCTCGAGGTGCCGCCCGCGTTCGACGGCGACGGGGCCGTGCTGCTCGCGTCGACGCGGACCCAGGGGCTGGAGGGCCTGGTGGCCAAGCGTCGGTCCAGCACGTACGTGCCGGGGCGCCGCTCGCCCGACTGGGTCAAGGTCAAGCACCTGCTGCGCCCCTCCGCGGTCGTCTGCGGCTTCAAGCCCGGCTCGGGCGGCCGGACCGGGACCATCGGCTCCCTGCTGCTCGGCGTCCACGGTCCGGACGGCCTGGTCTACGCCGGTCACGTCGGCACCGGCTTCTCCGGCGCGACCCTGCGCCTGCTCGCCGAGCGCCTCGCCCCCCTCGTGCGCCCGCTCCCGCCGTACGACGGGGAGGTGCCGCGCGAGCACGCCCGGCTGGCGACGTGGGTCGAGCCGGTGCTCGTGGTGGACGTGGAGGCGACGGCGTGGACGCGGGAAGGCAGGCTGCGGCACCCGTCGTACAAGGGCCTGCGCGACGATCTGGACCCGAAGGAGGTCACCCGTGGGGACTGAGGTGCTGGTCGACGTCGAGGGCACGACCGTGAAGCTGACCAACCTGGACAAGGCGCTGTACCCGAACGGCTTCACCAAGGGTCAGGTCATCGACTACTACTCCCGGATCGCGCCCGTGCTGCTGCCGCACCTCGCCGGACGCGCCCTGACCCGCAAGCGTTACCCGGACGGCGTCGACGGCCCGGTGTTCTTCGAGAAGAACGCGCCGCGCGGGACCCCGGACTGGGTGCGGACCGAGACGCTGCCGAGCCCGGGATCCTCCAAGGACCGCGACACGATCGACTACGTCGTCGTCGACGACCTCGCCACGCTCGTGTGGACCGCGAACCTCGCCGCGCTCGAGCTGCACACCCACATGTGGCGCGTCGGCCGCAAGACCCCCGACCTGCTCGTCCTCGACCTCGACCCCGGATCGCCGGCGACCGTCGTCGAGTGCTGCCGGGTGGCGCTGCTCCTGCGCGAACGCCTGCCGGACGTCGAGCTGCTCCCCAAGACCAGCGGCAACAAGGGCCTGCAGCTGTACGCACGTGCGCCGGTGCGCGACACGTCGGCCCTGGCCAAGCGGGTGGCCGAGGAGCTCGCCGCGGCCGAACCTGGGCTGGTCGTCTCCAAGATGGCCAAGGACGTGCGACCCGGCAAGGTGCTCGTCGACTGGTCGCAGAACAGCGCGGCGAAGACCACCGTCACCGTGTACTCCCTGCGCGCCCGGCCGACGCCGACCGTGTCGACCCCGGTGACCTGGGACGAGGTCGAGGCCTGCAGCGCGCCGGAGGACCTGGTGTTCACCAGCGACGACGTGCTGCGGCGGGTCGAGGAGCACGGAGACCTGTTCGCCGCCCTCCTGGCCTGAACGGGCGGTTTACAGGGGTGCCTCACGGGTGGAGGGTGGGAGCACGTCCCGTTCGTCGATCGAGGGAGACACCGTGACCGGCATTCCGCCCACTGCGCTCACCGACGAGGCCCTCGAGCGCGAGCTCGAGCACCTGCACGAGACCCGACACGACACCTTCCTGCACGGCAGCGAGGACGCGCTCACCTTCCACACGGCGCGGATGCTCGACCTGGAGGGTGAGTACCTCCGCCGCACGCCCGACCGGGTCATCGATGCGCGACGCACCCGCCACGGTTCCCGTGAGCTCGCCGGTCAGGACGCCTGAACCTGCGCGAGTTACCGGCGAGTTGCCCTAGCATCGGCGGGTGACCGCCAGCAGTGACGTTCCCGCGCGCGGCCAGCGCCTGCCCCGGCCGGCCCGCCGCAAGCAGCTGCTCGGCGCGGCGCAGGAGGTGTTCGTCGCCCAGGGCTACCACGCCGCTGCCATGGACGACATCGCCGAGCGGGCCGGGGTCAGCAAGCCGGTGCTGTACCAGCACTTCCCGGGCAAGCTCGAGCTCTACCTGGCGCTCATCGAGGAGCACGCGGACGCGCTCACCCGGCGGGTGCGCGAGGCGCTCGCGTCCACGACCGACAACCGCCAGCGCGTGGCGGCGTCCATCGCGGCCTACTTCGACTTCGTCGCCGGTGACGGCGAGGGGTTCCGACTGGTGTTCGAGAGCGACCTGCGCAACGACCCCGTGGTCCGTGAGCGCGTCGAGCGGATGACCGCCGAGTGCATCGAGGCGATCACCGCGACCATCGCCCACGACACGGGGTTCCGGGCCGAAGAGGCCTCGCTGCTGTCCGTGGGTCTGACCGGCATGGCCGAGATCGGCGCCCGCTGGTGGCTGTCCAGCGAGGACCGCGTCGCCAAGGAACGCGCCGTCGAGCTGCTCGTCGGCCTGGCCTGGCGCGGCATCTCGGGCGCGCCGCTCCACCCTGACGGTTCTGCTGTCGGCTGACAGGGGCGCTCGCACGGTCCCGCTCGGTTAGCCTGCGACCAGGAGCGGCCGCACGGGCCCTCGCAGCGGCGCAGGAGGTCCTCGGTGGAGGTCAAGATCGGTGTCCAGTTCGCGGCACGAGAGCTCGTTCTCGAGAGCACCCAGAGCCCGGACGAGGTGGCCAAGGCCGTCGCGGACGCGCTGAAGGCCGACCTCGGGATCCTCACGCTGGTCGACGACAAGGGCCGGCGCATCCTGGTCCCCGCCGACAAGCTGGCGTACGTCGAGATCGCCGACGCCGAGCAGCGCCGGGTCGGCTTCGGCGCCGTCTAGCCCTGCTGCGTCAGGACTGCAGCCCGAGGGCGGCCATCCGCGCCTCGTGCTGGTCGGTGATGCTCTTGAGCAGCCGCATGACGCCGGCCAGGTCTCCGCTGCCGACGAGCAGCTCGAGCAGTGCGTCGCGCTCCACGGCGACCTGCTGCGCCTGGATCAGCGCCTCACCCACCAGGCGCCGTGCCCACAGCGCCAGGCGACCACCGACGCTGGGTTCGGCGGCGATCACCTCCTTGACCCGGGCGACGGCGAAGGACGCCTGGCCGGTGTCGGCGAGCACCTCGAGGATCAGCTCCCGCGTCTCGGTGTCGGTGATGTACGTCGCGACCTCGCGGTAGAAGTCGGTGGCCATGCCGTCACCGACGTAGGCCTTGATGAGGCCCTCGTACCAGTCGCTGGGCTCGGTGGAGTCGTGGAAGCTGTCGAGCGGCTCGATGAACGGCGCCATGGCCTCGCCGGGATCGACCCCGCGGGCCTTGAGGTGGTCGTGCAGCTGACGGAAGTGGTGGAACTCCGCGTTGGCCATCGTGGCGAGCGCGATCTTGTCCTCCACGCTGGGGGCGAGCTGCGCGTCCACGGCCAGGCGCTCGAAGGCGATCAGCTCGCCGTACGCCAGGACCCCGAGCAGGTCGGCCGTCGCGGGGTCCAGCGGAACCGGGGCGGTCGTGGCGGGGGGCGGCTCGGTCGCGGTCATGGCCGGAGCCTAGGACCCTGTCAGGAGACCAGCGCGACGACTGCTCGGAGGCTGGTGCGGCGTCGCGGAGCGCTTCTGACGCCCCCGAACGGTAGGCTGAGCGTGACGGTGCCGCACTCGCAGCACCTGTACGCGTGCGCGGACCCCACGTCCCAGCGGCGCGCGCCGGGCCCCTCACGGGTTCCGCTGCTGCCCCGCTCGCAAGTCCCGGTGGTCGGCGCGAGGTCCCGAAGGGCACCACCCATGACCGACACCACCCCCGCCTCGTCCGAGGCGGACGTCATCGCCGTACCCGTGTCCGCTCCGGTCGAGCCCGACCCGAACAACACCTTCGCCGCGCTCGGTGCGCGCCCGGAGACCGTCGAGGCGCTCACCGCGATGGGCATCATCGCGCCGTTCCCGATCCAGCGGATGACCGCCCAGATCGCGATGGGCGGCCACGACCTCATCGGCCAGGCCCGTACCGGCACCGGCAAGACGCTCGGCTTCGGCGTCCCGATGATCCAGAACGTCAAGTCACTCGCCGAGGGCTCCAACGGCACGCCGCAGGGCCTGGTCGTCGTCCCGACCCGCGAGCTGTGCACGCAGGTCGCCGGCGACCTCGCCAACGCCGGCAAGACCCGTGGGCTGCGCATCCAGGCGATCTACGGCGGGCGGGCGATGGAGCCGCAGATCGAGGCGCTCCGCAAGGGCGTCGAGATCGTCGTCGGCACGCCCGGCCGGCTGCTCGACCTGGCGCGTCAGGGCCACCTCAACCTCGGCCAGGTCGACATGCTCGTCCTCGACGAGGCCGACGAGATGCTCGACCTCGGCTTCCTGCCCGACGTCGAGCGGATCCTCGACCTCACCCCGGACGAGCGCCAGACGATGCTGTTCAGCGCCACGATGCCCTCGCCGGTCGTGGCCCTGGCCCGTCGCTTCATGCGCCAGCCCACGCACATCCGCGCGGAGGAGCCCGACGAGGGCCGCACGGTGCCCGAGGTCGACCTGTTCGTCTATCGCGCGCACGCCATGGACAAGGTCGAGGTCCTGTCTCGGGTCCTGCAGGCCGAGGCGCGTGGCCTGACGATGGTCTTCTGCCGCACCAAGCGCACCTGCGACAAGGTCGCCGCCGACCTGGTCGACCGGGGCTTCGCGGCCGCCGCGGTGCACGGCGACCTCGGCCAGGGTGCGCGCGAGCAGGCCCTGCGCGCGTTCCGCTCCGGCAAGATCGACGTCCTCATCGCCACCGACGTCGCGGCCCGCGGCATCGACGTGCAGGACGTCACCCACGTCATCAACTACCAGTGCCCTGACGAGGAGCGCACCTTCCTGCACCGCATCGGCCGCACCGGCCGCGCGGGCGCCGGCGGTGTCGCGATCACCTTCGTCGACTGGGACGACGTCCCCAAGTGGGGCCTCATCAACAAGGACCTCGGCCTGTCGTTCCCCGACCCGGTCGAGACCTACTCCTCCTCGCCGCACCTGTACGCCGACCTCAACATCCCGGTCGGCACCAAGGGCCACCTGCCGCGGTCGAAGCAGACCCGCGCGGGCATCGAGGCCGAGCAGTGGGAGGACGTCGGCGAGACCGGCCGCAAGCCGCGCGCCGCAGCGGCGGGCCGGGCCGGTGGCCGCGACGGAGGCTCCGCGGGAGGCCGTGACGGTGGCCGCTCCGGGGGCCGCGACGGTGGGCGTGACGGTGGGCGTGACGGTGGCCGTGGGGCGCGGGACGACCGGCCTGCGGAGTCCGAGGACTCCGGTCCGGCCCTGCCGAAGCGCTCCGGTGGCGCGCGTCAGCGCACCCGCGGATCAGGTGCCGCCGCGGCGGCTGCCGCCACGACGCCGGTCTTCGCGGACGGCTCGGCGCCTTCCGCGGACGGCCCGGCCGAGGGCGGTGCGCCGCGTCGTCGTCGTCGCGGCGGTCGTGGGCGTGGTGGCGGTTCCGGTGCGGCGGCGACGGTGCCTCCGCCGGCACGTCGGGCGCCGACGCCTGAGCTCACCGCGGACCGGCACCTGATCTCACCGCGGGCACCGCGCTCGGGAACTACTTCCCGGTGCGCTCGCGGTGCGTGCAGCCCGGCCAGCAGCAGGGTCGGCGCAGCCCAGCCTCCAGCTCCTCCTGCGTCCGGCGGATGCGTCGCACCCGCGTGACGTCCTTCTTCGCGTCCTCCACCCAGCAGATGAACTCGTTGCGCGCCAGCGGGGTGATGTCGGTCCAGGCCGCGAGTGCTGTCGCGTTGGCGCTCAGGGCTGCGCGCAGGTCAGCGGGAACGTCGTGCACCACCCCACCAGGCACCGGCTGACTGCTCACCCGGTCCACGGTAATGCCCCGCTCGCGGGCGCCCGCGAGCCCGTCCGCCACGCCCCGCCACCCGTCCACCAACGCGCCCGCGAGCCCGTCCGGCCGGTTCGAGGCACAACAGCAACCCCGGTGGTGTGACACGCGGGACCGCATGCGCAGCCGGCGACACCGGGGGGGACCGCTGTTGCCGTTGTGCCTCGGTGCGGTCGCCAAGGCCCGATCGCGGGACGGCGACAACGACGGCACCACGACGTCACGGCGCCCGGGCGGCGGCCGCGGGCGGCCGCACGGCTCGGAGGCTCAAGGCCAACCCCTTGCCACGCCGAAGCACTCACCATGGTGATGCGGACGGTCGGCGGGGTCAGGACGGGCGAGGACGTCGAGGACCTGAGGGAGTTCGTCAAGCACCTCGAGGGCTCCCCGCCGGTCCAGGAGACCGTGGTGCTGGACTGCGCCAAGCACGGCGACGAGCGCCCCACCTGGACCTACGTCGAGGCCGACGCCGAGCAGGGGGTCGCGCGCCGACGCTGCGTGCAGTGCGCCGGGACCACGGACGTCCTCGACAGCGCCGACCGCTGGACCTTCCCGATGATGTGGGCCTGCGGCACGTGCAGCCAGTCGATCGCCGAGGTCGTCGCCGGGCTCAGCATGAACGAGGCCGAGCAGGTCACCTGGGTCGTCCTCGCCGCGCGCTGCGTCGAGTGCGGCCGCATCGACGGCCTCACCGACATGGTCCTGCCCGCCGTACCGCTGAGCGAGGTCACCGCCGGTCTCTAGTCTGGGGAGGGTGCACCTGCTCCTCATCGCCGACACCCACATCCCCCAGCGCGCGCTCGACCTGCCGGACGAGGTGTGGGCCGAGGTCGATCGCGCGGACCTGGTCGTGCACGCCGGCGACTGGGTGAGCCTCGACCTGCTCGATCGCCTGCAGGAGCGGGCCAAGGACCTCATGGGCTGCTGGGGCAACAACGACCTCGGCGCGGAGTGGCGCAAGCGCCTGCCCGAGGTTGACCGACGAACCATCGAGGGCGTCAGCGTCGCGGTCACCCACGAGACCGGCGACAAGCGCAAGCGCGATGCCTTCTGCGACGAGAGGTACGCCGGGACGGACCTGCTCGTCTTCGGCCACTCCCACATCCCCTGGGACTCCACGACGCCCGGCGGGATCCGGTTGCTCAACCCGGGTTCGTGCGTCGACCGTCGCATGCAACCGCAGCGGACCTACATGACCCTCGACCTCGTCGACGGCGCCCTCGGTGACGTGACCCTGCACGCCCTCGAGACGTGAGCGCCGTCAACGGGGACCTCCCGGCGGGCACCGTCCTGCGGTACGCAGGCGACCTGGCCCTCCACGACTGCGCCCCAGACAACCCCCGCGGCACAGCGCTTCTGGTCCCCGGGTTCAGCGGCAGCAAGGAGGACTTCGGCCCGGTGCTGCCACTGCTGGCCGCGCAGGGCTGGCGTGTCGTCGCGATGGACCTGCGCGGGCAGCACCAGAGCCCGGGGTCCGACGACGTCACCACCTACGCGACGGAGGCGCTCGGCCGCGACGTGCTCGACGTCGCCGAGAGCCTCGGCTCGGTGCACCTGGTCGGCCACAGCTTCGGCGGTCTCGTGTCCCGCCAAGCGGTGCTCCAGCGACCCGACGCCTTCCGCTCACTGATCCTGCTCGACTCCGGACCAGCCGCCCTGATCGGCCCGCGCACGGAGAATTTCGCGTTCCTGCGCCCGATCCTCGAGGACGGCGGGATCGAGGCGCTGTGGGAGGTCTCGCAGAGCCTGCCGGTCGATCCGGCCAAGCCCGTCGTCACCGCCGAGACCCGCGCCTTCCTGCGGACCCGGTTCCTCGCCCACTCGCCCGTGGCGATGCTGGCGATGGCCGAGAGCCTCACCACCGAACCCGACCGCGTCGACGAGCTCAAGGCCACCGGCGTCCCCGTCGTCGTGGTGTACGGCGAGAAGGACGACGCGTGGACTCCCGCGGAGCAGGACGCCATGGCGGCGCGGCTCGGCGCCCCGGTCGTCGTGGTGCCTGACGCCTGGCACTCCCCCGCCGCGGAGAACCCGACGCTGACCGCCCAGGTGCTCAACGACCTCTGGACCGCCCTTCAGTAGGTGACGACGATCCGTCCCGCCACCGGGTCGAGCAGCACGTCTCCCCCGATGGGCATGACCACCATCGGGTCGGCGTGCCCGCAGTCCACCCCCACCACGTACGGCGTGTCGGGGGCGTACTCCGCCATCGCGCGCACGACTGCGGCGCGCTGGGCGTCGGTGTAGGCCTCCCGGACGTCCGGGCGCTCCGGTGACCACGCCTTGGGCCGCGCCATGACCAGCCCGACGAACTGCTGCAGCGTCCCGCGCTCCCCCAGCACCCGCAGGAACCGGTAGACCTCCTCGTCGCTCGGCATCTCCTCCGACGTCTCCAGGAGCAGCACCCTGCCGTCGTACGACGGAGCGAGGAAGCGGCCGACGCCGAAGGTCCAGGACAGGATCTCCAGGTTGCCGCCCCACAGCGGCCCGCTGACCGCCCGCGCCGGACCGTGCCAGGTCCACGGCGGCGCGGGCCAGGTCGCGGGCTCGACGGTGAGGTCATCGGTCGCCCAGTCGCCGTGCACATCGGTCAGGTCCGTCGGCGCCGGGACCTCCCAGGGTCCGGTGGTGAACAGGGCGGCCCGCAGGGAGGCCTCGGTGACCGGGTGCATCCGACCGGGACGACCACACGGCACCATCACCGAACCACCGTGGAAGCTCGGGATCCCCAGCACGGACAGGTAGTTGAGCAGGTTGGTGTTGTCGCTCCACCCGAAGAACGGCTTGGGGTTCGCCTGCAGCAGGACCGGGTCGAGGTGGGACAGGACGGTCATCTGGTCGTCACCGCCGATGCTGGCGATCACCGCCGTCGTGGACGGGTCGGTGAACGCCGCGTGCAGGTCCTGCGCCCGCTCGGCGGGGGTGCCCTGGACCCGGGTGAAGGCGTGCTCGACCGGCGCCAGGCCGAAGGAGCGCAGCCGCTCCAGGCCCAGGTCGTACGGCCGGGGGAAGTGCTGCGGTCCCGCCCAGGACGGCGAGACGATCGACACGCGGTCGCCAGGGGCGGGCTTCCTCACGTGCTCTGCGCCACCTCGAACGCCCAGATGGTGCTGCCGGAGGCGGCCGGTGCCGCGCCCTCCGGCCGCTGGGTCGCGTGACCGTCGGCGAAGCGCTGGCCGTCACGCCAGGTGACGAAGTCCGCTTCCGTCGCCCACCGCGTGTAGACGAGGTAGTCCGTGGTGCCCGAGACCGGGCGGAGCAGCTCGAAGTGCTCGAAGCCGGGGGACTGCTCGACCGACCCCGCGCGCCCGGCGAACCGCTCCTCCAGGGTCGGGCCGGCGCCCTCGGGGACGGTCAGGACGTTGATCGCGACGTAGCTCATGGCTCCAGTGTCTCGCGGCGTCCTTCGCGGGGCACACTGGTGCGGTGACGAGCCAACCGCTGCGCGACGCCGATCCCGGGTTGTACGGGCCGGGCAGCGTCACCTGGCGCGTGCACGCCGACCCGACCATGGCCCTGGCCGGCCTGCGCGCGCTGCTCCTGCAGACCCTGCACCCCTTGGCGATGGCAGGCGTCGCCCAGCACTCGGACTTCCGCAATGACCCTTGGGGCCGGCTGTTCCGAACCGCGGAGTACGTCGGGGTCACCAGCTTCGGCACGACCGCGGAGGCCGAACGCGCCGGCGCGCGCGTGCGCGGCATCCATCGCCAGCTCGGGGGCATCGAGCCGGAGAGCGGGACGGCGTACCGCGTCGACGATCCCCACCTGCTGCTGTGGGTGCACTGCGTGGAGGCCGAGTCGTTCCTGACCACCGCGGTCCGCGCCGGTCTGCGGCTGTCCCGCGCGGAACAGGACGCCTACTACGCCGAGCAGGTCCGCAACGCCCGGCTGGTGGGCCTCTCGACCGCACCGGACTCCGTGGGCGCGATGGCGGACTACTTCACGAGCATGCGCCCCGAGCTGCGGGTCACTGCCGAAGCGCGCGCGGCCACGCGCTTCGTGCTGCTGCCGCCCATGCCCGGCAAGGTGTCGCTGCTGACGCCCGCCCGCCCCGCCTGGGTGGGTCTGTCAGGTACGGCGTTCGCGCTGCTGCCGCGCTGGGCCCGTCGGCTGTACCGGATGCCCGGCCTCCCCACGACCGACCTCACCGCGAGCCTTGCCGCGCGCGCGTTCCGGACGACGCTGCTCGCCGTCCCCGCGTCGCTGCGGGACGGCCCGCGGGTCAAGGACGCGCAGGCGCGCACCGGCACGCGGTGACCTGGCCGCTGCACGCCCTCCGCCTGCAGACTCCCGGCCTGCGCCTGCAGGCGATGGACGAAGCGGACGCGCACGCGCTCGCCGCGGTCGTCCCGGACGATCTCGACCAGGATCCGCGGCTGACTCACGTCAGCCCCCACGCCGATGTGCTGCAGGCCTACTGGCTCGCCGCCGGCACCCTGCGACCGACCGACTGGGTGCTGCCCTTCGTCGTGCTCGAGGCCGGCGTCCCGGTCGGGCTGCAGGCCCTGGAAGCCACCGACTTCGCCGTACGCCGGACGGTCGACACCCACTCCTGGCTGGTGCCGTCGGCCCGCGGCCGGGGCCTCGGGACGCAGATGCGCACCGCCGTGCTCGAGCTCGCCTTCACCCACCTCGGTGCGTTGTGGGCGATCACCGAGGCGTGGGCGGACAACGCGGCCTCGCTCGGGGTGTCGCGCTCCCTCGGGTACGTCGACAACGGCGTCGACGTCCACGCCGGTCCGCGCCTGCGCCAGCGGATGCGCCTGCCCCGCGAGGGGTGGGTCTCGCGGTTCCCGGTGGAGGTCGAGGGGCTCGACGGCTGCCGGGCCCTGCTCGGAGCCTGAGCTGCCCTCAGCTGCTGCGGCGCCCCTTCACGACCCACGCGACACCCAGTCCGACGCACCAGGCAGCGTTGAAGACGGCCGCTGGGGTGTTGCCCTTGCTGGCCCACCCGGCCGCGATCAGCGCGGCGCCGGTCTCCTCGACCCCGAGCACCCACGGCTCGCGGCGCTTCCACAGCCGCTGGAAGCCGGGCGGGTACAGCGTGAACGGGACGGCCATCGCGTAGCCGACGACCAGGGCCGCGGTGTCGGCCCTCATGCCCGGTCCGGGAACTCTGCTGCCACGCGGGCGTGCAGCTCCTTGACCCGCTGCGCCTCGGCCGCCGGCATCACCAGGGTGGACGTCGGCGTGTGCACGACGACCAGGCCCTCACAGCCGATCAGCGTGACCAAATGGTCGGGGTCGGAGGAGGCGACCAGGCACTCGTGCGAGTCGAGCAGCACCGTGCTCTCGGCGCCGACCGCGTTCCCCTCGGCGCTCCGGGTGAGGGCGTCGCCGTACTGCGGCCAGGAGCCGACATCGAGCCAGCGGGCGGACAGCGCCAGCGCCGCGACGGTGAAGTCCGGGGAGGTGGAGGCTGGTTCCATGACGCCGTAGTCGACCGACACCTTCGCGATGTCGTCCCACTGCGCGGTGTCGCCGCCCAGCACGGCCTCGACGCGCGCGAGGGTCTCGGGGGCGAACGCCGCGACCGCGCGCAGGAACGTCGCTGCCTGCCAGACGAACATCCCGGAGTTCCACAGAGCTCCTGATTCGACGAGCTGCTCGGCGCGCTTGGCCTGCGGCTTCTCGGCGAACCGCGCGACCTTGAGCGCATCGCCCGTCAGCGGCTCGCCGAGCTCGAGGTAGCCGAAGCCGGTGGCCGGGTGGTCCGGCACGACGCCGAAGGTCACCAGCGCGTCGTCGTGCGCCTCCGCGACGGCGAAGCCGCGCTCCAATGTGGCCGAGAACGCACCGAGCGGCTCGATGAGGTGGTCGGAGGTGAGGACCGCCACGACGGCCTCCGGGTCCTCCGCGGCGATGCGGGCCATGCCGAGGGTCAGGGCCGGCAGGGTGTCGCGGCCCGACGGCTCGATGACCATGCGCTCGGGCACCAGTCCCTCGACCTCCTTGCACGCGTCCTCGAGCGCCGAGCCGGTGCCGAGCCACACCAGTGACGTCACCGAGGCGGCGCGGTCGACGGAGATCTGCAGCAGCGACTTCCCGTCGAACAGCGGCACGAGCTGCTTGGGGACGGCCTGGGTGGAGTACGGCCACAGGCGGGTGCCGGACCCACCGGCCAGGACGAGGGCGTGGCGCATCAGGGGTTCTCCAGCAGCTCGGCGGAACGGGTGGGCGCGGCACCGTCGGCGACGGAGCGGACGCGGGAGGCCACCAGGTAGCGCGCCGTGAGGCCCACCGCCAGCAGGGCCCGCAGCGGCGCCCAGCGGGCCCCGCGGTAGTGCTCGGACAGGTAGGTGAACAACGCCTTGTGGTGCTCGCGCAGCATCGCGCGCGGACGACCGGCGGTCGCGTGACCTCCGACGTGGGTGATGACGGCGCTCGGGACGTAGACGTTCTGCCAGCCGGCTTCGGCCAACCGGCGGCACAGGTCCATGTCCTCGCAGTACATGAAGTACTTCGGGTCGAAACCGCCGACCTGCTCGTAGGCCTCCCGCCGCAGCACCATCAACGAGCCCGACAGCCAGCCGGTCGTGCCCTCGTGCGGCGACCCGGCCTCCGCGCGGTAGGACCGCGTCCACGGGTTGCCCGGCCAGAACGGCCCGAGCACGGCGTGCCCGATCCCCCGACCGAGCGACGGGAACGCCCGGGCGCTCGGGTAGAGCAGGCCTTCGGTCGTGCGGATCGCCGGCCCGACGCAGCCGGCGCTCGGCCATCGGTCCAGCGCCGCCACGAGCTCGTCCAGCGACCCGGGCTCCCACTGCACGTCCGGGTTGGCCACGACCACCACGTCACCGCGCGCGCCGGAGACCCCGAGGTTCGCGCCCTTGCCGTAGCCGAGGTTGCCGCCCGCCTCGATGAGCCGGAAGTCCCCGCGCGGAGGACCCTGCGGCGACGCGTTGTCGACGACGACGACGTCGTACGGCGCGGACGTGGCCGCGTGGAGCGAGGTCAGGAACCCGGGCAGGACCTGCGCGGAGTTCCAGGTGACGACGACCACCCGGAGCGGGCCGGACACGGTCAGGAGGCGACGGCGCGGGCGTAGCAGGCCAGGTGGGCCTCCGCGCTGGCCGCCCAGGTGAACTCCAGCGACCGCTCGTGACCGGCGACGCCGAGCCGAGCGCGACGGTCGGGGTCGTCGAGCAGCGAGGTGAGGGCTACCGCGATCGCGTCGGGGTCGGGCTCGGTGTAGGCCACGGCGTCGCCGCCGACCTCGGGCAGGGACAGGCGCGGTGTCGTGAGAACCGGTGCACCGCAGGCCATCGCCTCGAGCACCGGCAGTCCGAAGCCCTCGCCGTGGGAGGGGTAGGCCACGAGCGTCGCGCCGCCCAGGAAGCCGGGCAGGTCGGTGAAGCGCAGGTAGCCCGGACGCAGCACGCGCAGGTGCGCGGGGACCTCGGCGACGGCGGCGTCGATGGTGTCGTCCCAGCCGTTGCCGCCGGCGAGCACCAGCGCGGGGGCGTCGGGTCGGTCGGCGCAGGCCTTGACCCAGCCGCGGATCAGCCCGGGCACGTTCTTGCGCGGCTCCAACGTCCCGAGGAACGCGATGAACGGCTGACCCGCCAGGCCGAGGCGCGCCTGCACCCGCTGCTGCTCGTCGAGCTCGGGCACGTAGAAGGTCTGCTGGTCGACCCCGTGGTAGGCCACGTCGAGCAGCGTCGCGTCGGCGTCGAGGATCCGGACGACCTCGTCACGGGTGGCCTTGCTCGGCACCACGCAGCGCGTCGCGCGCCGGAGCGCGGTCCGGGTCGCGGACCGGAAGAAGGTGCCCTTGACCGAGCTGTGCATGCCCGGCTCGGTGAAGAAGGTCGCGTCGTGGATGGTGACGACCACCGGCCGTCCGGCGCGCAGCGGCATCGTGTAGTGCGGGGAGTGCACGACCTCGGCACCGACCTGCTGGGCGACGAGCGGCAGACCGGTCTGCTCCCACGCCAGCCGGGCGGGGCGGTGCGCGATCGCGGCAGGACCGGCGACGACGGCGGCGTGCGGAGCCATCCGGCCGTAGCGCTCGGCGTCGCTGCGCTGGCAGGAGATCGCCAGGTCGGCGCCTGCCTCGGACAGAGCGGTCACGAGCCCGTCGACGTAGCGGCCCACTCCCCCGCGGTCGGCGGGGACAGCGGTGGCGTCGACGAGGACGCGAGGTCCAACGTCGCTCACGCGCGGTCACCTCCGGTCAGGGGATCAGTCACGGCTGAGCCTACGCCTGCCGGGGAGCGTGAGGCGGCACCTCGCCGTACGCGTTCCACAGGGCGCGGGCGGCGTTCGCCCAGGTGTAGGTCGCGGCACGGGCCGGACCGGCCGTGCGCAACCGGTCCCGGAGCGCCGCGTCGTCCAGGACCTGGCGCAGCCCGTCGACCAGGTCGGTGTGCGGGACGGCGAGCGCCGCGCCCCCCGCGACCTCGACGAGAGCGGGCGCGTCGGAGGTGAGCACCGGCGTACCGGCCGCCATGCCCTCCAGCAGCGGCAGGCCGAAGCCCTCCGCGAGCGACGGGACGACGAGAGCCTCGGCGCGGTCGAGCAGGACCGCGAGGTCGGGGTCGGCCACCCGGCCGAGCAGGCGCACCTCGACGCCGAGGTCGTCGGCGAGCTCCCGCACCCGACCGTCGCCCCAGCCCGCCTGACCGGCGCACAGCAGCGGGGGGGCGTCCGGGACCTCGGCGAGGGCGCGGACCAGCAGGTCCAGGCCCTTGCGGGGCTCGAGGGTCGAGACGGTGAGCAGGTAGCGGTCCGGCAGGTCCAGGGCCGCGGCGCGAGCGTCCGCGTCGGCCGGCAGGTCCAGGTCGGCGCTCACGCCCTCCCCGACGACCAGGACGTCGCGCAGCGGCACGTGGCGGGCGAGCTCGTCGGCGACGGCTCGCGTCGGGACGACGATGAGCTCCGCGCTGCGTGCGGCGCGGCCCACCATGGCGCGGTGCCAGGCCACGCCACGGGGCGTCAGCGTCTCCGGGTGGGTCCACGGGACGGCGTCGTGGACGGTCACGACCCGACGGCCGTTCGGCGGGTGCAGCGGCGTCGGCGCGTGGACCAGGTCCCCCGGCAGCGGGAGCGGGACACCCCGCTCCCAGGCGAGGACCAGGCCACGGCGAGGGAGCGGCAGCCGTCGTACGGCGAAGGGGACCTCGAGCCGCGCGCGATGGGTGGCCGTGAGGCCGACGACCTCCGAGCCGGGCGGCGCGGTGTCCGCCAGGGCGAGGGCGATCTCGCGGCTGTACCGGCCGGTCCCACCGGGGACGGGCGCGAGGCACTGCTCCAGGACCACCGCGACGCGCACGAGCCGTGACGCTACCGAGCGGGACGCGAATGTGACGGTTCCGTGGCATTCGGGGTGGCGCGCGTGACCTGTAGCCGTGTCGTCGCGTTGAGTGACTGACACCACCTCCCCCCACCTCTGGACCCTCCTTGACGCTGCTCCGCCCCCGTCGCGCCAGCGCGCTCGCCCTGCTGCTCGTCACGGCCACCGTGGTGGGCACCGCCGAGGCGGCCGGCCCCGTACCGGACCCGCCCGTGGCGGTCCCGTCGGCGCTCACCGCCGACCTCGGGACCCCGTGGCTCGAGGCCGGGCGGTACCAACCCGGCTTTCCCGCGCGGGTGCTCGACACCCAGCGCGCGGTCCGGCCGGGGGCCACGGTCCCGCTCCCCCTCGCCGGCACCTCGCAGGTGCCCACAGCCGGCGCCGGCGCCGTGTCGCTCGTCCTCACCGTCCGCGACTCCTCCGGCGCTGCCGGGGTGCTGGCCTGGGCCGGCGGGACCCCCGCCCCCACGGCGCCCCTGGTGCACGTCGCGCGGGGCGGGGTCGCCACCACCCAGGTCGTCGTGCCGCTGGGCGTCGACGGCTCGGTCGACCTCGCGGTCGTCGGCAGCCCCGCCCGCCTGCAGGTCGACGTCGCCGGGTGGTTCACCAGCGGGCCGGTCCGCCGCCCGGGCACCCTTGTCCCCGTCGTGCCGACCCGCGTGCTCGACACCCGCGGCGGGTACGGCGCCCTGCTCGACGACGAGGTCGTGCGTGTCCCGGTCGCCGGCCAGGGGACCGCGCCGGCCGGTGGTCTGGGGAGCGTCGCCGTCACCCTCACCGTCCCGGCCGCGTCCCGCTCAGGGCATCTCGAGGCCTGGTCGGGTCAGGGTGTGTCCCCCGGGACGTCCTCGCTGAGCTACCGTCCCGGCGCGGTCATCAGCACCCAGGCGGTGCTGCCCGTGGCGCCGGACGGAACCATCGCCCTGCGCAACAGCGGCGGCCCGGCCCAGGTGCTCGTCGACCTCGTCGGGTGGGCCCTTCCCGCGGCGACCCCCCTGGCCGGTCCCGGGGCGCTCACCGCTGTCGAGGGTGGCCGCCTGCTCGACACCCGCGCCCGCGGCGCCGTCGCGGCCGGAAGGCTCGTGGAGGTGCCGGTCATCGGCCGCGCCGGGGTTCCCCGGACCGGCGTCAGCGCGGTCGCCCTGCTCGTCACCGCCCTGGGCTCCCCCCGGGCGGGCACGCTGACGGCGTACCCGAGTGACCGCCCCGCCCCGCTGGTCCCGTCCGCGACGTACGTCGCCCGGGCTGCCGACGCCACGCTGCTGACCGTGCCGGTCGGCCGCGACGGCCGGGTCCGCCTGCTGTCCCGCGGCTCCTCGACGCACCTGCTGGTCGACGTCCAGGCGTGGTACGCCGCGCCGCCCGTCCCGGCCGCGCTCACCCCCGTCCCGGTGGACCCGGAGCGGCTCGCCGGTGGCCTGCTCCGGTCGGACGACGGTCGTCGCGCCGCGCAGGTGCTGCAGCGGACCAACCGGTATGGGCTGCGCACCTGGTGGCCGACTGTCGCTCCCGACCTGCTGAGCAACATCGGGGGGGCGAAGGTCAAGCAGGACGATCTCCGTCGGCTGGCGAACGAGGGCTTCGGCCTGGCCGTGGCGTTACGGACCGGGGCCTACGACCCCGCTGCCGTCGGTGTCCCCCGGGCCACCGCCGAAGCGATCGCCGTCTCGCTCGTCGACGCCGTGTCCGCCGAGCACGGCGCGAACCGGCCGCACGGCTGGCGCTCCGGGTCGCAAGGGTCGCTCTGGTCGGCGCCCGTCGCGCACGCGGGGTGGCTGCTCTGGGACGTGCTGCCCACCAGGACGCGCGCCCACGTGGCCCGCATGATCGAGCTCGAGGCGGACGACGCGATGCGCGTCGCGCCCGGCTACCTCCGGGACGCCGACGGGAAGGTCGTGCGGTCGGGGAACACCGCGGCAGAGGAGAACTCCTGGCAGGCGATGCCGCTGCAGATCGCGACGGCCCTTCTGCCCGGTCACCCGCACTGGCGCACCTGGCGCCACGCCCAGGTCCAGCTCGTCCTGTCCGCGTGGACGCGGCCGCAGGACGTGCACACCACCACGGTGGTCAACGGCCGGCCCCTGTCGGACTGGGTCAGCGGCTCGAACGTCGAGACCAACGGCACCCTGGTCAACCATGACCGCATCGCCCCGGACTACATGACGACGGCCTACCAGAGCGCCGACGCGATCCTGTTCGACGCGCTCGCCGGCGTCGCGACACCGGAGGCCAACCGGGTGGGCCTCGCCAACGTCTACCGCGCGATGAGCACCGTCCGCTTCGACGCCCAGCGGTACGCCGCTCCTGGCGGGGCGATCTACCAGTCGCGCGGCACGCCGGTCTACTACCCGCAGGGCTGCGACTGGGGCACCGGGCAGGCGCTCCCGTACGCGCTGATGGACGCGCAGGCGGCTGCCTTCGGCTGGGGCACCTCCGCCTCGGCAGCACTGGAGAACCGGCACATGGGCGCGCAGCAGGCCTACCAGCGGACCTACGCCGACGGGCGGACCTACCCGCTCGAGCGACGCAAGGACGCCTACGTGTACGCCGGTCGCGAGGAGCACACCGCCCAGCTCGCCGGGCTGCTCTACCTCACCAAGCTGGTGCGCGACCGGCGGCTCGTGACGTTCACCGCCGAGAGCGCGTGGAACCCCGCGCAGGGCGTGACCACCGCGGTGGCTGTCCCCCGCAGCCTCCCGCCGCTGCCCGGGCCCGTCGCTCCCTGACGCAGGATCAGGCGATCGTGTAGGGCAGCTCCGCGATCGCTGTAGGCATCCGGCGCCACCCCTCCCAGAGCAGGCCGAACTGCTCGCTGTAGGCCCCGGCTGGCCGGCCGTTGCCGGCCAGCGTGACGACGAAGCGGCCGATCTCCCCCGGGCGGACGACGGGAGTGCCCGGTCGGGAGACGTTGGCGCGGACAGCCGCCGGCCGCGAGGGCGAGATCCACGAGCGGTCGACCGAGGGCGACCCGTGCGGGGTCAGGGCGAGAGACCGGACGGCGCCGCCGAGCTCCCAGGCCACGGAGCCGGTGTTGCGGGCGTCGAACCAGGCGTTGACCCGGCCCCCCGTCGACATCCGCACCGCAGGTCCGGTCCGGACCAGCGAGGCGGAGGCCGTCGCCTGCGTGACCTTCACCGTCGTCGTGAAGCGCGGGCCGTACACCGACCCGGACCCGGTCACGGCCTGCAGGCCGAGGTCGGTCGTCCCGGGACGGGCACGGGAGGTGGACACGGGGACCCGCCACTCCCCGATCTCGCCGGGGTAGACCCTCGACTGGCCGGCGCGGGACAGCCCACGCGCCAGCGTCGGGGTGCGCGCCCCGTCCCAGCCGTCCGTGGCGAACGCCGCCGTGCTGGCCAGCAGGCGGTCGGTGCCGACGGTCCAGGCCTCGCCCCCGAGGTTGCGCAGCCGGATCACCAGGACGCCCACCTGACCGGGGCCGTTGGTCTGGTTCAGCGTGGCCCGCGGGGGGCGCACCGTCTCAGCCACCCGAGCCGTTGCTGGGTCGACGCGGATCACGCTGAGGGTGGTGAGCGCGCCGTCCGGCCAGCCGCGGCGCTCCCACACCGGCTCGAACGCCTCGGTGCTCACACCGAGCGGGAGGTCGTTGCCGTGGAGGGTGACGTCGAAGGTCGCAGTCCCCTTCGGCTCGATGGGTTCGGTCGCCGTCAGCCGCGCGGGGCGGTACCCGTTGCTCCCCCACTCCGGACCGGCCGACGCGCTCCGGCGGTTGCGGGGGCTCGAGGTCCCCAGGGCGAACGGTGAGGACGGGGCAGCCGGCCACGCGGCGTTGCCCTCGTTGACGTAGGTGAGCCGCAGCGCGGTCTCCCCCTTCACCGGGACGACGACGGTGCGGCCGTCGGCCCACACCGAACCCGGGCCGTCCGCGGCCGGGTCGACCGGCGCGGCCGGGGCCGCTCCGCCGGACCTGCTCGCGGCGTACACCGGGGCCTGGACGGGGACCCGCCACGACACGTCCGCACCGAAGAGCGGGCCGGTTCCGTTGCGCAGCCGGTAGGTGCGGCCCTGCAGTCCCACGGGCACGCCGTCGCCGGTGAGGTCGAAGCTGAACGTCGCCTCGTCGCCCGGGGCGACGGACCCCGCCGTTCCGGTGTAGCGGCCCGGGGTGGTGGACCCGCCGACCAGCGGGTCGGCCTGACCGGGCGGCGACGACACCGCCAGGTGCAGCCCGCTGGTGCTCCAGGTGGTCTTGCCGTTGTTGCGGACCGTCGCGGTGATCGTCGCCGTGCTGATGCCCGGGGTCTTGACCAGCGTCGGTGCCGGCGTCTGGCTCACGACCGCGCTCGAGGTGTCTGAGGCGACGTGCCACCAGCTCGACCGGAGGCCGTCACTGCGCGCGGGCCAGGAGTTGGCGTTGTAGACCCCGGCCCCCGTCGTGGCAACCGACGTCGCCTTCCCGGCGCTGTCGACGCCCTCGAGGAGGACCTTGGTGACGCGGCCGCCCCACTCACCGTTGCCGTCGCGCTCGGTGACCCGGAGCCGCTGCAGCGTGCCGACGGCCGGGTAGCGGGCCTGCAGCTGGGCCGCCGTCAGCCGGGCGGTCCAGGAGTGCACGGAGTTCGGCGCGACGCCATCCCAGTCGTCCTGCTGGGCCTTGAGGTAGGCCACCCCGCCGTCGGTGCTCCACCCGCCGTTGCTGCTGCTGAACTCCGCGAAGATCGGTCCGCCTTGGTAGGTCCGCACCACGCCCGCGGTCGCCGCGATCGCCTGGTCGGTGCTGGCCGGCTCGAGGGAGGTGCGCGTCGTCCCGGACCAGATCGCCGCCCCGCCGTACACCTGGCACTGGGTGGTGTCGCAGATGTCGTACGGCTGGCTGGTGGGCGCATGGCTCCGCTTGTAGGCGCTGTAGCTGCGCGCCGCGATCGACTGGGCCTGCAGCGCCGCGGGCTCCCAACCGCTGCTCGCCTCGCGCGGCACGACGCCTCTCAGGTAGTCCTCCATCGACAGCGTGTTGATCGTGCGTACGGCGGTGGCGCTCACCCGCTGCGCCCGGATGCTGCCGCGGTAGTCGCGGCTGCTGCCGTTCGGGAACACCACGCGCTGGAAGGTCGACCCGGTGAGATCCACCGGCCCGGTCAGGGTCGTCCGCCCCCGCAGGCTGTACGTCGTCCAGGTCGTGCCCGACAGCGACTGCACGTGCAGGCCGGTGCCGTCGGTCAGCACCCGCCAGCGGTCCGGTCCGGTCGGGACGCGAGCGCTCGCACCCGAGGCCCTGTCGGTGAACGTCAGCCCGGACGCGGGATAGACCTGCGTGTCGGCGTCGTTGTCGGCCTGCAGGAGCACCCGCATCGGGGTCGTCGCGATGGTGGCCTTCGCGGTGCCGGGGTAGCTGAACGCCGTGATCTCGTCGGCGCTGACGCCGAGGGTGGCGGCGCCCTGGGCGCTCCACTGGCCCATGCCGTGGCCGTGGCCCCAGCCGTGGCCCTCGATGGCGAAGGAGCCGTCCGAGGCAGGGACGTAGCTCTCGTTGACCGCTGTCGCCGCACTCGCGGGTGGGGCGGCCGTGACGAGCAGACCGGAGGTGAGCAGCAGGCCGGCGAGGGCGCTCAGGGCCGACGGGCGGTGAGGCACAGGGAAGATCCAGACGTGGTCGACAACGGGCTTCGTAGAGGACTTCGTAGAGGACGCTGAGTCACCAGTGTCCCACGGGTCCCGCCCGTCCCGGCGTTGATCAGGCGGACGAGCGCGCCTTCGCGCGTGTTCGGACCGGCTCCGGTCGCGGCTCGGCCATGACGGCCACGAGCGGCTCAGCACCGGGCGCGGCGATGCCGAAGCGCATCTTCTTGGTGTGCTCGAGGGAGTCCTCGATGAGCGCCCGGTTGGTGCGCAGCAGGTCGCTGACGATGCCCACGATGACGCTCAGGAAGCTCATCACCAGCAGCACGGTGCCGACGAGCAGCGACTGCAGGTGGCTGCCGGTGTCGTCGGTGAGGCGCAGCGCGGCGAAGCGCACGAACGGCGTGAGGCCGAGGATCCCGAACAGCACCGCGAAAAAGCTGAAGATGACATACGGCTTGTACATGACGTACGCGCGGATGATCGCGCCGGCGCTCTTGAGCACGTGCTGGTAGGTGCTCTTGAACAACCGCGACTCGCGGGTCTTCGCGTTGGTGATGATCGGCACGCTGGCGATGGCGAGCTTCTTGTTGCCCGCCTGGATGATCGTCTCCATGCAGTAGCTGAACCGCGTGATCGTGTTGAGCAGCATCAGCGACTCGCGGGAGTAGGCCCGGAAGCCGCTCGCTGCATCGGGCAGGTCGGTCCCGGCGGCCTTGTTCACGATGGTGCTGCCGAACTTCTGCAGGTACTTCTTCGGGCCGCTGAAGTGCTCGACCAGGTGCACCTGGCGGTCCGCGATGACGATGTCGGCCTCGCCGCGCAGGATCGGCTGGACCAGGTCGGCGATGCGCTCCTGGGGGTACTGGTTGTCGCCGTCGGTGTTCACGACGATGTCCGCACCGAGCTCGAGCGCCCGCTGCACGCCGTCGTGGAAGCTGCGACCGAGGCCGCGGTTGCGCGCGTGGTGGACGAAGTGCGTGACGCCGTGCTCGCGGGCCACCTCGACCGTCCGGTCCGTCGACCCGTCGTTGACGATGAGGACGATGATCTCGTCGATCCCGTCGATCTGGGTGGGGATCGTCTCCAGGACGGACGGGAGGGTCTCCTCCTCGTTCAGGCAGGGGACCTGGACCACAAGGCGCATGGGGTCAGCCTAGTTGCTGAGCCTCGGATCGCCGGTCAGTTGCCCGGCAGGTGGACCGTGGGCGCGAAGGTGGTGCGCTTCGCCTTGCCGGTGAGGCGCACGACGTAGAAGCCGCTGTTGCCGTCGGAGTACCAGATGTCGCCGGACTGCGGGTCGTAGGCAGGGGCGCTCATGGCGAACGCGCCGACGACCGTGGTCTGGTCGGCCTGGTTCGGCAGGGTCCGCGAGACCGGCTTGTTGAAGTAGGCGATCTCGACCGGCTTCTTGACGTTCTGGATGTCGAAGACGCGCAGGCCGCTCATGATGAAGGAGCAGGCGATCGTCGTGGGGTCGATGCGGCTGGGCAGCGTGCAGTAGTGGCCCTGGTAGCCCTGGAACTGCTGGCTGTTGCCCGGGTCGGCCTCGAGGTCGGCGTTCTGGGCCGACGCCTGGTTCACCGCGAGCCGCAGGTCGCTGACGACGAACGGCTTCTTGAGGTTCTGGATGTCGATGATGCGGGCCGCCCCGATGTTGGCGCCGGAGCCGAACTCATCGGTCTCGAGGAGGTACTTGTGGCCCTTGACCGTGAACGGCGTGGCGTTCTGCGGCGTGCTGACCGTGTCCCACGTGAGGTGGCTGATCTGGGGAACCGTGGGGTTCGTGACGCGCTTCTGGACCTGGCTCACGTCCAGGATCGTCAAGCCCTTGTTGCCGTTGTCGGCCATGAACAGCGTGTTGCCGTCCTCGCTGATCGAGACGCCGTGCGGCTGGTAGTCGTAGCTGAACCAGGCGATGGACGGCACCGTCAGGTTGGTGAGGTCGACGGCGGCGAGCGTGTGGCCGTAGAGGGAGGCGACGTAGAAGGTCATGCCGTCGGGGGCGAACCCGCCCTCGTGACCGAGGATCCCCAGCGGGGTCGAGGAGACGAACTTCGGGGTGCGGCAGTCCGCGCTGACGTCGAAGATGTCCACGACGCCCGGGTAGGCGGTCGGGTTGGCGGCGTCGGCCACGATCAGCCCGCGCTTCTGGTTCAGCCGCACGGACTCGTGGGGCGAGTCGAAGGCGAAGCTGCGCAGCGTGTCGGTGTGCACCGGGTGGGCCGGGTCGGTCATGTCCATGACGTAGGTGCCCGGGCCGTCGGTCCCCTGGTCCTTGGCGTCCTTCGGGAACAGCAGCGTGGTGTCGTAGTAGGCGCACTCGTGACCGGCCTTGTCGACGTACCGCTCCACGCGGTAGCCGCCCCGCGTGCCGAAGTGACTGATCTCGGTGGCGTTGCAGGTGTAGCCCTTGGCGTAGCGGCCGCTCGCGACGTCGGACAGCGGGGCGCGGCCCTGCGTCTTCTCGGGCAGCGAGCCCTTGTCGCAGGCGATCCCCGGCGTCGGTGCCGGCTGCTTCGGGCCGGCGCTGCTCGCCGGGAAGGCGGTGATCGCCAGCGCGGCGCAGGACAGGAGAGACAGGGTGCGGAGGCTGGGTCGGCGCATGCCCTGAGTGTTCGACGTTGCGCCGCGGTTTCCTGCCGACCTCAGCTCGCGAGATCGGCCTCGACCATGCGGCCCACGAGCTCCTCGAACGCGACCGTCGGCGACCAGCCGAGCTCCTCGCGGGCTCGGCTGGCGTTCCCGAGCTGCAGCGGGGCGTCCGACGGTCGGACGAAGGCCTGGTCGACGCGCACGTGCTGCTCCCAGTCCTCGACGCCGGCCCGGGCGAACGCCGCGGCCACGAAGTCCCGGACGCTGTGCGCGACCCCGGTGGCGATGACGTAGTCGGACGCCGACGCGTGGCGCGCGGCGAGCACCATGGCGTCGACGTAGTCGGGGGCCCAGCCCCAGTCGCGCCGGGCGTCGAGGTTGCCCAGCACCAGCTCGGTCTCGAGGCCCTGGGCGATGCGGGCCGCACCGCGGGTGATCTTGCGGGTGACGAACGTCGGGGGGCGGCGGGGCGATTCGTGGTTGTAGAGGATCGCGCTCACGGCGTGCAGCCCGCGGCCGCGGTAGACCCCGACGAGCTGGTGGGCGAAGGCCTTGCTGGCGCCGTACGGGCTGGTGGGGGCGAGCGGGGTGCTCTCGTCCTGCGGCGCCGGCGCGTTGCCGAAGACCTCCGCGGAGGAGGCCTGGACGAAGCGCACCGCCGTTCCGCTGCGCTCCTGGTGCTGCCAGACCTGCTCGAGCAGCCGCGCGGCGCCCAGCGCCGTGACATCGGCGGTCAGGACGGGCCGCTCCCAGGAGAACGCGACCGAGCTGATGCCCGCGAGGTTGTAGACCTCGTCCGGCGTACTCGCTCCGACGACACGGGCCAGCGAGGCGTCGTCGGTCAGGTCCCCGTCGTGCAAGACGACGCCCGGGCAGCGCGCGCGCAGACCGGCCGCCTGCGGATCGCCGTCGTGCACCAGCCCGTGGACATCCCAGCCGTCAGCGAGCAGCTGCTCCGCGAGGTAGCCGCCGTCCTGCCCGGTGATCCCGGTGACGAGGGCGCTGGGCACGGCCTAGCGGCCCGCGAGCGTCTTCTGGAGCTCGAGATCGCTGTCGACCATCATCTCGATGAGGTCGGTGAACCCGACCGTGGGCTTCCACCCGAGGGTGTCGTGGGCCTTGGCGCTGTCGCCGATGAGCAGGTCGACCTCGGCGGGGCGCACGAACGCCGGGTCGAGGTAGACCTTGTCGGTCCAGTCGTCGATGCCCACGCGCGCGAAGGCGACGTCGAGCAGCTCGCGGATGGTGTGGGTCTCGTTCGTGGAGATGACGTAGTCGTCGGCCTGCGTCCTGCTGCAGCATCCGCCACATGGCGTCCACGTAGTCGCCGGCGAAGCCCCAGTCGCGCTGGGCGTCGAGGTTGCCCATCGCGATCGTGTCCTGCAGCCCGAGGGAGATGCGGGCCACCGCCTGGGTGACCTTGCGGGTGACGAACTCCGGTCCGCGGCGCGGCGACTCGTGGTTGAACAGGATGCCGCTGCTGGCGTGCATGCCGTAGGACTCGCGGTAGTTGATGGTCATGTAGTGCCCGTAGACCTTCGCGACGCCGTACGGCGACCGCGGCCAGAGCAGGGTGTCCTCGGTCTGCGGGACCTGCTGCACCTTGCCGAACATCTCGCTGCTCGACGCTTGGTAGAAGCGGACCTTGTCGAGGTCGTCGCCGCAGTAGAGGCGTACGGCCTCCAGGATGTTGAGCACCCCCATGCCGGTCACGTCGGAGGTGACGTGGGCGTTCTCCCAGGAGTAGGCGACGAACGAGATCGCGCCGAGGTTGTAGACCTCGGCCGGCTCGGAGCTGTTCAGCGCCCGCATCAGGCTCGAGAGGTCGGTGAGGTCACCGGTGAGGAGCTTGACGTCCGGGACGGTCTCGCGGACCAGGTCGTACTTCGGGTTGTTCTGCCCGCGGATCAGGCCGAAGACCTCGTATCCCTTGGACAGCAGCAGCTCGGACAGGTAGAGCCCGTCCTGACCGGTGATGCCGGTGACCAGTGCGCGCTTGGGTCGGTTCGCCATGCGCGGCAGGTTACTAGGAGCACCCCTCTAGGGTGACCGGCGTGCGCGTGGCCGTCGACGGAACCCCTCTGCTGGGTGAGCGCACGGGCATCGGGCGGTACGTCGCGGGGCTGCTCGACGGGTTCGCCGCCCTGCCGGACGCGCCGGACCTCGATCTCCTCGCGTTCACCCGCAGCCAGGCCCGCCCGCCGATCCGGATGGGGACGTGGTCCGGGCGCCGGGTGCCGGCCCGGCTGCTGCACGAGGCCTGGCGCCGCGTGCCGTACCCCCCGATCGAGACGCTGGCCGGCCCGGTCGACGTCGTGCACGCCACCAACTTCGTGCTGCCGCCGCGGCGCCGTACGGCCGGGGTGGCGAGCGTGCACGACCTGGCGTTCCTCCTGCACGCCGACACCGTGACGCCCGCGGTGGCCCGCCTGCGGGCTCTGGTCCCTCGGCTGCTGCGGACGGCCGACGCGGTCATCACGGACTCCTCGGCGGTCGCGGACCTGGTCGCGGAGCACCTGCCGGTCGACCGCTCGCGCCTGCATGCGGTGCCCCTCGGCGTCGACCCCGCGTGGTCCCGCACCCCCGCCCCCGACGCCGCCGCGCGCGGGGCCTTGGGCCTGCCCTCGTCGTACGTCCTGTTCGTGGGGTCGCGGGAGCCGCGCAAGGACCTCGGGACGCTGGTCCGCGCCCTCACCCTGCTGGGCTCCGCGGCGCCTCCGCTTGTGCTCGCCGGTCCGGCCGGATGGGGGCCGGAGGTCGACCTGGGCGGCGCCGTCCGGCTCGGCTACCTCAGCGACGAGCAGCTGCGGACCGTGGTCGCCGGCGCGGACGTCCTCGCGCTCCCGAGCCGCGACGAGGGCTTCGGCCTGACGGCACTCGAGGCCCTCGCCTGCGGTACGGCGGTGGTGGCCAGTGACCTGCCCGTGCTGCGCGAGGTGCTGGGCGACCAGGCGACGTACGCGAGCGCCGGTCAGCCGGAGGCGTTCGCCGACGCGATCGGCAAGCTCGTCGGTACGCCGGAGTCCAGGCGGGCGCACGCGGCGCCGTTCACCTGGCGAGCGTGCGCGGAACGGACGCTCGAGGTCTACGCGTCCGTGGCGAGGTAGGCCCGCGCCCCAGTGGCGTCTGACCACGCACCCGTCATCGCGGGTGGGCTGCTGCTGGGGATCTTGCGTCACCGCCGTACTCGCGGCCTGCCCGGATATCCCAACGCCTCCCAAGCCCCCGTGTGGAGCGATCTTCCTTGGTCAGCCGTGGCGCCACCATGCGCGCGGTGCGCCTAGATGTCGAGGATCAGGGCCAGCGCTTCGTCGACGAGTTGCATCTCTTCAAGGGTGAGCATGCCAGCGGGTTCACTGAGTCGATCGAGGTCCACTGTCTGAGTTGGTCGCACATGACCAGGGTCTGTTGGTTCGCGATGGCGACCTGTGGCCGGAAGCTGGTCTGGCGTGCACTTGTGCTCGTGAAGGCGACGACCCACGTGCTCAGGTTGAACCACCCCGGCTGGAGTACAACCGCGAACCGGCGGCCCTCTGCTCGTGACCCTTGCCGCGCACGGGCAGCCGGTAGACCTCACCTCGCACGCAGCGCTGCCATGTCCTGCTGGATTGCCCGGATCTCAGCCCGATCGACAGGGTCATCCTTGATGGCGTGCGCCTCCGCGGCTGCGACGTGTCGGCGTTCGTCCCGACAGCATCGCTTCGAGTGCGTAGAGAATGACCTGGTCGGCGCTCTGACGGCGAGCAGCTCCGAGCTGGAGGAGAAGGTCACGCGTGCTCGTCTGAACTTTCACCGTGGTCGTGGCACTCATGAACGCAGTCTGCTCCCGGTAGACCGCCTTGGTAAGAGACCTCCGCAGCAGCAGCGTTGGGGCGCCGCCGGCCTGCCGGGCGCCGTTCCGGTCTTCGCGAGTCGGGTGACGGAATCGCGAGCTATTCGGGAGGTGCACCACCAGCGGCAGAAGCAGATGTTCGCCGAAATGGGGTAGCGACGCTTATCCATCACGGCGGCGGTGAGGCTCGGACAGCGGAGAACGGCACCTTTCCATCAGGGCGGGGGTCGCTCCCGCGGCGCGCTGACGAGGCGGGTTCAGCCGGGGACTGACGCTGGGAACCCGGCGACGGATGACAGGCCAAGCACCTGCGCGAGCTGCCCGGCTGGGACGAGAGCGAGCGGATAGGAGTCTGATCCCATGTCCAGGATGACCAACTCGGTGCCACCCGCACGCAGGCCTGCCGCGACGATGTGGAGGAACGTCTCCGTTGACGCCTCCATGTCCGCAGAGCCCAGCCAGGTCCAAGCCGCGTCGCCGGGACTCGATCGCAGAGCCCGAAGCTGCCTTGCGACGTCCTCTCCCTGCTCCTTCCAGTCGACCTCTGCCAGCCGGCCGACGTCCGTGAGCGCGTCCAGCAGGGCAATCCATGCCAGGTCAGAAGTTGGATTGTCTATGCCCCGGTCCATCAGCCGGTCCGCGTGCGCCCGGACGTACCCCACCGGGTCGTCGTGCGCGGCCAGCACCTGCAGGGCTACGGCGGGTTCGCCGGGGGCGAGGAGCGCGGCGAGGGAGGCGAGGGCATCGCGGGCATTCGACATACAGGTTCCGTCCGGGCAGCGTCTGCGGTCTGAGCGTCTCGACGTTAGCGGAGCACGTCGACTAGGCCCGGCGTCGGGACGACGCTTGGCCTACCATGCTGAAGGGTTCGTGCTCCGCCGGTATACATCCCAAGACAATGCCGGGTCCAGGACCGAGAACGGCTCCATCAGAGTTTCGTCTGTGAACGGCGCCAGCCGGTATGGCCGCACACGGCCCGCACGCTTGCCTCAGCGCCTGGGGGAGGCGGCTCCTGGAACGTCAATCACGAGGAAGCGGCCGCTCTGGGTCCCGGACAGACCAGCAGCGGCACCCTCCGCGCTGAACGTCCAAGTCGTTCGGGCCGGCGAGAACAAGCCCACGGTCGACCTCTGCGTCCCCGCCAAGCAAGTCGCTTCGGCGGAGACACCCGCCGCGTTGTGGAGGCTGCCTCGTCCGGCCGACGCAGTCCCGCACGGTAGTTGGCCCACCGAGATGCTCCCCAAGGCGCCGCCAGCGAGATCGGCTGATGCGAAGACGTCCGAGTCAGCCGCGCCGTTCATCAAGCCGAACGTCACGGCGGCCTGCGAGTCGGTATGGGTCTTGAATCGAAAAGCGAGTCCTCTGACGACGGCCTTCCATCCGTTCGCCTCAAACTGCAGGCTCGGGTGTGCGCTGGAAATCACCACGAAGACGCGGTCGAGTGCCTCCGGGTCGTCCATGCCGCGATCTGACAGCTCCGCGGTGCTAACGGTGGCGCCGACGCTCCCGATTGCGCCGCAGCCGTACTGGGAGCAGCCGTAGCGGCTGCCTCCGGCGTAGACGGCGGGGGCTGGGTCGGCCGCGCCCGCGGCCAGCACGAAAGGCACGATCCGACCACCACGCCCAGATCGCTGCCCCACGATCCCGGTGAAGGAAACCTTGCCAGGGAGGTCGGAGGGCCTACCACCGCTGTCCGCGAACGCTGCAACCTTCAGGGATGCAGGGCCACGAGTCGTCCGCTCGAACACCACAGTGCTCGCCTTAACCTCCTTGAACGAGGCCGATGCAGGTGGCGCCAGCGGTAACAGGACGCCCAGGGCTACTAACGCAAGTGCCGCGCGCCTTCGCATGACCTCTCCCTTCGCCCAGACCGCTTCAGACGAGTTCGACAGCCTCCCTCGAAGTCCTGCTCCCTACCCGCATGCGTCGGAGAGAGTAGGGCCGGTTACCCGTCCGGCAGACGGTAGGGCCGGTTACCCGTCCGGCAGACGGTAGGGCCGGTTACCCGTCCGGCAGACGGTAGGGCCGGTTACCCGTCCGGCAGACGGTAGGGCCGGTTACCCGTCCGGCAGACGGTAGGGCCGGTTACCCGTCCGGCAGACGGTAGGGCCGGTTACCCGTCCGGCAGACGGTAGGGCCGGTTACCCGTCCGGCAGACGGTA
>CAVXBV010000008.1:0-294895 GCA_963760125.1 uncultured Actinomycetota bacterium | reverse complement strand
GCACCGGGCAGTTCGCGAAGATCCAGATCGCGCTCTCCCCGATCACGGAGGCCGACAAGCCCGAGGGCGGCGACCTCCCGACGTACGTCTTCGAGAACAAGGTCACTGGCGGTCGCATCCCCAAGGAGTACATCCCGGCGGTCGACGCGGGCTGCCAGGAGGCGATCTCGCACGGGATCCTCGCCGGCTACCCGCTCGTCGGCGTCAAGGTGAGCCTGCTCGACGGCGGCTACCACGAGGTCGACTCCTCCGAGCTGGCCTTCAAGATCGCCGGTTCGATGGGCTTCAAGGAGGCCGCTCGCAAGGCGGACCCCGCCCTCATGGAGCCGATGATGGCCGTCGAGGTCACCACGCCCGAGGAGAACATGGGCGACGTGATCGGCGACCTCAACAGCCGCCGCGGGATGATCCAGGCCATGGACGAGCGCGCCGGTGTGCGCGTGGTCAAGGCCCTGGTCCCGCTGTCGGAGATGTTCGGCTACGTGGGCGACCTCCGGTCGCGCACCCAGGGCCGAGCCAGCTACAGCATGCAGTTCGACTCCTACGCCGAGGTTCCGAGCAATGTGGCGAAGGAGATCATCGCGAAGGTCCGCGGAGAGTGAGCGCAGCGAACGGGTCCGCGGCCCGAGCAATGAGCATCGCGAAGGTCCGGGGCGAGTAACTCCCGGTTCGAGAACGACGGCACGACCCGCCCCACCCGACCCGTACCAGACCACCGCACTAAAGGAGACAGGCCACATGGCCAAGGCCAAGTTCGAGCGCACCAAGCCGCACGTCAACATCGGCACCATCGGTCACATCGACCATGGCAAGACCACGCTGACCGCTGCGATCACCAAGGTGCTGCACGACAAGTACCCGAACCTCAACGAGGCGTCGGCCTTCGACCAGATCGACAAGGCTCCTGAGGAGCGTCAGCGCGGTATCACGATCTCGATCGCGCACGTCGAGTACCAGACCGAGGCGCGCCACTACGCCCACGTCGACTGCCCCGGGCACGCCGACTACATCAAGAACATGATCACCGGTGCCGCGCAGATGGACGGCGCGATCCTGGTCGTCGCCGCCACCGACGGCCCGATGCCGCAGACCAAGGAGCACGTGCTCCTGGCCCGCCAGGTCGGCGTCCCCTACATCGTCGTGGCCCTCAACAAGTCCGACATGGTCGACGACGAGGAGATCCTCGAGCTCGTCGAGCTCGAGGTCCGCGAGCTGCTGACCGCCTACGAGTTCCCGGGCGACGACCTGCCGGTCGTGCGCGTGTCCGCGCTCAAGGCGCTCGAGGGCGACCCCGAGTGGAGCGAGAAGCTGCTCGGTCTCATGGACGCTGTCGACAGCGCCATCCCCGAGCCGACCCGCGACACCGAGAAGCCGTTCCTCATGCCGATCGAGGACGTCTTCACGATCACCGGTCGTGGCACGGTCGTCACCGGCCGTATCGAGCGCGGCATCGTGAACGTCAACGAGACCGTCGAGATCGTCGGGATCAAGGAAGGCGTCCAGACGACCACCGTCACGGGCGTCGAGATGTTCCGCAAGCTCCTCGACAGCGGCATGGCGGGCGACAACGTCGGTCTGCTCATCCGCGGCATCAAGCGCGAGGAGGTCGAGCGCGGCCAGGTCGTCTGCAAGCCCAAGTCGATCACCCCGCACACCGAGTTCGAGGCGAACGTCTACATCCTGTCCAAGGACGAGGGTGGCCGGCACACGCCGTTCTTCAACAACTACCGCCCGCAGTTCTACTTCCGCACCACGGACGTCACGGGCGTCGTCGACCTGCCCGAGGGCACCGAGATGGTCATGCCCGGTGACAACACCGAGATGAAGGTGACCCTCATCCAGCCCATCGCCATGGAGGAGGGCCTCCGCTTCGCCATCCGCGAGGGCGGTCGCACCGTCGGCGCTGGTCGCGTCACGAAGATCCTGAAGTAGCACCCCTCCGCGGTACGGCGGACGGCACACGCCGGCCGCCGTACCGCGGAAGCACGACCCGCTCCCCGGAGCGGCACCCCCGAGTCAGCAGCAGCACCAGAAGAAGGAAACAAGCCACCATGGCGGGACAGAAGATCCGCATCAGGCTCAAGGCCTACGACCACGAGGTCATCGACAGCTCGGCGCGCAAGATCGTCGAGACGGTGACCCGCACGGGCGCCCAGGTCGCGGGCCCGGTGCCGCTGCCGACCGAGAAGAACGTGTACTGCGTCATCCGCTCGCCGCACAAGTACAAGGACTCGCGCGAGCACTTCGAGATGCGTACGCACAAGCGCCTCATCGACATCCTCGACCCCACGCCGAAGACGGTCGACTCGCTCATGCGACTCGACCTCCCGGCGGGCGTCGACATCGAGATCAAGCTGTAGGGCTACCGACATGACAAGCAACCGCACCGTCCAGGGCGTCCTGGGCACCAAGCTGGGGATGACCCAGGTCTTCGACGCGAACAACCGGATCGTCCCGGTCACCGTGATCGAGGCCGGCCCCTGCGTGGTCACCCAGATCCGCACCGTGGAGAACGACGGCTACAGCGCCGTCCAGATCGCCTACGGGGCGATCGACCCGCGCAAGGTCAACAAGCCCGAGGCCGGCCACTTCGCCAAGGCCGGCGTGCCCCCGCGTCGCTACACGCTGGAGATCCGCACCGCGGACGCCGCGTCGTACGAGCTCGGTCAGGAGATCACGGCGGACCTGTTCGCCCCCTCCACCGAGGAGGGCGCCAAGCCGCTGAAGGTCGACGTCGTCGCCACCAGCAAGGGCAAGGGCTACGCCGGTGTCATGAAGCGGCACAACTTCAAGGGCCTCGGCGCCGGTCACGGTGTGCACCGCGCGCACCGCAAGCCCGGTTCCATCGGCGCCTGCGCCACCCCCGGTCGCGTGTTCAAGGGCACGCGCATGGCCGGCCGCATGGGTGTCAACAAGACCACCACCCAGAACCTCACGGTCCACGCGATCGACGCCGAGAAGGGTCTGCTGCTGGTCAAGGGCGCCGTTCCCGGCCCGCGCGGTGGACTGGTCCTCGTCCGCACCGCCGTCAAGAACGGCCTCGGGAAGGGCGGTGTGGTCAAGTGACCCTCACCCTCGAAGTCAAGAGCGCCCAGGGTGCCACCGGCCGCACCGTCGAGCTGCCGGAGGACGTCTTCGGCGTCCAGGTCAACATCCCCCTGATCCACCAGGTCGTCGTCGGCCAGCTCGCCGCGGCCCGTCAGGGCACGCACTCCACGAAGTCGCGTGGCGAGGTCCGTGGTGGTGGGCGCAAGCCCTACCGCCAGAAGGGCACGGGTCGGGCCCGTCAGGGCTCCACCCGCGCGCCGCAGTTCGTCGGTGGTGGTGTGGTCCACGGTCCGAAGCCGCGTGACTACACGCAGCGGACGCCGAAGAAGATGAAGGCGGCCGCCCTGCGCGGTGCCCTCTCGGACCGCTTCGCCCACGAGCGCATCCACGTCGTGGACTCGCTCTCCGGCGGAGACGTCCCGTCCACCAAGGTGGCCACCGGCCTGCTCGCGGCGCTGAGCCAGCGCCGGCACGTGCTGGTCGTCGCGGAGCGCTCGGACGAGATCACCTGGAAGTCCCTGCGCAACCACGAGGCCGTGCACCTGCTCTCGCCCGGCCAGCTCAACACCTACGACGTCCTCATCAGCGACGACGTCGTGTTCACCGAGGCCGCCCTCCAGGCGTTCCTCGCCGGCCCGTCCAAGGGCAGGACCGCCAAGGCCTCCGCGACCTCGTCGGAGTCCTCGACCGTGGACGCCCCCGCGGCCACTGAGGAGGTCTCGGCATGACCGACCTGACCGACCCGCGCGACATCCTGCTCGCCCCGGTCATCTCCGAGAAGAGCTACGGCCTGCTCGACGAGAACAAGTACACGTTCCTCGTCGCGCCGGGCGCCAACAAGACCCAGATCAAGATCGCGGTCGAGAAGGTGTTCGACGTGAAGGTCAAGGACGTCAACACGCTGAACCGCAAGGGCAAGCGCAAGCGCACCCGCGCCGGCTTCGGTCAGCGCGCTGCCTCCAAGCGCGCGATCGTCACGCTCCGCGAGGGCACCATCGAGATCTTCGGGGGCCCGGTCGCGTAGCCCCGGCTACCTGACTGGACTCACGAGCTGAAGAGAGACTGATATGGGCATCCGCAAGTACAAGCCGACCACCCCGGGCCGTCGTGGCTCGAGCGTGGCCGACTTCGCTGAGATCACGCGCAGCACACCGGAGAAGTCGCTGGTCCGTCCCCTGCACAACAAGGGCGGCCGCAACTCGACCGGGCGCATCACCACCCGGCACCAGGGTGGCGGGCACAAGCGCGCGTACCGCGTCATCGACTTCCGTCGTCACGACAAGGACGGTGTCCCGGCCAAGGTCGCGCACATCGAGTACGACCCCAACCGCACGGCGCGCATTGCGCTGCTGCACTACGCCGACGGCGAGAAGCGCTACATCGTGGCGCCCAAGGGCCTGAAGCAGGGCGACGTCATCGAGGCCGGTCCGAACGCCGACATCAAGCCGGGCAACGCGCTCCCGCTGCGCAACATCCCGACCGGTACCACCGTGCACAACATCGAGCTCCGTCCCGGTGGCGGCGCGAAGATCGCTCGTTCGGCCGGGACCAGCGTCCAGCTGGTCGCCAAGGAGGGTCGCTTCGCGCAGCTGCGCATGCCCTCCGGCGAGGTCCGCAACGTCGACATCCGCTGCCGCGCGACGGTGGGTGAGGTCGGCAACGCCGAGCAGAGCAACATCAACTGGGGCAAGGCCGGTCGCATGCGCTGGAAGGGCAAGCGCCCCTCCGTCCGTGGTGTCGCCATGAACCCCGTCGACCACCCGCACGGTGGTGGTGAGGGCAAGACCAGTGGTGGTCGCCACCCGGTCAACCCCGCCGGAAAGCCTGAGGGCCGTACGCGCCGCCGCAAGGCGAGCGACGCCATGATCGTCCGCCGCCGCAAGACCAACAAGAAGCGCTAGGGGATTCGCCGTGCCTCGCAGTCTGAAGAAGGGGCCCTTCGTCGACGACCACCTGCTCAAGAAGGTGGACGTGCAGAACGAGAAGGGCACCAAGAACGTCATCAAGACGTGGAGCCGTCGCTCGACGATCATCCCCGACATGCTCGGCCACACGCTGGCCGTGCACGACGGCCGTAAGCACGTCCCGGTCTTCGTGACCGAGTCGATGGTCGGCCACAAGCTCGGTGAGTTCGCTCCCACGCGCACCTTCAAGGGTCACGTGAAGGACGATCGGCGGGCTCGTCGTGGCTGAGAACAAGACGCGGCACCTGCCGCCGAACGCCGCACTGGCCACGGCGCGGTACGTCCGCATGACGCCGATGAAGTGCCGCCGGGTCATCGACCTGGTCCGCGGGCTCCCCGTCGACCAGGCCGCCGAGATCCTGCGCTTCGACACGCACGCTGCGTCCGAGCCGATCGGCAAGGTGCTGGCCTCGGCCGTCGCCAACGCCGAGCACAACAAGCAGCTCAACCGTCGCGACCTGTTCATCGCGCAGGCGTACGTCGATGAGGGCCCGACCCTCAAGCGCTTCCGCCCCCGCGCCCAGGGCCGAGCCTTCCGCATCCGCAAGCGCACGAGCCACATCACGGTGGTCGTGCAGGCTCTCGTCGCTGAGCCCGTCAACGCAGGTTCCTCCAAGAAGGGTGGCCAGCGCTAATGGGCCAGAAGGTCAACCCGCACGGGTTCCGGCTCGGTATCACCACCGACTGGACCTCGCGCTGGTACGCAGACAAGAACTACGCGGAGTACGTCAAGGAAGACGTGGCGATCCGCAAGATGATGAGCAAGGGCATGGAGCGCGCCGGCATCTCGAAGGTGGAGATCGAGCGCACCCGTGACCGCGTCCGCGTGGACATCCACACGGCCCGTCCCGGTATCGTCATCGGCCGTCGTGGCGCTGAGGCCGACCGCATCCGCGGTGACCTCGAGAAGCTCACCGGCAAGCAGGTCCAGCTGAACATCCTCGAGGTCAAGAACCCCGAGAGCGACGCTCAGCTGGTCGCGCAGGGTGTCGCCGAGCAGCTCTCGAGCCGCGTCAGCTTCCGCCGCGCGATGCGCAAGTCGATGCAGTCCGCCATGAAGAGCCCGGGCGTCAAGGGCATCCGTGTCCAGTGCGCTGGGCGTCTTGGCGGCGCGGAGATGAGCCGCTCCGAGTTCTACCGCGAGGGCCGGGTCCCGCTGCACACGCTTCGTGCGGACATCGACTACGGCACCTACGAGGCCCGCACGACCTTCGGCCGCATCGGTGTGAAGGTCTGGATCTACAAGGGCGACAAGGTCATGTCCCGCGCCGAGCGCGAGGCGCAGGAGGCCGTGCTGCGTCAGCAGCGCCGCGAGCGTCCCGCCAAGCGCGGCCCGCGCTCCGGCTCCACCGGCACCACCGCCGGCGGCACCGAGGCCGGGCGCGCCGCCGAGTCCCCCGAGGACACGGACGCGACGACGGACACCAGCGCCGCCGTCGAGCTGCTCGCCGACACCCCGGTCGAGACCCCGGCGGCGATCGTCGAGGCCCCCGCGGCCGACACGGCCGCTCCCGAGGCCGCTGCCGACAGCACTGAGCCGACCCCCGAGTCGGCTCCCGAGACGACCGAGACGGAGGCCTGACCATGTTGATCCCCCGCAGGGTCAAGCACCGCAAGCAGCACCACCCCGACCGCAGTGGCGCGGCCAAGGGCGGCACCGAGATGACCTTCGGCACGTACGGCATCCAGGCTCTCGAGCCCGCGTACGTGACCAACCGGCAGATCGAGGCCGCGCGTATCGCGATGACCCGCCACATCAAGCGTGGCGGAAAGGTCTGGATCAACATCTACCCGGACCGCCCGCTCACCAAGAAGCCCGCCGAGACCCGCATGGGCTCCGGCAAGGGCTCGCCCGAGTGGTGGGTCGCCAACGTCAAGCCCGGGCGCATCCTGTTCGAGCTCGCGGGTCCGCCCGAGCCGCTGGCCCGTGAGGCCATGCGTCGTGCCATCCACAAGCTGCCCATGAAGTGCCGCTTCGTCGTCCGGGAGGAGGGTCAGTAATGGCCGACAGCCGAACGAACGACCTGCGTGAGCTGGGCGACGAGGAGCTCGTCGTCAGCCTGCGCGAGGCCAAGGAGGAGCTGTTCAACCTCCGCTTCCAGGTGGCCACCGGCCAACTGGACAACAACCGTCGCCTGCAGACCGTGCGGCGCGACATCGCTCGCATCTACACCGTGATGCGTGAGCGCGAGCTCGGCATCGTCCGAACGGGCGGTGCCGCATGACGGAGAAGACGAACGTGACGAGCACCGACACCACGACCGACCCGCGCAACTTCCGCAAGACCCGCGAGGGCCTGGTGGTCAGCGACAAGATGAACAAGACCGTCGTCGTCGCCGTGGAGGACCGGGTCCAGCACCCGCTCTACAAGAAGACGATGCGCCGCACCAACAAGCTCAAGGCGCACGACGAGCAGAACAGCTGTGGCGTCGGCGACCGGGTCCTGCTCATGGAGACCCGTCCGCTGTCGGCCACCAAGCGCTGGCGCGTCGTCGAGATCCTCGAGAAGGCCAAGTAAGAGACACCGACCGAAGCGAGCACTCGCTCTCTTCGTCAGCAAACAGCCCCGCCGCGAGGCGGGACCGAGTGGGTCCAGGTCTGCCGACCAGGTGGAAACCGGATCCGAAGGAGTTCAAGTGATCCAGCAGGAGTCGCGACTGCGCGTCGCCGATAACACGGGTGCGAAGGAAGTCCTCTGCATCCGCGTTCTCGGCGGCTCGGGACGTCGCTACGCCGGCATCGGCGACATCATCGTCTGCACCGTGAAGGACGCGATCCCCGGTGCGGGCGTCAAGAAGGGCGATGTCGTCAAGGCCGTCATCGTGCGCACCATCAAGGAGCGACGCCGTCCGGACGGTTCGTACATCCGCTTCGACGAGAACGCCGCCGTCCTGATCAAGGACGGCGGGGACCCGCGAGGCACCCGCATCTTCGGGCCGGTGGGTCGCGAGCTTCGCGACAAGCGGTTCATGAAGATCATCTCGCTCGCACCGGAGGTGCTCTAACCATGGCCGGACTCTTCGTGAAGAAGGGCGACACCGTTCAGGTCGTCGCCGGCAAGGACAAGGGCGTCAAGGGCAAGGTCATGCAGGCTGACCCCGAGAGCAGCCGCATCCTCGTCGAGGGCGTCAACCGCGTGAAGCGGCACACCAAGGTCACCCAGTCGGCCCGCGGATCGCAGCAGGGCGGCATCGTGACCCAGGAAGCCCCCGTCCATGTCAGCAACGTGCAGGTCGTCTGCCCGTCGTGCGGCAAGCCCAGCCGGATCGGTCACCGCCGCAGCGAGGCGGACGCCAACGGCAAGACCCACAGCGTGCGCGTCTGCAAGCGCTGCGACGGAGATATCTGATGACTGCCCCCACCGTGAACGAGATGCCGCGCCTGAAGGCGCGCTACCGCAGCGAGATCAAGTCGGCGCTGACCGAGCAGTTCTCCTACTCCAACGCGATGCAGATCCCCGGCGTCGTGAAGGTCGTCGTCAACATGGGTGTCGGCGACGCCGCGAAGGACTCCAAGCTCATCGACGGTGCGCTCCGCGACCTGACGGCCATCACGGGCCAGAAGCCGCAGCTGCGCCGGGCGACCAAGTCGATCGCGCAGTTCAAGCTGCGCGAGGGGATGCCCATCGGCGCGAAGGTCACCCTCCGCGGCGACCGGATGTGGGAGTTCCTGGACCGGCTGGTCACGCTTGCCCTCCCGCGCATTCGTGACTTCCGCGGCCTGTCGCCGCTGCAGTTCGACGGCAACGGCAACTACACCTTCGGTCTCAACGAGCAGTCGATGTTCCACGAGATCGACGTCGACAAGATCGACCGCACCCGCGGCATGGACATCACCGTCGTGACCACGGCCACCAACGACGACGAGGGTCGCGCGCTCCTGCGGGCGCTCGGCTTCCCGTTCAAGGAGCAGTAGACATGGCCAAGAAGGCGCTCGTCGAGAAGGCGAACCGGAAGCCCAAGTTCCAGGTCCGCGGTTACACCCGCTGCAACCGCTGTGGTCGCCCGCGGGCCGTGCTGCGCAAGTTCGGACTGTGCCGCATCTGCTTCCGCGAGATGGCGCACGCCGGCGAGCTGCCGGGCATCACCAAGTCGTCCTGGTAGAGCACTCCGTCGTCCTCCAGATCATCCACCCCTCTTCGTCACAGGCCTCGCACCGCGAGGAACCGGGACGGGAAAGGCCCACAGGCCACTCATGACCATGACCGACCCGATCGCGGACATGCTGACCCGCGTGCGCAACGCCAACTCGGCGTTCCACGACACCGTCACCATGCCGCACAGCAAGATCAAGACGCACATCGCGGAGATCCTCCAGCAGGAGGGCTACATCGCTGGTTGGAAGACCGAGGACGGTGAGAAGGGCAAGATCCTCACCATCGACCTCAAGTACGGCCCCAACCGCGAGCGCTCCATCGCCGGCGTACGCCGCGTGTCCAAGCCCGGCCTGCGCGTCTACGCGAAGGCGGGCAACCTGCCCAAGGTCCTCGGCGGGCTCGGCGTCGCGATCATCTCGACGTCGAGCGGTCTGCTGACCGACCGCCAGGCCAACAAGAAGGGCGTGGGTGGGGAAGTCCTCGCCTACGTCTACTAGGAGGTCCGAACCATGTCGCGTATCGGCCGCCTGCCCATCCCCGTGCCCTCCGGCGTCGAGATCTCTCTCGACGGCCAGCTGGTCACCGTGAAGGGCCCCAAGGGAACGCTGTCGCACACGATCAGCGAGCCCATCAAGATCGAGAAGTCCGACGACGGCACCCTTGCGGTGACCCGTCCGGACGACGAGCGCGCGAGCCGCAGCCTGCACGGGCTGACCCGCACGCTGGTCAACAACATGGTCCTCGGTGTCACCGAGGGCTACGCCAAGGCCATGGAGATCCGTGGCGTCGGGTACCGCGTCGCCGCGAAGGGCTCCGACCTCGAGTTCGCGCTCGGCTACAGCCACCCGGTGCCGGTCCAGGCGCCGGACGGCATCACCTTCGAGGTCCAGACGCCGACGAAGTTCGTCGTCAAGGGCATCGACAAGCAGAAGGTCGGCGAAGTGGCCGCCAACATCCGCAAGCTCCGCAAGCCCGACCCGTACAAGGGCAAGGGCGTCCGCTACGAGGGCGAGCAGATCAAGCTCAAGGTCGGGAAGACGGGTAAGTAATGGCTGACATCTCCACGACCAGGCGCCTGGGCAAGGCCCGCCGCCACTTCCGCCTCCGCAAGAAGGTGTCGGGCACCCCCGCCCGTCCCCGTCTGGTGGTCACGCGGTCCTCGCGTCACATCTTCGTGCAGGTCGTCGACGACCTCGCCGGCCACACGTTGGCCAGCGCGTCGACCCTGGACGAGTCCCTCCGGGGTGCCGAGGGCAACAAGACCGACCAGGCCAAGAAGGTCGGCGCCCTCGTCGCCGAGCGCGCCAAGGCCGCCGGCATCGACACCGTCGTCTTCGACCGCGGTGGCAACGCCTACGCCGGGCGCATCGCCGCCCTGGCCGACAGCGCCCGCGAGAACGGATTGACCTTCTGATGCGGCACCACGTCATGAACAAGACTGAGATGAGGAACGTCTGATGCCCGGACAGCAGCGCGGCGGTCAAGCCGGCGGTCAGGCCGGTGGGCGTGACGGCGGTCGTGGCGGTCGCGGGGGCGCCGCTCCCGACAAGAACGCTCACCTCGAGCGCGTCGTCGCCATCAACCGCGTCGCCAAGGTCGTGAAGGGTGGTCGTCGCTTCAGCTTCACCGCCCTCGTGGTCGTGGGCGACGGCGACGGCCAGGTCGGCGTCGGCTACGGCAAGGCCAAGGAGGTGCCCGCCGCGATCGCGAAGGGCATCGAGGAGGCCAAGAAGCACTTCTTCCGCGTCCCGCGGATCGGCGGCACCATCCCCCACCCGATCCAGGGCGAGGCCGCGGCCGGTGTCGTGCTCCTCAAGCCGGCCAGCCCGGGTACCGGCGTCATCGCCGGTGGTCCGGTGCGCGCCGTGCTCGAGTGCGCGGGCATCCACGACGTGCTCAGCAAGTCGCTCGGGTCGTCCAACCCGATCAACATCGTCCACGCGACCGTGGCGGCCCTGCAGGGCCTCATGCGTCCCGAGGAGGTCGCGGCGCGCCGTGGGCTGCCCCTCGAGGACGTCGCCCCGGCCGCCATGCTGCGCGCCCGCGCTGCTGCCATGACGGCAGCTGCGGCGCCCACGGTCGGGAGCTGATCATGGGTCGTCTCAAGGTCACCCAGACCAAGTCCGGCATCGGCGGCAAGCAGAACCAGCGCGACACCCTGCGCTCGCTCGGCTTGAAGCGGATCAACGACACGGTCGTCAAGGAGGACCGTCCCGAGATCCGCGGGATGGTCAACACGGTCACGCACCTCGTGTCCGTCGAGGAGGTCGAGTAAGTCATGAGCAACTCCACAGGGGGCAGCCCCCTCAAGGTGCACCACCTCCGTCCGGCTCCTGGCGCGAAGACCGCCAAGACCCGTGTCGGACGTGGTGAGGCCAGCAAGGGCAAGACCGCCGGACGTGGCACCAAGGGCACCAAGGCCCGTTACCAGGTCCCGGTCGCCTTCGAGGGCGGGCAGATGCCGCTGCACATGCGGCTGCCCAAGCTCAAGGGCTTCAAGAACCGCTTCCGCGTCGAGTACCAGGTCGTGAACCTGGACAAGGTCGTGGAGCGCTTCCCCGAGGGCGGCACCATCGGTGTCGACGACCTCGTTGCCAAGGGCCTCGTGCGGGACAACCGCCTGGTCAAGGTGCTCGGTGGCGGGGAGCTCGCCGTCAAGCTCGATGTCACGGTGCACGCGTTCTCCGCGTCCGCCAAGGAGAAGATCACCTCAGCCGGCGGCTCCGCCACCGAGCTGTAGCACGTCCACCGCGGGCCGCCGCCCCTTCCTCGGAGGGGACTGGCGGCCCGTGGCTGTTACAGTCCCACCAGGCACCACGGTCGGCGGCTCCTGCCGCCGTACCGCCGAACACTGTCGCGCCCCAGCCGCTCACGACCCGGCCCCTGCACGGGTCGGATGCCAGGAGGATCCGTGCTCACCGCCTTCGGACGGGCCTTCCGCGTTCCCGACCTGCGCAAGAAGATCCTCTTCACGCTGGCGATCATCGGGGTGTACCGGCTCGGGTCGGTCGTCCCGGGTCCTGGTGTCTCGTACGTCGCGATCCAGACCTGCCTCGACACGGTCAAGGACGACAGCGTCTACGGCCTGGTCAACCTGTTCAGCGGTGGCGCGTTGCTTCGGCTGAGCGTGTTCGCGCTCGGGATCATGCCGTACATCACGAGCTCGATCATCGTGCAGCTGCTCATCGTCGTGATCCCCCGCCTCGAGGCACTGAAGCAGGAGGGGCAGTCGGGCCAGGCGAAGCTGACGCAGTACACGCGCTACCTCACCGTGGCGTTGGCCATCCTGCAGTCGACCGGCATCGTGGCGCTCGCCCGCTCGGGCAACCTCATCCCGAGCTGCCAGGAGAAGCTGATCCCGCAGGACTCCCTGTGGCGGGTCAGCGTCCTCGTCATCACGCTCACGGCCGGCACCGCCGTGATCATGTGGCTCGGTGAGCTCATCACTGACCGCGGCGTGGGCAACGGCATGTCCGTCCTGATCTTCACCTCGATCATCAGCAGCATCCCCGCGCAGGGCGCCAACCTGCTGAACCAGCCGAACGGCGCCTTCAAGCTGACCGGCGTCCTCCTGCTGGCCCTCCTGGTCATCACGCTGGTCGTCTTCGTCGAACAGGCGCAACGCCGCATCCCCGTGCAGTACGCCAAGCGGATGGTCGGGCGGCGGATGTACGGCGGGACCAGCACGTACATCCCGCTCAAGGTCAACCAAGCCGGTGTCATCCCCGTCATCTTCGCCAGCTCGCTGCTGTACCTGCCGAGCCTGCTGCGCAACGTGTGGAGCGATCCGACGTTCGTCCGGCTGGTGGACCGCTACCTCATCCGCGGCGACCACCCGATCTACCTGACGTTGTACTTCGGCCTCATCGTCTTCTTCACCTACTTCTACGTCGCGATCACGTTCAACCCGGTCGAGGTCGCCGACAACATGAAGAAGTACGGCGGTTTCGTGCCGGGCATCCGGCCAGGGCGCGCGACCGCTGAGTACCTCGACTACATCCTGAGTCGCATCACGAGCTTCGGGGCGCTCTACCTCGGTCTGGTCGCGGTGCTCCCTCTGGTGCTGTTCAACCTCACGGCAGGGGCCAACCAGATCCCGTTCGGTGGCACCGCTGTGCTCATCGTGGTCGGCGTCGGCCTCGAGACCGTGAAGCAGATCGAGAGCCAGCTGATGCTGCGCAACTACGAGGGCTTCCTGCGGTGACGACCCACAAGGCCGCCTTCTCGTGAGGCTCGTCCTGGTCGGACCTCCCGGAGCGGGCAAGGGCACGCAGGCACAGTTCATCGCCGAGCACCTGTCCGTCCCGAAGATCTCGACGGGCGACATCTTCCGCGCGAACGTCAGCCAGGGGACACCGCTCGGGCTGCAGGCGAAGGCCTACATGGACCGCGGCGACCTCGTTCCCGACGACGTCACCATCGACATGGTCCGCAACCGGCTCGCTGAGCCCGACGCCACCAGCGGCTTCCTGCTGGACGGGTTCCCCCGCACGGTGCCGCAGGCTGAGGTGCTCGACGACATGCTGCTCGAGATCGGTGGCAGCAAGCTCGACGTCGTGCTCGAGCTCGTCGTGGAGAAGGACGAGGTCGTGCGTCGGCTCTCGGGCCGTCGCACCTGCCGGACGTGCAACCACATCTGGCACATCGACTTCGACCCGCCGGCCGTCGAGGGTGTCTGCGACATCGACAACGGTGAGCTCTACCAGCGTGACGACGACCAGGCCGCGACGGTCCTCAACCGCCTGGACGTGTACGACGCGCAGACGGCTCCGCTCGTGAACTACTACGCCGGCCGCGGGGTGCTGGTCGGGATCGACGCGACCGGCCCGGTCGACGACGTGACGCAGCGCGCCATCGACGCGCTGCGTCCCATGAACCACGACTAGTGGGGCTGCGTCACCGTCGCCCCCGCGGGGTCACGGTCAAGACCACCGAGCAGGTCCGGCTCATGCGCGTCGCGGGTCTGGTGGTCGCCGAGGCCCTGGAGCGCATGACCGAAGCCATCGCGCCGGGCGTCACGACGAGCGCCCTCGACCGGATCGCGCGTGACGTCCTGGCGGCGCACGACGCGACCTCCAGTTTCCTGGGGTACGGCGACCCGGGCTTCCCTGCCGTCATCTGCGCGTCGGTCGGCGCCGAGGTCGTGCACGGCATCCCCGGTGACCGCGTGCTGCAGGAGGGCGAGCTGTGCTCCGTGGACTTCGGGGCGATCGTGCACGGCTGGCACGGTGACGCGGCGGTGACCGTCCCCGTCGGGGCCTGCGACCCCGAGGTGCTCGCGCTCAACGACGTGACCCAGCAGAGCCTGTGGGCCGCGGTGCGGACCATGCGGCCCGGGGGACGGCTGTCGGACATCGGCGCAGCCGTGGAGGCGGTCGTGCTCCCGCACGGCTACGGCCTGCTCGAGGACTACACCGGCCACGGCATCGGCCAGTCGATGCACGAACCGCCGTACGTGCCGAACGTGGCCCCGCACGGAGCCGGCAAGGGCATGCTCCTCGAGATCGGCACCGTCCTGGCCCTGGAGCCGATGGCGACGCTCGGCGGCGCGGAGACCGACCTGCTCGAGGACGACTGGACCGTCGTGACCGCCGACCGGCGCCAGGCCGCGCACTGGGAGCACACGGTCGCCGTCACGCCTGAGGGCCCGTGGGTCCTGACGGCCTTCGATGGTGGCGCATCCCACCTCAGTGCGGGCACCTAGCCGTTGGACGGCCCGCGAGGCCATGACGTACGATGACACGTCGGCCTGTGATCGGCGTGCCTTTGCTTGCCCGGGAGCCCTCAGCTCGGGAAGACACGCCTGCACGTCGGGGCCTGCATTCGGGTCCACCAGCCGGATCCACCAGCACGAACCTGCTCACGCACTATCCCACTCGCACACGACGGTTAGCGGAGGACATGCCCAAGAAGGACGGGGCCATCGAGATCGAGGGCCGAGTCGTCGAGCCGCTCCCCAACGCGATGTTCCGCGTGGAGCTGCAGAACGGCCACAAGGTCCTTGCCCACATCAGCGGGAAGATGCGGCAGCACTACATCCGCATCCTTCCCGAGGACCGCGTCGTCGTGGAGCTCTCGCCGTACGACCTCACGCGTGGGCGCATCGTCTACCGCTACAAGTAACCCGCACCAGAACCTGACCAAGAAGAGAGATCCGTGAAGGTCAAGCCGAGCGTCAAGCCGATCTGCGACAAGTGCCGCGTCATCCGACGCCACGGCAACGTCATGGTGATCTGCTCCTCCTCCGCGCGTCACAAGCAGCGGCAGGGCTAACCACCAAGCAGCACGGCACGACCGCACCGCAGCACCACCAGCACAGCGCGTCCAACACCTCCCTGTCGGGAGGTGACCCCCGGTCGGAGGCCGGGGCCCCTCCCGGGCGGGAGGGGGCGGAACGCGCACGACCTCCGCGCCAGGCCCCTCAGGGGCAGAAAGCAGGACCCGCCCGATGGCACGCCTTGCCGGCGTCGATCTCCCCCGCGAGAAGCGGTTGGAGATCGCGCTCACCTACATCTACGGCATCGGCCGTACTCGTGCCCAGCAGACGCTGGCCGAGACCGGAGTCTCCCCGGACGTCCGCGTCAAGGACATGACCGAGGACGACCTCGTCAAGCTCCGCGACTGGATCGACGCGAACTACAAGGTCGAGGGTGACCTTCGTCGCGAGGTCGCTCAGGACATCCGTCGCAAGATCGAGATCGGCTGCTACCAGGGCATCCGGCACCGTCGTGGCCTTCCGGTCCACGGGCAGCGCACGCACACCAACGCGCGCACCCGCAAGGGACCGAAGAAGACCGTCGCCGGCAAGAAGAAGCCCAAGAAGTAGGAGTACGAACACATGCCTCCCAAGACTCGCACCGGCGCCGGAGCCAAGAAGGTCCGCCGCAAGGAGAAGAAGAACATCGCCCACGGGCACGCTCACATCAAGAGCACGTTCAACAACACGATCGTGTCGATCTGCGACCCGCAGGGCAACGTGATCAGCTGGGCCTCCGCCGGCCACGTCGGCTTCAAGGGCTCGCGCAAGTCCACGCCGTTCGCCGCGCAAATGGCCGCCGAGAACGCGGCACGCAAGGCGCAGGAGCACGGCATGAAGAAGGTCGACGTCTTCGTGAAGGGCCCGGGCTCGGGCCGCGAGACCGCGATCCGCTCGCTGCAGGCCGCCGGCCTCGAGGTCGGCTCCATCAGCGACGTCACGCCGGTCCCGCACAACGGCTGCCGCCCCTCCAAGCGTCGGCGCGTCTGACATGACCTTGTTCCCCGCCCGCACGACCAGGAAGCCCTGATATGGCCCGCTACACCGGCGCTGACTGCCGCCGCTGCCGTCGCGAGAAGATGAAGCTGTTCCTCAAGGGCAGCAAGTGCGAGTCTCCGAAGTGCCCGATCGAGATCCGCCCCTACCCCCCGGGCGACCACGGTCGTGGCCGGACCAAGGACTCCGAGTACCTCCTGCAGATGCGTGAGAAGCAGAAGTGCGCGCGCATCTACGGCATCCTCGCCAAGCAGTTCCGTGGGTACTACGAGGAGGCGAACACCAAGTCCGGCAAGACCGGTGAGAACCTCCTCATCATCCTGGAGAGCCGCCTGGACAACGTGGTGTACCGCGCCGGCTTCGCCACCAGCCGCGACCACGCCCGCCAGGGCGTGCGCCACGGCCACGTGCTCGTCAACGGCAAGAAGGTCGACATCCCGTCGTACCGCGTCACGGCGAACGACATCGTCGAGATCCGTCCGAAGTCGCGCGAGCTGACGCCGTACGTCATCGCGCGGGAGACCGCCGGCGACCGTCCGTCGCCGCCGTGGATGGAGGTCATCTCCTCCCAGATGCGTGTGCTCGTTCACAACCTGCCGAGCCGGCAGGTCATCGACACGCCCGTCCAGGAGCAGCTGATCGTCGAGCTCTACTCCAAGTAGCACGACCGGTCGGGCCCCTGCTGCAGGGGCCCGGCCTGCACCCCTGCCCTCCGGCAGGTGAGCACTCCCGCACCTCCCTGCAAGAACAACTCCACACACGCGTGGGCCTCGCCACCCCGCGCACCCCCTGTGACGTCATATGGCGGACGTCGCGGATCTCGTCCCGAAAGGACACAGCGTGCTGATCGCACAGCGCCCCACCCTGACCGAAGAGGTGGTCAACGAGCGCCGCTCGCGGTTCGTCCTCGAGCCGCTCGAGCCGGGCTTCGGCTACACCCTCGGCAACTCCCTCCGTCGCACCCTGCTCAGCTCCATCCCGGGTGCTGCCGTCACGTCGATCCGCATCGACGGAGTGCTGCACGAGTTCACGACCGTCCCGGGGGTGAAGGAGGACGTCACCGACCTCATCCTGAACCTCAAGGAGCTCGTGGTCTCCTCCGAGAGCGACGAGCCGGTCGTCATGTACCTCCGCAAGCAGGGCCCCGGCCCCGTGACCGCGGCGGACATCGCCCCGCCCGCCGGCGTCGAGGTCCACAACCCCGACCTCCACCTGGCCACCCTGAACGGCAAGGGCCGGCTCGAGATCGAGCTGACCGTCGAGCGTGGTCGTGGCTACGTCTCCTCGGTGCAGAACAAGCAGGCCGGCCAGGAGATCGGCCGCATCCCGGTCGACTCCATCTACAGCCCCGTGCTGAAGGTGACCTACAAGGTCGAGGCGACCCGCGTCGAGCAGCGCACCGACTTCGACAAGCTCATCCTCGACGTCGAGACCAAGAACAGCATGTCCCCGCGGGACGCCGTCGCCAGCGCCGGCAAGACCCTCGTGGGCCTGTTCGGCCTCGCGCAGGAGCTCAACGAGCAGGCCGAGGGCATCGACATCGGCCCGTCGCCGACCGACGCCGCGCTCGCTGCCGACCTGGCTCTGCCGATCGAGGAGATGGACCTCACCGTCCGCTCCTACAACTGCCTCAAGCGTGAGGGCATCCACACGGTCGGCGAGCTCGTCTCCCGCTCCGAGGCGGACCTGCTCGACATCCGCAACTTCGGCAGCAAGTCGATCGACGAGGTCAAGGTCAAGCTGCACCAGATGGGCCTGGGGCTCAAGGACTCGCCCCCCGGCTTCGACCCGTCGCAGGTGGCCGACAACTACGGCACCGACGACTACGCGTTCGACGACGAGGCGCCCGCCGACGGCCCTGCCGACAACGACGCGACCTGGACCGAGACCGAGCAGCTCTAGGCACTCCCCGGTACGGCGGGACGGTCCGCCTTCCCGCCGTACCGGCGCACCGCAGTCAGACAGGGATCCCGCACTCGCGGTATCGCCCCCACGGAAGCTCAGCCGCTTCCCGCCTCTGGAAGAGAAGACATGCCCACCCCCACCAAGGGCCCGCGCATGGGCGGCAGCCCGGCGCACGAGCGCCTCATGCTGGCGAACCTCGCCACCCAGCTGTTCTCGCACGGCCGCATCACGACGACCGAGGCGAAGGCGAAGCGCCTGCGCCCGTACGCCGAGCACCTGATCACGTTCGCGAAGCGCGGTGACCTGCACGCCCGTCGCCAGGTGATCAAGCGCCTGCGCGCGAACACCCTCATGGAGGACGGCTCCGGCAACACGGTCGTCCACGTGCTGTTCGACGAGATCGGCCCGCGCTACGTGAACCGTCCGGGTGGCTACACCCGCATCCTGAAGCTCAACCCCCGCAAGGGCGACAACGCGCCGATGGCCATCATCGAGCTCGTCGAGGCGTTGACCGTCGCGCAGCAGGCCGTCGGTGAGGCCGAGCGCGCCCGTGGCACCAAGACGGCCCCGAAGAACGCCCCCACCGGTGCCACCCGTGAGGCCGCTGAGGACCTGAAGAACGAGTCCGCGACCGCTGCGGCCGTCGTGGCGGAGGCCGAGCTGGCCGACGCCGCTGCCGACGAGGCTGCTGTCGACGCTGCCGCCGAAGCTGGTGCCGAGGTCCCCGCCGAGGTCACCGAGGCGCCCGTCGTCGAGCCGGTCGAGGAGACCGCTGCCGCCGAGGCGCCGGTCCAGGAGGACCTGTTCGCCGCTGACGCTCCTGCCGAGGACGAGAAGTAACCGAGCAGCACCCCGCCGAGCCCGCCCACCCCACTGCTGGGGAGGGCGGGCTCGCGGCGTTCCCGGAGCCGCCGCCTCGCCGGGTCCGGCTGGACCTGTCCTACGACGGGACGGACTTCGCCGGCTGGGCGCTGCAGCGCGATCAGCGGACCGTCCAGGGCGAGCTCGAGAAGGCACTGGCCCGGATCAGCCAGCGGGACGACCTGCCACACCTGACCGTCGCCGGGCGGACCGACAGCGGCGTGCACGCGCGCGGACAGGTGGCGCACGCCGACCTGCCGGCCGGCGTGGTCGAGGACCACCTGCTGCTCCGCCGGCTCAACGGCACGCTGCCGCACGACATCTGGGTGCGGCGGGTGGCGCCTGCCCCCGCGGGCTTCGACGCCCGCTTCTGCGGGGTCTCGCGCACCTACACCTACCGGATCGCCGACCACCCCGAGGCCGTCGACCCGCTGCGCCGGCACGACACGGTCGTCCACCCCCGATCGCTGGAACTCGACGCGCTCGCCGCCGCCTCCGCCGGGCTGCTGGGGTTCCACGACTTCGCCGCCTACTGCAAGCGGCGGGAGGGGGCGACGACGCGGCGGACGCTCCTGCGGCTGGACTGGGTGCGGTTGACCGACGGGGTGCTCGAGGCGACGGTGCGGGCCGACGCGTTCTGCCACTCGATGGTCCGGTCGCTGATGGGCGCGCTGATCTCCGTCGGTGAGGGCCGTCGGCACGTCGACTGGCCCTCCTCCCGCCTGGCCCTCACCGCGCGCGAGTCGGGCATCGTCGTTGCGCCGCCGCACGGGCTGACCCTGGAGCACGTGGAGTACCCCCCCGACGACGAGCTGCTCGCCCGCCAGGCCGTCACCCGCAACCTGCGACTTCCCTGATCTGGTCGCTGGTCGAAAGCCGCTCGACCTGCCCCTGGAGCGTGCGACAGGCTCGGTGCATGGCCGACGACAGCGACAGGATCAGGGAAGTGCCGCGTGGGGGGCCGGGGCTGACTGCCTCGCGGGGCCTCGGGGCCCGCGCGCTGGCCGCCATCCGGGCCCTGGAGCAGGAGGTGGTTGCGCACGACGGCGGCCGGCTCAAGCTCGAGCACGGTGTCCTCGAGCAGCGCGACCCCTCCCTCGTGCAGGACCTGCTGTGGTGGGAGGACGACCGGCTGCTCGGATACGCGGGGCTGTACGCGTTCGGGCCGCCGGACGTCGAGATCGCCGGGATGGTGGCGCCTGAGGCGCGCTGCCGCGGCCTCGGTACGGCGCTGCTGGGCGCCGCGCTGCCGCTGGCCCGAGACCGCGGCTACGCGCGCGCCCTGCTGGTGACGCCGGCCGGCACGCCCGCGGGGGAGGCCTTCGTGCGGGCGCAGGGGGGCGTGCGCGATCACGCGGAGCACTTCCTCGTCCTCGGACAGACACCGGACGGCGCCCCGCGCGACCCGAGCGTGACCGTGCGCCCGTCGCTGCCTGCCGACAGTGAGGCGGAGCTCGCGCTGCTGTCCGCGGGGTTCGGCTATGAGGCCGAGCTCCCGCGCGACCACCCGGGTGACACGAGGTACGTCATCGAACGGGCGGGCGAGGCCGTCGGCGCGGTCCGGCTGAGCGTGCACGGCGAGACCGGGGGGATCTACGGGTTCGTGGTCCGGCCCGACCTCCAGGGCCAGGGCATCGGGCGCGACGTCCTCGCCCGTGCCTGTCGGATGCTGCGCGACGGCGGCTGCACGCGGGTGACCCTCGAGGTCGAGACGCAGAACGAGGGAGCGCTCGGCCTCTACCTCTCGACGGGCTTCGTGCGCGAGGCCGGCGAGGAGTACTGGGCGCTCACCCTCTGACGTCCTCAGGAGTGCAGGGGCGCCACGCGCAATCGTGATGACGCAGGGGCGGGCGACCGGCGACACTGGTGCCATGGGGTACGTGGACTGCCAATCGCTGAGCTATGTCCTGCCCGACGGGCGGGTCCTGTTCGCGGAAACCAGCTTCCGGGTCGGCGATGGCACCAAGACGGCGCTCGTGGGCGCCAACGGCACGGGCAAGACGACCCTGCTGCGGATCATCGCCGGCGACCTCAAGCCCAGCGACGGGGCGGTCGCGCGGGACGGCGGCCTCGGGGTGATGCGGCAGTTCATCGGGTCGATCCGCGACGAGAGCGAGGTCCGCGACCTGCTGCTCGATCTCGCGGCGCCCGGGGTCCGGGACGCGGGGCGGGCGGTCGAGAAGGCCGAGCTCGCGATGATGGAGGACGACACCGAGAAGAACCAGATGCGCTACGCCCAGGCGCTCGCCGACTGGGGCGATGCCCACGGCTACGACGCCGAGGTCACCTGGGACGTCTGCACCATGGCGGCGCTCGGGATGCCGTACGAGAAGTGCCAGTACCGCAAGCTCAGCACGCTGTCCGGCGGCGAGCAGAAGCGGCTCGCGCTCGAGGCGCTGCTGCGGGGTCCGGACCAGGTGCTGCTGCTCGACGAGCCGGACAACTACCTCGACGTCCCCGGGAAGCGGTGGTTGGAGGCGGCGCTGGCCGAGTCGTCCAAGACGGTGCTGTTCGTGAGCCACGACCGGGAGCTGCTGCACAACGCGGCGACGCGCGTGGTCACGATCGAGGCGCACGGTGCGTGGGTCCACGGCGGCGGCTTCGCGACGTACGGCGACGCCCGTCAGGCTCGACGCGATCGGCTGGAGGAGCTGCACAAGCGCTGGGACGAGGAGAACGCCCGACTCAAGGCGCTCGTGCTGAAGCTGCGCGAGCAGGCCAAGATCAGTCCGGACATGGCGTCGCGCTACAGCGCCATGCAGACGCGCTACGAGCGGTTCCTCGAGGTCGGGCCGCCGCCGGAGCAGGTCGTCGACCAGAAGGTGACGATGAAGCTGCGCGGCGGCCGGACCGGGGTCCGGGCGGTGACGACCGAGAGGCTCGAACTGACCGGGCTGATGAAGCCCTTCGATCTCGAGGTGTTCTACGGCGAGCGCGTCGGGGTGCTGGGCTCCAACGGGTCGGGCAAGTCCCACTTCCTGCGGCTTCTCGCTGGCCAGGACGTCGCGCACACAGGTGTCGCCCGGCTTGGCGCCCGCGTGGTCGCCGGCTGGTTCGCGCAGACCCACAACCAGCCGGAGCTGTACGGCAAGGCGCTCACCGAGATCCTGCACCGCGGCGAACAGGCTCGGCGGGGGATGGAGCGGGGCCAGGCGATCGGGGCGCTGCGCCGGTATGAGCTCCAGGACCAGTGCGACCAGAGCTTCGACTCGCTGTCCGGAGGTCAGCAGGCGAGGTTCCAGGTCCTGCTGCTCGAGCTTGGGGGCGCGACGCTGCTGCTGCTCGACGAGCCCACCGACAACCTGGACCTGGCCAGCGCGGAAGCGCTCGAGGAGGGCCTCGAGGCCTTCGACGGCACCGTTCTGGCGGTGACCCACGACCGGTGGTTCGCCCGCGGCTTCGACCGCTTCCTCGTGTTCGGGGCGTCGGGCGAGGTGTACGAGAGCGACGAACCGGTGTGGGACGAGGGCCGCGTGGTCCGGACTCGGGGCTGACCTTTGCAGGGCGGCGTGCCTCTCGGGTACTGTTGTCGGCTGTTGCTCGGCGCGCCTGGTTGACGTGCGCGCGGGTGACCACCCGCACCGTTTCGACCCGTTCGCGGCGGTGCCCAAGGACAAGCCCGAGAGAAGAGCAGAGCCGTGCGCACGTACCAGCCCAAGCCGTCCGACGTGACCCGTCAGTGGCACGTCATCGACGCGAGCGACGTCGTGCTCGGCCGCCTGGCCAGCCAGGCCGCCATCCTGCTGCGCGGCAAGCACAAGCCGTACTACGCGCCGCACCTCGACACCGGTGACTTCGTCGTCGTCATCAACGCCGGCAGCATCGTCATGACCGGCAACAAGGCCGCGCAGTCGCGCGTGCACCGCCACTCCGGCTACCCGGGTGGTCTCACCAGCACGTCCTACGCCGACGTCCTCGCGACCCGCCCCGAGCGGATCATCGAGAAGGCGATCAAGGGCATGCTCCCGCACAACACGCTCGGTCGTCAGATGCTGAGCAAGCTCAAGGTCTACGCCGGACCCACCCATCCGCACCAGGCGCAGGCGCCGGTGCCCTACGAGATCACGCAGGTGTCCCAGTGACCGCAGAGCTCATCCAGACCGTCGGTCGCCGCAAGGAGGCCATCGTCCGCGTCCGCCTCGTACCGGGCACCGGGCAGTACAAGCTGAACGGCCGCACCCTGGAGAACTACTTCCCGAACAAGGTGCACCAGCAGGCCATCAACGAGCCGTTCGCGACGCTCGAGAAGACCGAGCAGTTCGACGTGATCGCCCGCCTGCACGGCGGTGGCATCTCCGGTCAGGCCGGTGCCCTGCGCCTCGGCATCGCGCGCGCCCTCATCGAGCTCGACCCTGAGGACCGCCCCGCCCTGAAGAAGGAGGGGTTCCTGACCCGCGACTCGCGGATCAAGGAGCGCAAGAAGTACGGCCTGAAGAAGGCCCGTAAGGCGCCGCAGTACAGCAAGCGCTAACCCGTCCGCTCGAGGCGGCCCCCGGTTCAGGGGGCCGCCTCGCGGCATGTCAGGAGGTACGGCGATGGCTCGGCTCTTCGGCACTGACGGGATCCGTGGACTGGCGAACGGGGACGTCCTCACCCCCGACCTCGCCCTGCGCCTGACGGGGGCAGCCGGCGCGGCCGCGGTCGCGCAGGCGCCGCCCGGCAGCCGGCCCGTCGTGGTGATCGGGCGGGACACGCGACCGTCGGGGGAGATGCTCGAGGCGGCGGCCGTGGCCGGCTTCACGAGCGCCGGGTGCGACGTCACGCGCCTCGGGGTCGCTCCGACCCCGCTGGTGGCGCACGCCACCCACCGCTGGGAGGCCGTCCTGGGGCTGGCGATCACCGCGTCGCACAACGCGGTCCAGGACAACGGGCTGAAGCTCTTCGCGCGGGGGGGCCGCAAGCTCACCGATGCCGAGGAGGACGCCCTCGAGCTCGCCCTGAGCACCCCGTGGGCCCGTCCGGCCGGGCTGGGCGTGGGTCGGTCGAACGCCGACAACCGGCCGCAGCGGGTCGAGGCCTACCTCGCTGACCTCGTCGCCAGCGTGGGGTCTCTCAGCGGCCTGCACGTCGTCGTCGACGGGGCGCAGGGGGCCGCGTCGCGGCTGGCCCCGGAGGCCTACCGCCGCGCGGGCGCGCGGGTGACGGCGATCCACTGCGAATCCAACGGCTCGCTCATCAACGACGCCTGCGGCGCGACCCATCCGGAGTCGCTGGCGGCGGCGGTCGTTGCGCTCGGTGCCGACCTCGGGATCGCCCACGACGGCGACGCCGACCGCTGCATCGTGGTCGACGCCGCCGGGCGGGTGCTCAGCGGCGACCAGGTGCTGGGGCTGCTGGCCCTGGGCCGTCGGGACGCCGGTCTGGCCGGGTCGGACGTGCTGGTGGCCACCGTGATGAGCAACCTCGGGCTGCACCACGCGATGATCGCCGCCGGCATCCAGGTCGTCACCACGGCGGTCGGCGACCGCTACGTCCTCGAGGCGATGCTCGCCGGCGACCACCTCCTCGGCGGGGAGCAGAGCGGCCACGTCGTCCTGCGGGACTACGCCACGACCGGCGACGGGCTGCTCACCGCGCTCCAGGTGATGGACCGGATGGCCCGCACGGGGGCGGCGGTGGCGGAGCTGGCCGACGTCGTGACCCTGTTGCCGCAGGTACTCCTCAACGTCCAGGCAGAGCGGGCGCGCGCCCACGCGCCGGAGGTGCTCGAGGCGGTGGCTCAGGAGGAAGCGGCGCTGAGCGGCGCGGGGCGGGTGCTGCTGCGCCCGTCCGGCACCGAGGCGCTCGTCCGCGTCATGGTCGAGGCGCCCACTGAGGAGCAGGCCACGCAGGTGGCGGAACGTCTGGCGCTCGTCGTCGCGGGTTGAGCAGGAACTGGCTCTAGGGTCTGGCGCATGCGCAACCTCACCCGTGTCGAGGCCGCTGAGCGGTCCGCGGTCCTGACCGTCACCGGCTACGACCTCGAGCTCGACCTGACGGGTGGTCCGAACACGTTCCGGTCGAGCAGCAGGGTGCGGTTCACGGCGACGCCGGGCGCGCAGTCCTTCCTCGAGCTCGACTGCGCGCGGGTGCTGGAGGCCACGCTCGACGGCCGTCCGATCGCCTTGGAGGGCAACCGGTTCGCGCTCGAGGGGCTCGACGGGGAGCACGTCGCGCAGGTGACGGCGGAGTGCGCCTACACCCGCAGCGGCGAGGGCCTGCACCGGTTCGTCGACCCCGTGGACGACGAGGTCTACGTCTACGCGCAGGCGTTCCTCGACGACGCCCAGCGGATCTTCGCCTGCTTCGACCAGCCCGACCTCAAGGCGCCGGTGACCCTGACGGTCCGCGCGCCAGACGGACACCGGGTGCTGTCCAACACCCGCGCGTCCGTGGTCGACGGGCGCTACGCCTTCGCCACCTCGCTGCCGCTCTCGACGTACATGGTGACGCTCGCCGCCGGGCCCTGGCACGGCGTGACCGACTGGTACGACGGGATCGAGCTCGGGCTGTGGTGCCGCGCCTCGCTCGCCGAGGCGCTCGACAGCGACGAGCTCCTGCAGGTCACCCGCGACTGCTTCGCCCACCAGCAGCGGGTGTTCGGCTCGCGGTACCCGTTCGGCGACACCTACGACCAGGTCTTCGTCCCGGAGTTCAACGCCGGCGCGATGGAGAACCCCGGCATGGTGACGTTCAGCGACGAGCTGTTCCTCCACCGGTCCCGCACCACGGAGGGGAACCGTCGGCTGCGGGCGCAGGTGATCGCGCACGAGATGGCCCACATGTGGTTCGGCGACCTCGTGACGATGCGGTGGTGGGACGGGATCTGGCTCAACGAGTCGTTCGCGGAGTTCCTCGGGGTCGACACCACCGACGAGGCCACCCGCTTCGACGGCGCCTGGGCCGACTTCTGCGTAGGACGCAAGGCGTGGGGCTACCGGGCGGACCAGCTGCCGACGACCCACCCCATCGAAGGACCCGTCCCGGACAACCGGGCGGCGCTGCTGAACTTCGACGGCATCTCCTACGCCAAGGGCGCCTCGGTCCTGCGACAGCTGGTCGCCTTCGTGGGTGAGGACGCGTTCTTCGACGGCCTGCGGACCTACTTGGCGACGCACGCGTTCGGCAACACCGACCTGCGGGACCTGCTCGTCGAGCTCGAGCGCGCGAGCGGGCGCGACCTGGGCCCGTGGGCGGCCAGCTGGCTCGAGACCAGCGGGGTCAGCACCCTGCGCCCGGTGTGGACCGAGCACGGGCTGCAGGTGCAGCAGGAGGGGGAGATCCTGCGCGACCACGTGGTCCAGGTGGGCACGTACGTCGACGTCGACGGTCGGCTCGTCCTGCGGGACCGGGTGCGGGTGGAGGTCTCGGGGGCCGCGACGGTCGTGCCAGGCGTGCAGCCCGCAGACCTGGTGCTCGTCAACGACGGCGACCTCACCTTCGCCAAGCTGCGCTTCGACGACCGCTCCCTCGCGACGGTGTTGTCGCGGCTCGCCGTCCTCGAGGACCGGCTGGCTCGCGCGCTGTGCTGGGGCGGGCTGTGGGACGCCACCCGAGACGGCGAGCTGCCCGCCCGCGACCACGTGGGTGCGGTGCTGGCGGGCGTCGTCGCGGAGAGCGACCCGGCGCTGACGGGGACCCTGCTCGAGCAGGCCGTGCGCTCGGCGGCGTTCTACGCGCCGGCCGCCGAGCAGCGCGAGCTCCTGGACCGGATCGCCGCGCGGTGCTGGGACGCCCCCGTCGAGACCGGCAGCGACCTGCAGCTCGAGCGGGTGCGGGCGACCGTCTCGGCAACCAGCGACGTGCGGCTGCTGCACGGCCTGCTGGACGGCACCGGTGTCCCGACGGGGTTGGTCGTGGACCGCGAGCTGCGCTGGCACGTCGTCCGTCGCGCGGCGGTGCTCGGGGCGCTGGGGGAGCAGGAGATCGCCCTCGAGCTCGTCGAGGACCGCACGGCGAGCGGGCAGGTGCGGGCCGAGGCGGCCATCGCTGCCCTGCCGGACGCCGGCAGCAAGGCCCGGAGCTGGGAGGTGCTCGTCGGCGGCACCGCGACCAACTCCCAGGCGCGACATCTGGGCCAGGCGTTCTGGCAGCACGGTCAGGACGCCCTCTTGGCGCCGTACGTCGACGCCTACCTGGAGGTCGTTCCCCAGTTGTGGGAGCGGTTGTCGCCGCAGCTGGCGTCGTCGCTCAGCGTGTCCCTGTTCCCGTCCACCTTGGTGCGGGAGGACGTGCTCGACCGCGTCGACGCCCTCCTGGCGCGCGACGACCTCCCGCCAGGTCTGCGTCGGGCGCTGCTCGAGCAGGGTGACGACCTGCGTCGTGCGCTCGCTGCCCGGGCCGCGGGATAGCCTCTGCGGCATGTGCGGGATCGTGGGGTACGTCGGTGACCAGCAGGCCCTGGAGGTCGTGCTGGCGGGTCTGCGTCGGCTGGAGTACCGCGGTTACGACAGCGCAGGCGTGGCCGTGCTGTCGCCGGACGGGGTGCTGCAGGTCGATCGCAAGTCCGGGAAGCTCGCCAACCTCGAGAAGGAGCTCGCCGACCGAACCCTGAGCGGGACCCTCGGCATCGGCCACACCCGCTGGGCGACGCACGGCGCGCCGACCGACCGCAACGCCCACCCGCACGTCGACTGCTCCGGCGCCGTCGCCGTGGTGCACAACGGCACGATCGAGAACTTCGAGAAGCTCGTCGCGGGGCTCGAGGAGCGCGGGCACGAGCGCCGGTCCGAGACCGACACGGAGGTGGTCGCCCACCTCGTGGAGGAGCGGTACGACGGAGACCTGGCCGCCACCGTCCGGAGCATCTGCAAGGACCTGGAGGGGTCGTTCGTCCTCGTCGTCGCCCACCGGGACGAGCCCGGGCTGATCGTCGCCGCGCGCCGCAACCTGCCGCTGGTCGTTGGGCTCGGCGAAGGGGAGAACTTCCTGGGCTCCGACGTGACGGCGTTCATCGGCCACACCCGTACGGCGCTCGCCGTCGACCAGGACCAGGTCGTCGAGCTGCGGCGCGAAGGCGTCGTCATCACCGACCTGGCCGGGACGCCGGTCGAGGGCGACACCTACCACGTGGACTGGGACACCGAGGCCGCCGAGAAGGGCGGCTACGAGTTCTTCATGCTCAAGGAGATCGAGGAGCAGCCGGCCGCAGTGCGCGAGACCCTCGGGGGCCGGATGACGGCCGACGGGCTGCTGCACCTCGACGAGCTGGCCATGAGCGACGAGGACATCCGCGGCATCGAGCAGGTCGTCATCATCGCGTGCGGCTCCTCCTACCACTCCGGGCTGGTCGGGAAGTACGCCATCGAGCGCTGGTGCCGGCTGCCCGTCCACGTCGAGATGGCCAGCGAGTTCCGCTACCGCGACCCGGTCATCGGCCGCAACACCCTGGTCATCGCGATCAGCCAGAGCGGTGAGACCGCAGACACCCTGGAGGCCCTGCGGCACGCCCGCTCGCAGCGCGCCTGGGTGCTGGCGATCACCAACACCGTCGGCTCGACGGTCAGTCGCGAGAGCGACGCGGTCTTCTACACGCGCGGTGGTCCTGAGGTCGCGGTCGCCTCGACCAAGGCCGTCATGGCCCAGCTCGCCGCGGTCTACGTCGTCGGGCTCTACCTCTCGCAGGTGCGCGGCACCCGCGACCCCGACGAGGTGCGCGCGCACATGGCGGACCTCGCCGAGATGCCCGAGCTCATCCAGCAGGTGCTGGACCGCATGGAGCCGGTGCGGGAGCTCGCCCGGACCCTCATCGAGGAGGAGCGGGTGCTGTTCCTCGGCCGGCACGTCGGCTTCCCGATGGCGCTCGAGGGGGCCCTGAAGCTCAAGGAGCTCGCCTACATCGGGGCGGAGGGCTTCCCCGCGGGGGAGATCAAGCACGGACCCATCGCGCTGATCGAAGAGGGGACCCCGGTGGTCGTGCTCGCCCCGCGTCACGCGCTGCAGGCCAAACTGGTCAACAACATCCAGGAGGTACGGGCGCGGGGAGCCCGCACCATCGTCATCGCGACCGACGGAGACGAGAGCGTGACGCCGTACGCCGACACGATCATCCGCATCCCCGACACCAAGTCGCTGCTGACGCCGCTGCTCATGATCGTGCCGATGCAGGTGCTGTCCGCCGAGGTGGCGCGGGCCCGCGGGCTGGACGTCGACCAACCCCGCAACCTCGCGAAGTCGGTGACCGTCGAATGAGCACCTCACTGCGCGCACGACGCCCCGGGGCCCCGGCATGATCGTCGGTATCGGTGTCGACGTGGTCGAGGTGGCTCGGCTGGCCAAGTCCCTGGAGCGCACCCCGGCTCTGCTGGGGCGGCTGTTCACGCCGGCCGAGCAGGAGGCCGAGCGGATCGACTCGCTGGCCGGGCGCTTCGCGGCCAAGGAGGCCGCGGCGAAGGTGCTCGGCGCGCCGGGTCTGGACTGGACCGAGGCCGAGATCGTCAACGAGGAGAACGGCAAGCCGGTCCTGCTGATCACGGGTCGGGCGCTGGAGCTCGCCACCCGGCTCGGCATCACGCGCTGGCACGTGTCCATCAGCCACGACGCCGGCATCGCGACGGCGTTCGTCGTCGCCGAGAGCGGGACGTGAGGCACGCCCACACCGTCCTGCAGGTCCGTGCAGCCGAGCAGCCGCTGCTGGACGCAGGCGCACCGCTCATGGCGCGCGCGGCCACAGCGCTCGCCGTCGAGGTCGCTCGACGGCTCCCCGCGGTGTACGGCGGGAGGGTCGCCCTCCTGGTCGGCACGGGCAACAACGGCGCGGACGCGCTCTACGCCGGCGCCTGGCTCGCCCGTCGGGGAGCGGCCGTCGTCGCGGTGCTGCACGGGGACCCGGTCGGCCACGCCTTCGACGCGTTCGTCGCCGCGGGTGGACGGACCGGCGAGGTGGTCGCTGGCGCGGAGGTGGTGATCGACGGGCTCGTCGGCCTCGGTGGTGCGGGTCCGCTGCGAACGCCGGCGCCTGACCTCGGTGACGCGCTGGTCATCGCCTGCGACGTCCCGAGCGGGGTGGACGCCGACACCGGCGAGGTGCACGAGGGGGCCGTACGGGCCGACGTGACCGTCACGTTCGGGTCCCTCAAGCCGGGCCTGCTGCTCGCCCGCGACCACGTGGGCGAGCTCGTGCTCGTGGACCTGGGACTCGACCTGCCCGTGGCGTCGGTCGACGTCCTCGACGCCGACGACGTGGCGGGACTCCTGCCTGGCAGCGACCGGGCAAGCGACAAGTTCAGCCGCGGTGTGCTGGGCGTGGCCGCGGGGTCGACGACGTACCCGGGCGCGGCTGTGCTCGCTGTAGGGTCCGGGATCCGGGCCGGCGCCGGCATGGTCCGCTACGCCGGAGCCGCCGCGGACGCCGTGCGGGCCCGGTGGCCGGAGGCGGTCGTCACGGACGCGCTCGAGGACGCTGGTCGGGTGCAGGCCTGGGTGGTCGGACCTGGCCTCGGCACCGACGACCTCGACACCGTCGCGCACGTCCTGGACCAGGACGTCCCGGTGCTCGTCGACGCCGACGCGCTCACGATCGCCGCGGCGCACCCGGACTGGCTGCGTCGTCGTTCCGCCCCGACGCTGCTCACCCCGCACGACAGGGAGTTCGCCCGCTTCGGGGCGGAGGTCGGCCCCGATCGGATCGGCGCGGCCCGGCGGCTGGCCGAGGACCTCGGTGTGCACGTCCTGCTCAAGGGCGACGCCACCGTCGTCGTCGGCCCCACCGGCCCGGCGCGCATCAACCCGACCGGCTCGGCCGTGCTCGCGACGGCGGGGTCGGGCGACGTGCTGGCCGGCGGTGTCGGGGCGCTGCTGGCCCAGGGCCTCGACCCGCTGGACGCCGGCAGCGTCGGGGCCTGGTTGCACGGGCAGGCCGGCGTGCTGTCGGCCGGCGGCGCGTCCACCAGCGCCTCGCTGCTGCTGGAGGCCTGGCCCACCGCGGTGCGCGCGGTGCGGCCGTGAGGTCGGCGGCGTACGTCGACCTGGACGCGATCCGCGACAACGTGCGCGTGCTGCGTCGCCGGACCGGGGTCGCGCAGGTGATGGTGGTGGTGAAGGCCGACGGCTACGGGCACGGCCTGGTCCCGAGCGCTCGGGCCGCCGTCGCCGGGGGAGCCGCGTGGCTGGGCGTCGCGTTCGTCGAGGAAGCGCTCGCCCTGCGGGAGGCCGGGCTGACGGTCCCGGTGCTCGCCTGGCTGCACACTCCGGCCGACGACCTGCTCCCGGCGGTCCTCGCCGGCATCGACCTCGGCGCCTACGACCTCGCCGGCCTGGCCCGCGTCCAGCGGGCGGCTCGTCAGGCGGGTCGGCCCGCACGCGTCCAGCTCAAGCTCGACACCGGCCTGTCGCGCGGTGGCGCGACCCCGACGGACTGGCCGGACCTGTGCACCGCCGCCGTTGCGGCCGAGGCCGAGGGGACCGTGGCGGTCACCGGCCTGTGGAGCCACCTCGCCTTCGGCGAGGAAGGGCCCGACCACCGGGTGCACGTCGAGCAGGCCGCCGCCTTCACGGCCGGGGTGCGCGTCGCGGAGGACCTCGGGCTCCGGCCCGAGGTGCGCCACCTGGCCAACTCCGCGGCGACGCTGACCGACCCGAGCGTTCACCACGACCTCGTGCGGGTCGGGCTCGCGGCGTACGGCCTGTCGCCGGTTCCCGCGATCGGGGCGCCTGGCGACCTCGGCTTGCGTCCCGCGATGACGCTCGTGTCCCACGTGGCGCTCGTCAAGCGCGTCCCCGCCGGGTCCGGGGTCGGTTACGTCCACCGCTACCTCACCGACCGCGAGACCACCCTCGCCCTGGTCCCGCTCGGGTACGGCGACGGCATACCTCGTGCCGCGACCAACACGGCCGAGCTGTGGCTGGGCGGGGCGCGCCGGCGCATCTCGGGGACGGTGTCCATGGACCAGGTCGTGCTGGACGTGGGTGAGGACCTGGTCGCGGCCGGTGACGAGGTGCTGGTCTTCGGGCCGGGTGACCGCGGTGAGCCGACGGCGCAGGACTGGGCCACGGCGCTCGGGACCATCGACTACGAGATCGTGACGAGGATCGGGGCGCGGGTCCCGCGGGTGCACACCGGGGGGCAGCCATGAGCCGCAGACGCACCGCCGGTCTGGTGGGTGGGGTGGTCGGAGCCGTCGCCCTGGGGGCCGCGGTGGGTCTGGCCGCGGAGCGGCGGGTCATCGGACGCACCCGCAGCGGCCCCGATCCCGCGCGGGACGAACCGTTCTTCGAGCTGCCCGCGGACCGGACACGACGCGTCGTGGCCGGGGACGGCGTCCCCCTCCACGTCGAGGAGGTCGGAGGAGGGAAGGCGACCGTGGTCTTCTGCCACGGCTACACCAACCAGCTGGCGGTCTGGCACTACCAGCGCCTCGCCCTGGCGCGAGAAGAGCTGGGAAAGCTGGTCTTCTGGGACCAGCGCTCCCACGGACGGAGCGGTCGCAGCCCGGCGCACCACGCGACCATCGACCAGCTCGGACGCGACCTGCTGACCGTCCTGGACGCCTGCGCCCCCACCGGGCCGGTCGTCCTCGTCGGCCACTCCATGGGCGGCATGACGATCATGGCGCTCGCGGCGCAGCGCCCCGACCTGTTCGGCCCGCGGATCAGGGGGGTCGCCCTGGTCGCCACCTCACCGGGCCGGATGGCCGAGGTGACCTTCGGCCTCCCCGCAGCGATGACCCGCGTGACCAAGCGCGTGATGCCGTTCGTCACGCGCAGCGTGCGAGGCCGCCCAGCGGTGTTCGAGAGCGGCCGGCGGCTCGGCACCGACCTGGCGTTCGTCGCCAGCCGACGGGCGGCGTTCGGGAGCCAGGACGTCAGCCCCAGCGTCGTCGAGTTCGTCGAGAAGATGACCGCCGACACCCCCGTCGACGTCATCGCCGAGTTCTACGACACCTTCCTCGACCACGACCGCCTGGCGGCCCTGCCGGTGCTCGACGCGGTCGAGACCCTCGTGCTGGTGGGCAGTCTCGACAAGATCACTCCCGTCGACCACAGCCGCGAGATCGCCGCGGCCGTGCCGCAAGCGCGGCTGGTGGTCGTCGAGGGTGCCGGCCACATGGTCATGCTCGAGCGCGCCGAGGTCGTCACCCTGCAGCTGCGGGCGCTGGTGCGCAGAGCGCTCACATGAGCCTGGAGGCGGAGATCCGCGCCTGCACGCGCTGCCCGGAGCTGGTGGCGACCCGGACCCAGGTGGTCGTCGGTGACACCCCGCGCGGCGCGCGCCTGCTGCTCGTCGGCGAGGCCCCGGGCGCCCAGGAGGACGTCGTCGGCCGTCCGTTCGTCGGGCGCAGCGGCCAGCTGCTCGACCGCCTCCTGCTGGAGGTCGGACTGGAGCGGGCGCAGGTCGCCGTGCTCAACACCGTGAAGTGCCGACCTCCGGCCAACCGCGTCCCGACGCGCGCGGAGTCCGCGCACTGCCGTCCGTGGACCCAATCCCAGCTCGACGTCCTCGCGCCGCGACTGGTCGTCACCCTCGGCCTCACCTCCGCCACCTGGTTCCTCGGCCGGACGACCCTCGCCGGTGTCCGCGGCACCGTGCACGAGGTCGACGGCCGGCGCGTGCTCCCGACGTACCACCCGGCGGCGGCCCTGCGCGGTGGGCCCCACGGGGAGCCGCTGCGGCTCCTGCGCGAGGACCTGGCGTTGGCCGCGGAGCTGGTGGCATGACCGAGCTCGCGACGGTCGAGGACACCCGCGCGTTCGGCCGGGAGCTCGCGACGCGGCTGCGTCCCGGCGACCTGGTCGTGCTCTCCGGACCGCTCGGTGCCGGCAAGACCGCCCTCACGCAGGGGATCGGCGAGGGCCTCGGCGTCGAGGGCCGGGTGACCAGTCCGACCTTCGTCATCGCCCGGGTGCACCGCGGTCCGGTCCCCCTGGTGCACGTCGACGCCTACCGCCTGCGGGACGCCGGCCGCTTCGACCTCGAGGACCTCGATCTCGACCACGAGCTGGAGAGGTCCGTGGTCGTGGTCGAGTGGGGCGAGGGCGTGGTGGAGCAGCTGTCGGACAGCCACCTGGACGTCCACCTCGAGCGTCACGACGACGATCGGCGCACCGTGACGGTCACCGGGGTCGGGCCGCGCTGGGCCTGACGACAGGGTGAAGAGTGCGCCGTTCGCCAAGTCACGACATGATCGAGCCACCGCCGTCACCCTGAGGAGAAGCCCGTGTCCCTGACGATCGCCACGATCCTGGCGGAGTCCGCCGTCCGCCACGCCGACCGTGACGCGGTGGTCCTGGGGGACCTCCGGCTGACCTACGCGCAGCTGTGGGGGCACGCCAAGCAGTACGCAGCGGTGCTGCGGGAGAACGGCATCGGCCCCGGCGACAAGGTGGCGCTGCTCATCCCCAACACCCCGCACTTCCCCCTGGCCTACTTCGGCACCCTCGCCCTCGGCGCGGTCGCCGTGCCGGTCCACGCGCTGCTCAAGGCGGAGGAGATCGAGTACGTCCTGACCGACTCCGGGGCCAAGGCGCTCGTCTGCGCGGCGCCGCTGCTGGCAGAGGGCGCCAAGGGCGCTGAGCTCGCCGGCGTCCCCGTGTTCGCGGTCATGGACGGCGGCGACGCCTCCATCACCCGCATCGACACCCTGGCGCTGTCGGCCACCCCGATCGAGGAGGTCGTGCCGCGGGAGGCCGAGGACACCGCGGTGATCCTCTACACCTCGGGGACCACGGGCAAGCCCAAGGGCGCCGAGCTCACCCACCTCAACGTGACGATGAACGTCATGGTGTCGGCCACGCACAGCTTCGACATCGACGAGAACGACGTCGTCCTCGGCTGCCTGCCGCTGTTCCACACCTTCGGCCAGACCTGCTGCATGAACACCGCCTTCTACGTGGGTGCCACGGTCGTGCTGCTGCCCCGCTTCGACGGCGCGCAGGCCCTCGACCTGCTGGTCAAGGAGAAGTGCACGATCTTCATGGGCGTCCCGACGATGTACGTCGGGCTGCTCGAGGCGGCGAAGTCCTCCGACAGCCGGCCGCAGCTGAAGTCCGCGCTGTCCGGCGGTGCGGCCCTCCCCGTCGCCGTGCTCGAGAAGTTCACGGAGGTCTTCGGCACGAAGATCCTCGAGGGCTACGGCCTGACCGAGACGTCGCCGGTCGCGACGTTCAACCAGCAGGGGTTCGAGCCGATCGCCGGCACGGTCGGGAAGACCATCTGGGGCGTCGAGACCGAGGTCGCGAAGGCCGAGCTCGAGGAGCGCATCGAGCTGGTCCCCACCGGTGAGCTCGGCGAGATCGTCGTGCGTGGGCACAACATCTTCAAGGGCTACCTCAACAAGCCGGAGGCCACGGCCGCGGCCATCGTCGACGGCTGGTTCCGCACCGGTGACCTCGGCACCAAGGACGAGGACGGCTACATCCGCATCGTCGACCGCAAGAAGGACATGGTCATCCGCGGCGGCTACAACGTCTACCCGCGTGACGTCGAGGAGGTCCTGCTCCGCCACCCGGCCGTCGGGCAGGTCGCCGTCATCGGGCTGCCGGACGCGCAGTACGGCGAAGAGGTCTGCGCCGTCGTGATCCTGGACCCGGAGGGGGGCGGGGTCACCGAGGAGGAGCTCGTCGGGTGGAGCAAGGGCCAGCTGGCGGCGTACAAGTACCCTCGGAGGGTCATCTTCGCCGACGCGCTGCCCCTCGGCCCGTCCGGCAAGGTCCTCAAGCGCGAGCTTGTCGCGCACTACAAGGAGTAACCCGCTGTCCAGGTCGCCCCGCCTCTTCCGTCCCGCTCTGGGTGCAGCCTCGCTGCTGCTCGTCCTCACCGGCTGCTCCGGCAGCAACGGTGCGAGCGACGACCCGTCGCTGCGTCCGACGCCCACGTCGACGTGCAACTTCAACGCGACGTCCGTGCCGGCCCGCTGCGTGGAGAACGGCAGCCCGGAGCCGTCACCGACGGTCTTCCCGGCCGACGCCTCGAAGATCCCGCCTGTCACGATCGCCCCGGTCAACGGCAAGATCGGCGGAGCGGACAACCGCGACGACCCCAACAAGCGCAAGGCCACCTTCAGCGTCACGGTGCCCGCCGGTCAGCACCTCGGCTCCGTCGTCGGGTGCCTCGGCAACGGCGCTGTCCTCCTCGACACCGTGCCCGAGTCCAAGGCCTTCCAGCAGATCGACTGCAACGCCGACCCCGAGCAGTACTCCGAGCTCGTCGCCGAGGCGCCGGAGAACCAGACGTCCTCGATCACCTACCAGGTCACCGTGACCGCCGACGGGGCGTCCCGCTGGGACGTCGCGGTCTTCGCCACCGACAAGCAAGCCGGCACGAGCCAGGGCTAGCCCCCGTGCTCGCCCTGGTGCTGGACACCTCGACCCCGGCAGTGTCTGCCGCCCTGGTCCGGGTGGACGCGACGACCGAGGTGCTCGCCGAACGGGTCGTCGTCGACGGTCGGCGGCACGGCGAGCTGCTCGCTCTGGGCCTGCGCGAGGTCCTGGCAGCCGGGGCGCCCGACGTCGTCGTCGTCGGGCTCGGCCCCGGTCCCTTCACCGGGCTGCGGGTCGGCATCGTGACCGCGGCGGTGTACGCCGAGGCGCGAGGCGTGCCTGTCCTGGGGGTGTGCTCGCTCGACGGTCTCGGCGGGCCGGACACCGTCGTGATGACCGACGCGCGCCGCAAAGAGGTCTACTGGGCGGCGTACGACGCGGTGGGCGCGCGTGTGGACGGGCCGCACGTGACGACCCCGGCGGTGGCGGCGGAGTCCGTCCACGGCCGACGCGTCGTCGGGGACGGCGCGCTGCTGCACGGCCTCACCGTCCTCGAGGAGCCGCGGTACCCCTCGCCGGCGCGCCTGGCGCAGGTGGCTGTCCGGGCGCACCTGGCCGGTGCGGCGCCGCTGCCGCTGACGCCGCTGTACCTCCGCCGCCCTGATGCGCAGGAGATGGCCGCCCGGTGATCGGCTCGGGACCCGTCGAGCCAGGGGTGGCCGGGCTGAGTCTCGAGCGGTTCCGCTGGTGGCACGTCGAGGACGTCCTGCCCCTCGAGCAGCAGCTGTTCGGGCCGGACCCGTGGACCGCGCACCACTTCTGGTCCGAGCTCGGTCAGGTCGCGACGCGGCACTACGTGGTCCTCGTCGACCGGGACGCGGGCAGGGACACGGGCAGGGACACGGGCAGGGACGCGGTCGTGGGGTACGCCGGGCTCTGCGACTACCCGGACGAGGCCTTCGTGCAGACGATGGCGGTCGCGCCCACCCGCCAGGGCCGGGGCCTGGGGGCGCTGCTGCTCAGGGACCTGCTGGCTGAGGCGACCAGGCGCGGGCACCGCCGCGTCCTGCTGGAGGTACGGGCTGACAACGAGCCGGCGCAGCGGCTCTACGCCGCCCACGGGTTCACGCGCGAGGGGATCAGGCGCGGCTACTACCCCGGCGGCGTGGACGCCTGGGTCATGGCGCGCACCCACTAGGGTCGTCGGCGTGCCGCTGGTGCTGGGGATCGAGACGTCGTGCGACGAGACCGGCATCGGCATCGTGCGGGACGGCGAGCTGCTCGCCGACGAGGTCGCCTCGTCGGTCGATGAGCACCGTCGCTTCGGCGGAGTGGTCCCGGAGATCGCCTCCCGGGCGCACCTGGAGGCCATGGTCCCGACGGTGCGGCGGGCGCTGGCCACGGCCGGCGTCGGTCTGCGCGACCTGGACGCCATCGCGGTGACCAGCGGTCCAGGGCTCGCCGGCGCCCTGCTGGTCGGGGTGGCGGCCGCGAAGTCCTACTCCGTCGCCCTCGACCTCCCCCTGTACGGCGTCAACCACCTCGCTGCCCACGTGGCCGTGGACGTGCTGGAGCACGGCCCGCTGCCCGAGCCGTGCATCGCGCTGCTGGTGTCCGGCGGGCACTCCTCGCTCCTGCTGGTCGAGGACGTGACCCGCGCCCTGCGCCCGCTCGGCCAGACGGTCGACGACGCCGCGGGGGAGGCGTTCGACAAGGTCGCGCGGCTGCTGGGCCTGGGTTTTCCCGGTGGCCCGCTGGTGGACCGCGAGGCGCGCCTCGGCTCGCCGTCCATCCCGTTCCCCCGCGGGATGCTCACCGACCCGTCGTACGACGTGTCCTTCTCGGGCCTGAAGACCGCGGTGGCCCGGTGGGTGGAGAAGCACGAGGGACCGGTGCCGGTGGCCGACGTCTGCGCGTCGTTCCAGGAGGCCGTGGTCGACGTGCTCACGGCCAAGGCCGTGCGGGCCTGCCGCGAGCAAGGGGTCGGTCACCTGCTCATCGGGGGTGGGGTCGCGGCCAACTCCCGGTTGCGGGTGCTCGCGCAGGAGCGGTGCGACGCCGCGGGGATCGTCCTGCGCGTGCCGCGGCCGGGCCTGTGCACCGACAACGGCGCGATGGTCGCAGCCCTGGGCGAGCGCCTGGCCGCCACCGGCGTGCCGGCCTCGCCGCTGGACCTGCCGGCCGACAGCAGCATGCCGGTGGAGCTCGTCGTCCGCTGAGGGGGACCGGTGTTGCACGGCTGGCACTCGAAGGGTTAGAGTGCCAACGAGAGCACAGCCTGACCCCCGCGACGGCAGGCTGCGTGACCACCCCTCAACTGAGTTGTTCCTGGAGGAACCGTGTCCACTGCGACCAAGGTCGCCATCAAGCCGCTCGAGGACCGCATCGTGGTCCAGGCGGTCGAGGCCGAGACGACCACCGCGTCCGGCATCGTCATTCCCGACACCGCCAAGGAGAAGCCCCAGGAGGGCACTGTCCTGGCTGTGGGTCCGGGCCGTTTCGAGGACGGCGCGCGCGTCCCGCTCGACGTCACCGTCGGTGACCGCGTGCTGTACAGCAAGTACGGCGGCACCGAGGTGAAGTACAACGGCGAGGAGTACCTCGTGCTCTCGGCCCGCGACGTCCTCGCGGTCATCGAGAAGTAAGCACTGCTTGCGTGCGACGCCCCGGAACCCCCTGCGGGGCCCGGGGCGTCGCCTTTTCCCCCTGCGCTGACCTGACTGTCTGGAAGGACACCTCTTGAGCAAGACCCTGCAGTTCTCCGAGGACGCCCGCCGCTCGCTCGAGCGCGGCGTCGACACGCTCGCCAACGCCGTCAAGGTGACCCTCGGCCCGAAGGGCCGCAACGTCGTCATCGGCAAGGCGTACGGCGGCCCCACCATCACCAACGACGGCGTGACCATCGCCCGGGAGATCGAGCTCGAGGACCGCCTCGAGAACATGGGCGCGCAGCTCGCCAAGGAGGTGGCCACCAAGACCAACGACGTCGCGGGCGACGGCACCACCACCGCGACCGTGCTCGGCCAGGCCATGGTGCACCAGGGCCTCAAGGCCGTGGCGTCCGGCGCGAACCCCATGGGCATCAAGATCGGCATCGACAAGGCCGTCGAGGCCGTGTCCGAGGCGCTGCTCGCGGCCGCCACCCCGATCGAGACGCCGGCGGAGATCGCCGCCGTCGCCGCCATCTCCGCCCAGGACCCGCGCGTCGGCGAGCTCGTCGCCGAGGCGATGGACAAGGTCGGCAAGGACGGCGTCATCACCGTCGAGGAGAGCAACACCACCGGCTTCGAGCTCGAGCTCACCGAGGGCATGCAGTTCGACAAGGGCTACATCAGCCCCTACTTCGTGACCGACCCCGAGCGCATGGAGTCGGACCTCACGGACGCGTACGTCCTCATCAACAACAGCAAGATCTCGGCGATCGCCGACCTGCTGCCGCTGCTGGAGAAGGTCGTGCAGTCCGGCAAGCCGCTGCTGATCGTCGCCGAGGACCTCGACGGTGAGGCGCTCTCGACGCTGGTCGTCAACAGCATCCGCAAGACCCTCAAGGTCGTCGCGGTGAAGGCCCCCGGCTTCGGGGACCGCCGCAAGGCCATGCTGCAGGACATCGCCATCCTCACCGGTGGCCAGGTCGTCAGCGCCGAGGTCGGCCTCAAGCTCGACCAGGTGGGCCTCGAGGTGCTCGGCACGGTCCGCACCGTCACGGTCACCAAGGACACCACCACCCTCGTCGAGGGTGGCGGCTCCAAGGACGACGTCGCCGGTCGCGTCAACCAGATCAAGCAGGAGATCGAGAACAGCGACTCCGACTGGGACAAGGAGAAGCTGCAGGAGCGCCTCGCGAAGCTCGCGGGCGGCGTGGGAGTCATCAAGGTCGGTGCCCACACCGAGGTCGAGCTCAAGGAGCGCAAGCACCGCCTCGAGGACGCCATCTCGGCGACCCGCGCGGCGGTCGAGGAGGGCATCGTCCCCGGTGGTGGCGCGGCGCTCGTCCACGCGGCCTCCGTGCTCGACGACTTCCTCGGCCTCGAGGGTGATGAGAAGGTCGGCGTGCAGATCGTGCGCGCCGCGCTCGACGAGCCGGCTCGCTGGATCGCCGAGAACGCCGGCCTCGAGGGCCGCGTCGCCGTCAACCGCACCCGCGAGTCCGGCAGCAAGACCACTGGCCTCAACGCCGCGACCGGGGAGTACGTCGACCTGGTCAAGGCCGGCATCGTCGACCCGGTGAAGGTCACCCGCTCGGCCGTCCGCAACGCCGCCTCGATCGCCAGCATGCTGCTGACCACCGAGACGCTCGTCGCCGACAAGCCCGAGGACGAGGCCCCGGCCGCCCATGGCGGACACGGCCACTCGCACTAGGGAGTCCCGCGCACCTGTCACGACCTGTCACGACCGAGAGGGCCGTCCGCTTCCCGCGGGCGGCCCTCTCGCCGTGCTGCCCGGGAGGGCCGCTGCGGCTGCCACCCTTGATCATCGGAATCGGCGTACACAGAATTCGGCCATCTTCCGTGTACGCCGATTCCGATGATCAACGGAGGGGGGCCCAGGAGGGGGGCTCAGGAGGTGAGCCCAGGAGGCGGGCTCAGGAGGTGAGCTCAGGAGGTGAGCTCAGGAGGTGAGCAGGGCGCCGATCTCGAAGTGCATCGGGTCGCTGTAGGACCAGTCCCCGCCCCAGCGGAAGCCCCACTTCTTGAAGATCTGCACGACCTTCGGGTCCATGGTCCCCTTGATGCCGCGGTAGTTCGTCGAGGCGTCCATGTCGATGGCGATGCCCCAGGTGTGCAGCGAGATGGCGTGCGAGGGGTTGCGCTCGATGAACCGCGGGACGTAACAGCCGTCGTAGGTGCGCAGGGACGACGACAGGCCGGCGTCGACGACGTCCTGGAGCGCGCCCCGCAGCTGCGGAACCATCAATCGGTGGCAGGTGACCCGGCCGAAGATCGGGACGGTGGTGGTGACGATGTTGTTGCGCACCCACGAGGAGTCCGGCGCGATCGTGCCGTCCGGGTAGTAGGTGTAGGAGAAGGCGCCGAACGCCTTGGCCGCCTTGCTGCCGGTGAGGAACGCCACCGGGTTCTCCGCGGGAGGTGAGAGCAGGTCGACCTCGGCCGTGGTACCGGCGAGCTTGCGCACCTTGGAGGCGAGGCGGATCGGGTCGGACGTCCCGGCGTGAAGGACGATCGCCGTGGGAGCGCCGAGGCCGAGCGCCCGTCCGGTGGCGACGGAGACCACCAGGTCGGTGCCGGGGATGCCGGTCGTGGCCAGCGCGCCGAGCCGCACCGGGAAGCGGGACTTCCCGACGACGGTCACCTCGCTGCCGAGGGCGAGGCGGAGCCGCTTGGCGAGGTCGTGGGACGCGGCCATGCCACCGTCAGCAACGCTCTGCCAGACGGCGGTGGACTCTGCGGTGCCCTTGGCCGCGAAGCGGCGGAAGGTCGCGGGGTCGACGCTGGCGATGCGCACCGGCTTGCCGCCGACGTGAACCGTGCCCGAGGCGAAGGACACTGCTCCGGGGGCGAGCGCGCGGACCTCGTTAAGCTCCTTGGCGCCGAGCGGGGTCGCAGCGCTGAGCAGGACGTCGGGCCGGACGGGTGCGCCTTTCAGTGCAGGGAGCACGACCCGCGGGGCAGGAGCCTTCGCCACTTCGGGGGCTGCCGGGGCCGACTCCCTGCTGGCGGCGCTGAGTCGTCCGTCGGACGTGTCCCCGCTGCTGGCGCTGCCGCCGCTGCTGCACCCGGCCAGCAGAGCGCACGCCGCGGAGAGGGCCACGAGGGCAGGCCGAGTCGTGCGGGTCCGTTGCGGGGAAGGCACCGGTGGGGCTCCTGGGTGGGTCGTGACTCGGGGGTGTCACGGCGAACAACGATCCACGACGCACGGGGTGACGCGGACCACACGACTGTACGGGTTCGTCCCGGTACGGGACGCCCTCGTCCATGATCGACGGGCTGGCGGCCGACCTTGAGCCCGCGGGAGGGTCAGCCGGCAGCCTGGAGCGGGCGGCCGAGCGCCTGCTCGCGGTCGCTCTCGGACAGGCCGCCCCACACGCCGTAGGGCTCACGGGCGGCCAGCGCGTGGGCGCGGCACTGCACGATGACCGGGCAGGTGGCGCAGACGGCCTTGGCCGCTGCCTCACGGCCGGACCGTGAGGGCCCCCGCTCTCCATCGGGGTGGAAGAAGGCTTCGGTGTCCACGTCGCGACAAGCGCCGAGGCCCTGCCACTCCCAGTGGTCGAGCGCGGGGCCAGGGAGGCGCGAGATGTCGGTCATGGTGGTCCTCAGGGGTCAGGAGGGGTACCTGTGCAACACGCTATTACCGGTTCACAAGTTGTTCAATACCTCCAGGCCGATTTGTGGCCCAGGTCGCACCCCGTCATCCTGAGGCGAGTGATCAGCGACCCGCCTGAGCCCGTCCGGCTCACCGTGGCTGCGGTCGCCCAGCAGCTGGGGATCGCCCCCGGGACGCTCCGGACCTGGGACCGTCGGTACGGCGTCGGGCCCTCCGACCACACCGCCGGTCGTCACCGGCGCTACAGCGCGGCCGACCTCGCCCGACTCGCCGAGATGCGCCGCCTGGTCCTCAGCGGAGCCAGCCCCGGCGATGCGGCAGAGCACGTCCTGGCCTCTCCACCGTCGCGCGTCGCCGAGGGCCGACAGTTCCCCGACCAGCGAGGTCGGCTGCCGCAGCGGCGCGGCGTTCAGGTGCCCGGCGTCCCGGGCTCGGACGATCTCGTCCGCGGTCTGGGCAGGGCGGCGCTCGCTCTCGACGGGGATGCGGTGTACGACGGCGTCGCGGGCCAGCTCGCGTCGTACGGCGTGCTGCAGACCTGGGACGCGGTCGTCGTGCCCCTGCTGGTCACGGTCGGCCGGCACTGGGCCGAGACGGGGGAGGGCGTCGACGCCGAGCACCTGGTGAGCGACAGCATCGTGTCCGCCCTGCGACAGCACGCCCCGCGGCTGCCGGCCCCGCCGCGGGCGCCCCTGCTCGCCTGCGCACCCGGGGACCTGCACGCCCTCCCCCTGCACGCCCTGGCTGCGGCGCTGGCCGAACGAGGCCTGGGCAGCCGGCTGCTCGGGGCCTCGGTCCCGCTCGCGGCCCTGCAGTCTGCGGTGCGCCGTACCGGACCTGCGGCGGTCTTCCTGTGGTCGCAGATCCGCGCGACCGGTGGGGCGGGCACCTTGCTGGCCCTCCCGGCCACGCGCCCGGCGACGGTGCTGGTCGCAGGTGGGCCCGGTTGGCCGCACGACCTTCCCTCGACAGCCGTGCGCGCCGACACGCTCACGGACGCGGTGGACCTCCTCGGCCAGGCGACGACCGGAGAGGCACTAGCGTCCAGCGGGTGAGCACTGATCTGCCCTCGCTGCTGGCCAGTGGCGAGCAGGCGACCTTCCACGGCAAGCCGTCCGCCGCCATCGGCGTGCTCGAGCAGGCCGTCGCCCTCGCCCGGTCACAGGGCCTGCTCGCCGAGTCCGCCGCAGCGGCCTGGCTCCTGGGGGTCGCGCTCGGAGCCGGCGGGCGGTACGGCGGGGCGCTGAGCGTCCTCGCGCCGCTGGTCGACGCCGGTTCGGCCGACGACACGCCCCCCGAGCAGCGGCTGTTCGGCAGCTTGTCCAGCGCCACGATCGCGAGCATCCATCGGCAGCTCGGCCGCCACGCCGTGGCGCGCAGCTCCGACGAACACGCCCTCGAGCTCACGGACGGCACCGGGGAGGCGGCGTTCGACGCCCTCCTCGGGCTGGCCTCCGACGCCGTCGGTCTCGACGAGGGCGACGAGGCCCTGGTGCGGCTGGGCGAGGCCGAGGCGGTGCTGCCCGGCCGCGGCGGGGAGTGGTGGCGCCAGCGCGTGCGGCTGGACTGGGCCAAGGCCGAGGTGGCGCTGCTCGAGGGCGACAGCGAGCAGGCGGCCGTCCGCGCGGCCGAGGCCGTGCAGCGGGCGGAGGACAACCGGGCGCCGCGGCACGTCGCGAAGGGCCTGTTGCTGCAAGGGCTGGCGCAGGTGTCCTCGGGAGACGACGCGGCGGTCACGTCCCTGCGTCGCTCGGCGACGTTCGCGGAGTCCCTCGGCTGCGTGCCGCTGATCTGGCCGTCACGCGCCCTGCTCGGCGCGCTGCTGGCCGAGTCCGGGGCGGCGGACGCGGCCGAGAGCGCCAAGAGCCTGAGCGCGGCCCGCTCGGCCGTCCTGGCGATCGCCGGTGACCTCCCCCCAGGGGTGCGCAGCGAGTGGCTGGCCCGACCGGACGTCGCCGCGCTTCTCGAGGGCTGAGCGCCCGGTTCGGGACCTCGATAGGGACCTCACCCGTCCGGGTGACCACCCTCACCTCTCCGGGTGGGTCATGCGAGATGGTCCAGAAGGGCCAGACCCGCCCGAACCGCTCACGTCGGACCACGTTGCTGCCGAAGAGTCGAGCACGGGCCACGTGGTCGAGCGCAGCTCGAGGACGCGGCCGGCACTGCATGCACAGGAGAGGGCGGCGAGGGTCCTTGAACCACCAGGGTCCACGAGGCGGCCCGGCGACCGGAGCGCGGTCGGCCGAGGACGCCTGCCTCGTGCTGGCCAGGTTCGCGGAGCGGCTCACCGGTCTGCGCTCCCTGGCCGCGGCGCTCGACGGCCTGGTCGAGGGCCTCGGACTGCGTACGGCGGTCGTGCGCGACACGGCCGGCGACCTGCTGGGCATCGGTGGTGAGGCACTCCACGCCGTGCCGGCGATGAGGGCCCTTCCCGCCCAGAGCGCCTCGGTCGAGCTCGTCGTGCGCGGGGGCAGCCTGACGGTCCTCGGCGCCCGCCCCTCTCAGCTTCCTGCCCTCCGCGCAGCTGCCGCGGTGCTCGGGCTGCTGCTGACCCCGACGGCGTCGTCCACCGACCTGCTCGACGACGCCGAGACGGGCCTCGACGAGGTCGCCGATGCGCTGCACGACGGTCCTGTCCAGGCGCTCGTCGTTGCCCGCTACGCCGCCGATGCCACCGTCCGCGGAGCCGACCCCGCGCTCGCACGGGACGCCGTCCAGCAGGCGCTCGTCGAGCTCCGGCGGACGCTCTGGTCGCTGCGACCGCGCGGCGGTGACGGGCTGCTCGGTGCCCTCGCCCAGCTCACCGCGCAGCTCGTCGAGCGCGGCGCGCCCCCACTCGCCGTGCTGGGCAGCAGCGACCTGAGCGGCCCCCCCGCCGTGCTCGCCTACCGGATCGTGCAGGCCGTCACGGGCGCCGAGCCGGTCCGCGTCTCGGTCCGGTCCGAGGGAACCAGGGTCGTCGTCACCGTCGACGGAGGCGCGTCCCTGCCTGCTCCCGACCGCTGGGTGCGCCGTGCCCAGGCGCTCGGCTGCGACCTCTCCGCCGCGGCCGGCCGGCTCCGGCTCGTACTCCCGCTCGGTGACACCCAGAACGCCCCCCGGGGCGACGACGCAAGGACCCTGGCATGACGACCGTTCTGATCTGCGACGACCACCGCATCGTGCGTGAGGGGCTGCGCCAGTTCGTGGCGGGAGTCCCCGGGGTGGACAAGGTCGAGACGGCAGCGTCCGGCGAGGAGGTCCTCGCCCGCTACCCGCACGAGCACCCCGACCTGGTCCTCATGGACGTCCGGATGCCCGGCCTCGGCGGCCTGGAGGCGACCCGTCGCCTCGTCGCTGCCTATCCGGAGGCCAAGGTCATCATGCTGACCGCGGCCGACGACCGGGACCAGGTGGCCGCGGCCGTCAGCTCGGGGGCCCGCGGCTACCTGCTCAAGGACGTCTCCCACGAGGAGCTGTGCGCGGCGGTCGCCCACGCGCTCGACGGGGCCGACCTGGTCGAGCCGTCGCTGCGCCGTGCGCTGTCCACCCGCGAGCCGACCCGGTCCGGTCCGCCGCAGGCCCAGCTCACCGAGCGCGAGCTGCAGGTCCTGACCGGCATGTCGCAGGGCAAGAGCAACTCCGCCATCGGGCGAGAGCTCTACCTGTCCGAGGACACGATCAAGACGCACGCCCGCCGGCTGTTCCGCAAGCTCGGCGTGCACGACCGCGCGCAGGCGGTCGCGCTCGGCTTCCGGCGCGGCCTCGTCAGCTGATCGCCGTACCTCACGCAGCGGCTAGGGTGGTGTGCTTCCTCCGGCAGCCGGGAGCACGCGCATGGACCCCCTCGCACCAGGTCAGTCCGACGACAGCTTCGGTGGCCTGCTGGCGCCCATCGGGCTCACCTACGACGACGTCCTGCTGCTGCCCGGGTACAGCGAGGTCAACCCGGCTGACGCGGTCACGCGCACGCTGCTGAGTCGGCGCATCAGCCTCAACGTGCCGTTGCTGTCGAGCGCCATGGACACCGTGACCGAGGCGCGCATGGCCATCGCCATGGCGCGGCAGGGCGGCATCGGGGTGCTGCACCGCAACCTCTCGGTCGACGACCAGGCCGCCCAGGTCGACCTGGTGAAGCGCTCCGAGGCCGGCATGGTCACGAACCCGGTGACCTGCTCGCCGGAGCACACCCTGGAGGACGTCGACCGGCTCTGCGGGCGGTACCGGATCAGCGGCCTCCCGGTCGTCGACGCGGACGGCATCCTGCTCGGGATCGTGACCAACCGGGACACCCGCTTCGAGACCGACCTGACCCGCCTGGTCGGCGAGGTCATGACGAAGATGCCGCTGATCACCGCGCCCGTCGGGGTCGGCAACGACGAGGCGCTTCGCCTGCTGCAGTCCAACAAGATCGAGAAGCTCCCGCTGGTCGACGGCACCGGCCGCCTGTCCGGGATGATCACCGTCAAGGACTTCGTGAAGACCGGGCAGTACCCCCTGGCCACCAAGGACGACGACGGCCGGCTGCGGGTGGCTGCGGCCATCGGGTTCCACGGCGACGCGTTCAAGCGGGCCATGGCGCTCGTGGACGCCGGGGTCGACGCGATCGTGGTCGACGTCGCGCAGGGCCACGGCAAGGGCGTGCTGGACATGATCGCCCAGCTCAAGGGCGAACCGGCTGCGGCTCACGTCGACGTGATCGGCGGCAACGTCGCCACCAAGGCCGGGGCGCAGGCGCTCGTCGATGCCGGTGCCGACGGCGTGAAGGTGGGCGTCGGGCCCGGTTCGATCTGCACCACGCGCGTCGTCGCGGGGGTCGGCGTCCCGCAGGTGAGCGCGATCTACGACGCCGCCCGGGCCTGCAAGAAGGCCGGCGTGCCGGTCATCGGTGACGGCGGCCTGCAGTACTCCGGTGACATCGCCAAGGCGCTGGTCGCCGGCGCCGACACGGTGATGCTGGGCAGCCTGCTGGCCGGGGTCGAGGAGTCGCCCGGCGAGCTGGTCTTCACCAACGGCAAGCAGTTCAAGACCTACCGCGGGATGGGGAGCCTCGGTGCGATGTCGAGCCGCGGACCGAAGAAGTCGTACTCCAAGGACCGCTACTCCCAGGCGGACGTGGGCAGCGACGACCAGCTCATCCCTGAGGGCGTCGAGGGCCAGGTGCCCTACCGAGGTCCGCTGGCCGCCGTCGCGCACCAGCTCGTGGGGGGCCTTCGCCAGTCGATGTACTACGTCGGCGCCGCGAGCATCCCCGAGCTGCAGGACCGCGGCCGGTTCGTCCGCATCACCGCCGCCGGGCTGAAGGAGTCGCACCCCCACGACATCCAGATGACCGTCGAGGCGCCCAACTACAGCGGGAACTAGGAGGGCTGACGGACATGGCAGACATGGTCGAGATCGGGATCGGCAAGAGCGCCCGCCGGGCGTACGGGTTCGACGACATCGCCATCGTCCCCTCCCGTCGTACGCGGGACCCGGAGGACGTGAGCCTGGCGTGGGAGATCGACGCCTACCGCTTTGAGCTGCCGCTGATGGCGTCCCCGATGGACGGTGTGGTCAGCCCCGACACGGCGGTTGCCCTCGGCCGCCTCGGTGGCGTCGGCGTGCTCGACCTCGAGGGGGTCTGGACGAGGTACGACGACCCGGAGGCGCTGCTGCTGGAGATCGCCGAGCTGCCGGCCGAGACGGCCGTGGACCGGATGCGCGAGATCTACGGCGAGCCCATCAAGGCGGACCTCATCACCGCGCGGGTCAAGCAGATCCGCGACTCCGGGGTGACGGTGGCGGCCTCACTGACGCCGCAGCGGACCGTGCAGTTCGCCCAGACGGTCATCGACGCGGGCGTGGACCTGTTCGTCATCCAGGGCACGGTCGTGTCGGCCGAGCACGTCTCCAGCCGCGCCGAGCCGCTCAACCTCAAGCGCTTCATCGCCGAGCTCGACGTCCCGGTCATCGTCGGCGGGTGCGCGACCTACCAGAGCGCGCTGCACCTGATGCGCACCGGAGCGGCCGGCATCCTCGTGGGGGTCGGCCCGGGGCAGGCCAACACGACCCGCGCCGTGCTGGGGCTCGGCGTGCCGATGGCCACCTCGATCGCGGACGCCGCCGGTGCCCGACGCGACTACCTCGACGAGTCGGGTGGGCGCTACGTCCACGTCATCGCGAACGGCGGGATGCGCACTGGTGGTGACGTCGCCAAGGCCATCGCCATGGGCGCCGACGCCGTCATGATGGGCTCGCCCTTGGCGCGCGCTTCCGACTCGCCCGGTCGCGGCTGGCACTGGGGTCACGCAAGTCACCACCCCGTGCTGCCGCGCGGCACGCGCGTGCGGACCGAGCCGGTCGGCACGCTGGAGGAGGTCCTGCTCGGACCGGCCTCCAGCGACGACGGAGGAAGCAACCTGTTCGGTGCCCTGCGCAGGGCGATGGCCATGACCGGGTACTCCTCGATCAAGGAGTTCCAGAAGGTCGAGGTGATGGTCGCTCCCGCGATGCGGACAGAGGGCAAGGACCTCCAGCGCGCCCAGGGACTCGGCACCTTCTCCTGACGGGCGCCGTCACCTCCGCCGATCTGGCGCGTTGATGCAGGCAGGAACGACGCCCGTGGGTGTCGAAGACAGCCAGCAAGCCAACCCAGACCAGGAGTCTTCATGCGCGTGTCCGTCGCTCGTACCGCCCTCGCCGCCGCCGGCCTCGCCGTGATCGGTCTCGTCGGATCCGCCTCCGCGGGTGCCACCCCGGTCGGCGCCAAGCCGCTCATCGTCACCGACGCGGCGGCCGACTCGCTCGGCCAGCCGGGCGACGACATCGTGCAGGTCACCTACAACACCGCCGGCACCGGCTCGGGCAAGTCCTACAAGCCGACCTCGCTCACCATGTCCATCAAGGTCAAGGGCGCGATCTCCACCAACGGCTTCCTGGCCTACGAGTTCGCCGGCAGCATCGCGGGCTGTGGCGAGTTCTACATCGACCTCGCGCCGGGCGCCGAGCTCGGCGACGTGGTCGGCACCTCGTGCGCGGACGACGATGCGGCTGACCTCTCGGCCGGCGACCTCGTCATCGCCGGCGACACGCTGACCTACACCCTGCCCCTCAGCGCCTTCCCGGGCGCCAAGGCCGGCTCCAAGCTCGACGCCGCCGCGGTGTACACCGGCTCGACCGACCCGGTGATCGGCTTCGCCGGGCCGGTCCCCGGCTTCGGCATCACCGACCTGGCGAACGACGAGGCCGTCGCGGCGGCCTCCTACACGGTCGCCTGATCGAGATGCGTGCGCTGACCCCGCGGCTGGTGACTGCCGCCGCCTGCCTGGCGGTCGTCGGTCTCGTGGGCGGCGCGTCCGCGGCCACGAAGCCCTCGACGCTGACCTTCACCGACCCTGCCGGTGACGCCCTCGCGACCCAGAAGTCCTACGACATCACCAAGGTCAGCTTCACGACCAAGGGCGTCACCACGAAGGTCGGCAAGAAGGTCACCTACAAGCCGAAGTCGATCGTCGTCACGATGACGATCGCCGGTGACTTCGCCTCGCTGGCGGGGGCGGCGTACGGCGTGGACGTCGACGTGGCCGGCTGCGGCTACGCCAACTTCAGCTACACGCCGGGCAGCAGCCTGTCGGAGGGCGGGTTGTTCACCGAGTGCGGTTCGCCCGAGGACGACACCGGCTCCACCGCGACTCTGTACAACCAGGCACCAGAGGTGAAGGGCAGCACCGTGACGTGGGACTTCCCGCTCTCCGGGCTGTCGGAGGAGTTCAAGGCCGGCGCCGTCATCAGCGGCATCACCGCGCACGCCGTGCAGAACGACCCCGTCTTCGGCCTGCTCGGTCCGGGAGCCTTCGCCAGCGAGGGCAACTTCGACAACGCCGAGACGGACAAGACCTTCACGATCTGACCTCGTTCGTCACGATGGGCGCCTCGACCTCGGTCGGTGGCGCCCTTCGTCACATCGGGTCGTAGACGCGCCACGGGTCGAGGTCGGTGAACCCCAGGTCCCGGTACACCTGGTAGCCCATCGTCGAGGGGTTGAGGACGGCGAGGTCGCAGCCCTGCCGCAGGCCCTCGTGCAGCAGCGAGAGGGTGATGGCGCGACCGAGCCCCTGCCGCCGGTGTGAGGGCACGGTCCCGACGCCGTACACCGCGAGGACCCCGTCCACGACCAGACCCCTCCCGGTGGCGACCGGCTGGTCTGCGTCGTACGCCGTGACGTCGTGGCAGGCCGTCAGCAGTCGCTTGGTGGACAGGAACTGCTCGAGCAGCTCGTCCCCGAAGGCCGCCTCCTGCACGGCGAGGACGTGCGGTCCCGGGCCACGGCGCAGGTCCAGCGCGGGCCGGGGCGGGAGGTCCTGGAGCAGGCGGACCATGCACGGCTGCTCGGTGATGAGCGGCAGGTCCACGGCGAGCCCTAGCTCGGCCGGGACGAGCAGGCCCCAGGGCATGCCGCGGTCGGCGAACCACGCGCGGGCTGCGGGGACCTGCTCGATGCCGGCGGGCCCCGTGACATGGGCGCCGTTCCAGTACCGCACCGGCAAGCCGGTGGTGTGCACAGCCAGTCCGCCGAGGTCGGCCCAGTCACCCGCGGGGCGTACGGCGACGTCGGCCTTCCAGACCGCGACCGTTGCCGCGCGCTGGCGGGCGAGGAGGTCCATGCGCGCATTCTGGGCCTCCGCGCCCCGGTAGTCTCGACCAGGTGACGGACACCGACCTCGGCGCTGACTTCGACACCGTCCTGGTGGTCGACTTCGGTGCGCAGTACGCCCAGCTGATCGCCCGCCGGGTGCGCGAGTGCCGCGTCTACTCCGAGATCGTCCCGCACACGATCACCGCCGACGAGATCCGGGCCCGCAAGCCCAAGGCGGTGATCCTGTCCGGCGGCCCCTCCAGCGTGTACGCCGACGGGGCCCCCCAGGTGCCCGCGGGCTTCTTCGACACCGGCGTCCCGACGTTCGGCATCTGCTACGGCCACCAGGCGATGGCGCTCGCGATGGGTGGTGTCGTCGCGCAGACCGGGACGGCGGAGTACGGCCGGACCGCGCTGGCCGTCGTGGATCCCGGCTCGCTGTTCGGCGGTCTGCCCGAGCAGCAGTCGGTCTGGATGTCGCACGGCGACTCGGTCGCCGAGCCGCCGCCGGGCTTCACGGTCACCGCGACCACCGAGGCGACGCCGGTCGCGGCGTTCGAGAACGTCGCCGCCGGCCTTTACGGCGTGCAGTTCCACCCGGAGGTGCTGCACTCCGAGCATGGCCAGGCGGTGCTCCGCGCGTTCCTGCTCGAGGCCGCCGGCTGCCGCCCGACCTGGACGATGACCAACGTCGTGGAGGAGCAGGTCGCCCTGATCCGGGCGCAGGTCGGTACCGGCCGCGTCATCTGCGGCCTGTCTGGTGGCGTCGACTCGGCGGTGGCCGCGGCGCTCGTGCAGCGCGCAGTCGGTGACCAGCTGACCTGCGTGTTCGTCGACCACGGTCTGCTCCGCAAGGGCGAGGCCGAGCAGGTGGAGAAGGACTTCGTCGCCTCCACCGGCGTCCGGCTGCACGTGGCCGACGAGGTCGAGCGCTTCATGGCGGCGCTGGCCGGCGTCACCGACCCCGAGGAGAAGCGCAAGGCGATCGGGCGCGAGTTCATCCGCGCCTTCGAGGAGGCTGCCCGCGAGATCAGCGCCGACGAGCCGGTCGACTTCCTGGTGCAGGGCACGCTCTACCCCGACGTCGTGGAATCCGGTGGCGGCGCGGGCACCTCCAACATCAAGAGCCACCACAACGTGGGCGGGCTGCCCGACGATCTGCAGTTCGCCTTGGTCGAGCCGCTGCGCGCGCTGTTCAAGGACGAGGTGCGGGCCGTCGGCCTCGAGCTCGGGCTCCCCGAGGAGATCGTCTGGCGTCAGCCGTTCCCCGGTCCTGGCCTGGGGATCCGCATCATCGGCGAGGTCACGCGCGACCGGCTGGACCTGCTGCGTGAGGCCGATGCGATCGCCCGCGAGGAGCTGTCGAAGGCGGGCCTCGACCGCGACATCTGGCAGTGCCCGGTCGTGCTGCTGGCCGACGTCCGGTCGGTCGGCGTCCAGGGCGACGGACGGACCTACGGCCACCCCGTCGTCCTCCGGCCCGTGTCCTCCGAGGACGCCATGACTGCCGACTGGTCCCGCGTCCCGTACGACGTCCTCGCCCGCATCTCGACGCGCATCACGAACGAGGTCCGCGAGGTGAACCGGGTGGTGCTCGACGTGACGAGCAAGCCGCCGGGCACCATCGAGTGGGAGTGACGAGCTCGCGCTAGCGAGCGAGGAGCGGAACGACCAGGTTCTCTGAGTGGGAGTGAGCCACCAAGGCTGATCTGGGGCGTTGATGCGCGCTCCTGTCCCGTCGGTGACGAGGTGCTGCCGCGGTCGAGGTGTGGGCGTCCGCGAGGCAGGAGATCGACCGCTTGCGGCGTACACAGCAGGGACACACCGCGGTGTCGCTTGGCTGTGGAGGTCCCCCCGTGCGTCCCTCGTCCTCGTTGCGCCTGCTCTCGGTCGGTGCCGTCCTCGGCGCCACCCTCCTGGCGCCGCTCGCCGGGGCGTCCCCGGTCGACTGCCAGAACGAGGGCTCGCCCGATGACCAGGCGCTGTGCCTGGTGTCGGAGGCGGCCACCGCGGTTCAGGCCGCCGAGGGTCCGCTCGTCGGCCCGCGCGAGGCCGCTCGACGCGCCGGCGAGTCCGTGCTGGAGCGGGCCGGTGCCTGCGACGCCACCGATCACGCGCACTGCCTGCTGCCCTTCCCGAGCGACGTGTTCACCAAGGCCGCGACCACCCCGACCGGGCGTCAGGTCGCGCTGCAGGCCGCCGTCATGCCCCGCAACGTGGCCGGCAAGCCGATCGACCCCACCGAGTGGAACCGCAACGACGGCTTCTCGCCGGGCAGCCCGGTGATGACGAGCGTGCCGGGCGTCGACCTGGCGCGCAGCGGCGTCGCGGGCATCGACGACGTCGGTGCCTCGCTGGCGCCTGATGCGCCGATCGTGCTGATCGACGCGGCGACGGGTGCCCGCCACCCGTACTGGGCCGAGCTCGACAGCAACCCCACGGACGGCGAGCAGCCGCTGCTCATCATCCGTCCGGCGGTCAACTTCACCGACGGCCACCGGTATGTCGTGGCCCTGCGGCACCTGGTGACCGCGGCGGGCGCGCCGGTCGCGGTCAACGACGTGTTCGCGGCTCGCCGGGATGCGGCGGCGAAGAAGGTCGCCGACGCCGAGAAGGCCGACAAGGACAAGGCCGACAAGGACAAGGACAAGGACAAGAGCAACGACAAGGACAAGGCCGACAAGGGCAAGAGCAAGGACAAGGACAAGCCGAAGGACGCCTCGGCGGTGGCTGACGACCCGATCTTCGGGCCGCTGGACATCCACCGGTACGAGCTCGCCGACCTGTCGCTCGCCTGGACGTTCACCGTCGCCAGCACCCGCAACCTCACCGAGCGGATGCTGCACGTCCGCGACGACGCCTTCGCCTCCCTCAAGGGGGCGGCGCCGTCCTTCGCGGTCACGGGTGTGACGAACAACGTCAACACGACGATCGCCCGCCGGGTCACCGGCACCTTCGTCGTACCGAACTACCTGAACACCCCGGTCAACAAGAAGGAGCCGGCGCTCGGCACCGACCCCGGGATGCCGGGGACGCGGTTCCTCTACCTGCCCGGCGACGACCTGCCGGACCGCAACGGCAGCTTCGAGGGCACGTTCACCTGCAACGTCCCCCGCACGGTGCTGGCGGACCCGCTGTCCGCGACGTCGTCGGTGGTCCCGGGTCACCCGGTGATCTACGGCCACGGCCTGCTGGGCGGGCAGAGCGAGGTCAACAGCGGCCCGCAGGCCAACATGGCGTTCGAGCACCAGGCCGTCTACTGCGCCACCGACTGGTACGGCATGGCCACCGGTGACGTGCCGAACGTCGCCACGATGCTGGCGGACATGTCGCTGTTCCCGACCCTGGCCGACCGCGTCCAGCAGGGCATGCTGGCCCACCTGTTCCTGGCGCGGCTGCTCAAGGACCCGACCGGCTTCGCGAGCGACCCGGCGTTCCGTGCAGGCAGCAACCCCGTCCTGAAGACCGGTGAGGTGGCGTACGACGGGAACAGCCAGGGCGGCATCATCGGAGGCGCCGTCATGGCGATTTCGCAGGACATCACCGCCGGCGTCCTGGGGGTCCCCGCGGGCAACTACTCGACGCTGCTGGACCGGTCCACCGACTTCGCGACGTACGAGTCGGTCTTCAACGCCTCCTACCCGAGCGAGGTCGACCGCGAGCTGACCTTCGGCCTGATCCAGATGCTGTGGGACCGCGCCGAGGGCAACGGCTACGCCGCGCACATCCAGGACAACCTGCTGCCCGGGACGCCGCGGCACCGCGTGCTGCTGCACGTGGCCTTCGGCGATCACCAGGTCGCGAACGTCGCCGCCGAGGTCGAGGGCCGCACGATCGGTGCGGTCACGAACCCCGGCTTCCTCGCTCCCGGTCGCCACTGGGGCGTCGAGCCCGCCTGGGGCTTCCCGAAGGCCTCCGGCCCGTACGACGGGTCGGCGCTGGTCTACTGGGACTCAGGGACGGCTACCCCACCGAACGGCAACGTCCCCGCGGTCAACGGCCCGGGCGTGGCCGGTCACGACCCGCACTCCGACCCGCGCAACGCCCGCCAGGCGCGCGCGCAGAAGGCAGAGTTCCTGTGGGGCGCCGGCTTCGTCGACGTCTGCGCCGGCGCTCCGTGCTACGCGGGATCCCTGGGCGCCGGAGGCTGAGTCACGCGGGATCGGGACGCCACTGGCCGCGCAGGGCAGCCTCGACCAGCTGGTGCCGGCGGGTCAGCTCGCCGCGCTCGGTGTCGTCGAGGTCCTGCTTCAGCACGGTTCCGCTCAGCCGCTCCAGCTGGGCCCGGATGACCTCGGCGTGGCCTGGCTGCTGGGTCGACCACGCCACCTCACGGAGCAGCCCGTAAATGCGGGCGAGCACGTCAGGATCGGCGGCGCCGTACCGGCGGGGGCCGCCCACGGCGAGCTCGAGCAGGTCGTCGAGGCCGGGGCGGCACAGAGTCACCCGCACCCGGTCCTCCTCGTCCCGCAGCGCCCACGGCCCGAGGTCGTGCCCGACCATGGCGCACAGCAGGGCTGAGCTGTGCCCGATCGCATGGATGGCCGTCGTCGGGTCGTTGATGCCCGGTGAGAGAGCCTTGTCGGCCACGTCGGTGAGCTGACGCAGGCCGAACTGGATGTTCTGCGCCGCCGTGTGCTCGAAGCGGACCTTGATGGCCTCGCCGAGGCGGGCCTCCAGCCCCTCGCGCTCCTCGCCAGTCAGCTGCCCGGCCCCCGCCAGGGGCCACGCGTAGCCCACCGGGGTCCCCGTGACCAGGGTCCCGCCGGGCGTGACCTCGAGCAGCACGATGACGTCGGCGTCCACCGCCGCCTGCAGGACGGCCTCCTCGGCCAGGCCCGTCATGAAGCCCGACCGCCCGGCCCGCAGCGGTACGGCGTACGCCGGGACGGTCGGCACCACGACGGGTGCCCGGCTGGCGTCGAACTCGGGCAGGACGCGCCGGAGCGTGTCGTTGCCCTCCGCGTGCACTCGCTTGAGCATGGTCTCGACCCGGATCTCCTTGGCCAGGTGGGCCAGGAACAGCACGAGGGCCATGACGCTGGCCAGTGTGAAGGCGAACGCCACCGTCACCGAGATCTGCGGGACGAACTGGGCCTGCTCGTCGCTCCCGGTCCGGACCGCTCGCAGCACGGTCAGGGAGTAGACGAACGTCGCGAGGAACATCGACAGCGTGACGTGGACGAAGCGGTCCTGGGCGAACGTCCGGAGCAGCCGCGGGGAAAACTGCCCGCTGGCCAGCTGCAGGGTCACCACGGTGAGCGAGAAGGTCAGGGAGGTCAGGGTGATGAGCGACCCGGTGATCGATCCGAGGATGACCCGGGCGGCGTCGGCACCGCCGCCGAACAGGTAGGCGCGCACGGCATCGGACAGGTCGTCGTCGATGCGGGCGTCCCACCGGGGCAGGGCCACGCCCAGGGCGATGGACACGATGATCGCCAGGGCGGGCAGTGGCCACAGCTCACTGCGGAAGGTGTCGCGGAAGCTGGCCAGCCGCCGGTTGATCGCGCCTCGTGGGTCCATGATGCCTCCTGTCCGTTGTCTGGATGCACCCTTGCACGAGCGAGGGGGGACCCCGCACACGCGGGTGGGTGACCTGGCCCGCCGTCTGGTGGGATGGGGTGATGGACACCTTGCGTCGCGATGCCGATGACTGCTGACGTCGTGGACCGCGGCCGTCGGGTGCGGGTCCCATGAGCTTCACCGGCTTTCCGGTCGCGGGGCTGGACTTCTACGAGGACCTGGAGAACGACAACTCCAAGGTTTTCTGGACCGCGCACAAGGACGTGTACGACCAGAGCGTCCGGGGCCCGCTTGAGGCGCTCGCCACCGAGCTGGCCGGGACGTTCGGGCCGGCCAAGCTGTTCCGGCCCTCTCGCGACGTCCGCTTCTCCAAGGACAAGACGCCGTACAAGACCCACCAGGGGGCGTGGTTCACGGCGTCGTCCCGGTACGTCCAGACGCTCGCTGCCCTGCCCAAGGGGTTCGTGGTCGGCGGGGACACGCTGGTCCGGGTGCCCTCGGCGTACCCCAAGGACCACCCCCGAGCGGACCTGCTGCGCCACAAGTCCTTGACGGTGAGCCGCCAGATCGGCAGTCCGGCGTGGCTGGCCACGCCCAAGGCGAAGAACGAGATCGCCACGCTGCTCACCGCCGTCGGTCCGGTCGTCGACTGGCTCGAGGCGCACGTCGGGAACGACTGAGCCAGAAGCCACCCACGCTCCCCGCCAGCAGCAGGAGCCCCGCCCCGATCCACCTGGTGACCTCACGGCTGCCCCGGGAAACCGGGGCTTGCGCCGGGATCCCGGGGCGGCTCGAAGAGGAGGGGGTGGTCTCCGGGGAGGGAGTCGGGCTGGCGGCAGGGCCAGTCACGGTGACCCGGTGCAGCGGGGCGCCGATCCCCTCGGACGTCGTCAGCAGCGATCGGCTGTCGGAGGACCAGCCGATCGCCTCACCCTGCTTCTCCGCGGGGAGGCCCAGGACCTCGCCGGGCCCCGCCGCGAAAACGCCAGCCAGTCGCGGTCCCTGGGCGGAGCCGGTGGGAACCCTTGCCACGTAGACGCTCTGATACCCACGCAGCGCGACCGTCGTCCCGTCCGGGGACACGTCGCCTCCGGTGGCGAGCACCCGGAACGCGTCGAGGGCCACCAACGGGTTGACCGCGTCGGGCCGGAGCGGCAGGGGAGCGGCGTACAAGCGGCCGCGCCCGGTGAAGCTTTTCGTCACGACGTACAACCGGCCGTCGGCCGGGTCGCACAGCAGGGTCTCGGCGTCGTGCGGCCCGTCGGGGTAGGTCAGGGAGTACGAGGTCGACGCCAGGGGGAGCGTGGGCGCGCGCGACGACACGGCGGGGACCACGGGCTCGCTGACGCGTACGACGCGGACGGTGGCGCGGGCGGCGCGGTTGTCACCGATGTCGGCCAGCCACAGCACCGACCCGGGCCCGCGCGCGATGTCCTCCCAGTCCGTCGCGGTGACTCCGGGCAGCGGGTAGGTCGCCCGGGTGCGGCAGCGGGTGTCGATGGCGATGAACCGCGCGGTGTCGCCGGAGTCGTTGTGCACGAACAGCACCTCGGGAGCGCGGCCGGACGACACGAGCCCGCTCACCTCGGTGAGCCGCGGGTCGGTCAGCGTGCACAGTGCGGGCGGGTCCGCCGCCCGCGCCGCGACAGGTAAGGCCAGGAGCGACGCCAGAGCGACGCGGACGAGCACGCCCGTCAGACCTGCTTGGACAGCACGACGAACTCGAGGTCGTCGCGGCGCGGTCGGCCGAACCGCTCCTCGCCGTACGGGAAGGGCCGGCGCTCGCCGGTGTCGACGTACCCGCGGCGCAGGTAGTAGGCGATGAGCTCCGCGCGGGTGGACAGCACCGTCATGTCCACGCGCGTCAGGCCCAGGGCGGCCGCGCGCTGCTCGGCGTGCTCGAGCAGAGCCGAGCCGACGCCACTTCCCTGCAGGCCGGGGCGGACTGCGAACATCCCGAAGTAGCCGTGGTCCTCGCGCGGGACGAGGGCGCAGCAGCCGACCACGTCACCCTCGCGCTCGGCGACGGTGAGGTCGCACAGCGCCTCGGCGACCTCGTCCGGGTCGGTGCGCTGGCCGTCGAGCAGATCGGCCTCCGTGGTCCAGCCGGCTCGGCTGCTCTCCCCCCGGTAGGCCGACTCCACCAGCTCCACGACGGCGGCGACGTCCTCGGGGGCAGCGGGACGAAGATGCACGTGGCCAGTCTGCCGCATGACCTCCCTACCTCCCGTCCCGGCTCAACCCGACGGGCGGACGCTCGCGATCAACGCGGCGAGCAGGGTCGTGCGGGGAGTGATGCTGCTGAGGTCGAGCCACTCGGTGGGGGCGTGGTCGTCTCCGCCGACCGGCCCGAGGCCGTCGAGGGTCGGGACACCCAGCGCACTGGTGGTGTTGGCGTCGGCCGCCCCGCCGGTCGCGCAGGCAGCGGTGTCGATCCCCAGGTCTGCGGCGATCCGCAAGGCGGTGGCAGCCAGGCCCTCCGACGCGGGCGTCGGCTCCATCGGGGCGTGGGCTGCCGTGCGGTGGACGGTCTTGGTGACTCCCGGCACGCGCACCGTGGCGGCAACGCGCTCCACGTCGGCCACCGCGGTCTGGAACGTGCCGAGCTCAACGGCTCGCACGTCGATCTCGAGCCGCGCACTGGGGCAGACGATGTTGGGCCGGGAGCCGGCCGCGATGACGCCCACGTTGATGGTCACGCCCGGCGTCCGGCCGTTGAGCTCCTGGAGCGCGACGGTCGTCAGCGCAGCGTCGAGCGCGGCGTTGATGCCCTTCTCGGGTTCGATGCCCGCGTGCGCGGCGCGCCCCTCGATCTCGACGACCAGGTCGACCACGCCCTTGCGGGCCGTGACGATGTCGCCGTTGGCGCGCGCGCACTCGAGGCAGAACGCGGCGTCGGCACCGGCCGCGTAGGCCTCGATGTGGGCGCGGCTCGAGGGACTGCCGATCTCCTCGTCCGGGGTGAGCAGGAACGTCACCCGCGGGAAGCCGGTCCCGGCGAGCGCCGCCACGGCGTTCACCCCGGCGAGCACGCCGGCCTTGCAGTCGGTCACGCCCGGCCCGTAGGCCAGGTCGCCCTCCACCCGGAAGGGCCGGGCGGCCGCCGTACCCGCCTCGAAGACCGTGTCGAGGTGGGCCATGAGGACGACGTGCCCGGGAGCGCCGCCGTCGATGGTGGCCACCAGGGTGTCGCCCTGCTCGTCGTGCGGGAGCCGCTCGATCGCCCAGCCGTCGGCGCGCAACCGCTCCTGGATGATCCGACCGGCCGTGTCGACCCCGGCCTTGTCGTAGGAGCCGCAGTCCAGGTCGACCAGCCGCTGCAGGTCGGCGAGGAACAGGGGGCGACGGGCCTCGACGGCCTGCTGGAGAGCGCTGAGGTCCACGCGCCCACGTTAGTAGGGTCGCGGCATGCCCCACCGGCCCGACGACGCCCCCACGAGCCTGGTGGAGCTGCGCCTGCTCGACGGCCCGAACCTGTACTTCCCCCGCGCCGCCTGCAAGGTGGTGCTCGACCTCACGCCGCTGCTGCTCCTGCCCGAGGCCGACCTACGCGCTCGGCTGGCCGCCTGGGGGCAGAAGGCGCCGCGCGTGGGCCAGCCCGGGAGCGAGGTCCGCGCCCGCGTGCTGGCTCGCGTCCTCGTCGGCGTGACCCGGGGCCTCGCCCGGACCGCGGGCGTCGGGCGGCTCGCCGTGCGGTCGAGACCTGGCCCCGAGGCAGGGCAGCTCACGGTCGCGTTCCCGTGGCGCCGGCGCGAGCTCGCCGGCGCGCTGGGGGTGGCGCTCGCCGTGGCTGTCGAGGGCGGCGCGCCGTCCCTCGTCGGCGTCGAGCCGGGCGCCGCGCCCGCCACCCCGAAGCCGCGGATCCCCGTCGTCGCCGTGACGGGTACCAACGGCAAGACCACGACCACCCGGCTGATCGCCCACATGTCCCGTTGCGCCGGGAACGTCACCGGCTGGTCCAGCACCGACGGTGTCTTCATCGACGGCGTCGCGGTCGAGGAGGGCGACTGGAGCGGGTACGGCGGGGCAGGTCGCGTCCTCGCCGACCGGGACGTCCAGCTCGCGGTGCTCGAGACGGCGCGCGGTGGCCTGCTCCTCCGGGGTGCGGGTGCGATGCACAACGACGTCTCCGTCGTGACCAACGTGGCCGCAGATCACCTGGGACAACAGGGGATCCACACCGTGGACGACCTCGCCGAGGTGAAGGCGATCGTCCCCCACCTGACCCGAGCGGGTGGCTGGTGCGTGCTCAACGCGCAAGACCCGCGCGTACTCGCGATGAGAGCGACGTGCCAGGGCCGGCCGTGGGTGTTCTCTCTCGACCCGGACGCGCCCGGTGTCCGGGCCGCGCTCGACGAGCACGGCCGGGCCATGACAGTGATGGACGACCAGATCACCCTGCTGGCCGAGGGAGGCCTCGTGGAGCCGGTCGTCGCCCTCGCCGACGTCCCCATGACGCTGTCCGGGCTGTCCCGCCACGACATCGCGAACGCCCTCGCCGCGACCGCCGCCGGCCTGGCGATCGGGCTGCCGCGCGAGGCCGTCATCGAGGGACTCACGACGTTCTCCGCGGAGGACAACCTCGGCCGCATGAACCTCTGGGACGTCGACGGGTGCGTCGTTGCGCTCGACCTCGCCCACAACGAGGACGGCCTCACCGCCCTCCTCACCGTCGTGCACGGCCTGCGCGTTCCTGGCGCGCGGATCGTCACGGTGCTGGGCGCGGCCGGCGACCGGTTGGACGCGCAGCTCGTCGAGCTCGGCCACCTGGCACGGCACGGCTCGGACGACGTCGTGATCGCCACCAAGGACGGCTACCTGCGGGGCCGGACGGCCGACGAGATGATCGCCCTGTTCCGTGCCGGTGCCGGCGACGTCCCGGCGTACGACGACGAGGTCACGGCCCTCACCGCAGCGCTGATCGGACGCAAGCCCGGCGACGTCGTCGCGCTCATGTGCCACCAGGACCGGGCGGCCTGCGAGAACGTCCTGCGCGCGGCGGGGGCTGCGCGCATGACCGCGCACCAGGTGCGCGACAGGGTCCTCGCGGCCCGGTGATCAGCGGCGCGGCGACCGGGCGCGGGTGAGGCCGGGCGCGCCGTTCAACCGGCCGCGCCTTGAGCCGAACGACTCCTCGTTCACTCCCCGCCGGAAGCCCGGGCGGGTGGGCCGTTCCGCCAGCGTCGGGAAGGGGCCCGGCTGGCAGCGCGGGCACCACCAGGTCTCGCGCCCGTACGGCGTTCCCGCGACAGCGTCGCGGTACTGCACCGGGGTCCCGCACCGGCGGCACGGGCGCTCCGCCCGGCCGTACACCCAGTGCGTCATGCCACGGCGCGTGTCGCCCGTCGTCACCATCCCGGAGTGCTCGGCACCGTGGACCAGCAGTCGGCGGGCCAGCGCGACGGTCGCCGGCAGGTCCACCTCACCGACGGGGGTCCAGGGGCTGGCGCCCCGCAGGTAGCAGAGCTCGACCACCCAGCAGTTGCCGAGCCCAGCCAGGTTCTTCTGGTCCAGCAGGGCCTCCACGAGCGGCCGGTCCGGCTCCTGAGCAAGCCGTCGGACGGCCTCGTCGGGGTCCCACGCGCCCAGCAGGTCAGGCCCGAGGTGTCCCACGACCGTGTCCTCAGCCGAGGTGGGCAGCAGGTCGACGACCTGCATCCGCAGCGCCCAGCCGGTCGTCCCCTCGACGGTGTGCAGGGCCACGCGCACGTCGTCCTGGAAGTCCGTCCGCAGGTGCTTGCCGGGACCGGTCGTGGTCCACGAGCCGTCCATCAGCAGGTGGGTGTGCAGCGTCTGACCGCCACTGAAGCGCGTCAGGAGGTGCTTGCCGACGCTGACGAACTCCTCGACGGCCTGACCCGCCAGGTCGACCGTGGCGTACTGCGGGACACGGAAGTCGGTGCGTGCCAGGGCCTTGCCGGCCAGGTGCCGGTGCATGCGGCGGGCCGCACGCCAGACCGCGTCTCCCTCGGGCATGGGGTCAGTGTGCCCGGGTCAGACCGACGGAACCAGGTCGTTGGGCGGTCCCGGCGGGCCGGCCAGCAGGTCTGCCGGCTCGTCCAGGCGGGTGAGCTCCCGGGTCGAGCGGGGGAGCAGGCCGAGCGCGCAGGAGACCCCGCCGATCAGGCCACCCACGACCATGACCTCCACGACGCCGAAACGCGCAGCGGCAGGGCCCGCCAGCAGGTACCCGACGGGAAGGAGCAGCAACGACCCCATCCAGTCCCAGGCCGACACGCGGGACAACAGGTGCGGGGGGATGCGCGTCGCGAGGGCGGTCTCCCACCAGACCGCGAACAGCCCGATCCCCAGGCCGGCGCCCGTCATCGCGGCGTACACGAGCGGCACGGGGGCGCCGGAGCCGTAGACCGCGATGGCCAGCGGCCACGGGACGGCGGCCACCATCCCGGCCCGCATCGGGTGCAGCGGCTTCCAGCGTGACCCGATCACGGCGCCGGTGACGGTGCCCACCCCCCAGCTGACGTTGACCCAGCCGAAGACGGCCTCGCTGTCGTAGACCTCGCGGGCCACCGTCGCTCCGAGCACGAAGAACGGCGCGAGTGCAGTCAGCAGGGCCACGGAGAACGCCATGATGGTCGCCCAGACCCAGGCACGTTCGGCGACAGCGTGAAAGCCCTCGCGCAGGTCCTGCACGATCGAGGTCGGCGCGCCGCCCGAACCGCCCCGGTCCCGCGCCTGCACGCGCAGCAGGAGGAGCGCCGAGACCACGAAGGTGGCAGCGTCGAGCCCGAACGCCCAGGCGCCTCCGACCCCGAGAACGAGGGCGGTGGCCAGGGCGGGGGAGAGGATCTCCGCGACCTCGCGGGCCGCGCCGGTCAGCGCCTGGGCATGCTGGATCTCGCTCTCGGGCACCGTCTGTGGGAGCAGTCCGGTGTACGCCGGGCGGAAGAAGGCCTCGGCAGACCCGAACAGCACGCCGATGACCACCATGTGCCAGACGCGGACGCTGCCGGTGGCGATGAGGACCGCCAGGGTCCCGTGCAGGACCGCCCGGATCGCGTCGCTCGCGATCATCACCTTCTGCCGTGGGAGTCGGTCCGCGAGGACCCCACCGAGCAGGACGAAAACCACCATCGGGCCGGCGTACGCCGTCAGGACGGCCCCGACGTCGGACGGGTTGCCGGTCAGCCGGGTGACGTAGAGCCCGATCGCGACGATGACGAGGGCGTCGCCCACGGTGCTGAGCGACTGGCCGAGGAAGAGCAGTCGGAAGTCGCGCAGGCGCAGGACGGTGAACACCTCTCCACGCTAGGAGAGCGGTGCAAACGAGTTACAGGTCCGGGTCTCCGGTGACGTCGGCGCGCGTGCCGGCCTGCGCCCGGTGGGACCGGGCCTGGATCTCCGACCACACCGCGGCGTGGCTGTCGACGCAGATGACGACCAGGTCGCCGGGACTCGCGAGGTCCAGCGCGCGGCTGGTGGCCTCGATCTCGTCCAGGACGGTCTCGACCAGCTGCACGCGCCCGCCACGCGCCGCTCCCTCACCGATCAGGACGGCGACGTCACCCGACTCCCGACCCCGCAGGCGCGCGTCCTCGCGCACGATCATGATGTCGAAGTGCTGGGCCGCGACCTCGCCGAGCTCGCGCAGGTCCTCGTCTCGCCGGTCCCCGGCGGTGGAGATGACGCCGATGCGGCGGTGCCGCAGCAGGTCGTCGGACGGGTTCTCGCTGAGCTTGTCGACGAAGTCGCCCAGCAGGCGCATCCCGGCGGCGTTGTGGGCGTAGTCGACGACGACCGTGACCCCGTCGATCTCGGTCATGTTCAGGCGGCCCGGCGCCAGGTAGTACGAGGTGCTGAACGTGCGCAGCCCCTGCCGGATGTCGTGGAGCGGCGCGCCCGCCGCGAACGCAGCACCCGCGGCAGCCATGGCGTTCTGCACGTTCATGACGGCCTTGCCGCCGAACGTGGCCGGCAGCAGGTGGGTCCAGGCGAGCTGCATCGAACGACGGCCGTGCTTGATGACGATCATGTCGCCGAGCTCGCCGTGCTCGAGGACGACCGCGCGTCCACCTCGGCGGCAGTGGTCGTCGACCCGCTGCCACTCGGGACTCCCGGGCGCGGACATCGTGAACCACACGACGTCGCCGCTGCACGACCGGGCCATCTTCGCGACCAGCGGGTCGTCGGCGTTGAGGACCGCGAACCCGTTGCGCGGGACGGCTTCGACGATGACCTGCTTGACCGCCGCGAGCTGCTCGACCGTCTCGATCCCGCCGAGCCCCAGGTGGTCAGGAGCGACGTTCAGGACGACCGCGACGTCGTTGCGCTCGTAGCCGAGCCCCTCGCGCAGCAACCCACCACGGGCCACCTCGAAGACCGCGAAGTCCACTCGCGGGTTCTGCAGCACCATGCGCGCGCTCTTGGGGCCGGACGCGTCGGCCCGGATCACGAGGCGTTCGTCGATGACGATGCCGTCGGTGGAGGTCATCCCGACCTTGCGACCGAGCCCCTTGAAGATGTGGGCCACCATCCGGGACGTGGTGGTCTTCCCGTTGGTCCCGGTGATGGCGACGATCGGGATCCGCGACGGCGCACCGGGCGGGAACAGCAGGTCGATGACCGGCTTGGCGACGTACTGCGGCTCGCCGATGGTGGGGTGGGTGTGCATGCGGAAGCCCGGGGCGGCGTTGACCTCGACGATGCCGCCGCCGGCTTCGCGGACCGGCTCGGTGATGTCGACGGCCATGAAGTCGATGCCGGCGACGTCGAGGCCGACGACGCGGGCGGCCTCCTCGGCGATCTCGACGTTGTCCGGGTGGGCATCCATCGTGCGGTCGATCGAGATGCCGCCGGTGCTCATGTTGCCGGTCAGCGTGAGCTTCACCTGAGCTCCCTGGGGGAGCACGTCGTCGCGCGTGAACCCCTGCCCGGCCAGCACCTCGTCGGCGGCGTCGTCGAGGGTGATGCGGGTGAGCACCTTCTCGTGGCCGACGCCGCGGCGCGGGTCGCTGTTGGTGAGGTCGACCAGCTCGGCCACGGTGTGCGTGCCGTCGCCGACGACGTGGGCGGGGACACGCTCGGCAGCGGCGACCATCTTGCCGCCGACCACCAGGAACCGGTAGTCGTTGCCGATGAGGTAGGACTCGACGACGACCCAGCCGCGGCGCGACTCCGACTCCGCCAGGGCGTAGGCCTTGGTGAGGGCGGCCTCGTCCTGCAGGTTGAGCCCGACGCCCCGGCCGTGGTTGCCGTCCGCCGGCTTCACGACGACGGGGAACCCGATGCGGCGGGCCACCTCGATCGCCCCCTCGAGGGTCCGGACGCCCTTGGACTGGGGCACCGGGAGACCAGCAGCGGCGAGCAGCTGCAGCGTCATCTCCTTGTCGCCGGCGATGTCGACGGCGAGCGAGCCGGTCTGCGAGGTCATGGTCGCGCGGATCCGCTGCGCGTGGACGCCCTGCCCGAGCTGCACGAGCGAGCCGCTGTTCAGGCGCATCCAGGGGATGTCACGCGACACAGCCTCGTCGACCAGCGACTGGGTGGAGGGTCCGAACGCCGACCGCTGGGCGAGGCGGACGAGCGCCTCGACCTCCTGGTCGGGCTCGAAGCCGTCCTCGGCCTGGATCAGGTGGTTGACCAGTCGGACGGCGAGCGTGCCGGCGGCGAGCCCGACCGTTTCGTCGGCGTAGGAGTAGATGACGTCGTACACGCCGGGGCGGCCGGCCGTGGAGCGGGTCTTGCCGCGGGACACCTCGGCTCCGGTCTGGCGCTGGAGCTCCAGAGCGACGTGCTCGGACACGTGCCCGAGCCAGGTCCCCTCGTGCAGGCGCTCGGCGAACCCGCCGGCCTTGCGCCGCGAGCAGGAGTGCTCACCGACTCCGGGCAGGAGCCGCAGCAGGGAGTCGGTGAAGCCGGGGATGAGGTTGGTCGGGAACTCCTCCAGCCCCTGGAGGTCGACCTGCAGGTGGATCGCCGGGCCGTAGCTCCAGTAGTTGGGGCCGCGGTAGACCCGCGTCGTCAGCACGGTCAGGTCGGGGGAGGGCTGGGCCACGGTCGGGCTCCTACTCGCTGGGTCGGGACGATCGAGGGCGCACGTCCCCGCGCACGCCTTCGGAGGCGATGCGGCGCGTCATCCGGGTGGCCGGAGGACGCAGGTCGTCGAGGCTGCCGCCGAGGCCCGGCAGCAGGACGCGACGGGCAAGGTCGAAGCGGGCGCCTGCGGGCAGGACGTGCAGCACGACGCCGGACGCGAGCAGGGGGCTGCTGCCCGTCGCGGTGTCGACGTTGGAAGTCATGGCGGCACCGTCGAACAGCGTGATCGCGCCCCGGCCGAGGACCTCCAGGAGGTGCCCGTCCGTGATGACACCGGCCGTGTCCTCGTCGACGCCCATACCGAGCAGGTGCGGGGCGTGGGAGACCAGGCTGACCAGCCGGCCGTACCGGCCCCGCTGGTCGAAGTGCTGGTCGATGAGCAGGTCGGGCAGCAGGCCGAGGCCGGCCGACATCTGCGCCATCCGGTACTTCGGGGTCGTCCCCTCCCGGCCGAACGCCATCATGTGCTCGCTCTGCACGCTCGCCCCGGCGGAGGTCCCCCCGACCACCGCGCCCCGGGCGTGAGCCGCCTTGATGGCTGCACCGAACGGCGTGCCGGTCACGACCCCGGAGAGCTTGCCCTGGTTGCCGCCGGTCATGAAGATCCCGGTGGCGCTCTCGAGGAGTTCGGCGAGGGCGGGCTCGGTGGCTTCGGCCCGCGTCCTGGGACGGGGGGCGACCACGTCGGTCACCCCGAGCGCACCGAACGCGTCGCGGTAGGCGTCGACGATCTCGTCGCCGAGCGCGGAGGCGGTGGCGACGACCGCGATGCGGGCCTGCGCACCCCCGGCCAGGTCGACGAAGCGGGCCAGGACCCGGCGGGCACCGGTCTTGTCCTCGGCGCCGCCGATGACGAGGAGCGGCCCGCGTGTCATCCGGTGACCCTAGCGACACCCACCAGCGAGCCGGCAGGAAAGAGCGGGGGTACGGCGAACACCTGATCCGGACCCCGCGACCCCGTGTCCCCCCTTCTGCTCTGGAGCCACTCCGTGCGCCGTTCCACCCGCCCCCTGCTGCTCCTCGCCGCGCTCACCGCGGTCGTCGCCGCTCCGCTCGTCAGCAGCTCCCAGGCGGCCACCGGATCGACCTACGCGACCTACCCCGTGGGGGTCAACCGGGGTGAGCCCTCCATCGGCTACGACCTCACGGCCGACGCGGCGATCTTCACCGCAGGAACCAAGACCGCCCGGATGACCTGGGACAAGAACAACAAGCTCATCAGCTCGGTGGACGCCTCGGACCCGAACGCCGTGACGTCGCTCGACCCGATCGGCTTCACCGACCAGAAGACCAACCGGTCCTTCAGCAGCCAGCTCTACCTCGCGTGCAGCATCCTCAGCTACAGCGATGACGCAGGGAAGACCTGGAACCCGTCCTCTGGCTGTGGTCCGGCGACGGCCGTCGACCACCAGACGGTCGGCTCCGGGCCCTACCGCAAGGAGGGCGCGCCGGTCACGGCCGGTCTCGCCGGCTACCCGAACGCCGTCTACTACTGCGCCCAGAACGGCTACCAGGGCACCTGCGCCCGCAGCGACGACGGCGGCGTGACCTTCCCGTTCAGCCAGGTCGCCTACAACGCGGCAACGGTGACCCGCAACGGCGCCCCCGACCAACTGGGCGGTGCCTGCTCGGCCATTCACGGTCACCTGCGCGTCGCGCCGGACGGCATCGTCTACCTGCCCAACAAGGGCTGTGGCGGGGTGCCCACCCCCAACAACCTCACGAACTCGGAGTTCTTCGGCGGCGCGCCGGCGGTCGTCGTGTCCGAGGACCACGGCACGACCTGGGACGTCCGACCGGTCCCTGGGGCCCACAACCCCGACCAGGGTGACCCGTCGGTCGCGTTCGACAGGAAGAACACGGTCTTCTTCGGCTGGGTCGACGGTATCAACCCCACCGAGACCACCCTCGCCACGCAGACCAAGGCCATGGTGAGCGTCTCCACCGACCACGCCAAGACCTGGACCACGCCGTACGACGTCAGCACCCCGCTGGGCCTGCACAACGTGCAGTTCGCCGAGATGATCGCCGGCGACGCCGGTCGCGCGGCGTTCTCCTTCCTCGGGACGCCCGGCATCGGCGACACCCAGCACAACGGCTTCGTCGGCGAGTGGCACCTGTACGTCTCCACCACCCTCAACAACGGCGCCAGCTGGACCACCGTCGACGTCACGCCGAAGGACCCGGTGCAGCGCGGCTGCATCTCGCTCCAGGGCACGTCCAACAAGAACGTCGCCGACGACAACCTGTGCAGCCAGCGCAACCTGCTCGACTTCAACGACATCACCGTCGACAAGGCCGGGCGTGTTCTCGTGGCCTACTCGGACGGGTGCGTCGCGGCCTGCGACAAGGACGTGAAGAGCGCAAGCAAGGGCGCCGTCTCGATGGTGGCCCGGCAGACCGGCGGACCGCTGCTCTACGCCTCGGCCGCAGCGCCCGTCGTGCAGAAGCCGGTGACCAAGCCGGGGAACCCCGTCGTCCCCGCCACCCCGGTCACCGCTCCCGCGACCAAGCCCGCGCTCGCCGCGACAGGTGGGGCGCCGGTCCTCGCCGCGCTCGCGCTCGTGCTGCTGGGGGGCGGTCTCTACCTCCGCCGCCGTCGCGGCTCCCTGGACGAGTGACGCACGCCTGACCCACTGCACCCGCAGTGCCTTCTGGCAGGCGGGTCAGGCCACCTGGGCCGCGAGCCACACCTCGTCGGGCTCGAGCCCGGCAGCGACAAGTGTGGCGTGCAGACCGTTGACGGCGGTCTCGCCGTCCACCGACACGAGGACGAATCGGGCGACGACCAGGTGGAGGCCGCCTTCCTCGACCCGTTCGACCTCGACCTCGTGGAACGGCTCCTCCGCCAGCGTGAGCCGCTCGACGACGGCGCGCACGGCCTCGCGCTCGTCTGCGGCCTGCTGACCGAACCGCGCCATCAGGGCGAACGTGGGGAGAACCGGGTCCGGAGCGCTGTCGCTGTCGAGGCCCTGGTCAGGCTCCACGGTCAGGTCGGGCTGTCCGGCAGGGGCGGCGTCATCACGGGCAACAGGCAGCGTCATGGCTCATGCCTACCCCGACTGGGCCGGTCGCTCACGCGTTGTCATCGGTTCGACATGGATCAACTAGAACGCGTTACAGTTTGGCGGTGACGGAGGCGACGATCGACCCGGTCGTGTGGCGCATCGGGACGGTGACCGTCCTCGGCACCGTGATGTCCGTCCTGGACACCACGATCGTCAACGTGGCCCTGGACCCGTTGGCCAGGGAACTGGACACCAGCCTGCCGACGATCTCGTGGATCGTCACGGCGTACCTCCTGGCGATCGCCGCCGTCACCCCCGCGGCGGGCTGGGCGAGCCGGCGGATCGGGACCCGCAAGCTCTACCTGATCTCCCTCGGTCTGTTCACCCTCGGGTCGGTCGCGTGCGGACTCGCCTGGGACGCCCCCTCGCTGATCGTGGCCCGGGTCTTCCAGGGAGCCGGCGGTGGGCTGCTGCTGCCGGTCGGGCAGTCGATCATCGTGGGCGCTGCGGGGCGGCAGAACCTCGGTCGCGTGATGGGTGTGCTGGGCGTCCCCACCGTGCTGGCGCCGGTGGTCGGACCGACGGTGGGCGGGTTCCTGCTCGAGCACGTCAGCTGGCGCGCTGTGTTCCTCATCAACGTGCCGATCGGCCTGCTGGCGCTCGTGCTCGCTGTCCGGCTGCTGCCGCACGACACCGGCCAACCGACGTATCGACTGGACCTGCCGGGGCTGCTCCTGGGCTCGGTGGGGCTGGGTCTGGTGGTCTACGGGCTGTCCGAGGTCGCGGGGAGCGGCGCGCTGGTGCGCGCGGCCACGGTCTTGCCGGTGCTCGTCGGGATCGGGCTGCTCACCGCGTTCGTCCGGCATGCCCTGGGGCGCGAGCACCCGCTGCTGGACCTGCGGCTGTTCGGGGACCGGACCTACGCGCTCGCGTCCTTCGCGTCCTTCGTCAACGGCGCCATCAGCCTCGGGGCGCTGATCCTGCTGCCGCTCTACCTGCAGGGCGTCCGCCACGAGTCCGCCACGACGACCGGACTGCTCGTCGCGCCGACCGCCATCGGTGTGGTGCTGGTCATGCGCCGTGCTGGTCGCCTCACCGATGTCTACGGCGGGGGGCGGGTGGCTTCGGTCGGGACGGCCATCGTCACCGTCGCGACGGTGCCGTTCGCCTGGCTCGACGCCGAGACGTCCTACGCGTTCCTCGTCGTCGTGATGTTCGTGCGCGGGATCGGCGTCGGTCTGGCGGGCATGCCCCTGATGGCGGCGGCCCTGCGCTCCATCGAGGCGCGCTCGAGCGCCGATGCGAGCGCCCAGTTGTTCGTGCTCCAGCGCGTCGGCGGGTCGTTGGGGACGGCCCTGTTCGTCGTCGTGCTGGAGCGGACAGCCGACTTCGGCACGACCTTCGGGCTGGTGGCCGCGCTGACGGGCCTGTCCCTGGTCCCCTGCCTGCTGCTCGCCGCGAGCGAGCGAAGGCGTCAGGCGCCCCCTGTCATGGTGCCGTCGGGCTAGCCTTGCCGCCGTGCACCAGGTAGCGGTCATCTCCGGCGGGCTCTCCCACGAACGTGACGTCTCGGTGCGCTCCGGGCGCCGGCTCGCCGAGCAGCTGGTCAAGGCCGGCCTCGACGTCGACCACTGGGACGTCGACGAGCGCTTCGTGAGCCTGCTCGAGACCCGCGACGCCGACGTCGCCTTCGTCGCCCTCCACGGCGGTTCGGGAGAGAACGGCACGGTGCAGTCCCTGCTCGAGCTCTCCGGGCTGCCGTACGTCGGTTCCACGGCGGGGGCGTGCCGAGCGGCGTACGACAAGGCGATCGCCAAGACCCGCATGGTCGAAGCCGGGATCGGCACACCGGCCTGGGTGACGCTGCCCAGCACCATCTTCCGCGAGGTCGGGCCGCAGAACCTGTACCACCTCGTGGACCGCGTCATCGGCCTGCCGCTGGTCGTCAAGCCGGTCGCCGGTGGTTCTGCTCTCGGCGTCTCCATCGTGCGGACCGAGGGCGAGCTGCCCGGCGCGCTGGTGCAGGCGTTCGCGTACGCGACCGACGTCCTGCTCGAGGCGCACGTCGAGGGCTTCGAGGTCACCGTGCCAGTGCTGGACCTCGGTGACGGGCCGCAGGCCCTCGCCCCCATGCTCATCGAGACGCCCGACGGGACGCCGTACGACTACCAGGCCCGTTACGACGCGAGCTCCGACGTCCGCTACACCTCGCTCGCTGACGACGACAGCCGCTTCGACGTCCCGGCGGTGCGCGAGGTCGCCCGTCAGGTCCACGTGCTGCTCGGGCTGCGCGACCTGTCGCGCGTCGACATCATCGTCGGCCGGGACGGCGCCCCACAGGTGCTCGAAGCCGCGGTGACCCCCGGACTCACCGAGACCTCCACCTTCCCGCTCGCCGTCACCAGCGCGGGGCTCGACCTCGCCGAGGTCTACGGGCGGCTCGTGTCCAACGCGAAGAAGCGCGGCGGCTGACCGGTGGCCCTCACCGCCCTGCTCGACGGTGCCGTGCTCGCCGAACGCACCGGTCCCGAGCCGCGCGTACTCGCCCTCCACGGCTGGGGACGCACCCGCGCCGACTGGCTGCCCGCGCTGTCCGCTCCTGCACTGGCGATCGACCTCCCGGGCTTCGGCGCGTCTCCCGAGCCGCCGGCGGAGTGGGGGTCGCGCGAGTACGCCGAGCTGCTCGCCCCGCTGCTGGCCGGCGGTGGCTGGACGGTGGCCGGTCACTCGTTCGGCGGCCGGGTCGCGGTGCAGCTCGCGGCCGGCTGGCCGTCGCTGGTGGACCGCCTCGTGCTGACCGGCGTGCCGTTGCTGCGTCAGGCCACGACGGGGAAGGCGCCGCTGGGCTTCCGGCTGGCCAAGAAGGCGCACGCCCTCGGGCTGGTGTCCGACGAGCGGATGGAGGCGGAGCGACGCAAGCGGGGGAGCGCCGACTACCGCGCGGCGTCCGGGGTCATGCGCGGCACCCTGGTGCGGCTGGTCAACGAGGACTACCGGGCGCTGCTGCCGTCGGTGACCGCGCCGGTCGACCTGGTCTGGGGTGCGGGCGACACGGCCGCGCCGCTCCCGATGGTTCAGGAGGCCGTGGGACTGTTCCCCTCGGCCACCCTGACGGTGAGCGACAGCAGCGGGCACCTGCTCGATGAGGGCCTCTACGCCCTTCTCCGGGAGCGGCTGTGATCATCACCCTGCTCTGCCTGGTCGCCACGGCGGCCGGCGCCCCTCGCTGGCTGCGGGTGGCGCAGCGCGAGCACTACCTGCCGGGCTCAGTGACCTGGACCGACCAATTGTGGCTCTCCCGCTCGCGGGTGTCCCTGGCGCTGCTGGTGCCGGTCGTGGCCCTGTTCGCGCTGGGCGTCTTCGCCAGCCCCTGGTGGTACGTCGCCAGCGCTGCCCTGGCGCAAGCCACTCCCGTGGGCCTGCCGTACCGCGGACGCACGTCGAAGCTGGCCTGGACGCCTCGCGTGCGGCGATTGTCGATCGTCCTCGCGGCCCTGGTGCTGCTCGTCGCGGTCTGGTCGCCGGCTCTCGCGGCGTGCACGTCCCTGTTCCTCACCAGCCTCATCGACCTCGCGCTCGTGCTCGTCAGCCCGCTGGAGAAGCGCCTTTCCCGGACGTTCCTGGAGCAGGCGCGCGCCAAGGTCGCGAAGGTCCGCCCCACGGTCGTGGCCATCACCGGGTCGTACGGCAAGACGACGACGAAGAACTACCTCGCCCACCTGCTGTCCCACACCCACACCGTGCTGGCGAGCCCTGCGTCGTTCAACAACGCGATGGGGCTCTCGCGGGCCGTGAACGAGGGGCTGGTCGCCGGCACCGAGGTGTTCGTCGCCGAGATGGGCACCTACGGCAAGGGCGAGATCGCCGGCCTGTGCGAGGTCTTCCCGCCCGACGTCGCCGTGCTCACGGCGATCGGCGAGGTGCACCTGCAGCGGATGAAGACCCGGGAGGGCGTCCTGGCGGCGAAGGCCGAGATCACGGCCAAGGCCGGGACCGTCGTGCTGAACGCCGATGACGACCTGCTCGCCGGCCTCGCGGACACGCTGACCCAGCAGGGCAAGCGCGTCCTCCGCTGCTCCGTGACCGACCCGACCGCGGACGTCGCGATCGTCGACGGCCGGCTGTATGTGGCCGGCCAGGACCTCGGCGCCGCCGACCTGCCGGACTCCGTCCACCCAGCGGGCGTCGCGTGCGCGGTGGGCGCCGCGATGGCGCTCGGTGACGACCCCGCGCTGCTGCGGCCCCGGCTGTCGCACCTGCCGACCGTGGCCCACCGCCTCGAGCCCCTGGCCCAGGACGGCGGCTCCTGGATCCTCGACGACACCTACAACTCCAACCCGGCGGGTGCGGCCACGGCCGTGGCGCGCGCGACCTCGCTGGCGGCCCGCTCGGGCGGCAGGGTCCACGTCGTCACCCCCGGCATGGTCGAGCTCGGCAGCGTCCAGAAGCAGCGCAACACCGAGCTCGGGGCGCTCGTCCGCGACGCCGGTGCTGCCACCCTGGTGGTGATCGGGCGCACCAACGGTTCAGCGCTGCGCACGGGGGGCACAGGCGGCCAGACGGACGTGATCATGGTCCCGACGCGCCAGGCCGCCGTCGCGCTGGTCGAGCAGACGTCGAGGGCGGGCGACGTCGTACTGTTCGAGAACGACCTGCCCGACCACTACCCGTAACCGAGCCGTAGGAGCCCCCTGTGCTGGCCATCGTCTTCGGGGGCCCTTCGCCCGAGCACGACATCTCGATCCTCACCGGTCTGCTGGCGGAGCGGGTGCTGCGCGACGCTGGCCACGACGTGCTCCCGCTGTACTGGACCCGCACCGGCGACTGGGTGCAGTGCCCGCCAGCCGCTGAGGCCAAGGACTTCCTGGAGGGCGCGCCGAAGGGGGCGATCGCGTTGCAGGCGCTGCTCGGCACCGGCTTCCAGACCCCGAAGAAGGGCCTCGGCGGCGGCAAGGCCCTGGACATCGACGCTGCGCTGAACTGCTGCCACGGTGGGGCGGGCGAGAACGGTGGCCTCAACGGGGTCTTCGACCAGCTCGGGATCCCGCTCTCGGGCGGGCCAGCGCCGATCGCGTCGCTGGGCATGGACAAGCTCGCGTTCGGCGCTGTGCTGCAGGCGAACGGCATCCCGACGCTCCCGCGGGTCGCGCTCGGTGGTGAGGTGCCGTTCGAGGGGCCGTTCATCGTCAAGCCGCGCTTCGGCGGCTCCTCGATCGGGATCGAGGTGGTGGAGGACCTCGCCACCGCGCAGGCCCTCGCGAAGAGCTCGGTGCACCTGCGACAGGGTGCGGTCCTCGAGCCGTTCAGCAAGGGCGCGATGGACCTCAACCTGGCCTACGCCACCCACCCCTCCCTGCAGCTGTCGCTGCTGGAGAAGCCGCTGGCGCCTAGCGTCGCGGAGGGCATCTACTCCTACGGGCAGAAGTACCTCCAGACCGACGGCCTGGTCGCTGCTCCTCGTGAGCTGCCGGCGCAGGTGCCGGACGAGGTGACCAAGGAGGCCGAGCGCCTGGCGGCGGCGGTCGTCGACGTCTGCGGGCTCACGGGGCTCGGTCGGCTCGACTTCCTGCTCATCGACGACGTCCTCCACGTCAACGAGGTCAACACGATCCCCGGCTCGATGTCGCTCTACCTCTGGCCGCCGTCGGTCGCGCCTGCTTCGTTGCTGCTGGGGGCGGTGGAGGAGGCGAAGGCGGCGTACAAAACGGCCACCCCGGCCCCCTTCGAGCCCGGTGCCGCGCTGCGGGCGGCCGGCGGGATGGCCGGCAAGCTCGGCCAGATCGGCCGCGGCTAAGCCCCGGAGGGGTCGACGACGCGGATCCAGACGTCGCGGAACGGCACCGCCTGCAGGACCTTCAAACGCGGGTCCGGGACGTCCAGCAGCCGCGGCTGGACCAGGGGCAGCAGGGGAGCGAGCCGCCGGTCGGCCAACACGCCGGCGACAGCCGCCCGCTCGCCTCCGGTGACCACCGCGTCGAGCCGCTGATCGAGCAGGATGCGGACGGCCACGTCCGCGGCAGCCTCCGACGCGACGGCCGCCTGACCCTCGCGGCGGCGCGCGAACCGCTGCTGCGACCACCCACCCGCCGCGGTGCGCCCCTGGACGTGGCGGGACCCCACCTTGGAGCCCTCGAGGACGTCTCCCACGAACACGCCCGCAGCGTGTCCGCCCTTGCGGGCCAGCAGCACCCCGATGCGGCGCACACGCAGGACGTGCTCCACGAGGTCGCCGGTCAGGGGTCCGAAGGGGACCTCGACGTGGGCCTGTGCCCCGTCGCCGCCGGTCAGGACGACGACGTCCGGCCCTGGCGTCAGCACGGAGCCCTCGTGGCGCTCGGCGAACCCGTCCAGCCAGCGCGGCAACCGGGACGGGGGGACGTGCACCCACCGTCCACCGCCCGCTGCCGGTCGGGCCACCCGGGCTAGGGCTTCTGCGGCGTCGCGAACAGCAGCGGTCCCGAGCTCTGCCGACTGATCGTGCCGAGCGAGGTGTGGGTGTTGGTGGCGACGAGGTTCGAGGTGACGCAGGCGCCGGTGCAGCCGTCCGGCCAGCCGACGAGGACCCGGCCGGTCGCGTCGACCTGGATGTCCATGAAGTCGAGCAGGTTGCGGTCACCGCCGGAGCAGCCCGTCCCGCCCTGGCAGATCCGGCCTCGCTGGACCGGGTCCTTCGGCGTGAGGTCGACCGTCTTCCAGGTCTGGCCGCGGTCCAGCGTCGTGGCGACGTACAGGTGCCAGGTCGCCGCTTCGTAGGCCGTGTGCTCGGAGTTCTGCCCGAAGTACTGGTTCTGGGCGTTGCCCTCGGTCTTCGTACCGAGGAAGGCCACGGCCGCGCGGGTGCCGTCGCCGGCGATCGTCGCCGGGAAGGCCGCGTTGACGACGCCGACCTGCGCGCCGAGGTCCACGGGCTTGCTGAACGTCCGGCCGCGGTCGGTCGTCGCGACGGCGCTGACCGTGCCGTTCTTGGCGGTGTAGGCGGCGTACGTCGTGCCGTCCCGGCCGCTCGCCACCGACGGGTCGCTGCTGCCGTTGCTCGAGCCCGGGATGCGGCGCACGGACCAGGTGGTGCCGGCGTCCTCGGAGACCACCAGCGCGGCCTGGCTGTTGCAGTTCTTGTTCGGCAGGTAGACGGTGCCGTCCAGCGCGACGCGCACGTGCCCGTGCAGCCCGTTGCAGTCGGCCAGGGAGTACGTCGGGATGCCGCCCCCGAAGGTCTGGCCGCCGTTGTCGGAACGGGCGCAGAGTGCCGTACCGATCTCCTGCGAGCAGTAGTAGACGGCGTTCGGGTAGGCCGTGAGCGGCTGGGCGAGCCCTTCCTTGGGGTACGGCCCGACGCCGAGCGTCTGGTGGTCCGCGCCGGCGGGCGCGCCCGACCCCTGGCTGGGGCTCCACGTCTTGCCGTTGTCGTCGCTGTACTCCATGAGGCTGCCGACGACCGCGAGCTGCGAGACGAACCAGCGGCCGGTGCGGTTGTCGCTCACCGCGACCGGGTCGAGGGAGATCAGGGAGGTCGTCGTCCCGCTCGCGTCGCTCCAGGTCACCTGGCCCGCGGCGTCGAACTCCGCCTTGACGGTGTTCAGGCCGGCCTGCAGGAAGGTCGCGCCGGACTTCCAGTTGACGCCGATCGAGGGCTCGCCGGCATCGGCGCCCAGTTTCGTCGGGGCGGGGTGGTTCGCGTACGTCGCGGCGCCGACCGTGGCGGCGCCGGAGGGGGCTCCGGCGGCGACGGCGACGGCCAAGCCGGTCGAGAGCGCGGCAGCGAGCAGCAGACGGGGGGCGAGCTGGGGCACGGACGCTCCTGGATCAGGGGGGCTGGGCGGCCCGGTAAGACAGTGTTCGACATCGACCGGCCGACTCCTGCTGGCCACCTGCGGCATCACGACGTGATCTGCGTCGTAGGGTCGGCGCATGGTCGGCTTGCTGCTGGGGTTACTGCTGGGGTTGCTGTCGTTGACGGTGTTCGTGGTTCTGCTGTGCCTGGTCGGCGTCGCGCTCACCGTGGCGCCGTTCGTCGCGGCCGTCGAGCTCGCCGAACGCCGCGGCTATGCCGCCGTTCGCTCCGGGGTCGTCGCGGCGGCCGGACCCGCCGTGGGACTGCTGGTGATGTACGCGGTCCATCGCGCCGACCTGAGCGCGGTGCTCTACCTGCCGGCGGTGCTGCTCTGCTGGTCCGTGCCCGGCGCGCTCCTGCTCCTCGCTCCCGGCCTCGCGATCGGCGGCCGGCAGGGCGTCCACGAGAGGTAGCCCGCGAGACGCTAGGGGACGCTGATCACCCGGAAGGACTCGGCGAGCCGGCCCTCGGCGAGCCCGCCGGCGACCGCGTTGGCGCCGAGCCAGCCCCGGAGCATCCCCTCGAGGTCGGGCATGTGCGCGGTCTGGCTCTCGTGCGCGCGCAGGGCCTCGACCTTGCGGGCGAACGTGTCCGTGACGTCCACCCAGCGGTTCGCGCCCTGCCCGGCAGCCATCACCCAGACGTCGTGGACGCTCCAGGCGTCCAGGCCCTCGTCCTGCAGCAGCGAGGTGTGCGTGAACGGGTTGCGGGCGTCCGGGTAGACCGCGCACAGGGTCGCCTCGCCGCTGGCCCGGTGGTCCGGGTGGGACGCGGCGATGCGCTCCCAGTTGATCTCCGGGCTCTGCATCATCAGCCGCTGCGGCCGCACCTGCCGGATGACCCGGCTGATGTCGCGTCGCAGGTCCCAGCTCGGGACGAGCTGGCCGTCCGGGTAGCCGAGGAAGCGCACGTCCTCCACCCCCACCGCCTTGGCCGCGGCGCGCTGCTCGTCCTGCCGGATCCCGCGCGATGTCCCCGCGGGGCACGGCGGCGTCGAAGCCACCGGCGTCCCCGTCGGTGCACAGCAGGTAGGTCACCTCGATGCCCGCCTCGGTCCAGGTCGCGACCGTCCCGCGCGGCGCCGAAGTCGACGTCGTCCGGGTGGGCCACGACCACCAAGGCGCGTTCGACGGTCTTCTCAGCAGCGGGGTCAGTCGTCATACCGGAACCGACACCGGGGGCGCCGGTGTTGTTCCCGTGCCGTCCTGCACGCGGGCGCGTCGCCGGCGTCCCGGCGCGGGGGCGTGCGACGTACGCAAGGATGGACCTCATGCGCAAGCTCGACCCCACCGACCTCTACGACCTGACCCCCGACCGCCCTGACCTGACCGGGGTGGTCCTGGTGCAGGCCCTGGAGGGGTTCATCGACGCCGGGGGCGCGCGCAAGCTGGCGGTGGACCACCTGCTCGAGACGCTCGAGCACACGGTGCTCGTGCGCTTCGACCACGACCAGCTGTTCGACTACCGCGCGCGGCGACCGGTGATGGTGTTCGCGAAGGACCACTGGGAGTCCTACGACACCCCCGAGCTCGCGATCCACCTGGTGCACGACCTGGACGGCACCGCCTTCCTCGTGCTCGCCGGGCCGGAGCCCGACGTGCAGTGGGAGCGGTTCACAGCCGCCGTGGAGCAGCTGTGCCGCGTGCTCGGGGTCACGCGCAGCATCGGCCTGAACGCCATCCCGATGGGGTTGCCGCACACCCGCCCGGTCGGGGTCATCGCGCACGGCACGCCGCGGGAGCTCGTCGCCGGGTACGAGTCGTGGGTGGAGACCGTCCAGGTCCCCTCGAGCGCCGGGCACCTGCTCGAGCTGCGGCTCGGTGAGGCCGGTCTGGAGGCGATGGGCTTTGCGGTCCACGTCCCGCACTACGTCGCGCAGACCGCCTACCCGGCGGCGGCTGCCCAGCTGGTCCGCGAGGTGATCCGCTGCGGGTCGCTGAACCTGCCGGTCGACGCTCTGGACGAGGCGGCCGAGGCCACGCGGCTTGCGCTCGACGAGCAGGTTGCGAACGCCCCCGAGGTGGCCGAGATCGTGCAGCAGCTCGAAGCGCAGTACGACGCGTTCCTGCGCGGCCGGGGCCAGTCGCTGCTCGACGAGGGCATCACCGAGGCCGACCTGCCGACGGCGGACGAGCTCGGGGCCGAGCTCGAGCGCTTCCTCGCGGAGCAGCCGCCCCGCGACTGAGCGTCCGGTCCCGTCGTACGGCGAAAGTACTCTGGAGCCGATGTCGACCCTCCCGTTCGAGACGCCGGTGCTCAGCCCGCAGGCTGCCCGGCTGCTCGAGGGCCTGAACCCCCAGCAGCGCGAGGCCGTGATCCACGAGGGCGGTCCGCTGCTCATCGTCGCGGGCGCCGGGTCAGGCAAGACCAAGGTGCTCACGACGCGCATCGCCTACCTGCTGGCGGCCCGTGAGGTGCAGCCCGGGGAGGTCCTCGCGATCACCTTCACCAACAAGGCCGCGGGCGAGATGAAGGAGCGCGTGGCGGCCCTGGTGGGCGGTCGGGCGCGCGTCATGTGGGTCAGCACGTTCCACAGCGCCTGCGTGCGGATCCTGCGCGCCGAGGCCAAGAAGCTCGGCTTCACCACGTCCTTCAGCATCTACGACCAGGCCGACGCCCAGCGGCTCATGACGCTGGTCTGCCGCGATCTCGACCTCGACCCGAAGCGCTTCCCGGCGCGCGCGATGAGCAACCAGGTCAGTGACCTGAAGAACGAGCTCATCGACCACGAGGAGGCCGCGTCGCGCGCCACCAACGAGCACGAGCGGATGCGGGCGGAGGTCTACACGCTCTACCAGCAGCGGCTGCGCGAGGCCAACGCGATGGACTTCGACGACCTGATCATGACGACGGTCCACCTGCTGCAGGCCTTCCCCGACACGGCGGAGCACTACCGGCGGCGCTTCCGGCACGTGCTGGTGGACGAGTACCAGGACACCAACCACGCGCAGTACATGCTGGTCCGCGAGCTCACCGCCGCCAGCCGCGACCTGCCGGGCAGCGAGCTGTGCGTCGTCGGCGACGCCGACCAGTCGATCTACGCCTTCCGCGGCGCCGACATCCGCAACATCATGGACTTCGAGGTCGACTACCCCCAGGCCCGCGTGGTGCTGCTCGAGCAGAACTACCGCTCCACGCAGCGGATCCTCACGGCGGCCAACACGGTCATCAGCCGCAACGAAGGCCGCAAGGACAAGCGGCTGTGGACCGATGCCGGCGACGGCGACCTCATCGTGGGGTACGTCGCGGACAACGAGCACGACGAGGCGGCGTTCGTCGCCGAGGAGGTCGACAAGCTCGTCGACGCCGGAGCCCAGCCGTCGCAGGTCGCCGTGTTCTACCGGACCAACGCGCAGTCGCGGGTGTTCGAGGAGGTGTTCATCCGGGTCGGCCTGCCCTACCGCGTTGTCGGCGGGGTGCGCTTCTACGAGCGCAAGGAGGTCCGGGACGCCCTCGCCTACCTCCGGGTGCTGTCCAACCCCGCCGACACGGTGTCGCTGCGCCGCATCCTCAACACCCCCCGGCGCGGGATCGGGGACCGGGCGGAGGCGTGCCTGGAGGCGTTCGCGAGTCGCGAGCGGATCCCCTTCGCCCAGGCGCTGTCGCGGTGCGACGAGGTGCCCGGCATGGCGGTCCGGTCGGCGAAGTCCGTCAAGGAGTTCGCCGAGCTGATGGACGAGCTCCGAGCCCTGGTGGAGGGCCGGATGCCACCGGCCGAGGTGCTGGAGGCGGTGCTGGACAAGACCGGCTACCTGCGTGAGCTGTCGGAGTCGATCGACCCGCAGGACGAGTCGCGCCTGGAGAACCTGTCCGAGCTCGTCGGCGTGGCGCGCGAGTTCGAGGAGCGGGTCCCCGACGGCGGCGTCATGGAGTTCATGGAGCAGGTGTCGCTCGTCGCGGACGCCGACCAGATCCCCGACGCCGACGGCACGGGCGGGGTCGTGACGCTCATGACGCTGCACGCGGCGAAGGGGTTGGAGTACCCCGTGGTGTTCCTCACCGGCCTCGAGGACGGCGTCTTCCCGCACCTGCGCACCCTGGGCGACCCGGTCGAGCTGCAGGAGGAGCGCCGGCTCGCGTACGTCGGGATCACCCGCGCGCGGGAGAAGCTGTACCTCTCCCGCGCCCACCTGCGCTCCGCGTGGGGCCAGACGTCCTACAACCCGCCGTCGCGGTTCCTCGACGAGATCCCCGAGCACCTGCTGGACTGGCGCCGCCTGGCGGCGACGGTCGCCTCGACGCCGGCGCTGTCGCGGGCGGCGGACCGGGTGCAGTCAGGCGGCACGTTCGGTGGCTCGGCGTCCCGAGCCCGCAGCGCTCCCGGCCTGCGGGCCATCCCGAACCTCGAGGTCGGGGACCGCGTCAACCACGACGCCTTCGGGCTGGGGCTGGTGACCGCGACGCGCGGTGCCGGCGACTCCGCGCAGGCCGAGGTCGACTTCGGCGCCGGCACGGGAGCCAAGTGGCTGCTCCTGCGGTACGCGCCGGTCGAGAAGCTGTAGCCCCGCTCTCCGGACCGGCGGTCTCGTCCTAGGCGACGCGCCAGCGCCGCGCGGCGAGGGCGAGGAGCAGCAGGCCCGTTGCGGCCAACCAAGGGAGCCCGCCGGTCGTCGGCAGCGTGCTCCGCACCGGAGCGGGCGCGGCCGGGGCGGCAGCGGGAGCCGCGGCCGGGGCGGGGCGGGCGGGCGCCACCGCCGGGGCGGCGTCGGCCTCGAAGGCCGGCGGCGTGTAGGGCGTGCACGTCCCGGTGTCGCTGGTCCCGAACCGCACCTTGGCCTGGCAGACCCGCCGCATCTGGTCGATCGCGTCCACCGGCAGCAGCCAGCCCTGGCGCACGGCGGTGTCCGTTGCCGCCCGCATCTTCTTCTGGTAGCCGTCGAACGAGCCGTACAGCTTCTGGATCTCGCTGTCGGAGAAGGGCACGGTGAGACCGCCGAGAGGGCAGGAGGTGCTCTTGTACTGCGCGACCGGGTGCACGATCGGTGGGTACCTGATGCCGCCGAGGGTGTTGCCGTACTGGTCGGTGGCCCGCGCGGTCCCGTTGAAGGTGAAGCGGGGTGTGGGTGCGGGAGCCTTGCCTGTCGTCATCCAGCGGTGGAGTTGGTGCAGCGCCGTCGAGACCGCGTAGTGCATCGGCATCGTCGAGCCCGCGAGCACGCACGTGCCGAGCATCGGGTCGAGGAGCTGGCCGTAGTTGCCCGCCTTGTCGATCGTCGTGTCGTACTGCGCCTTGGACATCGGCGCCTGGTCCGCCGTGCGCGGGCCGGAGCCGAAGACCGACTGGTAGCCGATGAAGAAGCCGGAGTGCGCCGTGCCGGCGATCTCCATGACGCGGTACTTCGGGTCCTTGGTCGGCGGGTCGACCTTGGCCTCGTTGTCGCTGAGCAGGTGGATGACCGGCACGGTGAGCGGCTTGGTGAAAGTCTTGGCGCCGCCACCGTGGATGAGGAAGCCGTCGATGACGCCGGCGCTGGCCTGCGTGCTGTTGACGTAGCCGTAGAGCCGGCTGGCGGACTGGGACTGCCCGGCGGCGAGGACGTTGCGTACCGTCAGGCCGGGCATCGGGTCCACGGTCGCAGGATGCGTCCGCAGCACCTTCGCGACCTGGGAGAAGATGTCCTCGGCGTAGTCATCACCTGGGTGGTTCAGGGCGGCGTACCGCACCGGGTCGTAGACCGTGGGGGTGAGCGGGCTGCAGCACAGCCCCGCCTTCTGCGCGCTCACGTGGACGTAGGCGAACCCCTCGCGCAGCAGCAGTTGGCGGCCCTCCATCGTGTCGACGGGGTTCTCGAACTGGGCCGTGACGTTGACCCAGTCGAGCATCACCGTCCCGTTGAAGGCCTTGGCCGCGGTGGGTCGGGCCACGATGATCCGGGTGGTGAACGGCGCCGGAGCCGCGCCACTGGTCGAGCGGGCCGTGCCGGACACGAAGTACTCGTGGTCGGCGTAGCCGAACGGCGTCAGGTCGTGGTAGCTGTCCCAGAGGGCGTGGCCGTGGATCCCGACCGGTGGCTCGCTCAGCGTCGGGGTCGGCACCGGTGACGGTGGCGCAGCGGCCGGGGCCGCGGTCCCCGAGGCCGGCGTGCCGAGCAGGCCGGCTGCGACGAGCGCGACGCCGAGCAGCAGGTGGGGCAGGGAACGGCGCGTCACGTGCACTCCTCGTTGAGCGGATCTGTTCTGTTTCGCCGTCTCGACACAGGTCCCTGCGCCGTCGCGGTCCGGGCGAGGCTCGGACCAGCGGCGGCAGCGCGGGGTGTGAGACGCCGCGGGCCTGGTGATGTTCACCGTTATGGCCGCTGACGACAACAAGCTGTCCCTGGTCGGGTCGATCTCCCTCGGCACCGGTGTCATGATCGGAGCTGGCATCTTCGCTCTCGTGGGCCAGGTGAGCGAGCTCGCCGGCACCCTCATGCCGCTGGCCTTCCTGGCCGGCGCCGTGGTCGTGGCCTTCAGCGCTTACTCCTACATCCGCTACGCCAACGTCAACCCCTCCTCCGGGGGGATCGCCATGCAGCTCAAGGCGGCGTACGGCCCCGGGGTGGTCGCGGGCACCTTCTCACTCTTCATGTACGTGTCGATGGTGGTCGCCCAGAGCCTGCTGGCCCGCACGTTCGGCACGTACGCGCTGCGCCCGTTCGGGCGGGAGGACTCGGCCGTCCTGGTCCCTGCCCTGGGCGTCGCGGTCATCGTCGTCGCCGCTCTGGTCAACCTCGTGGGCACCGGGTGGGTGGAGCGGTCGGCGACGGTGACCGCCGCCGTGAAGATTCTCGGCATCGCCGCCCTCGCCGTCGGCGGGATCGTGGCAGCCGGCCTCTCCTCGGTCTTGGACTTCGCCACGGCCGACAGCGGCGGCAGCAGCGGTGGGGGCGTGCTCGGGTTCCTCGCCGGGACGACGCTGTGCATCTTGGCCTACAAGGGGTTCACGACCATCACCAACCAGGGTGGTGACATCAAGGACCCGAACAAGAACGTCGGGCGCTCGATCGTGCTGTCCATCGCGCTGTGCACGGTGATCTACCTGCTCCTCACCGTGTCCGTCGCCGGCAGCCTGAGCGTCGACGAGGTCGTGGCGGCCCGTGACTACGCCCTCGCCGCCGCGGCGGAGCCCCTGTTCGGGTCGTGGGGCGTCGGGTTGACGATCGCCCTCGCGCTGGTCGCGACCTTCTCCGGGCTGCTGGCCAGCATCTACTCGGTGTCCCGGCTCTACGACATGCTCAAGGACATGGGGCAGGCGCCCGGTCTGCCGGGACGGGTGCCCCACCAGGCGCTCGTGGTGACTGCCGGACTGGCCATCGTGCTCGCCGCGTTCCTGGACCTGAGCCAGATCGCCTCGATGGGGGCGATCCTGTACCTGTCGATGGACATCGCCATCCACTGGGGGCTGCTGCGCCACCTGCGCGAGCAGGTTCAGGCGCGCGTCGCCGTGCCGGTCGTGGCCATCGTGCTGGACCTGGCCGTGCTCGGTGCGTTCCTGGTCGTGAAGGCGCGCGACGACCGGCTGACGCTCGGGGTGGCCCTGGGGGTGGGAGCAGTGATCACGGCGAGCCAGGTCGTCGTCAGCCGTCGGGCCGAGGCGCAGCCGCAGCGGGGATGACCGGGGTGCGGCCGCCTCGCTGACGAACCGTCCGGTCAGATCTCTCAGGTCAGATCTTGACGCCGTGCTTGCGCAGGTAGCTCAACGGGTTGACCTGGCCGCCGTGGGTGCTGCGACGGATCTCGAAGTGCAGGTGCGGTCCCGTCGAGTGGCCGGTGGACCCGACGTACCCGATGACGTCGCCGCGGTGGACCTTCTGCCCGACGCTGACGACGTCGCGCGACTGGTGGGCGTAGGCGCTGTAGTAGCCGTCCGCGTGCCGGATGATGGTGATCAACCCGTAGCCGGACTCCGAGCCCTGGTAACCGGTGCCGACGACCGTGCCGTCACCGACGGCACGGATCGAGGCGCCGTAACGTGCGCCGAAGTCCACGCCCTTGTGCATCTTGCCCCAGCGCATGCCGTACGAGCTGACCACTCCGGCGTACGACGGCCGGGTCCAGCCGCCGGTGAACGAGGCCTTCTTGCCGGTCGACGCGGCGGGCTTCTTCTTGGCCGGGACCGGGCGGGAACGGGACGCGCGGGGCGCGGTCGTGACCGCGGGGGGCTGGAGGACCTGCGGGGCGCCGTGCGGGAGGGCCTCGACCAGGACGGTCGAGGACGCGGCGGTGCTGAGCGCGACCTCGGAGGTGGGGCTCTCGGGCGAGGTGAGCCCCACGCCGGCGAGGCCGAGGCCACACGCGCCGATCAGCAGCGCGCGGACCAGTCGCGGCGAGCGCGAGGTGGACAGGGGGCGGGGGGTGTCGGCGGCGTCGAGCGCGGCGTCGTCGGCAGGGGGCACAGGGGTACTCCGGTGTCTGCGGGGCTGGGGCGGCTGCGCGTGCGGGGCTGGGTGCACATGCAGCGACCACCCACAAGGGGTGGTCCGTTACCCGGACGTTATCGAAGTCGTCCCGTGAGCGCTACCCCCGGGTAGCCCGAAGTGACCAGGGCCACTACGTCATCCGGCCGAGAAGCAGGCCAGGCGGGGGTCAGGAGGTGGCGGCCCGGCGCAGACGGGGCAGGCGCAGGCCACTGCGGCTCACCGGGTCCTGCTGCGGGACGAGCGAGGAGAGCGGGACGGGCGTCGCGTCGATGGAGGTCACGCCCGCGGTGACCGTGGTGCCGTCCTCGTCGAGGTGGGCCAGCAGCGAGGCGATCTCACGCACCACGCGCCCGTCGATCGGCAGCGACATGTGCCCCACCCCACGCAGCAGCACGTTGCGGGCCAGCAGGTCGGGGTGCTCGAGACGCGCGGTCTGCTTGGGGACCATGAGCTGGTCCAGGTCGCTCCAGAACGCCACGAAGCGGGTCCGGCACCCGGGCGCTGGCTCAGCGAGCTCCTGCAGCAGGGGCGAGTCCGGGCGCAGCTGACGCACCAGCCGCTGCGGGATGAGGTGGGCAGCCCTCGTGCCGGCATGCGGCGTGCCGAGGGTGCACAGGGTGTGGACCCGGGCGTCACCGCCGAGGCGCTGGACGTAGTAGCGCGCCACGAGCCCCCCGAGGGAGTGGCCGACGACGTGCACGCGCTCGTACCCGGTCTCGGCGCAGGTGCGTTCGACGAGCTCCTGCAGGCGCAGCGCGACGGTGCGAACGTCCTGCGTCAGCGGGCTGTAGTTGAGCGTCATGACGCGGCCGAAGCCGCGGCGGCGCAGCGCGCGGCGCAGGAGCGTGAAGATCGAGCGGTTGTCCACCAGGCCGTGCACCAAGATGATCGGCGTGCCCGCGGCCACGATGTCGCCCATGAGCAGGCCACGCTGGCCGGCGGGGAGGTCGGACAGGGTGAACCGGTCGAGCTCGTCACGGGTGTCGCGCCGACGCTCGGCCGTGAGGCCCAGGGGGTAGAGGGCGCTGTGCGCGGTGATCCAGGCCAGCTCCGTGGCCGTGCCGCGGACGCCGGCGGCGCTGCAGACGGTGCGGAGGCCGCGTCGGGTGACCTGTGCCGCCTGGGTCAGGTGGGGCCGTGGGTCGAGCACCATGCGCTCCTCGCCGGGTCAGGGTCGCCAGCCGGGGGGTGCTGACGGGTCGCGTTGAGTGAACCTACTCGTCGTGCTGCCCCAACGTGACGCGGGCCACACCGTCTGTCACACAAGCGTGACCTGGAAGCGGGACGGACCACCGCGCAAGCCGCGCCTGGACGTTCACGCCGCGATCGACCAGCTGGCGGAGGTGGGCGGCGACGTCCTCGGGCCGCGCCAGCGCGTCCGCGAAGCCCAGGTCGAGCAGGTCCGCCGGCGTGATCCGCATCCGGTTCGCGCACTCCTCGGGTGGACGTCGGAGCGCCGCGGTGGCTCCTTCGGGAGCCATCGGGGCGAAGTAGCACTCCTCGGTGATGAGGACCCGGTCGGCCACGCTCGCGGCGAGTGCACCTCCCGAGCCGCCCTCGCCGTGGACCAGGGCGAGCGTCGGGGTGGGGCAGGTCAGCAGGGCGTCGAGGGCCTCGCCCATCGCGGGGGCGATCCCGTCGCGCTCGGCGGCAGGGGAGGGATCCGCACCCGGGGTGTCCACCAGGCTGAGCACCGGCAACCCCAGGCGCCCGGCCAGGCGGTAAGCCCGGGTCGCCAAGCGGTAGCCATCGGGCGTCGGCGCTCCCCTGAGCTCCGCAGCGAGCGCGACCGCGACGACCGGACGCCCGTCGAGCCGGCCGATCCGAGCGGCGACCGTCGTATCTCCCCGCGGAGCCCGCAGCGGCAGGGGCTCGGTCAGGAGCGCGTCGAGCAGGTCTTGACCGGAGCGGCGTCGTCGTCGCGTGCGCTGCACCTGCTCCCACCCTTCGATGTCCGGGGGCCGCGGGTACGTCGGGACCGCCGGCGCCTCGGCTGCGGACGGCGGAGCCAGCGTGGCGAGCGCCGCGGTCAGCCACGCGGCGGCCTGGTCGCGGGGCAGCACGTCGTCGACCAGGCCGGCCGCGAAGGCAGCGGTGGCCGTGTGGCTGTCGGGGCCGGGGAGCGCCCCGCTCAGCGCCTCGACGACCCGAGGGCCGGCGAACCCGATGGTGGCGCCCTCGACCGCGAGGCGGACGTCGGCTGCCGAGGCGACAGAGATCCAGACGCCGCCGGTGGTGGGATGGTCGGCGACCGCCAGGTGCGGCAGGCCGGCGGCCGCCAAGGACAGCAGGGCGACGCGGGCGCGCGGGATGCCGACGAGGGCCGCCATCCCCTCCTGCAGGCGCGTGCCACCGGTGCGGACGAGCGTCACCAGCGGGACGCGCTCCGACACCGCGTGCTGGACGGCCTTGGTGAAGACGGTCGCGTCGTCCTCGCTGAAGGACCCGCCCTGCACGCTGAAGTCCCAGGCCAGCGCGACGGGCGCCGGCTGACCGGGGGCGCCGCGCAGCCGGTAGGCCCGCACGGCCGACCGTGCGTCGTACCCCTGCCAGTGGCCCGGGTTGCGGTGCGCCAGTCGGACGTCGAGCAGCGTCGCACCCGCGAGGACGGCCTCCCGCCAGTCGGCAGGCCGGGGGTCGGCGCGTTGGTCGCTCATGGCCGCGTACTCTCCCACCCATGAGTGAGCGCCTGCGCGTCGTCGTCGCCAAGCCCGGTCTGGACGGTCACGACCGCGGCGCCAAGGTCGTGGCGCGGGCCCTCCGCGACGCCGGCATGGAGGTCATCTACACCGGGCTGCACCAGACGCCCGAGCAGGTCGTGGAGACCGCCATCCAGGAGGACGCCGACTGCGTCGGCCTGTCGATCCTGTCCGGCGCGCACCTGACCTTGATGCCGCGCATCGTCGAGCTGCTGCGCGAGCGAGGCGCCGACGACGTCGTCGTCTTCGGCGGCGGGATCATCCCGGAGGACGACATCCCGATCCTCGAGGCCGCCGGCGTGACCAAGATCTTCACAGCGGGGGCGTCGCCGACCGCGATCGTCGAGTGGGTCCGAGCAAACGTCGGCTCGACGGTCTGACCCGTCTGCGCTAGCTCGAACGGCGGCGGCGCAGCACGAGCGCGCCGCCCAGCGCCACGAGGGAGAGCACGGCCAGCGCCGGGGCGCCACCGGTGGTCGGCAACGTCGGGGACACTGGAGCAGCGGGCGCCGCGACGGGCTTCGTCACGACGGGCTTGGCGGCGGCTTGCGCGGCCAGGCCGGGGAGCGTCAGCGTGGTCGGGGCGGTGGGCGACGTGCTCAGGGTCAGGGTCTGCGCGAGCGCGTTCCCCTTGTACGCCGCGTCCGAGAGCGACACGACGAGCTTGAGCGTGTGGCCCTTCGGGAAGCGGTGCACGATCCCGGGCAGCGACACGGTGACGGGCTTGGTGATGTCGGCGACGCGGATCGGCGAGATCAGCCGGTTGGGCAGCGTGATCGTGCCGTCCGGCGCGACGTCGTAGAGCTTGACGAAGGCCACCAGCATCCCGCCGGGTCCGGCCGCCTGGCTCACCGACGCGGTCGGCGAGGACAGCTGCAACGTCGCCGTCGGGATGCCGACGACGTCGAGGTCGCTGGTCAGTGGGCCGTAGGACAGGCCCGTGGTCGCCCCGGGCAGGTCGCGGACGGGCTGGCTCTGGTCGAGCGCGGAGGTCTCGGTGTAGGACAGCGGCACGCCGCCCGCCGGGATCGCGATGGTCGCCGAGCCCGCGGTGACCTTGCTGCGGGCCGTGACGAGGTCCTTGCCGGCGGAGCCGAACAGCGTCGTGGCCCCGGGGAGCGGGTAGCTCGGCGCGGTCGTGAACGCCGGACCGGCGTCGCCCTTGTCGAGCCACGGCCGGTAGTAGGTGAAGTCGAGCGACGGGGCCGGGCCCTTGTCCATCAGGTAGTGGTCGAACCACTGCGTGACGAGCCGGCCCTCGTAGTTGGTGTCCGGGGTGTCGAGGTTGAACTCGCCGGGCACCGGGCCGTGGCTGTGCCCCCACTGCTGCCAGATCATCTTGACCGGCGTCTTCTGCGCCTTCAGGGCGGCGTAGGTCGCGGCGGCCTCCTGCAGGTTGAACAGGGTGTCCGCCTGTCCCTGGCCGAGCATCGTCGGGATGCGGATGTCCTTGAGGTACGACGCGACGCTGGCGTTGCGGGCGAACGCGATGGTGTCGGCCGTCGGGTAGCCGAGGGCGTCCATCTGCGCCTTGGCGAGGCACGCCTCGTCGGCGAAGTTCGGGCACGGGCCGAGGCGGGTCGGGTCCTTGGTGGCCACCGTCCCCTGGAGTCCGTCCGCGATCCCGACCCCGAAGAACAGCGTGGTCCAGTCGATCTTCTCGGTGCCCGGCGTGGTGTAGCTGACGCCGTTGGCCGGCAGGGAGGTGTTGTTCGGAGCCAAGGAGTACGCCAGGTCGTTCCAGGTGATCAGCGGGATGATCGTGTCCAGCCGCGGGTCGATGCCCGCCACCGCGAACTGGATCTCCCCGCCGTACGAGCCGCCGACCATGCCGACGCGGACGTCGCCCGGGTGGACCTTTCCGTCGTGTCCGACCGCGTCCTTGGTGACGTAGTCGATCTGCGTGCCGTCGTCGGCCTTCTTGATCCCGCCGAGGAAGTCGATGAGCTGCTTGCCCGCGGCCCCGTCGTGCTCGCGGTCGTCGAGCGTGATCTTGCACCCGGAGCCACTGCCCGCGGTGCCGGCCTCCGAGCCGAACCCGAGGCCGGAGTAGGACAGGACGACGTAGCCCTTCGCGGCGTACGCCTTGCCCAGGCCCGCCTGGTCGCCCTTGCTGCCGCCGAAGCCGTTGGTCGTCAGGATCGCCGGCGCGGGATGCGCCTTGTCCACACCGGCGGGCGTGTACAGGTCGGCGTCGACGACGCAGGTCGTGTTCCCCGCGAGGCCCTCGGGCGCCACCGTCGTGGTGATCTTCAAGGCCTGCACGGTGACGGCCGGGGCGGCCGCTTGGGCGGTGCTCACCGCCGCGATCGGCGCGGTGAGCAGCAGGGCGAGGGCCAGGGCGGGACGGCGGGTCACGGGTCTCCAGCGGTCAAGGGAGCGCGCGGGGTTTGCGCACGCTGAGATCAACGAGCGCGGACGCTCCTGGGTGTGATGCCCGCCTGTGCAGCCCGTCACACCCGCCGGGAGCGCAGCGCGCCCAGGCCGAGGCCCAGCAGCACGAGGGCGACGAGCCCGGGCAGCGTCGCCGGGCCCGTCACCGGCAGGGTGGGCGAGGTCGGTGCCGGGGGCGCGGTCACCGGCGGCTTCGCGACGGGGGGTGCGACGACCGGCGCCGCCGCTGACTGCGTGTTCAGGGTGAACGTCGACCCCGGTCCCGTGGCCACGGTGATCACGTCTGGCACCTTGTTGTTGTACGACGTCAGGTCGGTCGCGGAGAGGGTCAGCCGCACCTTGTGGCCGGCGGCGAACCGGTGGGCGAAGCCGGCGAGCTTCACCGTGACCGGCGTGCCGAGCGCCGCGGACGGGATGCGCGACGGGGCGATGAGCCGGTGGATCAGCGTGGCCGACCCGTCCGGCGCCACGTCGTAGACCTTCCCGAACAGCACCAGGTCGGTGGGTGCGAGGTGTGACAGCCGCAGCGTGGCGCTCGGTACGCCGACGCTGTCGGTGTCCCGGGTGAACGGCGGGCTGACGAAGTCGACGTGCTGACCGGGGATCTCCGTCGGCGGTATCCCCTGCGACGACGGGTTGGCGCCCGGCCCGGTGAAGTTCGAGGTCTCGGTGTACGCCGCCGGCAGACCGGCGAGCGGGTTGACGAAGGCCGCACTGCCGGCCGTGGCCCCGCTGGTCACCAGGTCCGACGACCCGGACAGGGTGAACGTGGTGGTGGACGGCAGCGGGAACCCCGCGGCGTCGCCGTACTGCGTCGTCGGGCCGCTCGTCACGGCGGGAGCCCAGTCGCGGAAGTAGGTGAAGTCCGGGCCGGGCTTCCCGACTCCCTTGAGCCAGTGGTCGAAGAACTGCAGCGTCCGCAGCGGGAGGTAGCAGGAGTCGAGGCCGCGGAAGTCGGCGCCGCCGGTGCCCCCGCCGTACACCTCGCACTCGCCGACGGCGGACAGGTACCCGCCGTGACCGCCGGAGTTCCAGATCATCTGCACCGGCGTCCCCTGCTTCTTCAGCGACAGGTAGGTGGAGACCGCGTCGTTGACGTTGAACAGCGTGTCGCGCTGACCCTGGATGAGCAGGGTCGGGACGCGCAGCTTGCCGATCTCGGTCGTGGCGGCGGCATCGGCGATGAGCGCCCGGTCGGCGTCCGTGGCGTCACCGGTCGTGGACAGGTTGGTGTAGACCACGCAGACGGCGGTGGGGAACCCGAGGCACGGCAGGCCCGCCACGGTGGTCGGGTCGCCGCTGGTGAGCTTGTCCTGCGGGCACGACCCCGCGGGGGTCCCGGTCGGGGGTACCCCGCCGACCGGGTTGCCGTTGCCGCTGGCGAAGAACAGCGAGGTCCACTCCTGCTTGAACACGCCCTGCTTGTTCAGCGTGTGCGTGAACCCGGTCGGGTCCCCGGGGACCACGTAGTTGTTCGGGTCGAGCGAGTACTGCAGCGTGTTCCAGGTCCGCCCGGGTGCGATGGCGCGGATGCGCGCGTCCGACTCGGCCAGCGGCGCCTGGATGCCGCCCCCGTAGGAGCCGCCGACCGTGCCGACGACGGCGCCCTTGGCGTCCTTCTTCACGAAGGCCTTGGTCTCCAGCACCTTGGTGATGAGCTGCTGCGCGTCCTTCACGTCGTACGTCCGGGACTGCAGCGTCACGCAGCCGCTGGAGGTCCCGAAGCCCTGCGAGGTGTAGGCGAGCACGACGTAGCCGTGCCGGGCGAGGAAGGTCGCGTTCGCGACGACCTCGGCCGAGTCCTTGGTGAGCCCGAACCCGTGCGTCGTGAGGATCGCTGGCTGAGGCGTCGCGGCGGTGGCGTTGTCCGGGACGTACAGCGTCCAGGCGATCTTCGCCGCGTGGTCGTTCGTGGGCCCGTCGAGGACGTCGAGCTTGTCCGACGTGGTGGTGAAGGCATGGGTCCCGGGCTGGGGGGTCACGACCTCAGCGCCGGCGGGGGAGAGGGTCAGCGAGGCGGAGGCCAGCAGCAGGCCGAGGACGAGCGCGCAGCGGTTCAGGTGGCGGGGCATGGAACAGAGTGTTGCGTGACGGATCTCTCGTCGTCACCGAACGGACATGATGGCTACCCTCGGTTCCAGCCTCAACCGACCGTCGCGCCCGAATCGAACCCAAGGACAGGACCCCTCAGTGGACCTCATGGAGTACCAGGCGAAGGAGCTCTTCGCCAAGCACGGGGTGCCGGTCTTCGCCGGCGAGACCGTGGACAACCCCGCCGACGCCCGCGCTGCTGCCGAGAAGATCGGCAAGGCCGTCATGGTCAAGGCGCAGGTCAAGGCCGGTGGCCGCGGCAAGGCCGGCGGCGTGAAGTTCTGCCCGACGGCTGAGGAGGCGGAGGCTCGCGCTGCCGACATCCTTCAGCTCGTCATCAAGGACCTGCCTGTCCACAAGGTCCTCGTCACCGAGGCGAGCGACATCGAGACGGAGTACTACGTCTCCTTCCTGCTGGACCGGGCCAACCGCACCTACCTCGCCATGGCGAGCGTCGAGGGCGGCATGGAGATCGAGGAGCTCGCGGTCGAGCGCCCCGAGGCCCTCGCGCGGATCCCCGTCGACGCCATCGTGGGCTGCGACGCCGCCAAGGCTGCCGAGATCGCCGACGCCGCCGGCTTCCCGGCCGACGTGCGGGACCAGGTCATCGATGTCCTGCAGAAGCTCTGGGACGTGTTCGTCAACGAGGAGGCCACGCTCGTCGAGGTCAACCCGCTGGTGAAGACCCCGACCGGCGAGGTCATCGCCCTCGACGGCAAGGTCACGCTGGACGCCAACGCGGAGTTCCGCCACAAGGACGTCTTCGACACCTACGCCGACGTCGTCGCCGAGGACGACCTCGAGGGGCGCGCGAAGGCCAAGAACCTCAACTACGTCAAGCTCGAGGGCCAGGTCGGCATCATCGGCAACGGCGCGGGGCTCGTCATGAGCACCCTGGACGTCGTCGCGTACGCCGGGGAGAACCACGGTGGCGTGAAGCCGGCCAACTTCCTGGACATCGGGGGCGGTGCCTCCGCGCAGGTCATGGCCGACGGGCTCGAGATCATCCTCAGCGACCCGGACGTGAAGTCGGTGTTCGTCAACGTCTTCGGCGGCATCACCTCCTGCGACGCCGTCGCGGACGGCATCGTGCAGGCCCTGCAGATGCTGGGTTCTGCGGCCACCAAGCCGCTCGTCGTCCGCCTCGACGGCAACAACGTCGAGGAGGGCCAGCGCATCCTGGCCGAGGCGGCGCACCCGCTCGTCACGGTCGTCGACACCATGGACGGCGCGGCCGACAAGGCCGCTGAACTCGCTGGGAGCGCTGCGTAATGGCCATCTTCTTGACCGCTGAGTCCAAGGTCATCGTCCAGGGCATCACCGGCTCCGAGGGCACCAAGCACACCCGCCGCATGGTCGCCTCCGGCACCAACGTCGTCGGTGGCGTGAACCCGAAGAAGGCCGGCAGCGACGTGGACGGGATCCCCGTCTTCGCGACCGTCGCCGAGGCGATGGAGAAGACCGGCGCCGACGTGTCGGTCATCTTCGTCCCGCCGGCGTTCGCCAAGGCCGCCGTCATCGAGGCCATCGACGCCGAGATCGGCCTCGCGGTCGTCATCACCGAGGGCATCCCGGTGCAGGACTCGGCGTACTTCTGGCAGTACAACAAGGGCAAGAAGACGCGGATCATCGGCCCGAACTGCCCCGGCCTGATCAGCCCCGGCGCGTCGAACGCCGGCATCATCCCGGCGACCATCGCGCCGACCCCCGGCAAGATCGGTCTCGTGTCGAAGTCCGGCACGCTGACCTACCAGATGATGTACGAGCTGCGGGAGTACGGCTTCACCACGGCCGTCGGCATCGGTGGCGACCCGGTCATCGGCACCACGCACATCGACTGCCTCGAGGCCTTCCAGAACGACCCCGAGACCGTCGCGATCGTCATGATCGGCGAGATCGGCGGCGACGCCGAGGAGCGCGCCGCGGACTACATCAAGGCCCACGTGACGAAGCCGGTCGTCGGCTACGTCGCCGGCTTCACCGCGCCCGAGGGCAAGACGATGGGCCACGCCGGCGCCATCGTGTCCGGCTCGTCGGGTACGGCGCAGGCCAAACAGGAGGCCCTCGAGGCCGCGGGTGTGAAGGTCGGCAAGACGCCGTCCGCCACCGCCGAGCTCATGCGCGAGATCATGAAGTCCCTCTAGCTCCGTCTCGCACGTCCCGAAGGCCCCCGCACCGCTCGCCGGCGCGGGGGCCTTCGTCGTACCCGGTGGGCAGGGGTCAGGCGCAGCCCTCGACGTAGGCTGACCGGGCCGTTCTCGCCGCCGCGCAGCTGGGTAACCCGTGTTCCGTCGGTCTCGAACACCAACGACACCGCGCCTTGCGACACGGTCAGGTAGTGACCGCTCGTGTCGTACTGGTGCTGGCTGGTGGTGGCGGAGGGGTACGCCGCCTGGACCTGTGCCTCGGTGGAGCCGACGCCGACGCCAGCCTCGGTACGCGTCTGGTTCCCTCCGTCCACGCGCACCACGCGGTCCTCGATCACCATGAAGGACAGGTCGGGGGAGCCGCTGCGCACCCGGACGTACCCGCAGCCGTTACCCAGGTCGTCGCTGAACGCGGTGAGCTCGACCCCCGCCGCCGTGCGCGCCTCGTCGAGGGTCATCCCGAAACGCACCGGGCCGATCCCGTCGGGGCGCAGCACGTCCGTCGGGTCCAGCACGTCCGGCCCAGCGGTGGCAGAGGGGCACGACTCCACACAGCCCAAGCGGTTGCGCGACACCTCAGCCCAGGTCGCGGCGCGAGGGCGTTCGGAAACGGGCAGGATGACCACGGAGACCAGGTCGCCGCGGCCGACGGCGACGTAGAGGGCGCTGGCCCGGCAGCTGCTGCAGCCGGTCGTCGTCGACGCGACGACCACGGAATCGGCGGCGAGCCCCGGGAGCAGCTCCAACGACTCCGTTCCCTCGTCACCTGCCGGTCGGGTGGGGCAGTCGCGCACCTCGCGGGCGAACGTGTCGAGGTCCGCTTGCGCCCCGGCACCGCTGGCCTGCACCAGGTGCTGCTCGATGGTCGCGGCCCCTCGGGTCAGGGTGCGCGTCACTCCCGAGGCGGCGAAGTTGTCCCCGCTCTGACACGTCAGCAACACGGACAACGCGTCCTCCGTGGTCTCGCCTGCGGCCCACGCCCCCGCAGCGGACGACGCCTTCTCGGCGTCGTCGGACGTGAGCAGCCCTGCTTCGAGCTGGGGCGGGTCCCCCCTGAGGCAGAGCGTGCTGCGGTAGGCGCTCGAGCCCGACGACGACGTGCACGACGGGGAGGGCGAGGGGCCGGCGGGCTGCAGGCTCACCTGGGGGTCGCGGTCGAGCACGGTGACGCCCAGAGCCGTCCCGCCGCCGAGCAGGGCGACCGCGAAGGCGACCGCAGCGACCCGGGTACGCCGCCGCCGCAGGTCCCCTCGGCGGCGGAGGTCCATGGCCGCAGGCAGGGGTGTGGCCGCGGTCTCGTTGAAGCGGAGAAGACGTTCTTCCAGGTGGTCAGACACGGGCGGATCCTTCCTCGGCGAGGAGGGCGGCCAGCGCTGAGCGGCCGCGGGACAGGCGGGCCTTCACGGTGCCTGCGGGGGAGTCGGTCTCGCGGGCCACGTCCTCGACCGACAGGTCCGCGATGTGGTGCAGGACGATCGCCAGCCGCTGCGCGTCAGGGAGCTGCTGCAGCGCGCTCACGAGGGCGACGTGGTCGGGACTGAGGTCGGGGACGGTCGGCGGCGGCCCGTGCCGTCGTACGAGCCGGCTTCCTGCCACCGTGCGGCGGAACCGGTTGATCGCCAACCGGCACGCGACCTTGCGCACCCAGGCGAGCGGGATGTCGTACCCGCCGACGGTGTCCCATCGCTGCCAGGCGCGGACGTACGCCTCCTGGACACAGTCCTGCGCCTCCGCGAGGTCGCCCGTGAGGGCGTGCACGTGCCGGACCAGCGACGGCGCGGTCGCGGCGTAGAACGCGTCGAACTCCGAGGTGTCACGCACGGGAGTCCCTCCTCGACGGGCCGGGGACCGACCCTCTCACCCCTCACACCCGCGGCGGACCCCCGTGGTTGCACGACAGAGGAAAGAGCGTCCGTGTCCCGGACGGTGCCTCGGGCGTCGTGCACCGGTCGGGCGAGCCTTGACTACTTCCCGAGGTCGAGCGCCGCCGCGGTGTAGTAGGCCGACAGCAGCGTGTTGCGCAGGCCTTGCTCGAAGAACGTGCGCCCACCCGCGACGGTGTCGATCGTGGCGGCGTTGTCCTGGGGCAGGTGGTACTGCGGGTAGTCAGCGGCCTTGCGCATCCCGCCCCAGCGCAGCGTCCGGAACCCCGCGGTCGCCCACGACGCCTCGTCGCTGTTGCGCACGTTGCGCCCCTCGATGCTCACCTTCTGCTTGCCGGCAGGGAGTTTGAGGAAGCCGTGGTTCACGTCGGCGAGCAGCAGGTCGAGATCGGCGTCCTTGGCGCCGCGCCAGATGCACAGGCAGTTCTTGTCGGTCGTCGCCCCACCGACCGGCCAGGCGATCCCCACCATGTCGAAGCCGAGGTAGGCCTTCACCTTCTTGCCGGCAGCGGCGTACGCCTTCGCCTGCTCGTCGGAGGCGAGCGCGCCCTCCTCCTCGCCGTTGTAGAAGCTGAACACCATCGTCCGCTGGGTCTTCACCTTCGCGAACGACCGCGCCAGCCCCAGCACGAGGTGGGTGCCGCTGCCGTTGTCGTAGGTCCCCTCGAGTGACTGCGGGAGCGTGTCGTAGTGGCCGCCCATCACGAGCAGCTCGTCCGGCAGCTTCGTGCCCTTCTTCGTCGCGGTGACCGCGGTCAGGACTCCCTTGTACGCCTCCACCTCGACGCTGTAGCCGAGGGCGCTCAGCTGCGCGACGAGGAAGTCGCGGGCCGCGAGCTGCTGCACCGTCCCGGTGACCCTCCCGACGTACGCCGAACCGAACGCGACGGTGGCGTCGGCGAGCTGCTTGCCGGTCACCGCCGGCACCGGGTAGCTCGTGAGCGGGTTCTTCCTCGCCGGCGCGGCCACGGCCGAGCCGACCAGGGGAAGCGCAACCGCCGTGGCGGCCACCAGGGCCAGGACCTGCCTGCGCACAGCGCGTCTCCCGTTCGTGTGGGTCAGTTGCCGGCTTGGTTCGCCACCGGCGGCTGTCCTCCTGCCTCGTCGACCGCCCGGGTGCGCAGGAGCGGGCGGGAGCACGTCGAACCCTGTGCGGTGACCCGTGGCGCCCGACTCACCTGCGCGGTAGTGGCCGTGCTGGTCGTGGGAGGGGGGCTGCTGCCCGCCGAGGCGAGCCCCGAACGGTGCGACACCCGTCAGGTCGAGACCTTGACGATCCGCGTCGGCGACGCGCCTGTGCGGCTACGACCGGGGCAGCAGGTACCGGTGACGTTCACCGTTGTCCGGGGGAGCGGCTCGGCCGCCGAGTCCGGAGCGGCCGGCGTCGAGGTCGGCGTCTCGCTCACCGGCACCGCCGGCGGGACCCGGTGGGGCGCGTACGGCGATCTGGTCAGCGAGGCCGACGGCAGCGGTGCGACCAGCCTCGTCGTGCCCCGCGGGGTGAGCGGGTCGGCGACCTTGGACGTGGAGGTGTTCCGCGACCTGATCGCGCTGCCCTGCCTGCAGGTCGAGGAGCACGGGCACCTCACCCAGGCCTGGGGTCGCGTCTCCTGACACCTGCTCGGCGTGGGAACTGTGATCCGGCTGGGACCACTGGGACAGTCGGTACCGCCATGACGCAGACCACCGACCGCCCCACCGACCGCCCCACCGCCCGTTCCGCAGCGCGACCGGGCGGACGCGCGCGAGCGGCCGGTACCCGCCCCCCGCGGCGCCCCGCGGGCTCCGGTCGGCCCTCGGTCCTCGGACCGGGCGCGCTCGCGGCGGCCTGGGCGCTCGGCGCCGGACTGGTGGCGCTCGCGATCCCGGTCCTGCTGGCCTGGGCGGCGGACGGCCGCTCCGGCAGCGGCGCCGGTGAGGCCACCCGGTCCGCGGGTCAGCTCTGGTTGCTCGCCCACGGCGCCTCGCTGACCGTTCCCGGGGGGTCGGTGGGCTTGACCCCGCTGGGACTGACGCTCGTGCCCCTCGCGCTGCTGCACCGAGCGGGCAGGCACGCGGCGACCACCCATCGCCCGGACGGGCTCCGCACCGGCCTCGCCCTGACGACGGCCATCGCCTTCCCCTACGCGACCGGCGCCGCCTTTCTCGCCGCGTTGTGCAGCACCGAGCAGATCCTCCCCGGAGCGGGGACGTCGCTGCTCGGCGCCTTCGTGGTCGCCCTGGTGGGGGCCGGTGCGGGGATCTGCCGCGAGACGCGCCTGCACCTGCTGGCGCGGCGCCTGCCGGAGCAGGTCCGCACCGCGACGATCGCGGCCGCCGGCGCTGTCGCCGTGCTCCTCGCCTGTGGTGCCCTGCTCGTCGGGGCCTCGCTCGCCCTCCATGCCAGCCGCGCCAGCTCGCTGGCCGGGGTCACCGACCCTGGGCTGGTCGGCGGCGTCGCCCTGCTGCTGCTCGGCATCGTCCTCGTCCCGAACGCCGTCCTGTGGGGCAGCGCGTTCGTCGCCGGACCGGGCATCGCCGTGGGCACCGGGACGGCGGTCGGTCCGCTCGGGGTCCACCTGGGCTCCGTTCCCGCCCTGCCGCTGTTCGCGGCCCTCCCGTCCGGGGACGTCCCGTTCGTGGTGTCTCTGCTGGCGCTGACGGCGCCGGTCGTGGCAGGGGTGGTGGCCGGCCTGCTCACCGTTCGCCGCGGGACCGCGGGCACCGTGCGCGATGCCGCCACGCAGGCGGCACTCGCCGGGCCTGCCGCCGGCCTCGGCATGCTGGTGCTCGCCTGGTTGTCGGGAGGCCCGCTCGGCGGCGGCCGGCTGGCCGACGTCGGCCCGTGCCCCTGGCAGGTGGGGCTCGCAGTCCTGCTCGAGGTGGGTCTGGTCGCCGCCGCGACCGCCGCTCTCGCCGTACGCCGGAAGGGCTGAACCCGCGGCGTCAGGCCATGACGACCTGGTAGCCGCCGATCTTGTCGATGAGGCGCTGGCGCGTGCCGAAGAACAGGAACAAGCCGTCGGCCACGGCAGCCAACCCGGCGGTGAAGGTGTTCGCGAACAGCAGCACGACTCCACCGAGCACGAAGTTGCGCACGCACATCTCGCCCCAGCCGAGGGTCTGCCCGGTCCGGGTCGAGACCATCTTCATGCCGAGCAGGCGCTTGGCCGGCGTCGTCCCCTGCGACCAGAGCACGAGCGCCCACACGACGTACCCGACGACCAACGTGACGACGATGAGCCCGACCGTCAGGGCGAAGCCGGCCAGGCGCCGCGCCGGCGAGGCCACGGAAAAGCCAGCGACCTCCCCGTACAACGACTCGTCCGGCCGTCCGTAGCCGCCGGGGTCGCCGTACGTCGGGGCGCCGTACGCCGGCGCGACCGGGTAGCCCGGCGGCGGCGCGGGAGTCGGCGGGGGTCCGTAGCCCGGCGGCGGTGCGTAGCCCGGAGCGGGCGGTGGTGTGGGGCCCGGCTCCGGGGCGGCGAACGGGTTCTCGGTCACGATGATCTCCTCGCGTCGGCGCCCATCGTGCCGCAGCGACGCGCCGGGCGGGGGAGGTCCTCCCGCTAGGCTGGCGCCGCTTCCCGCCCGCCGACCCCGGAGGACCCGCTGCCCGCGCGTCTCGTCGTCCTCGTCTCGGGGGCCGGCACCAACCTGCAGGCGCTGCTCGACGCCGCCACCGATCCCGCGTGGGGCGCCCAGGTCGTCGCCGTCGGCGCCGACCGCGAGGGCACCGTCGGGGAGAAGCGCGCGCTCGACCGCGGCATCCCGACCTTCGTCCTCAAGGTCGCGGACTTCCCGACCCGTGAGAAGTGGGACGCCGCGTTCGCCGAGGCCGTGGCCGCCCACGCGCCGGACCTCGTCGTGAGCGCCGGGTTCATGAAGCTCGCCGGCCCGGCGTTCCTCGCTCGTTTCGGCGGGCGTTACGTCAACACCCACCCCGCCCTGCTGCCCAGCTTCCCCGGGATGCACGGCGCCCGCGACGCGTTGGAGTACGGCGTGAAGCTGGCCGGGTGCTCGCTGTTCGTCGTCGACGGCGGCGTCGACACCGGACCGATCATCGCCCAGGCGGCGGTGCCCGTGCTCGATGACGACACCGAGGACTCCCTGCACGAACGCATCAAGACGGCGGAGCGGGCGACCCTCGTCGACGCCGTCGGTCGCATGGCCCGTGAGGGCTTCACCGTTTCCGGACGAAAGGTCACCATCCCGTGAGCACCCCGATCCCCGTCCGCCTCCCCGAAAAGTTCCAGATTCGCCGCGCGCTCGTCAGCGTCTACGACAAGACCGGCCTCGAGGAGCTCGGCCGCGGTCTGGCCAAGGCCGGCATCGAGGTGGTGAGCACCGGCTCCACGGCGGCGAAGCTGCGCGACGCGGGCGTCACCGTCACCGCGGTCGACGAGCTCACCGGCTTCCCCGAGTGCCTCGACGGCCGGGTCAAGACGCTGCACCCGAAGGTGCACGCAGGGATCCTCGCCGACCGCCGCCTGCCCGACCACGTCCAGCAGCTCGAGGACCTCGGCGTCGCCCCGTTCGACCTGGTGATCGTCAACCTCTACCCGTTCACCGACACCGTCGCCTCCGGCGCGGCCCCGGACGAGTGCGTCGAGCAGATCGACATCGGCGGACCGACGATGGTGCGCGCTGCCGCGAAGAACCACCCCAGCGTGGCCGTCGTCGTCGATCCGTCGGCCTACCCGTCGGTGCTCGAGGCCGTCGAGGCAGGGGGCTTCACCTTCGAGCAGCGACGGGCCCTCGCGTCCACCGCCTTCCAGCACACCGCCTCCTACGACGTCGCCGTCGCCTCGTGGTTCGCCTCGTCGTACGACGGAAGCGACGCTGTGGAGGGGTTCCCGTCCTTCCTCGGCGCGACCTTCGCGCGCTCCGAGGTGCTGCGGTACGGCGAGAACCCGCACCAGCAGGCGGCGCTCTACGTCGATGCCGGGCCCGCGGACGGGGCCACACTGGCGACTGCTGTCCAGCTGCACGGCAAGGCGATGTCCTACAACAACTACGTCGACACCGACGCGGCGATGCGGGCGGCGAACGACTTCTCCGGCGTCACCGTCGCGATCATCAAGCACGCCAACCCGTGCGGCATCGCCACCGGCACCGACGTCGCGGACGCGCACCGAAAGGCCCACGCGTGCGACCCGGTGAGCGCCTTCGGCGGCGTGATCGCCGTCAACGCCGAGGTGTCGGTCGCGATGGCGGAGCAGGTCGCGGAGATCTTCACCGAGGTGATCGTCGCGCCGTCGTACGAAGCCGGCGCGATCGAGGTGCTGTCCAAGAAGCCGTCGATCCGCGTGCTGCAGAGCGGGGGGCGTCCCGGGGGCCTGGAGCTCCGCCAGATCTGCGGCGGGGTCCTGCTGCAGCACTCCGACCTCATCACGGCCCCAGGTGACGACCCGACGACGTGGACGTTGGCAGCGGGCCCGGCCGTCTCCGACCTGTCCGACCTCGAGTTCGCCTGGCGGGCCGTCCGCGCCGTGAAGTCGAACGCGATCCTGCTGGCCAAGGACGGCGCGACGGTCGGCGTCGGCATGGGTCAGGTCAACCGCGTCGACTCCTGCAAGCTCGCGGTCTCCCGGGCCGGGGAGCGGGCGCGCGGCTCGGTCGCTTCCTCCGACGCCTTCTTCCCCTTCCCGGACGGGCCGCAGGTGCTGCTCGACGCCGGCGTCGCCGCGATCGTGCAGCCGGGCGGGTCGGTCCGTGACGCGGAGACGATCGCCGCCTGCGAGGCCGCCGGGGTGTCGCTCTACCTGACCGGCACCCGCCACTTCTTCCACTAGGGCCGAACGGTCAGGCCCCGTCGCGCAAGGCGAGGATGAGCAGTCCGCCGACGACCAGCGCGATGGTGGAGGTTGCTCCGAGCAGGTTGCGGCGGCGGCGGCGTGCGGCGTCGGCGTACCAGGACGCGTCCGAGAGCACGCCGCCCGTCTCGTCCAGCCCCTGCAACCGCAAGGTGCGCTCGCGCATGGTGCCGCGCAGGAACAGCGAGCCGGCGGCCAGGATGAAGACCAGGGCGTACAGGCGCGACAGGTCGGCGCCGGTCGCCAGGAAGACGACGGTGCCGAGGGAGAGGACGGCGACCAGCGCCGGAAGGCCCTGCCGGAGCACCCATCCGCGGCCGGTCACGTCGTCGTGCACCCACTCGCCGTACGCCGGCCCGAGCCGCCAGCCGAGCAGCCGGTAGGCGAGCAGCGCCGTGACGGGGGGTCTGTCCATCTGCCCGAGAGTAAGCGCCGTGACTAGGCTGCCCGGCGTGACCGCCCGTCTGCTGCCAGGTGCCCCCGTCGCGGAGGCGGTCTTCGCCGACCTCGTTCCGCGCATCGCTGCGCTCAAGGCCGCGGGGCGAACGCCCGGCCTCGGCACGGTGCTCGTGGGCGGTGACTCCGCGAGCGCAGGCTACGTCGGCATGAAGATGGCCAAGGCGACCGAGCTCGGCTTCAACAGCCCGCACGAGCGGCTGGGGGACGACGCCACGACGGCGGACGTCGTCGCGGCCATCCGTCGCCTCAACGAGGACGACGGCTGCGACGCGATGCTCGTGCAGCACCCCACGCCCAGGCAGGTCGACTTCGAGGCCGCGCTGCTCGAGATGGACCCCGACAAGGACGTCGACGGCCTGCACCCGGTGAACATGGGCCGGCTCGCTCTGTCGATGCCCGGTCCGGTGCCGTGCACCCCGGCGGGCATCGAAGCGCTGCTGGCCCACTACGAGATCCCGGTGGCCGGCCAGGAGGTCTGCATCCTGGGCCGCGGGACCACGCTGGGCCGGCCGCTTGCCCTGCTCCTGAGCCAGAAGCGCGACACCGCGAACGCTGCGGTGACCGTGGTGCACACCGGCGTCCCGAACTGGGCCGACTACACCCGTCGCGCCTCAGTGGTCATCGCCGCGGTGGGCGTGCCGTACATCCTGCAGCCCGAGCACCTCACGCCCGGCGCCACGGTCATCGGCGGCGGCGTCCGCTACGAGGGCAAGAAGCTGCTCCCGGACGTCGACGAGGCCTGCAACGAGGTCGCCGGCGCCATCACCCCACGGGTGGGCGGGGTGGGGCCGACGACCGTCGCCATGCTGTTCAAGAACTGCGTCGAGGCTGCCGAGCGTCGGGCGGGCCTGGTCTAGCCCGCGCGGGGGACGTCCGCGGGCACGGCGTTCGGGAGCGGACGCACCACCCCGGCGCTGATGACCTCGTTGGCCAGGCGCGCACGCCGGTTGATGCCCTCGGCGATGCGGAACTTCTGGTAGAGCCGGAGCAGGTGCTGCTTGACGGCGGCCTCGGTCACGACCAGCTCGTCCGCGATGTCGTGGGCGCTGGCAGGAGCGACGAACGCGTCCTCCTGGAGGGCCGGGCGGCACAGGGCCGTGAGGACCTCCAGCTCTCGCCGAGTGAGATCAGGGGCGGAGATGCGCCGCAGCTCGACGGTGTCGTCCTGGCCCGTCGCGCCGAGGCCGCCCACGCGGGTGCGCGCCGTGCCGAAGGAGAGCACATCGCCCTCGAGCAGCACGCGCTTGCCGATCGGGCGCCCGTTGACCCGGGTCCCGTTGACCGAGAGCCCCAGGTCGGCGACGTACAGGTGCGGACCGCGGCGGATCACCTCGGCGTGCAGTCGGGACACGCTGGCGTCGACGATGCGGATGTCGACGCCCTCGCCTCGGCCCACGGTGGTGACCTCGCGGGTCAGGGGGAAGGTCTCGCCGGTCTCCTCCAAGCGGAGGTGGGGCGTGTCCACGGGGCTTTCCTCCTTGTACGTCGGGAGTTGGTCGGCCGATCCGGTCCGTTCTTCACAGGACTGTCACGTTTTACCTACCCCTGAGGACAGGTGCCACACCCCCGATAGGCTCAGGGCCATGACCACGCGGTACGGCTCGCGGCGAGGACACCAGCGATGACGGGTGCTCGTCCGGACCTGCGACCGGACCTGGACGAGACCCACCTCGCCGTCGCGCGCTGGGCGTCCGGGTGGCGCCCGCCCACCTACCCCGAGGGCTTCTTCGGCCTGGTCGAGGACGGCGACGAGGTCACGCTGGTCTGCGCCGAGGCTGCCCTCCCGTCGTACGACGCCCCCGTGGCCGTCGAGGTGGGATGGCGACGCATCACCTTTGCCGGGCCTCTCCCGTGGGAACAGGTGGGCTTCCTGGCAGACGTCGCCGCACGACTCGCGGACGCCCAGATCCCGTTCACCTCGATGGCGGCCTTCACGACCGACCACGTGCTGGTCCGCGCCGCGCAGGCCGACCTCGCGGTCGCCGTGCTCAGCGGCGAGGACGCACCCCCCACGCGCCCCGGGACGACCAACCCATGAGTCGGCTGAGCGCGCTTCCGCTGGCCCTCACCGCGCTGCTCGTCGGCCTGGGGATCTTGACCGCGTCCGCGTTTGACCACTGGCGGGTCGGGAGTGGGCTGGTGGGAGTGGCCCTGTGCCTGGGCGCCGTCCTGCGGCTCACGCTCCCGCAGAAGCAGGCTGGGCTGCTCGTCGCGCGGTCGCGCACGGTCGACGCGACGGTGCTCCTCGGGCTGGGGCTGGCGGTCGTGGCGCTGGCCAACACCATCCCCGCGACGCGCTGACCCGACCTCCTAGGCTGTCGGCAAAGAACGTTCCCCGAGGAAGCGGAGCTCCAGAAGATGTCGACCACCCCCGGCAGTGCTGTCAATGTCACGGTGACCGGAGCGGCGGGCCAGATCGGCTACGCCCTCCTGTTCCGCATCGCGAGCGGCCACCTGCTCGGTCCCGACACCCCGGTGCGGCTCCGCCTGCTGGAGATCACGCCGGCCCTGAAGGCGGCAGAGGGCACCGCGATGGAGCTCGACGACTGCGCGTTCCCGCTGCTGGCCGGCATCGACATCACCGACGACCTGAAGACCGCCTTCGACGGCGCGAACGTCGGCCTGCTCGTGGGTGCGCGGCCGCGGGGCCCGGGCATGGAGCGCGGTGACCTGCTCAGCGCCAACGGCAGCATCTTCGGACCGCAGGGCAAGGCCATCAACGCCCACGCGGCGAGCGACATCAAGGTCCTCGTCGTGGGCAACCCGGCCAACACCAACGCCCTGATCGCCCAGCAGAACGCCCCCGACGTGCCGGCGTCGCGCTTCACCGCCATGACGCGCCTGGACCACAACCGCGCGCTGTCGCAGCTGTCCGCCAAGCTCAGCGTCCCCGTCTCCGACATCTCGAAGATGACCATCTGGGGCAACCACTCGGCGACGCAGTACCCCGACCTCTACACCGCGCAGGTCAACGGGAAGTCCGCCGCGGAGCAGGTCGACGAGGCGTGGCTCAAGGACACCTTCATCCCGACCGTGGCCAAGCGCGGGGCCGCGATCATCGAGGCGCGCGGTGCCAGCTCCGCCGCCAGTGCGGCCAACGCGGCGATCGACCACGTCTACGACTGGGTCAACGGCACCGACTGGACGTCGTCCTCCGTGGCCTCCGACGGGTCGTACGGCGTCCCCGAGGGCCTCATCTCCTCCTTCCCCTGCAAGGCGGTGAACGGCGAGTGGGAGATCATCCAGGGCGTCGAGATCAACGAGTTCTCGCGCGGCAAGATCGACGCGTCCGTCGCTGAGCTCGCCGAGGAGCGCGACGCCGTGCGCGAGCTGGGCCTGCTCTGATGCCAGGCCCGATGAAGATCATCTACACCTACACCGACGAGGCCCCGGCGCTCGCGACGCACTCGTTGCTCCCCGTCATCGAGGCCTACGCCGGAAAGGCCGGCGTCGACATCGAGACGCGCGACATCTCCCTGGCCGGTCGGATCCTCGCAGCGTTCGACCTCGCGCCGGACGCGCTCGCCGAGCTCGGCGAGCTCGCGAAGACGCCTGAGGCCAACATCATCAAGCTGCCCAACGTGAGCGCCTCAATCCCCCAGCTCGTCGCCGCCGTCAAGGAGCTGCAGGCGGCCGGTTTCGCGGTGCCCGACTACCCCGAGGACGCCGCGAGCGCCCCGGAGGTCCGGGCGAAGTTCGACGCCGTGAAGGGCAGTGCCGTGAACCCGGTGTTGCGTGAGGGCAACTCCGACCGGCGCGCGCCGCTGTCGGTCAAGGGCTACGCCAAGAAGCACCCGCACTCCATGGGCGCGTGGTCACCGGACTCGCGGTCGCGCGTCGCCACCATGGGCGACGGCGACTTCCGCCACTCCGAGACCTCGGTGACGTTGGCCGCGGCGGACACCCTCAGGATCGAGCTGGTCAGCGGCTCCGAGACCACCGTGCTGAAGCAGGACCTGGTGGTCCAGACCGGTGAGATCGTCGACGCCGCCGTCATGAGAAAGGCTGCGCTGCAGGCGTTCCTGGCCGAGCAGGTCGCGGCAGCCCAGGCCGAGGGCGTCCTGTTCTCGGTGCACCTCAAGGCCACGATGATGAAGGTCTCGGACCCGATCATCTTCGGCCACGTGGTGAAGGCGTTCTTCGCCGACGTCTTCGCCACCTACGGCGAGGACCTCGCCGCGGTGGGGGCCAACCCCAACGACGGTCTCGGTCAGGTGCTCGCCTCGCTGGACAAGCTCCCCGCCGACAGGCGGGCCGAGATCGAGGGTGCGATCACGGCGACCTACGCCAGCGGTCCAGCCTTGGCTCAGGTCGACTCGGCCAAGGGCATCACCAACCTGCACGTCCCGAGCGACGTCATCATCGACGCCTCGATGCCCGCTGCCATCCGCACCAGTGGCCAGATGTGGAACGCCCGGGACGAGCTCCAGGACACCCTCTACGTGATCCCCGATTCGTCGTACGCGCCTCTCTACGCCGAGACCGTCGACTTCTGCCGCGCGCATGGCGCCTTCGACCCGACGACCATGGGCACCACCCCCAACGTCGGGCTCATGGCGCAGAAGGCCGAGGAGTACGGCAGCCACGACAAGACCTTCGAGATCGCCGCCGACGGTGTCGTGCAGGTCGTCAACGGTGCCGGTGAGGTGCTGATGCGCCAGGACGTCGCCGCCGGCGACATCTTCCGGGCCTGCCAGACCAAGGACGCGCCGATCACCGACTGGGTGCGGCTCGCGGTCGCGCGGGCACGGGCCACCGGCGTCCCCGCCGTCTTCTGGCTCGACGAGACCCGCGCCCACGACGCCGAGGTGCTCACGAAGGTGCGTGCGGTCCTGGCCACCCTGGACACCGCCGGGCTGACGCTGGAGTTCCTCGACGTCGCTGCGGCCACCCGCTTCACCCTCGAGCGGGCCGCCAAGGGCGAGGACACCATCAGCGTCACGGGCAACGTGCTGCGTGACTACCTCACCGACCTGTTCCCGATCCTCGAGCTCGGTACCAGCGCGAAGATGCTGAGCATCGTGCCGCTGATGGCCGGCGGTGGGCTCTTCGAGACCGGGGCGGGCGGGTCGGCCCCCAAGCACGTGCAGCAGCTCGTCAAGGAGGACTACCTGCGGTGGGACTCCCTCGGGGAGTTCCTCGCACTCGCGGTCTCCTTCGAGTTCCTCGGCGAGAAGACCGACAACGCGCGCGCGGCACTGCTCGGCCGCACGCTGGACGAGGCCACGGGCCGGGTCCTCGAGGAGAACCGCAGCCCCGCCCGCAAGGTGGGACAGATCGACAACCGCGGTTCCCACTTCTACCTCGCGCTCTACTGGGCGCAGGCGCTGGCGAACCAGACCGACGACGCCGAGGCGGCGGCCCTGTTCGCGGGGCTCGCTGACACCCTGGCGGCCCAGGAGGAGACCATCCTGGCCGAGCTCGTCGCGGTGCAGGGAAAGCCGGCGGACATCGGCGGCTACTACTACGTCGACAAGGCGAAGACCGACGCGGTCATGCGCCCGAGCGCGACGTTCAACGCCGCGCTGTCCTCCTTCTGACCGGACCGACCGAGAGCCCGCGCCCCCTCGGGACCGCGGGCTCTCGCGGCACTACTCTGATGGGCGTGGATCACCCTCCGAGTAGACCGGCACGACCCGCCCTCGAGGTCGTGCCGTGAACGACGTGCTCATCAGCATGGCTCTCATCTTGTCCCTCATCCTCATGGGTGCGGTGTTCGTCGCCAGTGAGATCGCGTTGGTCTCGCTTCGGGACAGCCAGGTCAAGGGGCTTGCCGAGACGGGCAAGCGAGGCCGTCGCGTCGCGGCGCTGACCGACAACCCCAACCGCTTCCTGGCCGCCGTGCAGATCGGGGTGACCGCCGCCGGCTTCCTGTCGGCCGCCTTCGGGGAGGCGCGGCTGTCCAAGCACCTGGCGCCGAAGCTCGAGGACCTCGGCCTGTCGCAGGGCGTCTCCGAGCTGGTGTCGCTGATCTCCATCACGTTGGCGATCTCCTACGTTGCCATCACCGTCGGTGAGCTCGCGCCCAAGCGCCTCGCCCTGCAGCGACCGACCGGCACCGCGCTGCTGCTGGCTCCGGTGGTCGACCGCTTCGCCCGCATCAGCCGTCCGGTGATCTGGTTCCTGTCCAAGACCACCGACGTGCTCGTCCGCCTGGTCGGTGGGGACCCGAGCGCCGCCCGCGACTCCATCTCCGAGGAGGAGCTGCGCGGGTTGGTGGCCGCCCACGAGTCGCTGACCAAGGACGAGCGAAAGCTCATCGACGAGGTGTTCGCGGCGGGGGAGCGGCAGCTGCGCGAGGTGATGATCCCGCGCACCGAGGTCGAGTTCCTCGACGCGTCGATCACCGTGGCGCGCGCGGCCAAGCTGACCGCGCAGTTCCCGCACTCGCGCTATCCCGTCTCGCGCAGCAACCAGGACGACATCCTGGGCTTCGTGCACGTGCGGGACCTGCTCATGCCCGTGGCGAAGGCCCGGGTGACCAAGGTGTCCGACGTCGTGCGCGAGGTGAAGCTCCTTCCCGGCACCAAGAAGGTGCTGCCGAGCATGTCGGAGATGCGCCGCGAGGGGCACCACCTGGCCATGGTCGTGGACGAGTACGGCGGTACCGCCGGCATCGTCACCCTCGAGGACCTCATCGAGGAGGTCATCGGTGACATCCGCGACGAGTACGACGCTCCCGGCGACGAGGCTCTGCGCTTCCGCGGGGAGGACGTTGAGGCCGACGGCCTGCTCAACCTCGACGAGGTCCACGAGCAGACCGGCGTCCGCCTGCCCGAGGGGCCGTACGAGACGCTGGCCGGTTTCGTCATGGCCTCGCTCGGTCACGTACCGCGCGTCGGCGAGGCGATCGAGGCGGACAACCACCGGCTGGAGGTCACCGAGCTCGACGGCCGTCGAGTGAGCAGGGTCCGTGTCACACCGATCGTGCACGAGCCCGACCACGCGCACGAGCCCCAGCCCGCCCACTCGTCCTGACAGGAGCCCCATGGCCGGCAAGATCAACGTCCGCTACGACCTCGGCGTCGAGGTGGAGACCGCCTACGCCGCGATCTCCGGTGACGAATGGGCACCCGCCAAGGCGCAGGCGCTGGGCGACGGCAGCACCGTCGTGAGCCGCACGGTCGGGGAGGGCGGCGCCGTCACGCTGGTGGTCTCCCGAGACCTGCCGGACAACGTCCCGGGCTTTCTCACCAAGTTCCTGCCGAGCGGCGGGAAGGTCGTGCAGACCGACACCTGGGGTCCCTCGGTCGGCGGCGTCCGCTCCGGCACGTGGACGACCGACACCGCCGGGTCACCGGCCAAGGTCGAGGGCACGATGCGGCTGGAGCCCAGCGGTGGCGGGTGCGCCTACGTCGTGCAGGGAACGGTCAAGGTCTCGATCCCGCTGGTCGGTGGCAAGGCCGAGGGCGTCGTGGTCGGCCTGACCGAGAAGATCACCGCCAAGGAGGCGGAGGTCCTCCGAGGCCTGGTCCGCTAGTGGGGAAACGCTTCGCCCACGCGACCGAGAGCGACGCGAGCGTCGCCGAGGTCTACGCCGTCCTCACCAGCGAGGTCTGGTCCGCCCAGCTCGCCGAGCACCTCAACGACGACGCCCAGACCGTCAGCCGCGTGGAGGCACCGGACGGCGGTGTCACGTTGGTGATGAGCCGTCGACTGCCCAGCGGTATCCCGCCAGTCCTGCAGAAGTTCCTGCCGGCCGACCCGCGGGTCGTGGTGACCGACGTCTGGTCCGGACCGCGAGGCGGCGCGCACGACTGCTCGTGGACCGCGGAGATCACCGGGGCCCCTGCCCGCATCCGCGGCACCCAGCGGATCTCGCCGACCGCGGGGGGCAACCTGCACGAGATCGGCGGCGAGGTGAAGGTGTCGGTGCCGCTCATCGGTGGGAAGGCCGAGGCTTTCATCGCCGAGCAGGTGCTGGGCCTCGTCGTCGCGGAGGTCCGGGTCGTGGAGCAGGTCCTGCGCGGCTGATCAGCGGCGGACCGCCTTGCGGGCGAGCTCTCCCGCCAGGGCACGCACCAGCGGTGCGGTGACGAGGCCCCTGCCGAGACCGACCTCCACGAGGGCGTCCATGGCCTCGGGGGACCGCCGGGCGGCCCGCACGCCTGCCTCCAGCACGCGCGGCGACGCGGTGAGCCGGGCCAGCGCGGTCGTGTGCCGCAGATGGCGACCGAGCTCGCGTGCCACCAGGTCACGGTGGACCAGGCCGGGGTCCCCCGTGCCGACGGCGGCGGCGCCGGCGAGCCGGCCGGTGAGCAGGGCGTAGAAGATGCCCTCGCCCGTCAGCGGGTTGATCAGCGACGCCGCGTCCCCGGCGAGCAGCACCCGGCCGGACGGGAGCTCCGGCCGGCCGGTGGAGAGCGGCAGGTGGTGGGACCTCAGGGAGGTCGCGCCGGCCGCCGACGGCAGCAGCTCGACCATCCGCTGCTCCAGCAGCGCCTTCCCGTGCCCCGCGGCCTGCAGCGACGGCAGGAGCATCCCGAACCCGACGTTCGCGGTCCCGTCCCCGGCGTCGAACCGCCAGGCGTACGCCGGCCAGTCGCGCCCGTCCATGACGATGACCTGCTCGGGGATGCCGGAGACTGGGACATACCCGCGGACCGCCACGGCCACGGTCGCGGGGTCCTGCCGCGGAACACCGACCAGACGGCGGACGATCCCGTTGGCTCCGTCGCAGCCGACGACGACGCGGGCCGCGAAGGCGTCATCGAGGACGACCCGGTCAGCGCGGACGTCGATCGTCCGGACGGTGTGCCGGACGAGCTCGGCCCCGCGCTCGACCGCAGCGGACACCAGCCGCGCGTCGAGCACCGCCCTGGGCACCACCACGGTCGGGCGGGCCAGCATGGCGACGGCCTCGACGCCGCGCGGCGACACCAGGCGCAGGGTCCGCACCGCTACCCGGTCGACGAGCACGTCAGCGACCCCCAGCCGGGCCAGCTCGTCCAGGGCGTGCGGCGCGACGCCGTCGCCGCAGGACTTGTCGCGTGGGAAGGCCGCTCGGTCCAGCAGGAGCACCTTGACGCCCGGGCGTGACCGCAGGGCGGAGAGCGCGGCAGCGGCGCCAGCCGGCCCCGCACCCACCACCGCGACGTCGTACACACCACCAAACCTAGGATGAGCGGATGTCCAGGCGTCGCGTGCTCTCAGGGATCCAGCCGACCGGTGCGGGCAAGCACCTCGGCAACTACCTGGGGGCGGTCCGTCACTGGGCGCAGATGCAGGACGAGAACGAGTGCTTCTTCTTCCTCGCGGACCTGCACGCCCTGACCGTCAGCCCGGACGCGGCCGTGCTGCGCACCCGGACCCACGAGCTGACGGCCGAGCTGCTGGCGATGGGGGTCGACGCGAGCCGGAGCACGCTGTTCGCGCAGAGCCACGTGCGGGTGCACACCGAGCTGGCCTGGGTGCTGGAGTGCCTGACCGGCTTCGGTGAGGCGAACCGCATGACGCAGTTCAAGGAGAAGGGCGGCGGCAACCTGGGGCTGTTCAACTACCCCGTCCTGCAGGCCGCCGACATCCTGATGTACCAAGCAAACGCCGTCCCCGTCGGTGAGGACCAGCAGCAGCACCTCGAGCTGACCCGCGACCTCGCGCAGCGGTTCAACGGCCGCTACGGCGAGACGTTCACCGTCCCCGACCCCTACGTCCAGAAGGCCGCTCAGCGCATCAAGGACCTGCAGGACCCGACGGCGAAGATGAGCACCAGCAGGGGCGGCCCCGGCACGCTCCTGGTCATCGAGGACGACAAGGCCACCCTCAAGAAGATCAAGAGCGCGGTCACCGACACCGGCCGTGAGGTCACCTACGACGTCGAGACCAAGCCGGGGATCAGCAACCTGCTCACCATCTTGAGCGTCGCCACGGGCGAGACCGTCGAGGCGCTCCAGCACGACTACGACGGAAAGGGGTACGGCGACTTCAAGGCCGACGTCGCCGAGGCAGTGCTCACGATGTTCGCGCCGATCCGCGCGTCCTACGCCGCCCTCATCGCGGACAAGGGGCACCTCGACGCTGTCCTTCGGGACGGTGCCGAGAAGGCCCGTGAGGTCGCGGAGGCCACGATGGCGCAGGTCCGGGACCGGATCGGGCTGCTGGCCCCGGGCTGATGAGCCGCCGTGACATCGGGGTGGCCGTGGGCCTGCCTGAGCCGTACACCTCCGAGCTGCAGGGCTGGCGCGAGCGGCTGGGCGATGCGTTCGCCCACGCGATCCCGCCGCACGTGACCCTGCTGCCCCCGACGACCCTGCACACCGACGACCTCGACGAGGTCGAGGAGCACCTGCAGGACGTCGCCGCGCAGCACGAGCCGTTCGTCATGCACCTGCGGGGGAGCGGCACCTTCCGGCCGATCTCGCCCGTGGTGTTCGTCCCCCTGGCGCAAGGGATCGGCGAGTGCGAGCGCCTCGAGTCCGCCGTCCGTTCGGGACCGCTCACGCGCGAGGTGAGCTTTCCCTACCACCCGCACGTCACCGTTGCGCACGAGCGGCCGGAGGAGGTGCTCGACCGGGCCTTTGCCGAGCTCGCGTCGTACGACGCCCGCTTCCGCGTCTGGGGGTTCACGCTGTTCGAGCGCGGACGCGACGGCGTCTGGCGGCCGCAGCGCGACTTCCCGTTCGCGACGCCGCTCCCCGGGCCGGTGCTTCCTGCTGACGGCCGTGGGTAGGGGCCCGTCGTGATCTCCCCCGGTGCGGTCTTCACCGCAGCTCGCGCGCGTCGGCCCCTGCTCGACCACGTCGTCCGTGCCGTGCAGCGCTACCAGGCGGATGCGGGCGACCGGCTGGCCTCGTCCGTGACCTTCTACTGGTTCCTGTCGCTGTTCCCCATCCTGCTCATCGCGGTGTACGTCGTGCGGCTGGCCCTCGGGAACAGCGCCGGTGACGACGTCACGTCGGGCCTGCGTCCCTACCTGGGGCTGGACACCGCGACGGCGGTCGGTGAGGTGGTGCAGAGCAACGCCGGCAAGGCTGGCCTCCTGGGTCTGGGCGGCACACTGCTGTCCGGGCTGGGCTGGATCAACGCCCTGCGCACCTCCATCCGAGTGATCTGGCACCAGAGCACCGAGGTGGGCAACATCGTGACCACCAAGGTGCGCGACGTCGTGGCCCTCATCGGGCTGTTTGCCGTCATCGCCGCATCGGTCGTCGTGAGCGGCGCTGCCACCGCCGCCACGGCGTCGGTCCTGTCGTTCCTCGAGGTGGCGGAGTCCACCGGCGCCAAGGTCCTGACCATCACCGTGAGCTATGCCCTCGGTTTCCTGGTCGACATGGGCATCTTCCTCTACCTGTTCCTCCGCTTCTCCAAGGTGCGCCGGCCGGTCTCGCAGGTGGTCCGCGGAGCCGTCTTCGGTGCTGTCGGGTTCGAGGTGCTGAAGTCCGTCGGGGCGATCTACATCGGCCGCACGACCTCCAAGGGCGAGGCGACCTACGGGACGTTCGCCGTCGTCGTCGGACTCCTGCTGTTCCTGAACCTCGTGTCCCGTCTGATCCTCATCACGGCGGCCTTCGTGGTCACCGCGCCGTACGACAGCGATGTGCCGCCCTCCGGAACGGCCATGCCCCAGGATGAGCAGACCCAAGGAGGTCCAGCGATGCCCGAGCAGCCCGCCAGGTCGTGGTCACGGTCCGAACAGCAGCCCGAGGCGGTGGTGGCCGCTCCGCCGACCCTCGAGCCGGTCGAGCCGGCCGAGCTCGCGGGGGCGAAGCAGGTGGTGCTCGCTGCGAGGGTCCTCAAGGCCGCGGGCGGGGTCGCGATCGCGGCCATCGGCATGCACCTGCTGCGGACGCTGCTGCGACTGCGTCGCTGAGCTCAGATCGGGGGGAGCCGCATCTTGCGGGGGCGCCGCCGCGTGCGCCGCGCACCGGCGCCGAGCACGCCCACACCGGCGACGACGAGCGCAGCCGGCAGCAGCGGGAGATCATCCCCTGAGGCCTCGCGCACCGCGGCGGGACGCACGGCCTGCGCGGTGGCGACGGCGGTCGGCTGGGGGCTGGCTGACGGGTCGGGCAAGGGCTCGACGAGCTGGCCGACGGGGGCGACCCGGCGCGCGGTGGCGTCGAAGCCCCAGTCGAGCAGCGCTGCCGCCTCCGGCCAGTACCTGGGGTTGGTCTTCATCAGCGTGACGAGCAGCGTGCGACCGCCACGGGTCGCGGCACCGATGAAGGACGCGCGGGCCGCGTTGGTGTAGCCGTTCTTGATGCCGATGGCCCCGTCGTAGTTGTAGAGCAGCTTGTCGTGGGTGCTGATCGCGATCGTGGACCCACCAGGGCCGCGGATCTTGGTGCGCTTGATCTTCACGTAGTCGCGGAAGTCCGGGAGCGCCATGCCGGCGCGCGCCACCAGCGCCAGGTCGTACGGCGAGCTGAGCTGGCCGGCAGCGTCGAGCCCGCTGGTGTTCACGGCGTGGGTGTCGAGCGCCTGGAGTCGGCGGGCCTCGGCGTTCATCTGCGTGACGGTCGTCTCCAGACCGCCGTTCGCGGTCGCCAGGGCGCGCGCGGCGTCGTTGCCCGACACGACGAGCATCGCGGTGAACAGCTGCGAGACGGGGTAGTCGACCGTGTTGACCAGCCCGACGCGCGAGCCCTCGATGTTGACGTCGTCGAAGGTTGGCCGGACGTACTTGCGCGCGTCCAGCCGCGGGATCAGGGTGAGCGCGGTGAGCGCCTTGAGCGTGCTCGCCGGCGCGAACTTCCCGTGCGGGTCCTTGGCCGCCAGCACCTCGCCGGTGTCCAGATCGGCGACCAGCCAGCCGGCCGCGGTCGTCGCCGGCAGCGCCGGGGCTCCGGCGGCGACGGTCACGCCGCGCGTGGCGAGGCCCGTGCCGCCGACGGGGCCTGTGGTCTCGGCGAGGGCCGGACCAGCCAGGCCCAGCAGCAGGGGGAGGACCAGCAGGCCGGTACGGGCCCGACGGCCAGGAAGGGTCTGCATGATGCGTCCCAGGGTAACGGAACGACCCCCAGTGTCAGGTGCGGCGGAGTCAGATCTTGCGGAAGATGAGCGCCCGCTTGACCTCTTGGATGGCCTTGGTCACCTGGATGCCCCGCGGGCAGGCGTCCGTGCAGTTGAAGGTCGTCCGGCAGCGCCAGACGCCCTCTTTCTCGTTGAGGATCTCCAGCCGCTCGTCAGCGCCTTCGTCGCGGCTGTCGAAGATGAACCGGTGCGCCATGACGATGGCCTGCGGGCCGAAGTACGCCTCGTCGTTCCAGAACACCGGGCACGAGGTGGTGCAGGCGGCGCACATGATGCACTTGGTCGTGTCGTCGAACCGGGCGCGCTCCTCTGCCGACTGCAGCCGCTCGCGCGTGGGCTCGTGGCCCTCGGTGATGAGGAAGGGCTTGATGGCCTTGAACGCGTCGAAGAACGGTTCCATGTCGACGACGAGGTCCTTGAGGACCCGCAGGCCCTTGATCGGCTCGATGAGGATCTCGTCGCCGAGGTCCTTGACCAGGACCTTGCAGGCGAGGCGGTTGACCCCGTTGATCCGCATGGCGTCGGAGCCGCAGACGCCATGAGCGCACGAGCGGCGGAAGGTGACCGAGCCGTCGAGGTACCACTTCACGTGGTGCAGGGCGTCGAGGAGCCGGTCGCCCTTCTCGACAGGGACCTCGAACTCCTGCCAGTTCGCCTCGGGGCTGACCTCGGGGTCGTACCGGCGGATCTTGAGGGTCACGAGTCGCTGGTGCTCGGCGACGGCGGGCGCGTCCTGGGTGAGGGTCATCAGTACTTCCGCTCCATCGGCATGTAGCGCGTCTGCACGACCGGCTTGTAGTCGACGCGGACGTCGGCCTCGGGACCGGAGCCCTCCTGGTAGGCCATGGTGTGACGCATGAAGTTGACGTCGTCGCGGTGCGGGTGGTCCTCGCGGAAGTGGCCGCCGCGGGACTCGGTGCGGGCCAGTGCACTGATCACGAGCACCTGGGCGAGGTCGAGCAGGAAGCCCAGCTCGACGGCCTCCAGCAGCTCGGTGTTGTAGCGCTTGCCGCGGTCGCTGACGCCCACGTTGACGTACCGCTTCTTGAGACCGGCGATGTCGGTCGCGGCCTGCTTGAGCGTCGCGTCGGTCCGGTAGACCGACGCGTTGGTGTCCATGGACTCCTGCAACGCGGTGCGGATCGCCGCGACGTTCTCGGTGCCGCTCCCGTCGCGCATCCTGGTCAGCAGGGCCTCGACGTCTGCAGTCGGGTTCGGCGGCAGCTCGACGTGCTCGGCTGCGTTCGCGTAGGCGGCGGCGGACAGGCCCCCGCGTCGGCCGAAGACGTTGATGTCGAGCAGGGAGTTCGTGCCCAGGCGGTTGGCGCCATGGACGGAGACGCAGGCCACCTCCCCGGCGGCGAACAGGCCGGGGACGACCTCGGTGTTGTTGCGCAGCACCTCGCCGTCGATGTTGGTGGGGATGCCGCCCATGGCGTAGTGCGCGGTCGGCTGGATCGGGATGGGGTCGGTGTACGGCTCGATGCCGAGGTAGGTGCGGGCGAACTCGGTGATGTCAGGAAGCTTGGCGTCGAGCTGCTCCGGCGGCAGGTGGGTGAGGTCGAGGAAGACGTGGTCCCCGGCAGGACCACAGCCCCGGCCGGCGCGGATCTCGGTGTAGATGGCACGGGCGACCATGTCGCGGGGCGCGAGGTCCTTGATGGTGGGGGCGTAGCGCTCCATGAAGCGCTCGCCGTCCTTGTTGCGCAGGATGCCGCCCTCGCCGCGCGCGCCCTCCGTGAGCAGGATGCCCATCTTCCAGATGCCGGTCGGGTGGAACTGGTAGAACTCCATGTCCTCCAGCGGGAGGCCTCGTCGGTAGACGATCCCCATGCCGTCGCCGGTGAGGGTGTGGGCGTTCGAGGTGACCTTGAAGACCTTGCCGAACCCGCCGCTCGCGAACAGCACGGACTTTGCCTGGAAGACGTGCAGCTCACCGGTCGCGAGCTCGTAGGCGACGACGCCTGCCGTCACGCCGTCGTTGATCAGCAGGTCGAGGACGTAGAACTCGTTGTAGAACTCGATGCCCTCCTTCACGCACTGCTGGAACAGGGTCTGCAGGATCATGTGGCCCGTGCGGTCCGCGGCGAAGCAGGACCGGCGCACCGCCGCCTCGCCGTGGTTGCGGGTGTGCCCGCCGAAACGACGCTGGTCGATGCGGCCCTCGGGGGTGCGGTTGAACGGCAGGCCCATCTTCTCGAGGTCCAGGACGGCGTCGATGGCCTCCTTGCACATCACCTCGGCGGCGTCCTGGTCGACCAGGTAGTCGCCGCCCTTGATGGTGTCGAAGGTGTGCCACTCCCAGTTGTCCTCCTCGACGTTCGCGAGGGCGGCGCACATGCCGCCCTGTGCCGCGCCGGTGTGGGAACGGGTCGGGTAGAGCTTGGTGAGGACGGCCGTGCGCGAGCGCTTGCCTGCCTCGAGGGCCGCGCGCATCCCCGCGCCACCGGCACCCACGATGACCGTGTCGTACTTGTGGATCTGGACCATCGCGCGTGACCTACCTGATGTTGGGGTCGAAGGTGAAGATGACCAGCGTCCCCAGCACCAGCACCAGGAAGGCGGAGGTGTAGAGCAGCATCTTCAGCCAGAACCGCGTGGTGTCGCGGACGGCGTAGTCGTTGATGACGGTGCGCAGGCCGTTGGTGCCGTGCAGCTCGGCCAGCCAGAGCTGCATCAGGTCCCAGGTGCGCCAGAACGGCGAGGCCCAGCGGCCGGCGACGAAGCCGAAGTTGATGCGCTGCACCCCGCCGTCGAGCACGTTCATGATCAGCAGGTGGCCGAGGACCAGCACGACGAGCAGCAGCCCGCTCAAGCGCATGAAGATCCAGCTGTACATCTCGAAGTTCGTCCGCGCGGCCTTGCCGTTGCGGGTACGGCGGGCACGGGGTGCCTCGATCACGAGCGGCTGGTCGGCGGTGGCGGTCACGCGAACAGCTCCCGCACCGTGTGCTCGAGCATGAAGTAACCGCCGGGGACCATGACCACCAGGACGACGCCGACGACCACGTACGTCATCTGCTTCTGGTAGCGCGGGCCCTTCTCCCAGAAGTCGATCGCCATGATCCGCAGGCCGTTGAGCGCGTGGTAGAGCACCGCGCCCACCAGGCCGAGCTCCATGAGGTTGACGATCGGCGTCTTGTAGGTGTCGATCACGCGGTCGTAGTCGTCGGGGGACACCCGGACCAGTGCGGTGTCGAGGACGTGCGCGAACAAGAAGAAGAAGATCAGCACGCCCGTCACGCGGTGGGCGACCCAGGACCACATGCCCTCGCGGCCTCGGTAGAGCGTGCCCGCAGGCGCGCGGCGGGTCGTGGAAGCCATGCGGACATGCTAACGACGCCGCCAGGGGGCAGCGACTCGAGCCGTGTGAACGTGGTCACCTGAGGCCGACCTCGTAGGCTCCGACCACAGGCAGACCTCATGAAGGAGCAGCATGGCGCGCGAGTCGGAGTCCGGGTTCGGGATCGAGCCGCTCTACACCGCCGACAACGTGGCCCCTGGCCTCGACGGTCGCCTCGGGGCGCCCGGTGAGTTCCCCTTCACCCGCGGCGTCTACGCCTCCATGTACACCGGCCGCCCATGGACGATGCGCCAGTACGCCGGCTTCGGCACGGCGAAGGAGTCCAACGAGCGCTACCGGCACCTGGTGGCGCAGGGCACCGGCGGGCTGAGCGTCGCCTTCGACCTCCCGACCCAGATGGGCTACGACAGCGACGACCCGGTGGCGAGCGGCGAGGTCGGCAAGGTCGGCGTCGCCATCGACAGCCTCGAGGACATGCGGGTGCTGTTCGACCAGATCCCGCTGGACCAGGTCAGCACGTCGATGACCATCAACGCCCCCGCCGCGATCCTGCTGCTGATGTACCAGCTCGTCGCGGAGGAGAACGGCATCCCCGGGTCGGCGATCACGGGGACGATCCAGAACGACGTGCTCAAGGAGTACATCGCTCGCGGGACCTACATCTACCCCCCGAAGCAGTCGCTGCGGCTCATCACCAACATCTTCGAGTACTGCCGCGCCGAGATCCCCAAGTGGAACACCATCTCCATCTCCGGCTACCACATGGCCGAGGCCGGGGCGACGCCCACGCAGGAGATCGCCTTCACCCTCTCGGACGGGATCGAGTACGTCCGGGCGGCCGTCGAGAGCGGGCAGGACGTCGACGACTTCGCCCCGCGCCTGGCCTTCTTCTTCGTGTCCCGCACGACGCTGCTCGAGGAGGTCGCGAAGTTCCGCGCGGCCCGCCGCATCTGGGCCCAGGTGATGCGCGAGGAGTTCGGCGCCAAGGACCCGAAGTCGCTGATGCTGCGCTTCCACACCCAGACCGCCGGGGTCCAGCTCACCGCGCAGCAGCCCGAGGTCAACCTCGTGCGCGTCGCGATCCAGGGCCTCGCGGCGGTCCTCGGCGGGACCCAGTCGCTGCACACGAACTCCTTCGACGAGGCCATCGCCCTGCCGACGGTGAAGGCGGCCACCCTGGCGCTGCGGACCCAGCAGGTCCTGGCGTACGAGACCGACGTCACCGCCACCGTCGACCCCTTCGCCGGCTCGTACGTCGTGGAGGCGATGACCGACGAGGTCGAGAGGGGCGCCCGGGAGCTCATGGCCAAGGTCGAGGAGCTCGGCGGGGCCGTCGCCGCGATCGAGGTCGGCTTCCAGAAGAGCGAGATCGAGAAGTCCGCCTACCAGGTCGCTCTCGGGATCGACAGCGGCGAGCGGATCGTCGTGGGGCTCAACAAGTTCCAGGCCCAGACCGAGGAGAAGTACGACCCGCTGCGCGTCGACCCGCAGATCGAGGTGGACCAGCGCCAGCGCCTCACCGACCTCCGCGCCCGCCGCGACCAGGCGGCCGTCGACGCAGCCCTCCTCGCGGTGAAGAAGGCGGCGGAGGGCAGCGACAACGTGCTGTACCCGGTCAAGGACGCCCTGCGGGCGCTCGCCACGGTCGGCGAGGTGAGCAACGCCCTCCGCGAGGTCTGGGGCGTCTACTCCCCGCAGGAGTTCTTCTAGAGTCGACCGATGACGACGAGCCGCAGGCCCAGGGTCCTCGGCTTCGCCCACCGGGGCGGGATGGCCGACGCCCCGGAGAACTCCCTCGAAGCCTTCCGCAAGGCCCTCGCCTTCGGCGCGACCGGTCTCGAGTCCGACGTGTGGATCGACGCCGCGGGCGAACCGGTGCTGAGCCACGGCTCGCCCGCCCGGCTGGCGGAGCCGCCTCTCTCGCTGCTCGCGCTGTTCGAGGCGTGCGGCACGGACTTCGACCTGTCGCTGGACATGAAGGGGCCGGACGCGGCCGAGGCCACGCTGGAGGTCTGCCGCGAGGCCGGGTTCGACGTGACCCGGTTGTGGCTGTGCGGCGGCGCCGGCTCGTGCGCCCGGTGGCGCGCGCTGGACCCCGACGTCCGGCTGGTCTGCGACCTCCGGTGGCGCGAGGCGCTCTTCCACCCGACCGCCGCGGTGCAGCGGTTGCGGGGGACGGGCATCGACGCCGTCAACCTGCGGCACGGCCGGTGGTCGGCGCGGCTGGTGGGCGTCGTGCACGACGCCGGTCTCAAGGCGTTCGCATGGGACGTCAACAACCGCCTCGGCCTGCGGCTGGCGCTGCGCCGCGGCGTCGACGGGGTCTACTCCGATCACGTCCGCCTGCTTGCCGAGGTGCCGTCGGGGTAGGTCGCGGGAGTGGAGATCCCCTTCGCTTCCTCGCCCACGTCCAGCCTCGGCATCGAGTGGGAGCTGATGCTCGTCTCGCCGGAGACACGCGCGCTCACCTCGGGTGCCGGCGGGGTGCTCGCTGAGCTGTCCCCCGACGCGGAGCACCCGACGGTCAAGCACGAGCTGCTGGAGTCGACCCTGGAGGTCATCACCGGGGTGTGCTCCAGCGTCAAGGAGGCGACCGCGGACCTGCAGGGGAGCCTGGATGCCGTCCGGCCGCTGCTCGAGCGACGCGGATTGGCCCTCATGGGGGCCGGCACCCACCCGATCACCCACTGGAACACCCAGACGGTGAGCCCTGACCCTCGCTACGCCCAGCTCATCGAGGACATGCAGTGGCTGGCTCGGCGACTGCAGATCTTCGGTGTCCACGTCCACGTCGGCGTGCGCTCGCCCGAGAAGGCGATGCCGATCGTCAACGCCCTGACGGCGTACGTCCCGCACTTCTTGGCCCTGTCGTCCTCCTCGCCGTACTGGCTGGGCATCGACACCGGCCTGGCGTCGTCCCGCTCCAAGGTGTTCGAGGCGCTCCCGACGGCCGGGCTGCCTTTTTCGCTGCCGGACTGGCCGGCCTTCGAGGCCTACATGGAGACGCTCATCAGCACGGGCACGATCAGGTCCATCAAGGAGGTCTGGTGGGACATCCGGCCGCACCCGGACTTCGGCACCGTCGAGCTGCGGATCTGCGACGGCCTCCCCACGATGTACGAGGTCGGCGCCGTCGCCGCGCTGTCGCAGTGCCTGGTCGACACGATGGACCGCGAGATCGACCGGGGCTACACGCTGCCGACACCGCGAGGATGGGTGGTGCGGGAGAACAAGTGGCGCGCAGCGAGGTACGGCCTCGACGCCGTCATCATCCGCGAGGACGACAGCCAGGTGCCCGTCCGGGAGGCGCTCGTTGAGCTCGCCGCCGAGCTGGCGCCTGCCGCGGAGCGGCTGGGGTGCGTCGAGGAGCTGGCGCGGGTGCCGGACCTCGTGTCCCGCGGCTCGTCCAGCGAGCGCCAGCGGGCCGTTGCCCACGCCCACGACGGTGACCTGACCGCTGTCGTCGACAGCCTGCTCGAGGAGTTCGTCGCGGGCCGGCCGCTGTGACCTCGCCCGCCGACGACTGGCTCGCTCGGCACGAGGCCGACCTGATCGCCGTACGGCGGGACCTGCACGCTCACCCCGAGCTGGGCTGGCAGGAGAGCCGCACGACAGCGGTGGTCGCGGACCGGCTGCGGGCAGCCGGGCTCTCCCCCACGGTTTTGGCCGGGGGCACCGGACTGGTGTGCGACCTCGGGCCGGACGTCGGCCGGACCGTCGTGCTCCGGGCTGACCTCGACGCTCTGCCGATCGAGGACGCCAAGGACGTGGCCTACCGCTCCCGAGTCGTCGGCGCGAGCCACGCCTGTGGTCACGACGTGCACACCGCCGTCGTGCTCGGCGCCGGGCTGGCGTTGGCCGAGCGGGAGCTGCCGGGCCGGGTCCGGCTGGTGTTCCAGCCGGCCGAGGAGCTCATGCCGGGCGGAGCGCTCGCGGTGCTGGAGCAGGGGTGGCTGGCGGGGGCGTCCGCCGTCTTCGCCCTGCACTGCGACCCCTCCCTCGACGTCGGGCAGGTCGGCTTGCGCACCGGACCCCTGACCTCGGCCGCGGACCTGCTGGAGGTGCGGCTGAGCGGGCCGGGGGGCCACACCTCACGGCCGCAGAACACCGTCGACCTGGTCCACGCCCTCGCCACGCTCGCGACCGGGCTGCCTGCCGCGCTGTCGCGACTGGTCGACCCGCGCGCCGGCGTGTGCCTGGTCTGGGGGCACGTGGCCGCGGGGGCGGCGGCTAACGCGATCCCCCGTCGAGGTGTGCTGAGCGGGACGGTCCGCGCCCTGGACAAGGACGCCTGGGCGCTGCTGCCCGAGCTCGTCGAACGACTCGTCCCGGAGCTGGTCGGTCCGCTGGGTGCGGTCGCGGAGGTGACCTACCAGCGGGGCGTGCCCCCGGTCGTGAACGACCCCCTCATGACCGCGGTGCTGGCGCAGGTGGTGCAGCGCGACCTCGGTCCCGAGGCGGGACTGCCCACCGTCCAGTCCCTCGGCGGTGAGGACTTCGCCTGGTACCTCGACCACGTGCCGGGCGCGATGGCGCGACTGGGGGTCCGCATGCCGGGTGCCGACGTCCCGCTGGACCTGCATCAGGGCGGTTTCGACGTCGACGAGCGGTGCCTCGCTGTCGGGGTCCGCGTGCTCGTCGGGGCCGCCCTCCAAGCCCTGTCCGGACCCGCTCTGTAACATGTTCTTGTTCTGAGGACAGGGGAGAACGTGGCGGACGTCGAGGTAGATCTGCTGGTCGTGGGCGCAGGTCCTGCGGGGCTGTACGGCGCCTACTACGCCGGGTTCCGGGGCCTGTCGGTGGGGATCGTTGACTCGCTGTCCGAGGCCGGGGGCCAGGTCACGGCGCTCTACCCCGAGAAGCTGATCTTCGACATCGCCGGCTTTCCCGCAGTCAAGGGCAAGGAGCTGGTGGAGAACCTCGTCAAGCAGGTCGCTCCGTTCCACCCGCACTACCTGCTCGGCCACCAGGCGGTCGGTTACGCCGACAAGGGTGATCATGCCCTCATCACCCTCGAGTCGGGCGCGACGGTCGCCGCGAAGGCCGTGGTCGTCACCGGCGGCATCGGGACGTTCACCCCCCGGCCACTCCCGGGTGGCGACGCCTGGGTGGGCAAGGGCCTGGAGTACATCGTTCCCACCTACCTGCCGTACGCCGGCAAGCACGTCGTCATCGTCGGCGGCGGCGACAGCGCCGTCGACTGGGCCCTCGGCCTCGAGGGCGTCGCCGAGTCCGTGACGCTGGTGCACCGGCGGGAGGAGTTCCGCGCCCACTCCCACTCGGTGAACCTGATGCGCGCGTCCGCCATCGAGGTGCTGACGCCGTACGCCCCGGTATCCATCCAGGGCGGCGAGCACCTGACCTCCATCACGGTGCGCGACCCGAAGACCAAGGAGGTCCGCGAGATCCCGTGCGACGCGATCGTCGCCGCGCTCGGGTTCACCGCGGACATCACCCCGCTGGAGGCCTGGGGCCTCGCGACCGCTGAGCGTCACATTCTGGTCGACACCACCATGGCGACCAACCTCCCCCGCGTGTTCGCCGCCGGCGACATCACGGAGTACCCGGGCAAGGTCCGCCTGATCTCGGTGGGCTTCGGGGAGGCTGCGACGGCGGTGAACAACGCCGCTACCGTGATCGACCCAGGGGCCACGGTGTTCCCGGGCCACTCGACGGAAGGCGCTCAGGCGTGACGTACGTGATCACCTCCTCCTGTGTCGACATCAAGGACATGTCGTGCATCGAGGAGTGCCCGGTCGACTGCATCTACGAAGGCGACCGCAAGCTCTACATCCAGCCCAAGGAGTGCATCGACTGCGGCGCCTGCGAGCCGGTGTGCCCCGTCGACGCCATCTACCCGGACCGCACGGTCCCGGAGGAGAAGGCGGCGGACAAGGACGACAACAAGGCGTTCTTCTACGAGCCGCTGCCCGGCCGCGACGCTCCGCTCGGTGCCCCCGGTGGCTCCATGAAGAGCGGCCCGATCGAGATCGACACCGCGCGGACGGCGGGGCTGCCGCCCAACCCCGACGCCGACTGACGTGACGCTGCCGGCGAGCCCGGAGCCGCTCGCGCGCCGGCGCTTTCGTCCCCTCTGGCTTCTCGAGCTCCGCGGGGGTCGTCGCCCAGCGCCGCCGGCACCGGCGCCGCTCAGGGTGGTGGCCGTGCTGCTGTCCGTCGCCGGGCTCGCGCTGCTGATGAGCACGCTGACGGGCTCGGCCGACGGCTCGCTGACCACGAGTGCGGGCACGCTCGACTCGCGCGGGAGCATGGCCGCACTCGGTGCGTTCCTGGTGCTCGCCGGTCGGATGACGGTCCTCCCGAGCCGGCTGGTCTGGGTCGTCCTGCTCGTTCTCGCGACGACGAGCGTGGTCGGGAGCCTGGTCGTGAGCGGCAGCGCGGGTACCGGCGTCCTCGTGCTGCTGGTGCTGCTGCTCCCGTCCACGCTGCGCTTCCACGGGTGGCGCCCGGGACGGGCGGAGGCCGAGCAGCAGGCACCGGGCACCGGCTGACCATCGGTCACGCCGCTGCCGGACGGCCGCGCGCCGCCGATCAGGCCAGTCGGGCGCCCCACTGCAGGGTGAGCGTGTCGCCGGGAGCCAGCCGAACGAGGTCCTCGCCGGTCTGCAAAGCGTTGGGGGGTGCGGTCATGGGCTCGACGCCGAGGCCGGTCCGCCGCCGTGAGGGCGCCAGCGTGTCGCCGGTGAACACCTCGAGGTAGGGGTAGCCGGGACCTGCCCACAGCTGCACCGAGCGGCCGTCCGGCCGGTCGAGCGTGACGACGGCCCGGTCGCCCGTCCGGGTCAGGTCGGTGTACGTCTCGTCGACCTGGAGGTCTCCGAGCTCGCGGGCGGTCCGGAAGTCCCGATCGGTGCTGTCGACGGGCAACCGCTCGACCGGGATCCCGCGCTCGTCCGTCGGCAGGTGCACCCGACCGGGGACGGTGAGCCGGCAGTCGTCCACCCGGGCTCCGCCCGCGGACAGGTAGGGATGGGCCCCGGCCGCGACCGGCGCGTCGCACGCGCTGAGGTTGGTCACGGTCGTGCCGACCGACAGCCCCTCGTCGTCCAGGACGTAGGTCAGTCGACAGGCCAGCGAGAACGGCCAACCGGTCTGCGGGTGCAGGACGTGGGCCAGGACGGCCGAGGTGGCGGTGCGCTCCTCGAGGGTCCAGTTCGCCCATCTGGTGAGGCCGTGGATCGCCGTACGCCGATCGGGTTCGGTCAGGGGGAGCTGGTGGCTCTCGCCGTCCCAGGACCACGTGCCGTCCGCGACGCGGTTGGGCCAGGGGAGGAGCGTCTGCCCGTGCGCGCCGTCGCACATCGCGTCGAGCGGGTACGGCTCCAGCACGTCGACGTCACCCACCCGGAAGACGCGGAGGCCGCCACCCACCTCGGTGACGACGGCCTCGGCGTTGCCGTGTCGAAGGACGTGCTGGGCTCCCGAGGGGTGTTCCACAAGGGGTGCCCTACCCGATCGACGACGTGCCAAAGAGATCAGCGACGGTGGATCAGGTGGTCTGCTCGAGCGACCAGTCCCAGAGCCGGGCAGCCTCCGCAGGGTCGGTGGCCCAGTCGCAGACACCTTCGCTGAAGTCCTCGTTGACCGGACCCGCGACGTGGCAGTCCTCGAGGTAGCTCCCGCCGGGCAGGTCGGGGGCTGTCGCGGCGTACACCGTGGTCGCGGCGCCTTGGGGGATCGTCTTGAAGACCGGGAGCCTGGTGGCGAGGGACGCTCCGTCCTCGGGGGTGAGGTGCCGTCCGAGCTCGGTGAGGATGACCCCGGGGTGCAGGGCGTAGGCGTGGATGCCTTGGTCCGCCAGGCGCCTCTCGAGCTCGACGGTGAACAAGATGTTCGCGGTCTTGCTCTGGCCGTACGCCTTCCACTTCTCATACCTCGACGCGTCGAGGAAGTGCGGGTCCTTCCAGCGCATCCCGCTGCGGACGTGGCCGCGGCTGGAGAGGTTGATGATGCGGGACCCCGCCACGAGCTGGGGCAGCAGGGCGTTGGTGAGGACGAAGTGCCCGAGGTGGTTCGTGCCGAGCTGGAGCTCGAAGCCCTGGGCGGTGCGCAGCAACGGGGTGGCCATGACACCGGCGTTGTTGATGAGCAGGTCGATGCGCGGCAGGCGCTCGGCGGCCTGGACGGCCGCCGCTCGCACGCTGTCGAGATCAGCGAGGTCGAGGGGGATCAGGTCGCAGTCGGCCCCGGCCGCGGTCAGGGCGGCGTGGCCCTTGTCGAGGTCGCGGACGCCGCCGACGACCTCGCAGCCGACCGACTGCAGGGCGCGGACGGTCTCGACCCCCAGGCCGGCAGAAGCACCCGTCACGAAGGCGGTGCGTCCGGTGAGGTCGACGCCCGAGAGGACCTCGTCGGTGGTGGTCTCAGCAGTCATGGGTGGTGCCCTTCGGGAAGAGCACGACGCCCGCCCGGACAGGTCAGGGCGGGCGTCGTGGACGGGGGTGGGTCAGACGATCGGGACGCCGGGGACGACCGTTCCTGCGGGGAGCGAGATGCTCTTGCTCTCGAGGTAAGCCTGCAGGCCCTCGACGCCGAGCTCGCGTCCGACCCCGCTCTGCTTGTAGCCACCGAACGGAGCGGCGAACTCCAGCGCGAAGGAGTTCACCGTGTAGGTGCCGGTGCGGACCTTGCGGGCGATGTCCACGCCGGCGGCGACGTCTGCGGTGAACACCGAGCCGGACAGGCCGAAGTCGCTGTCGTTCGCGATGCGTATGGCGTCGTCCACCGAGTCGTAGGCGAGGACGCTCACGACGGGCCCGAAGACCTCCTCCTGGGCGATCGTGTGCTTGGCCTCGACGTCGATCACCAGGGTCGGCTCGACGTACCACCCGGTGCTCTGCGACGAGGGCCGGCCACCGCCGACGGCGATCTTCCCGCCTTCCTTCTGCGCGATGGCGATGTAGTGCTCCGCGCGGGCGCGCTGCGCAGCGTGGACCAGCGGGCCGATCTGGGTGGCCGGGTCCATGGGGTCGCCGACGACCTGCGAGGCGGTCCACTCCGCCAGCGCGTCGACGGTCTCGGAGTAGCGGTCCCGGCTGACGAGGATGCGGGTCTGCGCGACGCAGGCCTGGCCGTTGTTCATGAAGCCGGACCCCAGGGCCGCCGGCACGGCGAGCGCCAGGTCGGCGTCGGGCAGGAAGATCGAGGCGCTCTTGCCCCCGAGCTCGAGCGTGACGCGCTTGAGCGAGGCGCCTGCGGACTGGGCGATCGCCTTGCCGGCGGCGGTGGAGCCCGTGAAGCCGACCTTGTCGACGCCCGGGTGAGCGACGAGGTAAGCGCCGACCTCGCGCCCGGCGACGACGATGTTCAGGACGCCCTTCGGCAGCCCGATCTCCTCGCACGCCTCAGCGAGCAGGTAGGCGTCGAGCGGCGTCTCGGGAGAGGGCTTCAGCACGACCGTGCAACCGGCCAGCAGGGCGGGCCCGAGCTTGAGGACCGTGGTGAAGAGCGGGACGTTCCACGGCACGATGGCGGCGACCACACCGACGGCCTCGCGGCGGACGAGGGCAGGACCCATGACGCCGGTGCGGACCTCCTCGAAGTTGAAGGAGCTCGCGAGGCCGGCGTAGTAGTCGAGCACCATCGTGCTCGCGAACACCTGGCCCATCTGGCTGAACGAGAACGGCGAGCCCATCTCGCTGCTGATGGTGCCGGCCCAGTGGTCCATGCGGCTCTGGATCAGCTGCGAGAGCTTCGTGAGGTACTCCGCGCGCTGAGCCGGTGTGGTGTCGGCCCACGGGCCGTCGAAGGCCTGGCGGGCGGCGGCCACGGCCCGGTCCATGTCGCCCTCGGTGCCGTCGGGGACACGCGCGATCACCTGCTCGGTGTGCGGGTTGACGACCTCGATGGTCCCGGTGCCCGTGCTGGGGACGAACTCCCCGCCGATGTAGACGTGCTCGCGAGTCTCCACGCTGTCTGTGCCTCCGTCCGCGGGCTCTCGGGGCCCGACCTCCTCAGTATGGAACACGTTCTACCCGTTGCGCCAGAGGCCGGAGTGCTAGAACCTGTTCTCCTCTGCCTCCGGCAGGACGTCTGCAAGAGGTGCCGCGACAGGGAGCCCCGTGACCACCCCAGCGCCCGACCTGCTCGCCCTCGAGGCGGGCAAGGAGCGCGTGCTCGCCGTTGAGCTGCTCTCGACGCCCGACTACCGCAACTACTGGCTGGGCTCGACGTCCTTCGGCCTGGGCATCTGGGCGTTCCTCGTCTCGATGGGCTACTCCGCGAAGATCCTGACGGACTCGCCGTTCCTCGTGTCGCTGGTCTCGGTGGCCTACTTCACCCCGATGTTCCTGTTCGCGCTGCCGTCGGGGGTCCTCGCGGACCGGCGGGACCGACGCTCCACGGTCATGGCGTGCCGCGGCGCCTCGGCTGTGGTCGCCCTCGTCCTCGCTGCGCTGACCTTCAGCGGCACCCTGGGATACGTCGGGTTGCTGGTGCTGTGCTTCCTCACGGGGGTCACCGTGGTGCTCGACGTCGCGCCCCGGCAGGCCTACATCACCCAGGTGGTGCGCCCCGACCAGGTCGCGGGCGCGACCGCCCTGGGATCGGTGCAAGGGGGCGTGTCCCGCGTCCTCGGCCCGCTGATCGCGGGCAGTCTCATCGCCGCTTTCGGCCAGAGCGCCGGCTACCTGTTCTTCGCCGTCGCCAACGCGGTGTGCGTTCTGGTCTTCTTGCGCATCAAAGCATCTGGCGCGCCGACCCGGGCGCCCGGCCGGCCGGTCGCCGAGCTCGTCGACGGGCTGCGCTACCTCCGTCAGCACCGTGACGCGTTCGTCGTGGCGGGTGTCGGCATCCTCACCGGCGTGGTCGGCTGGATCCACATCGCGCTGCTGCCCAGCGTCAACAAGGACGTCCTGGGCGGGGGACCGGTGCAGCTCGCGGTGCTCTCGGCGGCCGTGGGGCTGGGCAGTGTGCCGCCGTCGATCCTGCTCGCGATCCGCTCAGGGAGCCCCCGGCACGAGGGGGCGCTGTTCTACGGCGCGACGATCGCCTGGGGGACCGGGGTGATCGTCTACGGGCTCACGGGGTCGACGACCGTCGCCGCCCTCGCCCTCGTGCTGGCCGGTGCGGGCAACGGCCTGCAGCAGGTCCTCATGCGCACGCTGCTCCTGCGGATCACCGACCCGGCCTACCACGGTCGGGTCATGGGGACGCTGATGCTGACGTGGGGCGCGAACATCGCGGGGACGCTGGCCGGGGGAGGGCTGGCGGAGACGTTCGGCGTCGGCGCCGTCATCGCCGGCTCGGGCGTCATCATCATCGCGACCCCGCTGGCGTTCCTGGTCTGGCGACCGTCGACCTTGCGGCTCTGAGTCAGGTGGGCGGAGGTCCGTCCGACAGGCCGCGCTTGATCAGGCCCGCGTGGCCGCCACGGGGCTGGATGAAGACGCCGGTGGCCTCGGCCAGCACGGCGCCGTCGAGCGAGGCGGTGCCCCACGCGATCACCTTGCGACCACTGACCTCCGAGACCCCTGCCTCGTAGGAGACCTCCCGGTGCAAGGGGGTGCCGGCCAGCAGCTTGACCGTGAGCGTTCCGGTGTAGCCGGCGATCCCGGACGCCGCCTGCGCGACACCGAGCAGGTCGTCGAACGCGGAGATCACATAGCCCCCGTGGACCAGGCCGGGGGGCCCCTCGTAGGCCTCCCCGTAGGTCGCCTTCCCGAAGGTCAGCTTCCCGACGAACTCGAGGACGAGGGGCGCGGCCAGCGGGTTGGACCGACCCGACAGCGGGGAGCGCTCGAACAACGAGGCGTCGTGCGGCGAGCCGTGCAGACCGACCGCACGGACGTCGGGCAGCACCGAGATCGCCTTGCGGGCCGCGCAGACCCGCTCCTCGAGCTCGGCCAGGCCAGCCTCCTCCGAGGTCTCGACGTCGAGCATGACCAGGTCAGCGACGAGACCGCGCAGCTCCTCGGCGAGGGCGTGCTTGCGCAGCCGCCGTTCGGAGGGCTCCGGGTCGCTCGGGAACCAGCGCTCGAAGGTCACCGGGCCGCCAGCAGCGCGCCGAGCCCTTCCAAGGAGCGGGTGGCCCCGCCGAGGCTCAGCTCGACGACCTTGCCGAGCAGGAACCACTTGTGCAGCTCGTAGCTCACGTCCACGCCGAGACCACCGTGCAGGTGAACCGCCTTGCTGGTCACGCGCTGCACGCCCTCCGCGCCCCAGAAGGCCGCGATGGCGGTCTGCTCGGCGGCCGGGACGCCCTCGTCGAGGCGCCACACTGCCTGCTGCATGGTCAGTCGCATGGCCTCGACGTCGATCCAGCAGTCCGCGACCTGGTAGGTGATGGTCTGGAAGGTCGCGAGCGGCTTGCCGAACTGCTCCCGGGTCGACACGTGCTTGGCGGTGATCGCGAGGGACTGCTCGGCCACACCCACGGCGAAGGCGCACTGCAGGAGGGTGTGGGACGCCAACGCGCGCTCCACAGCGGCCGCACCGACGACGAGCGTGGTGGCCGGGGCGCCGTCGAGGGAGATGCTGGCGTGGGGCTCGAACGAGCTGACCACCTCGTCCTGCAGGGTCACGCCGTCGGAGGCGAGGTCCAGCAGCACCAGGGCCTGGTCGTCAGGGGTGCGGACGGCGACGACGGCGTACGCCGCCTCGCGCGCCCAGGCCACGGCGATCTGGTGGCCGCTCAGCGCCCAGCCGTCGCCGTCCGGGGTCGCGGTGACGCCGGCGCCCCAGCCGTCGGCAGCAAGGGCCGGGACGACGAGGGTGGTGCCGGCCAGGACACCCTCGAGAAGCGCGGCGTCGATGAGGAGCGGCGCGGCAGCGAGCACGGGTACGACCGGTACCCGGCCGGCAGCGCGGCCGCACTCCTCCGCGATCACGGCAGCGACCGCGAGCGGCAGCCCGCCGCCGCCGAGGTCCTCGGACACGGAGAGCCCCAGCAGCCCGGAGTCGGCGAGGCGGGCCCAGAGCTCCTTGTCGAATCCCTCGACGCCCAGGCCCGGGTGGGTGGCGGTCGCGAACAGCTGTGCGGCCAGGCCCTGAACGGCCTGCTGCTCTTCGGTCGGGGTGAAGTCCACGGTCGTCTCCTAGCGCTTGGTTCGGGGAAGGCCGAGGGCCGTCTGGGCGAGGATCTCGCGCTGCACCTCGTTGGAACCGCCCCCGAAGGTGCGGACGGGTGCGCCACGGAAGGCCTTCTCGACGACGCCGGCGAGCTCGGCGGTCGGTGAGCCCTTCTGCACGAAGCCGGCCCGACCGAGGACCTCGAGCAGCAGCTTGTAGCACTCGATGTCGGCCTCGGAGCCGAAGACCTTGCCGCTGCTGGCATCAGCCGGAGTCAGGGTGCCCATCTCGGTCTTCCACGCCATGCGCCAGTTCAGCAGCTTCAGCGCCTCGAACTTCGCGTACACCCGAGCGAGCGCTTGGCGCACCCAGGGGACGTCGATCAGCCGCGTCCCGTCGGGGGTGACCTGCTCCGTGGCCCAGGTGCGGACCGACTCGAAGAGCTCGAGCGAGCGACCGCCCATCGCCGCGAGTGCCACGCGCTCGTGGTTGAGCTGGCTGGTGATCAGCCGCCACCCGGCGTCCACCTCGCCGACCACCATGCTCGCGGGCACGTGCACGTCCTCGTAGTACGTCGCGGAGGTGACCTCGCCGCCGACGGTGACGATGGGCGTGGCGGAGAACCCCGAGCTCTTGGTGTCCACCAGCATGATCGTGATGCCCTTGTGCTTCGCCGCGTCCTGGTTCGTGCGCGCAGCCAGCCAGATGTACTCCGCTGTCAGCCCGGCTGTCGTGTAGACCTTGTTGCCGTTGACGACGAACTCGTCGCCGACCCGGTCGGCGCGGGTGCGCAGCGATGCCAGGTCGGTGCCGCTGCCGGGCTCGGTGTAGCCGATGGCGACGTCGAGCGAGCCGGCCAGGATCTGCGGGAGGAAGCGGTCCTTCTGCTCCTGCGAGCCGTGCGCCATCAGCGTCGGACCGACGGTGTTGAGGGCGATCATCGGGACGGGCGCGTTGGCGCGGGTGGCCTCGTCGAAGAACACGAACTGGTCGAGGACCGACCGGCCCTGACCGCCGTACTCCTTGGGCCAGCCGAGGCCGAGCCAGCCGTCCGCGCCCATCTTCTGCCGGATCTCGCGGGCGGTGGCGCCGCCCGTCGGCTCCTGCGCGATGGCCTCCTTGACCGCGGGGGTCATCAGGGTCGCGAAGTACGAGCGCAGCTCATCGCGCAGCTCGTGCTGGCTGGGGGTGTAGTCGACGTACACGCGGGCTCCTCCAGGAGGCGGTCGGTAGAACGTGTTCTAGTAGACCAAGGCTCATGGCCTGCGTCAACCGGAGGCGTCAGCGGTGACCTCGAGGGCGCGTCGGACGTCGTCGTCCAGGTGACGGCGCCCGTAGAACAGCAGCGCCGAGCCGATCAGCACGACGCCCATCGTGAGGCGGAACGCCAGCCCCAGGTCGCCCTTGACGGCGCCGGTGGAGATCGTGACCTGGTGGGCGTCGGCGATGAGCCCGATGGCGGGGGGGAAGATCGCGCCGAGGACGTTGGCGCAGAGCTTGGTGACGCCGAAGGACGTCCCCCTCAGCGTGGCCGGTACGACCTCCGCACCGATCACCGTGATCGGCGGGAGGGACGACACGACCAGGGCAACGCCGACGAGTTGGAGAGGCAACCGCATCGTGTAGACCGGGATGCCGTCGAGGAAGCTGATGAACAGCAGGACGGTCCCGACAGCCGTGACGATCGAGGCGAGCAGCATGAGCCCGCCGTCGAAGCGACCGCGGAGCTTGTCCGTGGCAATACCGCCACCGATCCCGCCGAGGATGGCGCCGAACAGGATGACGCTGCCGGCGATGGCGGGCGCCGACGCCTCCGACATCCCCGAAGCCCTGACGTGGTAGGCGATCCCCCAGAAGCCCAGCGCGCTGAGCACCCCGTTGATGAAGGCCACCGCGAGCAGCAGGGCGCGCAGCGACGGGACCCGGAGCACAGCGGCGACCGACTGACGGGTGGTCAAGGGACTTCCGGCCAGGACGGGAACGGCGTCGGCCTCGCCGCGAGGTGGCAGCGGTAGCCCCTTCACGAGCAGGGCGACCAGGATGCCGGGGACGCCCACCGCGATGATGGCGATGCGCCAGCCGAACAGCGCCAGCAGGCCACCCCCGATGACCGTGCCGAGTCCGACCCCGACGGTGGGCACGACCCGCTGCCAGGCATACGCGCGCCCGCGGATCTCTGGTGGGTAGTAGTCGGCGACCAGCGACTGCGCCGCCGGGTCGTTCAAGGAGTCGCCGACACCCAGCGCGGCCCGGACGGTGAGCAGCTGCCAGTAGCTCTGGACCAGGCCGGCAAGCGTCGTGGCCACCGCCCACAGGACCAGGACGCCGCGGATCAGCGACCGACGGTCCGTCCGGTCGGCGAGGGCCCCGCCGGGGATCGCCACCAGCAGCGCAGCGACGATCAGCGCCGTGTAGAGCAGGCCGCTCTGGAAGTCGCTGAACCCGAGTTCGCGCTGCACCGGTTCGATGACGGCCGGCAGGATGCCGCGGTCGATCGCGTCCACGAGCCCGACCAGGCACAGCACGACCAGCGGCCGCTTGCCGTAGCGGCCCCACTTCGCGTCGGGGGCCGGGGTGGTCACGGGGAGACCAGGTGCGGGAACAGCCGCCGGGCGTGCGCCTCGGTGATGCGGAAGAACGTCGCCGTCGCCGTCACCGACGTGGCCCCTCCGACGCGGATCGTCCCCGCGAGCCGCACCAGCCGGGCGTCGGACTCCTCGACGTGCGCCTCGAAGTCCAGGTCGGCGTGCACGGGGGTCGGGGCGGCGTAGCGCAGTTCGAGCTGCACGGTCATTCCTCCCACCCCCGCGGCGATCGCTGCCTCGCCGAACAGCTGATCCATGACCAGGGCGAGGACGCCGCCGTGGACCAGCCCGGGGGCGCCTTCGTAGGCGCTGCCGAACCGCACGGTGGCGGTGACCCCCTCGGCTGTCTGCTCCGTCAGGATGACCGGCGCGGCCAGCGGGTTGCCCGTCCCCACCACCGCGTTGTACGGCGAGGGGCGGGGGTCGTGGCGGTCAGGGACCCACGGCCCCTCCCGCAACGCGCCCCCGAGCAACGAGGTCGCCTGGTCCACGAGAGCCGCAGCAGCCAGCACCTCGGGCGACTGGGTGCGCACGGTCACCTCGACCAGGCGGCGGACAGCGTCGGCGAGCACGTCGGCGTCGTCGGTCAGCCGGGTGCTGACCCGCTCCGGCTGCACGTCGGCTACTTCCCGGTGAAGTTCGGCTTGCGCTTCTCGGCAAAGGCGCGCGGGCCCTCCTTGGCGTCCGCGGTGGCGAACACGTGCATGCCGATCTCGAGCTCGACCTTCAGCGCCTCGTCCTCCGGCAGGCCCTCGGTCTCGCGCAAAGAACGCAGCACCGAGCGCACCGCGAACGGGCCGTTCTCGGCGATGGCGTCGGCGATCTCGTGCGCCTTCTTCAGGGCCTCGCCGTTCGGCACGACATGGCCGATGAGTCCGTAGGTCAACGCCTCCTGGGCGGTGATCGTCTTGCCGGTCAGCAGCATCTCGGCAGCCAGCGTGTACGGGATCTGGCGGCGCAGGCGGACGGTCGAGCCGCCGAGCGGGAACAGGCCACGACGGACCTCCGCCACGCCGAAGGTCGCGCTCTCACCGGCGACGCGGATGTCGGTCGCCTGGAGGATCTCGGTGCCACCCGCGATCGCCGGTCCCTCGACGGCGGCGATCAGCGGCTTGGTGAGGCGGTAGTGGCGCAGCAGCGCCTTCCACGCCAGGCCGGCGTCCTCCTTGTACCGCTGGGCGTAGTCGTCGCCCGGGTCCGGAGCGGCGTACATCGCCTTGAGGTCTGCGCCGGCGCAGAACACGTCCGTGCCCCCCGTGAGGATCACGACGCGGACGTCGTCGTCGGCGTCCGCCCGCTCCCAGGCCTCGGCCATGCGGCCGAGCATGTTCGGGGTGAAGGCGTTCTTGGCCTCCGGCCGGTTGAAGGTGCAGACCAGGGTGTGGCCGACCTTCTCGACCAGCAGGTGCTGGACCTCGGCGCTCACGGGAACACCTCCGCGCCGCTCTCCGCGTCCTTGGCGGTGATGGCCTCGACCGGGCAGCTCTCGAACGCCTCGAGCAGGCCGGGGCTCTCGTCGACCGGGCTCGCCAGCACGACGGACTTGCGGTCGGGCCCGGTGCCGAACACCTCGGGCGCGAAGTTGCGGCAGTAGCCGCTGCTGATGCAGGTCGGGCCGACCTCGACCTCGAGCTTGCGGGACACGTGACCTCCAGTTGCGCCGGGTCGAAAACGTAACGCACCCAGGCCGGTGATGGCTAGAACCTGTTCTCATTTTGTGGGAGGGTCCTGGCATGCGGATCGATGTGCGGCTCGACGCTGACCTTGCCGGGATCGCCTCGGTGGTGCGTGACCTCGAACAGGCCGGCGTGGCCGGGGTCTTCACCTACGAGGGACCGGGCGACCCGTTCCTCCCGCTCGGCGCTGCGGCAGTCGCCTCGACCGGCCTCGACTTGTACACGAACCTCGCCATCGCCCTGCCGCGCTCACCCATGCACCTGGCCTACCTAGCCCAGGACCTGCAGCGGGCGTCCGGGGGCCGGTTCAGCCTGGGCCTCGGGACGCAGATCAAGAAGCACGTCACCGAGCGGTTCGGCGCGACGTGGGAGTCGCCCGTGGGGCAGCTGCGGGAGTGGGTCCTCGCCCTTCGCGCCATCCAGAACTCCTGGGCCACCGGGGAGCCCCTCGCCTTCGAGGGCCGGTGGACGCGGCACACCTACTGCCCGCCCCTGTTCGTCCCGAGCCCTGCGCCGCCGGCGCCGATCCTCGTCGGGGCCCTGGGTCCGAAGATGACGGCGATGGCGGTCGAGGTCGCCGACGGCCTGCTGATCCACCCCTTCTGCTCCGAGCGCTCCCTGGCGGAGATCACCTTCGCGCACATCCCCGAGGGCTTCCCGGTGATCGGGCAGGCGATCGTGGGCGTCGGCCTGACCGACGAGGAGGTGGACAGCGCCCGCACCGCGGTCCGCGGTCTCATCGCGTTCTACGGGAGCACGCCCGCCTACCGGCCGGTCCTCGACGTGCACGGCTGGGGGGACCTGCAGGTGCGCCTGCGCGACCTCACGCGAGCCGGCGACTGGGGTGCGCTCCCCACCGCCGTTCCCGACGAGGTCGTGGACGCCATCGCGCTGGTGGGTCGCCCGGCCGAGGTGGCGCAGGGGCTGCGTCGCCGGTTCGCCCGGTGCGACCGCGTGGCTCTCTCCACGCCGTACGCGGTGGGGGTGGACGCGCTCGCCGAGCTCGCCACCCTTGCTCGTTGACGAGAACACGTTCTAGGTTCGCCTCACACCGACAAAGGAGCCGTCCCCGTGCCGATCCCCGCGCAGCGCGACATCGAGCAGTCCCGCAAGCAACTGGCGCAGTGGCTCGCGGGGAAGGTGGGAGCAGACGTCGAGCTCGGTGAGTTCGCGGGTCCTGGCGCGACCGGCTTCTCCAACGAGACCATCATCGTCGACGCGACGTACGCCGGGAAGACCGACAAGCTCGTCGTCCGCGTCGCGCCCACGGGCTACAGCCTGTTCCCGGACGCGGCCTTCCAGGCGCAGCACGACATCCTGGTGACCCTTGCCGCCCAGACGAACGTCCCGGTGCCGACGGTGCGGTGGTACGAGACCGACCCGGCCGTGCTCGGGGCGCCGTTCTTCGTCATGGGCTTCGTCGACGGGCTGATCCCTCCGGACAGCCCGCCGTACACGATGGACGGTTGGCTCAAGGAGGCATCTCCCGACGTCCAGGAGAAGGTCTTCTGGGGAGCGATCGACAGCATCGCCGACATCGCCGCGATCGACCCGGCGACCTTGGACCTCCCCCCGCTGCTCGACGGGCTCGAGGCGCAGCTCGACTACTACGAGCGCTTCATGGCGGGCGTCGAGCAGACCGAGGAGCTTGCGGTCGCCCGCCGGGCCTTTGCGTGGCTCACCGCGAACAAGCCCGAGGACGACGGGCGTGTCTTCTGCTGGGGCGACTCCCGCGTCGGCAACGTGATGTACAGCCCCGAGGGTGAGCGGCTCGCCGTCGTCGACTGGGAGATGGCCTGCTACGGCTCGCCGAGCCAGGACATCGCGTGGACGTGGTTCCTGGACCGGCACCACGCCGAGGGGATGGGGGTCGAGCGCCTTCCCGGCTTCCCGACCAAGCAGGCGATGATCGAGCGCTTCGAGAGCAGGAGCGGCCGATCGGCCAAGGCGTTCGACTACTACGAGCTGTTCGCCGGCTTCCGGTTCTGCGTGATCATGGGCCGGCTGGCGGTCATCTTCAAGGACTGGGGCCTCATCCCGGAGGACCACGACATGGCACAGAGCAACGCCCCCACCCTGCTGACCGCGAAGATGCTGGACGAGAAGGAAGCCTCCTGATGCTGAGCCCCCTGGACGAGCTGCCCATCCACCAGGTCGCCGAGACCATGGCGACGGTCGGGACCACCGACCGCAACTTCTACGACCGCTGCTACTTCAACCTGCACGGCAGCGACGAGGACCTGTTCGTCATCTTCGGGCTCGGGCAGTACCCCAACCTGAACGTCACCGACGCCTTCTGCGTGGTCAACCGCGGCACCGAGCAGTCGGTCGTCAGGGCGAGTCGACCGCTGGGCCTGGACCGGCTCGACACCCGGGTGGGCCCGCTGCGCGTCGAGGTGATCGAGGGCCTGAAGAAGGTGCGCTTCGTCTGCGAGGAGACCGAGGGCTTCGCGCTCGACGTCACCTGGGAGGGGTTCGTCCCCGCCTACGAGGAGCCCCGGATGACCATGGAGACGCCGTACGGCCGGCAGACCATGAACACCATGCGCTTCCTGCAGACCGGCTCCTGGACCGGCTCGATCCTGCTGGACGGCGCGACCGTGCAGGTGACCCCTGACCGCTTCTGGGGCAACCGGGACCGGTCCTGGGGCGTGCGGGCGGTGGGCGAGCCCGAGCCGCCGGGCGCGGCGCCCGCGATGACGGGCTTCTACTGGAACTACTTCGTCGTGCGCTTCGCGAGCAGCACGATCGTCTACATGTGCCAGGAGGACGGACACGGGCGCCGGGCGCTCGAGGAGGGCGTGCGGCTGTTCCCGGACGGTCGCGTGGAGCACCTCGGTCGGCCGGAGCACGAGCTCCGCTTCGCGCCTGGCACCCGCATGGTCACGGGCGCCACCGTCCGCTTCCGCGACGGACTGGAGCTGGAGGGGGAGTGCCTGCGGCGCGTCCACCTCGCCCGCGGCACGGGGTACGGCTTCGACGCCGACTGGCGGCACGGGATGTACCACGGGGAGGACCTCGTCGTGCAGGCAGCACACCTACGCCAACGACGACCCGGCGAACGTCCCGATCGTCGGAGCGATCGTGGACCACCTGGCGCGCTTCACCACGAACCAGGACGACGGCGAGGGCTGGGGCCTGCTCGAGGTCATGACCATGGGACCGCACCCGCAGTACTTCACGGCGTGGGACGACGTTGCCTCCTGAGCCGCGCCCCTACGTGCCGAAGGTCCAGCCGCCTGTCGAGCGTCGTGGCCCCCGGCATCTGGAGCGTGCCGACGGTCGTCCCTGACAACCCGATCGGCTGGACCCAGACCTATCTCATCGAGTCCGACGACGGGCCCTACCTCGTCGACACCGGCTGGAACCACGACGCCTCCTGGGCCGACCTCACCGCGGGGCTGGTGACCTGCGGGACCGACGTGTCCGAGGTGCAGGGCGTCCTTGTCACCCACCACCACCCCGACCACCTGGGCCTGGTCGGCCGGGTCCGCGAGGCCAGCGGTTGCTGGGTCGGCCTGCACGACGCCGACACCGAGCTGGTGCGTCGGCACCGCGAGATCCTGGTCGACGACCCGGAGGTGTTCGGGAAGGACACGGCCGAGAAGCTGCTCGCGGCCGGAGCAGGGCAGTGCGACGTCGACGAGGTGCAGGCCGCAGGGGAGGGCTTCCACATGCCGGTGCCCGAGCTGCCCGACCGGTCACTGGACACCTCCGTGCTGGAGCTGGGCGGCCGGCGCGTGGAGCTGCTCCACACCCCGGGTCACACCCCCGGTCACCTGTGCCTGCGCATCGACGGACGGCTGCTCACCGGCGATCACCTGCTCAAGACCATCTCGTCGCACGTCGGCCTGTACGGCTTCGAGCTGCCCGAGGGTGACCCGCTCGGCGACTTCTTCGCCTCCTTGCGGCTCCTGACCGGAGCGGAGCCGCTGGAGGTTCTCCCGGCGCACCGAGGTCGGTTCCACGACGTGGACGGTCGGGTCGCCGAGCTGCTCGGCCACCACGACGAGCGGTTCGCCGAGATCAAGGAGTCGCTGGCCTCAGGGCCCCTGACTCCGTGGGCCCTGTGCCAGGCGATGACGTGGAACCGCCCGTGGGTCGAGCTGCCACGGATGATGCTGCGCGCTGCCCTGGCCGAGACGATGGCGCACGTCCGCCACCTCGAGCTGCAGGGTGTGGTCGTCGTGGAGGCGAGCCACCCGACCCAGCTGCGCCTGGCCTGAGTAAGCACGACGGCGCCGCACCCGCGAGGGCACGGCGCCGTCGGGGACCTAGAGCCGCTCGATGATGGTCGCGGGCGCGAGGGAGCCGCCCGCGCACATGGTCACGAGCGCGAACTGCTTGTCGGTCCGCTCGAGCTCGTGCAGGGCGGTGACGATGAGCCGACTGCCGGTGGAGCCGACGGGGTGGCCGATGGCGAGCGCGCCGCCGTTCACGTTGATCTTGTCCATCGGGATGTCGTGGACGCGCTGCCACGACAGCACGACGGAGGCGAAGGCCTCGTTGCACTCGAACAGGTCGATGTCGCTGATGGACATGCCGGCCTTCTTCAGCACCTCGCGCGTCGCGTCGACCGGTCCGTCGAGGTGGTAGTAGGGGTCGCTGCCGACGTTCACGCGAGCGACGACGCGGGCCCGGGGGCGCAGTCCAAGACCCTCGGCCTTGGCGCGGTCCATCCACAGCACCGCCGCGGCGCCATCGGAGATCTGCGACGACGTTCCGGCCGTGTGGATCCCGCCCTCGAGGACGGGCTTGAGCTTGGCCAAGCCCTCCATGGTGGTGTCCCGCAGGCCCCCGTCGCGGTCGACGATCTGGGTGCCGGTGACGTTGCCCTCCGCGTCGTACGTCGGCGCCTCCATCGCGAAGACCTCGCGGTCGAACTTCCCGGCGTCCCACGCCGCCTTGGCGAGGGCCTGCGACCGGACGCCGAGCTCCTCGATGTCGGTCCGGGAGATGCCCCGGTTCTTCGCGATGCGCTCGGCCGCCTCGAACTGGTTGGGCATGTCGAGGTCCCAGTCGTCATCGTGCGACCGGCCGGGGCCGTTCATGACGTTCGCGCCCAGCGGCACGCGGCTCATCGCCTCGACGCCGCAGGCGATGCCCGTGTCGATCGCGCCGGACAGGATCAGGCCCTCGATCATGTGGTTGGCCTGCATGGCCGAGCCGCACTGGCAGTCGACGGTGGTCGTCCCGGTGGTCCAGGGCAGCCCCGCGCCGAGCCAGGCGTTGCGCGTGACGCTGGATCCCTGCTCACCGGCCTGCGTGACGCAGCCGCCGATGGCCTGCTCCACGACGCTCGCGTCGATCCCGGCGCGCTTGATGACCTCGATCTGCGCAGCCCCGAGGATCTTCGTGGCGTGCAGTCCGGCCAGCTGGCCGTTGCGCTTCCCGATGGGGGTGCGTACCGCTTCGATGATGACGGGCTCAGCCATGTTGCTCTCCTCGGTGGGTGATGGCTTAAGACTAGAACGTGTTCTCGCCGTTGGACAAGCCTCAGATGAGCAAAAACTAGAACATGTTCTTGACCCGGTGACGGCCCGTGGTTACGGTCCGGACATCCGTTGCGAGGGAGTCACGTGTCCGACGCTGTTCCGAACAGCCCCACCCTGCTCGACCAGGCACGAGCCCATCTCGGCGGTGAGCCGGGCCCCGCGCGGGTTGGGCGAGACCCCGTCAACCTGCCGATGGTCCACCACTGGTGCCAGGCGCTGGGGGACCAGAACGCGGCGTACCTCGACGAGAGCTTCGCCACGTCGACGCGCGGCCACCTGATCGCGCCTCCCGGGATGCTCCAGACGTGGACGATGGATGCCCCGCGTGGCCCCGAGTACGCCGGGAGCAACGACGAGGTGATGCGACTTCTCGACGAGGCCGGCTACACCAGCGTTGTGGCGGTCAACTACGAGCACGAGTACCTCCGCGAACTCGTCCACGGTGAGGTCGTCTCCGTGCGCTCGGTCGCCGAGGACCTCAGCGCCGAGAAGCAGACTGCGCTCGGCGCAGGGGTCTTCACGACCGTGCGCCACGAGTACCTCGTGGGGCAGGAGATCATCGGCATCGGCCGGATGCGCCTGCTGAAGTTCAAGCCGCCCGCACCTGCGCCCGCCGTGGGCGAACGCCCCACTCCGGCCATCGGCCGCGACAGCGCCTTCTTCTGGGACGGCGTCGAGGCGGGCGAGCTGCGCATCGGCACCTGCCAGGCGTGCGGCCAGCTGCACCACCCGCCGCAGCCGATCTGCCGCTCCTGCGGCAGCACCGACATGGGCTTCACCGTCTCCACGGGCAAGGGCGTCGTCTACAGCCACGTCACCCACCACTACCCGAAGCTGCCAGGTGTCGAGCTGCCCCACACGGTCCTGCTGGTCGAGCTGGAGGAGGGCGTGCGGCTGGTCAGCGAGTGGGCGGCCGATGCGAAGCCCGACGCGACGTACGTCGGACAGCCCGTCCACGCCGCCTTCACCAAGGTGCCCGGCGGTCAGCTCCGCCCGACGTTCCGCCCGACCGAGGAGACAGCGTGACCACGACCCAGACCGCGGTCGGCACGACGCTGCCCGAGCTGGTCCTCGAAGCCAGCGTGCGCAACATCGTGTCCACTGCCATCGCGACCCGCGACTACCAGGACGTGCACCACGACGTCGCCACCGCGCAGGCCAAGGGCAGCAAGACCATCTTCACGAACATCCTGACCAGCAACGGCTACGTCCTGCGCTACGTCACGGACTACTTCGGCCCGCAGACGGTCATCAAGACCTCTACGCTGCGCCTCGGCGTGCCGAACTACGCCGGCGACACGATGACGATGCGCGGAGAGGTCACGGCGGTGGAGGGAAGCCTCGTCACCGTCGACGTCCGCGGGTCCAACTCCCTCGGCGACCACGTCATCGCCACGGTCACCTGCGAGGTCTCGGCATGAGCCGCTCCTTCGCCCGGCAGACCGCGATCGTCGGGATCGGCGCCACCGAGTTCTCCAAAAACAGCGGGCGTTCCGAGCTGCAGCTCGCCGGGGAAGCCGTCCTCGCTGCCATCGCCGACGCGGGCCTGACGCCGCAGGAGGTCGACGGCCTCACGACCTTCACGATGGAGACGAACTCCGAGATCGAGGTCGCCAAGACCACCGGCCTCGGCGATCTCACCTTCTTCTCCAAGATCGGGTACGGCGGCGGCGCTGCCTGCGCCACGGTCCAGCAGGCGTCGATCGCGGTCGCGACCGGTGTCGCGGACACCGTGGTCTGCTACCGCGCCTTCAACGAGCGCTCCGGGCACCGGTTCGGCTCGGGTGCTCACCGCGGCGAGCCGACCTCCGAGGGCATCGCGATGAGCTGGGTCTCCAGCTTCGGCCTCATGACGCCCGCCTCGTGGGTGGCGATGTTCGCCCAGCGCTACATGCACGAGTACGGCGCCACGTCCGCCGACTTCGGCCTGGTCAGCGTCGCGGACCGCAAGCACGCCGCGACCAACCCCAAGGCCTGGTTCTACGAGCAGCCCATCACGCTCGAGGACCACCAGAACAGCCGGTGGATCGTGGAGCCGCTCCACCTGCTGGACTGCTGCCAGGAGACCGACGGCGGTCAGGCTCTCGTCGTGACGACGCTCGAGCGGGCGCGGGACCTGGCGAACAAGCCGGCGGTCGTCGCGGGCGCCGCGCAGGGCTCGGCGCAGGGGCAGCAGTCGATGGTCAGCTACTACCGCGACGACCTGGCCGGCCTGCCCGAGATGGGCCTGGTCGCTCGTCAGCTCTGGGAGCAGTCCGGGGTGGGCCCGGAGGACATCCAGACAGCGGTGATCTACGACCACTTCACCCCCTTCGTCCTGCAGCAGCTCGAGGAGTTCGGCTTCTGCAAGCGAGGAGAGGCGAAGGACTTCATCGCGAACGGCGCCATCGAGCTCGGCGGCCGGCTCCCGATCAACACCCACGGAGGCCAGCTCGGCGAGGCCTACCTGCACGGCATGAACGGCATCGCCGAGGGCGTCCGGCAGGTCCGCGGCACCTCGGTCAACCAGGTGCCCGCGGTCGAGAACGTCCTCGTCACCGCCGGCACAGGTGTCCCCACCAGCGGCCTCATCCTCTCCACCGACAGCTAGGAACCCAGATGCGCACCGCCCTGTCCGACGAGTTCGGCCTCGACCTCGCCCTGTTCGCCTTCAACTACCAGCCCGACGTCGTCATCGAGGTCTGCAAGAACGGCGGCCTCGGCGTCCTGGGCGCGGTCCGCTTCACCCCGGCCGAGCTGCGGGAGGCCCTGGACTACATCGAAGCCAACATCGGCGGCCGACCGTACGGCGTCGACGTCGTGATGCCGGCCAAGACCGAGGCGAAGGCCGGCATGGACGTCGCGTCCATGCACACGATGCTCGAGGAGATGATCCCGCAGGAGCACCGAGACTTCGTGGAGTCGGTGCTCGACAAGTACGACGTCCCCAAGCTGCCTGCGGGGGAGAGCGCGGGACGTGACCTCTTGTCGTGGAACGACACCGAAGCGCGCGAGCAGGTGGACATCTCGCTGGAGCGTCCCGACGTCAAGCTCATCGTGAACGCGCTCGGCCCGCCGCCCAAGGACGTCGTCGAGCAGGCCCACCAGGCGGGGGTGAAGGTCGCAGCGCTGACGGGCCGCAAGGACCACGCCCTCAAGCAGGTCGCCAACGACGTGGACATCATCGTCGCGCAGGGCACCGAGGCCGGAGGGCACAGCGGCGAGATCGCGACCATGGTCCTCGTCCCCGAGGTCGTCGATGCCGTAGGTGGGCGCCCGGTGCTCGCCGCCGGCGGTATCGGCAACGGCCGGCAGGTGGCGGCGGCGCTGGCCCTCGGCGCGCAGGGCGTCTGGACCGGCTCGATGTGGCTCAACACCGTGGAGTGCGGACAGAGCGAGATCATGCACAAGAAGTTCCGCGAGGCCGGGTCGCAGGACGCGGTCCGCTCCCGCGCCTACACGGGCAAGCCGGCGCGTCAGCTCCGGACCGAGTGGACCGACGCGTGGGACGACCCGAGCACGCCGGCCGCCCTCGGGATGCCGCTCCAGTTCATGCTCTGCGCGGAGGCACAGGACCGCATCCGGCGGGCCGGCAAGGAGGAGCTCATGGGCACGCCCATCGGGCAGCTCGTCGGTTCGTTCGGTGAGGTCCGCACCGTCGCCGAGGTGATCGCCTCCCTCAAGGCTGAGTACGAGCGGGCCGTCAGCTCGCTGCCCCGTCTTTCCACCCCCGCGAACGCCTGAGCAGGAGAGCTCCCATGACCGCACCCGTGGCCAAGGCCCGCTGCCCCATCGACATCGACCTCATGGATGCCGACACCTTCGAGGCGGGCGTTCCGCTGGCCGACTTCGCCACCCTGCGCGAGGAGGCGCCCGTCTTCTGGCACGACGCCCCGAACACCGATGGTGACGGCTTCTGGGTGGTCACCCGGCACGCCGACGTGATGGAGGTCTCGCGTACCCCCGAGGTCTTCTCCTCCCACGAGCGCGGTGCGCTGATGCTGCCCCGCCGCGGAGACAGTGCGGAGGAGCAGGCGCAGCTGGAGATGACCCGCCTTCTCATGCTCAACATGGACCCGCCCGAGCACAGCGACTACCGCAACATCGTCCAGCGGGCCTTCACCCCGCGCACCATCCGCAACTTGGAACCGCGGTTGGAGGCGCTTGCCGAGGACATCGTCGACCGGGCCATCGCCAAGGGGACCGGGGACTTCGTCACCGACATCGCCGCCGAGCTGCCCCTGCTCGCCATCTGCGAGCTCGTCGGCGTCCCCGCCGAGGACCGCCAGCTGATCTTCGAGCTGTCCAACCGCCTCATCGGCTCGGAGGACCCGGAGTTCGCCGCTTCGCCCGAGATGCAGCAGGCAGCCACCGGCGAGATGTACATGTACGCCGACGGCATCGCCGCCAAGCGGCGGGAGTGTCCGATGGACGACGTGGCGACGAAGCTGTTGCAGGCCGAGGTCGACGGCACGGCGCTGACCCAGGACCAGTTCGACGTCTTCTTCATGCTGCTCATGGTCGCGGGGAACGAGACCACCCGGAACGCCATCAGCCACGGGATGCAGGCCTTCTTCGACAACCCGGACCAGTGGGAGCACTTCAAGGCCAACCGCCCGCAGGTGCTCGACACGGCCGTCGAGGAGATCATCCGCTGGGCGACGCCGGTGATGCAGTTCCAGCGGACCGCGCTGTCCGACTACGAGCTCGGGGGGCAGAGCATCAAGGCCGGCGACCGCGTCGCCATCTACTACTCGGCCGCCAACCGGGACGACCGGGCCATCGGCACACCGGACAGCTTCGACATCACTCGGGTCGACAACGAGCACGTGGCGTTCGGTGGCGGCGGGCCCCACTTCTGCCTCGGTGCGAACCTGGCCCGGGCCGAGGTCCGGATCATGTTCAACACCATCGCCGACAAGATGCCGGACATCACGCGCACCGCGGACGCCCGCTACTTGCGCTCCATGTTCATCAACGGCATCAAGGAGATCCCGGTCAGCTACGCCTGACCCCCACATCGACCCCCCGACGCGCGGCTGAGAAGGAGCACTACCCGTGGGTGACCTCGGTTTCTGGAACATCGCGACGAACCACCCCGAGCGGGTGGCCCTCGTCGAGCCCGACGGCACCGAGCACACCGGCGGTGACCTGCATGACTCCGTCAACCAGGTCGTGCACGCCCTGCGCTCGTTCGGCCTGGAGAAGGGCGACGTCGCCGCCATCCTCATGCCCAACTGCGTCGGGTTCGTCGAGATCATGCTCGCCGTCCAGCAGGCCGGCTGGTACCTCGTACCGATCAACTACCACCTCGTCGGCCCCGAGATCGCCTACATCATCGAGGACTCCGAGGCGAAGGTCTTCATCGCCCACGAGCGGTACGCCAAGGAGGCGACGCGGGCCGTCGCCGACATCTCGCTGAGCAAGGACCGTCAGTTCGCCATCGGGGAGATCGAGGGCTTCCGCCCGTACGCCGAGCTCAAGGCGGGGCAGCCGACGACTGTGCCGGAGGACCGCGCGACCGGCCAGCTGATGAACTACACGAGCGGGACCACGGGCAAGCCCAAGGGCGTCAAGCGTCCGCTGCCGCCGCTCAGTCCGGACGACACGGCCGAGCTGGGCACGTTCCTGCACATGCTGTTCGCCATCCCGGCGTTCGAGGACAACGTGCACCTGACCGTAGCGCCGCTCTACCACACGGCGGTGGGCCAGTTCACCTTCAACGCCATGCACTCGGGGCACAAGGTCGTGCTCATGGACCGCTGGACCCCCGAGGGCACCCTGGAGCGGATCCAGCAATACGAGGTCACCACCAGTCACATGGTGCCCACCATGTTCCACCGCCTCCTGCAGCTGCCCGAGGAGCAGCGGGCGTCGTACGACGTGAGCAGCCTGCGCTGCATGATCCACTCCGCCGCTCCGTGCCCGGTGCCGACCAAGCAGCGGATGCTCGAGTGGTGGGGCCCGGTGGTCTGGGAGTACTACGCCGCGACCGAGGGCGGCGGCACCGTGGCGAGTCCCGAGAACTGGCTCAAGAAGCCGGGGACGGTGGGCAACGCGTGGCCCGGCAGCGAGGTGGTGGTGCTGGACGACGAGGGCAACGACCTGCCCCCGGGTCAGATCGGCACGGTCTGGATGAAGATGGGCGACCGCACCTTCGAGTACCACGGTGACAAGGAGAAGACCAAGAAGTCTTGGAACGCCAGGGGCTTCTTCACCGTGGGGGACGCTGGTGAGATGGACGAGGACGGCTTCTTGTTCCTGCGCGACCGCAAGGTCGACATGATCATCGCGGGTGGAGTGAACATCTACCCGGCCGAGACGGAGTCCGTGCTCATGCAGCACCCCAAGGTCAACGACTGCGCGGTCTTCGGCATCCCGGACGACGACGCGGGCGAGCAGATCAAGGCAACAGTGCAACCGGCGGAGGGCGTGGACCTCGAAGGACTCGAGGCCGAGCTGCTCGCCTACTGCCTGGAGAACCTCGCGAAGTTCAAGGTCCCGCGCTCCATCGACTTCCTGGACGACTTTCCCCGCGACCCCAACGGCAAGGTCTACAAGCGCAAGCTCCGCGACCCGTACTGGGCCGGCCGCACCTCCCAGCTGGTCTAGGAGACCGACATGACAGACACCCCGTCCACCGACGTCCTCAGTGCCCCCCACTCGATGCAGTTCGACTACACCCGGTCGACCGGTCCCGTCATCGGTGCCTTCCTCACCGGGCTGCGTGACAAGCGCGTGCTCGGATCGCCGGCCAGCGACGGCCGGGTCATCGTTCCCCCGCCGGAGTACGACGCGGTGACCGCGGCGGCGACCGACCCCGCGTCCTTGGTGGAGGTCGGCCAGGAGGGAACCGTGACCAGCTGGTCCTGGAACCCCGTCCCCCGCGTCGGCAACCCGTTCGACCAGCCGTTCGCGTGGGCCCTCGTCCAGCTGGACGGGGCGGACACCTCGCTCCTGCACGCGCTCGACGCGCCGCGGGGAGCCATCGCCACGGGCATGCGGGTACGGGTCCGCTGGGCCGACGAGACCGTCGGGTTCATCAACGACATCGCCTGCTTCGAACCCTGTTCCGAGCCCGAAGGAGGGTCAGCATGAGCGAACCGATCACCGGGATCGTCACGCCCATCAAGCTCGACTACCGCTACACGCCGGGCACCTCGAGCTCGCAGTTCCTGCGCTCCATCAAGGAGGGCAAGCTCATCGGCCGCCGTTGCCCCAGCTGCTCCAAGGTCTACTGCCCGCCCCGCGGTGGCTGCCCGATGTGCGGCGTGGAGTTCGCTGAGGAGGTGGAGGTCCAGAACACCGGAACCATGGTGACGTTCGCCGTCGTGAACGTGAACTTCGCCAACCGCGCGGTCGACCTGCCGTACGTCACCGCAGAGGTCGCCTTCGACGGCTCGGACACCACCACGATGGTGCTGCTCAAGGGCGTACCGCCGGACCAGGCCCGGATGGGCATGCGCGTCAAGGCGCACTGGCTGCCCGAGGCCGAATGGGACCACACGATGGCCAACATCGACTACGTCGAGCCGATCGACGAACCCGATGCCGACTACGACACGTTCAAGGACCTCCTGTGATGAGCGCAGCGACGCACGGTTTCCACGGAGAGGCGGGCCAGCGATGAGAGACATCGCGATCGTCTCCTACGCCCAGCACGCCGCCCGTCGCGAAGACAAGCGCAACGAGGTGGAGATCCTGCTGCCCGTCGTGCGTGAGGCCATGGGGCCCATCGGCCTGACGACCCAGGACATGGGCTTCACCTGCTCGGGGTCCAGCGACTACCTGGCAGGACAGGCCTTCGCCTTCGTCCAGGCCCTCGACGCGGTCGGCCCCTGGCCGCCCATCGCCGAGTCGCACGTGGAGATGGACGGGGCCTTCGCGCTCTACGAGGCCTGGGTCCGGCTCCAGCACGGCGATATCGACACCGCGCTCGTCTACTGCTTCGGCAAGACCTCACCGGGAGACGTCGGCCGGGTGCTGTCCCTACAGCTCGAGCCGTACGTCCTGGGTCCGCTGTGGCCGGACGCGGTGAGCCTGGCAGCCCTGCAGGCGCGCGCGCTCCTCGACTCCGGCAAGGCCAGCGAGAAGGACCTAGCTCGGGTCGTGGCGCGCAGTCGCCGCAACGCGGTCGGGAACCCCAACGCCCAGCTGTCGGGCGAGACGGATGAGGCGACGCTGCTCGACGCGCCCCTGTACGCCGACCCGCTACGCATGCACGACGTCCCCCCGATCAGCGACGGTGCCGCTGTCATGGTGCTCGCTGCCGGGGACCGGGCGCGCGAGCTCAGCCCCAACCCGATCTGGATCCGCGGGATCGACCACCGCATCGACTCGCAGGCCCCAGGCTCGCGAGACCTCACGGTGAGCACCTCCACCCGGCTTGCCGGACAGAAGGCAGGCGTGACAGCCGACGTGGACCTGGCCGAGCTGCACGCGCCGTTCAGCCACCAGGAGCTCATCCTCATCGAGGCGCTCGGGCTGGACGAGACCCGCACCAGCATCAACCCCTCGGGCGGTGCGCTGGCCTCGAACCCGGTGATGGTGGCCGGTCTGGTGCGCATCGGCGAGGCCGCCAAGCGCCTCGCTGCCGGCGAGGGCAAGAAGGCGGTGGCGCACGCGACGAGCGGCCCGCTGCTCCAGCAGAACCTGGTGTGCGTCCTGGAGGCCGACCGATGAGCGGAAACCGTGCAGCTGTCCTCGGGACGGGGCAGACCCACCACGTCGCCGCCCGCAAGGACGTCTCGATCGCTGGTCTGGTGCGTGAGGCCGCAGACCGCGCCCTGCTCGACGCCGAGCTCGAGTGGAAGGACATCGACGCCGTCGTCGTCGGCAAGGCGCCCGACATGTTCGAGGGCGTGATGATGCCGGAGCTCTACCTGGCCGAGGCTCTCGGCTGCGTGGGCAAGCCGCTGATCCGTGTGCACACGGCCGGTTCGGTCGGTGGCTCGACGGCCATCGTGGCGACCCACCTGGTTCAGGCCGGCGTGCACGAGCGGGTCCTGACGGTGTCGTTCGAGAAGCAGTCGGAGAGCAACGCGATGTGGGCGCTGTCCATCCGCATCCCCTTCAGCCAGCCGCTGGTGGCGGGCGCCGGTGGGTACTTCGCGCCGATCATCCGTGGGTACATCCGCAAGTCGGGTGCCCCCCTCGACACCGGCTACAAGGTGGTGCTGAAGGACCGGCTCAACGCGCTCAAGAACCCGTACGCCCACTTGCACCAGGACGACATCACCTACGACCAGATCGCCTCGTCGCCCCTGCTCTGGGACCCGATCCGCTACGCCGAGACCTGCCCGTCCTCCGACGGGGCAGGAGCCATCGTCATCGGTTCGGAGGCCGCGGCCGCCAAGGCCACGCGTCCGGTCGCCTGGATCCACGGCACCGCCGTGCGTTCCGAGCCGACGATGGGCGCCGGCCGTGACCGGGTCAACCCGCACGCCGGTCGCGAGTGCGCCAAGGCGGTCTACGCCGAGGCAGGCATCACCGACCCGCTGCGCCAGATCGACTGCGCGGAGATCTACGTCCCGTTCAGCTGGTTCGAGCCCATGTGGATGGAGAACCTCGGCTTCGCCGAGGAGGGTTCCGGCTGGAAGATGGTGCATGACGGATCCACCGAGATCGGCGGCCAGCTGCCCGTCAACATGAGCGGTGGGGTCCTGTCCTCCAACCCGATCGGGGCGTCCGGCATGCTGCGGTTCCTCGAGGCGGCCAACCAGGTCCGGGGCCTCGCGGGTGACCACCAGGTCGACGGGGCCAAGACCGCGATGGGCCACGCGTACGGCGGGGGCTCGCAGTTCTTCGCCATGTGGGTCGTGGGGAGCGAGAAGCGGTGAGTGGCCGGCTCGACGGCAAGGTCGCGCTCATCAGCGGGTCCGCCCGCGGGATGGGTGCTGCCACCGCTCGGCTGATGGTGGCCGAGGGCGCCCGCGTCGTGCTCGGCGACATCCTGCCGGAGGTGAAGGAGGTCGCAACCTCTCTGGGGGACAAGGCGATCGCGCTCACCCTGGACGTCACCGATGCGCAGTCCTGGCGTGACGCTGTCGCGGCGGGGGAGGCGGCCTTCGGCAAGATCGACGTGCTGGTGAACAACGCCGGCATCTTGCTGATGGACGAGCTCGGCAACACGACTGACGACATCTACGACCGGGTGAACACGGTCAACGCCAAGGGCTGCTTCCTCGGCATGCGCGAGGTGCACCCCGCGCTCAAGAGGGCCGGCGGCGGCTCGATCGTCAACCTCTCCAGCGTGGAGGGCCTGGGTGGCAACCGCTTCCTCGTCGCCTACACCGGCAGCAAGTTCGCCGTCCGTGGCATGACCAAGGCCGCGGCCATCGAGCTCGCGGCAGACGGCATCCGCGTCAACAGCGTCCACCCCGGCGGCATCGACACCCCGATGGTGCGGCACTTCGTCCCGGACGAGAAGAGCCTGACGTGGGTGGGCAACCAGGTGCCGATGAAGCGCACCGGCAGGCCCGAGGAGGTCGCCGAGGCGGTCACCTTCCTCGCCAGCGACGCGGCGTCGTACATCACGGGGGCCGAGCTGGCCGTCGACGGAGGGGCAACCGCCACCTCCGGCTTCAAGCACTGACCTTTCCCACTGATCAGGAGTGACCGTGCAGTTCAACCTGGCCGACATGTTCGAGCTCGTCGTGGACACCGTCCCCGACCGCGAGGCGCTCTACGCGGAGGGGCGAACGCTCACCTACCGGCAGCTCGACGAGCGCGCCAACCGGCTGGCCCACCACTTCCAGTCCGTCGGGATCGGCAAGGGGGACCACGTCGGCTGCCACATGATGAACGGCACGGAGTACCTCGAGACCATGCTGGCGCTGTTCAAGATCAGCGCTGTCCCCGTGAACGTGAACTTCCGTTACGTCCAGGAAGAGCTGCGCTACCTCTACACCGACGCCGACCTGGTCGGGGTGGTCTACGACACGGAGTTCGCCGAGCGGATCGCCGTGGTGCTGCCCAAGACCGAGAAGATCCGTCATCTGGTGGCTGTCGGCCCGCCCGAGGGCTACGACCTGCCGGCGGGATCGGTGCCCTACGAGGAGGCGCTCGAGGCGCAGTCCTCAGGGCGCGAAGGGCTCCCCGAGCGCTCGGCCGACGACCTGTTCATCATCTACACCGGCGGTACCACGGGGATGCCCAAGGGGGTGATGTGGCGCCAGGAGGACCTGTTCTTCGCCGGCATGGGCGGCGGTCGTCCGGCGGGGGAGCCGCTGGCGCGACCGGAGGACGTGGCACAGCACGCCCTCGACAGCGGCGTCGTCGTGAACTTCCCGGCCGCTCCGCTCATGCACGGTGCGGCCGAGCTCAGCTCCTTCATCAACTTCCTGGCCGGTCACAAGGTCTGCCTGATCCGTAAGTTCTCCGGCCACGGTGCGCTGCAGATCGTGCAGGAGCAGAAGTGCAACATGATCATGGTCGTCGGCGACGCCATGGCCACTCCCGTGCTCGAGGCGCTCGAGGAGAAGGAGTACGACACCTCGTCGCTGTTCGTCATGTCCAGCGCAGGCGCCCTGCTCAGCCAGCCCACGCGTGACCGCATCAACACGCTGCTGCCGGCGGCGTACATCAACGACAGCTTCGGCTCGACCGAGACCGGCTACAACGGCTCGGCCAAGCCCGGGACCAATGCCAAGGACGGGTTGAAGTTCACCATCAACGCCCGTACCGCCGTGTTCGACGACGACCTCAAGCCGGTTGTACCGGGCTCGGGTGTTGTCGGACGGGTCGCCCAGAAGGGCCACATCCCGCTCGGCTACTACAACGACCCGGAGAAGACGGCCAAGACCTTCGTCACGGTCGACGGCGAGCGGTGGGTGCTGCCTGGCGACATGGCGATGGTCGAGGAGGACGGCACCATGCACTTCCTCGGTCGAGGGTCGATCTGCATCAACTCCGGGGGCGAGAAGATCTACCCGGAGGAGGTCGAAGGCGCGATCAAGACGCACCCGGCCGTCCACGACGCCGTGGTGGCGGGGATCCCGGACGACCGCTGGGGGCAGAAGGTCGCGGCCGTGCTGCAGATCAGCGAGGGCGCCACGGCGCCGACGCAGGCCGAGCTGGAGGAGCACCTGTCCACGCACATCGCGCGCTACAAGCTGCCCAGGTTCATCACCACTGTCGATCTCATGCAACGGTCCCCCAGTGGCAAGCCCGACTACAAGTGGGCGACCAAGGTGCTGACCGACGCTGCCTCCACTTGATGGAGTGGCTCACCACGGTCGATGCGCTTGTCCGGGCCAGGGCTGACGACCCGCGGCCGGGGCTGCTCTTCGAAGGCAGGTCGTGGACCTGGGCCGAGCACACGGCGCAGGCTGCCGCGCGGGCCGCGTACTACGAGACCCTGCGTCCCGTCGACGGTCCGCCGCACGTCGGCGTGCTGCTCGAGAACGTCCCGGAGTACAGCTTCTGGCTGGCCGCGGCGGCCCTGGGCCGGTTCGTGCTCGTCGGGCTCAACGCCACGCGCCAGGGGCAGGGCCTGCTCGACGACGTGGCCGCCACCGACTGCCACCTGGTCCTGACCGACCGCCCCGAGCTGTTCGACGGCGTGGGGGTTCCCGTCCTCGACCCTCACGAGATCGTCTATGCACCAGCAGCTCTCCCCGCAGGTGAGGCGGGCAAGGAGGACCTGTACCTCCTGATCTTCACCAGTGGCACGACGGGGTCACCGAAAGCCGTCATGTGCTCGCAGGGGAAGATCGCGACGCAGGGCCTCGGGCTCACCTGGCGCATCAACCTCACGGACCAGGACGTGAGCTACTTGTCGATGCCGCTGTTCCACAGCAACGCCATCATTGCGGGCTGGGCGCCGTCGCTGGCGGTCGGTGCGACGATGGCGCTGAAGCGGAAGTTCTCTGCCTCCGGCTTCCTCCCGGACTGCCGCAAGGTCGGAGCGACCTTCGCCAACTACGTCGGCACTCCGCTGTCGTACGTCCTGGCCCAGCCGGTGCGGGACGACGACCGGGACAACGCCCTGATCCGGGTCTTCGGCAACGAGGGCGCCCCTGCTGATCTCGCTCGCTTCGGCACCAGGTTCGGCTGTGAGGTCATCGACGGGTTCGGTTCCACCGAGGGCGGCATCTCCATCACCAAGGTCGAGGGCACCCCGCCCGCCGCGCTCGGCGTGAGCGCGGTGGGCGACGTGCGGATCCTGGACTCCGAGACGGGCGCTGAGAAGGCCACTGCCGTCTTCGACGCGACGGGTCGCCTGATCAACGCCGAGCAGGCCGTGGGTGAGCTCGTGAACATGGACGGGCCGTTCGCCTTCGAGGGCTACTGGAACGCCCCGACCGACACCGCCCACCGCAACCGCGACGGCCGCTACTGGTCCGGCGACCTCGGCTACCGCGACGCCGACGGCTTCCTCTACTTCGCGGGCCGGTCTCTGGACCGGCTGCGTGTGAGCGGCGAGAACTTCCCCGCAGCGCCGGTCGCCCGGCTGCTGACCAGCCACCCGCAGGTGGTCGAGGCTGTGGTCTACGCGGTGCCCGACGCGACCGCCGGCGACCAGCTCATGGCCGCCGTCGTCCCCGCTGACGGCTTCGACCCGAGCGCGTTTGCCGCCTGGGTCGCCGAGCACCCGGAAGCGAGCCGCACCTGGGTCCCGCGCTACCTGCGGGTAGGAGAGCTGCCGAAGACCGCGACCGGAAAGATCGTCGTACGGCGGCTGGCGCAGGAGCGGTGGGACGCGGACGGGGTGTGGATCCGCGACGGGGACGCCATGCGTCCGTTCACCGCCCAGGACCGGATCGGTCTGGAGAAGGCGTTCGCCGACTCCGGTCGTCAGCTCACGTAGCCGCGGCGACGGCGAGCTCGCGGGCCCAGCGGTAGTCCGCCTTGCCTGACGGGGAGCGCTGGACCTTGTCCACGAACACCCAGCCCTTGGGCAGCTTGTAGCGCGACACGTGCAGGGCGGCATGCGCTTCGAGCTCCTCGGCCGTCGCGGGGGAGGCGAGCTGCACGACCGCGACCACCTCACTGCCCCACCGCTCGCTCGGGCGGCCGCAGACGGTCACGTCCTGCACCGCCGGGTGGCTGGCGATCGCCGACTCCACCTCCTCAGCGAACACCTTCTCCCCACCGGTGTTGATGGTCACGGCGTCGCGCCCGAGCAGCTCGAGCGACCCGTCGGGGAGGAGCCGCGCGCGGTCGCCGGGTACGGCGTAGCGGGTGCCCTCGATGATCGGGAAGGTGCGTGCGGTCTTGTCGGGGTCGCCGAGGTAGCCCAGCGGGACCCAGCCCTCCTGCGCGAACCAGCCGAGGCCCTCGTGCCCTGGCTCGAGGACCGTGGTCAGGTCCTCGCTGACCACGACGGCGCCGGGCCCGCGCGTGAAGGTCCCGGTGGAGACGGCGCCCTTCACCGACAGGTGGCTGCCCTGAGCGCCGGTCTCCGACGAGCCCACCGAGTCGCTCACGAAGATGTTCGGGAGCAGCTCGAGCAGACGTTCCTTCACGGTCGGGGTGAGGGGCGCACTGCCGTTGCCGATCACCGCGAGCGAGGACAGGTCGTAGGTCCCCTTCTCCATCTCGTCCAGCAGCGGACGGCACACTGCGTCGCCGACGACGGTCATCATCACGCAGCGCTCGCGCTCGACCGTCCGCAGGACGTCCGCGGGGTCCATCCGGGTGTTGTCGTCGGGGATGACCACCTTCGCGCCGTTGCTCATCATGATGAACGTCGCCCACTGCGCTGCCCCGTGCATGAACGGCGGGATCAGCACCATCGCGTCCCCGGCGCCGGCCAAGGCACGTTCGCGGACGCCGTCGTAGGACGTGACCGCCTCCCAGATTCCCGGGGTGCGGCCACCCATGGTGGACATGTAGATGTCGTGCTGGCGCCACAGCACGCCCTTGGGCATGCCGGTCGTGCCACCGGTGTAGAGGATGTAGAGGTCGTCGGGCGAGGGCTGCACGGGCGGGAGCTCGGGGACGGAGCCCGCGAGGGCCGCCTCGTAGTCGACGGCGCCGGGCAGCAGGTCGTTGCCGGAGTCGTCGGCCACCTGCAGCAGGACGCGCAGGTCAGGCAGGTCGCCGCGGATCGTCGCCAGCGTCGGCGCGAACCTCGCGTGGTAGATCACCGCCGTCGCCTTGGCGTCGAGGAACAGGTAGCGCAGCTCGTCCTCGACGTACCGGTAGTTGACGTTGACCGGGGCGGTGCGGCTCTTGAACGCGCCGAGCATCCCCTCGAGGTACTCGTTGCCGTTGTGCAGGTAGAGCGCGACGTGGTCCTGGCCGGACTCGTGGCCGCCGAGCTCCGACCGCTCCTGGTGCACCCCGAGGCCCTGCGCGTGCAGGTACGACGCCAGGCGCCGCGAGCGGTCGGTCAGGTCGGCGTAGGTGAGACGGCGGTCGCGCCAGACCAAGACCTCGCGGTCCGGGACGGCCGCGGCGATGACCTCGTTGGTCTCGGCGAGGGTGAACTCGGTCATCAAAGCCCGAACGTCGGGTTGTCGTCGCTGACCCCGGCGAACGAGGAGTAGTCCGGCCCCCGGCGCAGGTGGTGCCCGCCGTCGACGTCGATGATCTGGCCGGTGAGCCATCGGGCCTCGGCGCCGGCGAGGAAGCGGACGAGGTTGCCGACGTCGTCCGGGGTGCCGACACCTGCGAGGGGGGTGTTGGCGAGGTAGGAGGCGTAGACCTCGCCGTCGCGGGGGACCAGCTCCATCAGCTCGGTGGCGGTGAAGCCGGGGCGTACGGCGTTGGCGCGCACGCCGGCTGGGCCGTACTCGTCGGCGATGTTGCGGATCAGCTCCTCGATGCCGGCCTTGGCCACGGGGTAGGCACCGAACCAGCGGTGGGTCACGTGACCTGCGAGTGAGGACACGCCGACGAACGAGCCCTTGGTCTTCACCAGACCGGGCAGCGCGTGCTTGGCGAGCAGCATCGTCCCGAGGATGTTCAGGTGCAGCACCCGGGTGAACTCCGCCAGGTCCTGCGTGTGCGTGGGCCCGAGCATCCCGCCACCGCCGGCGTTGGCGACGACCGTGTCGAGCCGCCCTCGGACGGCGCTGGCCGCTTCGACCGCAGCGGCGACGGAGGCTTCGTCCGTGACGTCGCACAGGACGTACGACGCGCTGCCAGGCAGCCGGTCGACGGCGCCCTTGAGGGTGTCCTCGGTGCGGCCGCAGATGGTGACGTGAGCGCCGTCGGCGGCGAGCGCCGCAGCACACGCGAACCCGATGCCGGTCCCCCCTCCGGTGATGAGGGCAGCGGTGCCCTCCAGTCCGCCAGCAGGTCGTGCCATCAGCGTTCTCCTCTCATGGCCCGCACGACAGGCGCGAGCTCGGTGGGTGTGCTTCCGTGCAGGATCACGCCGTCGCAGCCCAGGTCGAGCTGGTGCTGAACGGCCGCGGCGCACTGGTCGGGGGTCCCGGTGGCGCTGGCCGCGAACCACTCGTCGGGCAGCAGGGTCGCGGCGTGCTGGAGCTGCTCCGGGGTGGCCGCCACGTCCAGTCCCGCGACGCTCCGCACGACGTCGTCCGCGAGGAACCGCTGCAGAACCGCGTGGTCCCAGCCGTTCGTGCGGACCAGCAGCTCGCCGTACCCCTGCAGGTAGGTGCCGAGCCGGCCGACGGTCTTCTTGAGCCGGAGCTCCTCGGGCAGGGTGTCCGGGACGGTGGCGAAGCAGGACCAGACCCGGATCTCCCGGCCGGCTTTGGCCGCCGCGGACTTGGCGACCTCGACGCAGTGGGCGGTCACCTCGTCGGTGAAGTAGGTGTGCAGCACGACGTCGTCGAAGACGCGGCCGGCCAGCTCGAGGGTCTGGTCGCCGAAGGCGACAAGGCACAGGGGGAGGTGCTCGTCCAGGGAGTTGTCCAGGTGCAGCACGGGGGACCCGGGCCAGTCGAACACGGCCTCGCCGCGGAACAGCCGTCGCATCAGCAGGGCGACGTCCTCGAGCTCCCGCGTGGTGATCCGGGGGATCCCGTAGGCGTCCTGCATCGCGGGGATGCCCCGACCCAGGCCAAGGGTGAAGCGCCCCCCGGTCAGGGACTGCATGGTCCGGGCGAGGCCGGCAGTGACCATCGGGTGGCGGGTGTTGTGGTTGGTCGCCGCGGTGACGATGCGGATTTCCTTGCTGGCCGCGCCGGCGGCACCGCACAGGACGCCGGCTTCCTTCTTGTTGTAGCGCTCGCTGATGAAGGCGGCGTCCAGGCCGAGCTCCTCCGCCATCCGCACCTCATCGACGAGGTCGCGGGAGCTGTCGGGCTGACCGGCGAGCAGGTAGCAGCCGAGCACCTACAGCACCTCCAGGTCGCGGATCGCGGCGCACGCCCGCTCCACCATGGCCAGCATCATGTCCCCGCCGCGCTCGGTCTGCGTGGTGAACGCCCAGCCGAGCGTGGAGATGAGCAAGGTGTGCAGCTGGCTGACGCAGTAGTCCTCGAAGCAGGTGTCGAGGTCGTAGCCGGGGATCGCGAGGGCCTCGTGGTAGGCCGCCACCGCTTCACGCTCGACCTCCCGTCGGACCTCGGGAGCGACGCTCGTGGTGACCCAGTAGGCGAGGTCTCGTGCGGGCAGGCCGACGGTGAGGGTCTGCCAGTCGACGACCGTGACGCTGCCGTCCGGATGGAGCATGAGGTTGTCGAGGCGGAAGTCGCCGTGCAGCAGCGCGAATCGCTCCGGCCGGTCGAGCAGCCACGCCGGGACGGCTGCCGGGAACGCGTCCAGCGTGGTCCGGTCGGCATCGGTCATCCGCGGGCCGAGGGTGCTCAGGAACGTGTCGGTGGCCATCCGCGCCAGGTCGCCCATGCCGGGAGCGTTCTCCGGCGTCGCGAGAGGCAGGGTGAGGACCTCGAGCTCCTTCCACGTCGGGTCGCACCACCGCGGACCGTGCAGCCCGGCCAGGGCTCGTGCTCCGGTGATGACCACGTCCGCTGTCGTGCCGGCGATCTGGTCGCCCTGCGTCGCCGGCGCGAGGTCGGCCATCAGGAGCACGAACTGCGTGCCGTCCTCGGTGATCGCGCTCGCGTGCAGGGTGGGCACGGGGACCCCCACGGTGGGGGCGACGTCGCGGTAGAAGACCACCTCGGCGCGGTACCCGTGGGCCACGCGCTCCCGCACGGCCGGGTCCTCGGCGCCGGTCTTGGCGACATAGGTCCGCTCGGTGCCGTCGGCCAGGCGCGCGGTGACCCGGTGGCTCGAGCCGGTCTGACCGGTCCCGATCGCCGTCGCCGTGACGGAGACGACGTCGACCCCCGTGGCTTCCGCCAGCCAGGACGCGGTGACTCCCGAGATCCCGTCCGGGACGGTCATCACCATCCGGCTGGCAGGTTCGCGAAGTCGGCCGCGCGCCCTTCGGCGAACGCGGCAAGAGCCTCGGAGTTTGCCGGTCCACCGAGCAACCGCTTGAAGTGGTCGATCTCGCGCGTCTGCGCGGCCTCCACCTCCGCCCGGATCGGCGCCCACAGCGTGTCCTTGATCGCCGCCAGGCTGGAGATCGGCTTGCTGGCGAGGATCTCGGCGTGGCGACGTGCTGTCGGCATGAGGTCGTCGGGCTCGCACAGCTTCCAGGCGAGGCCCATCTCGTGGGCCTCCTGGGCGCTGAACCACTCCGAGGACAGGAACAGCCAGGCGGCGTTCTGGCGGCCGATGAGGTTGGGGAACAGGAAGCTCGACCCGGCTTCGGGGGCGACCGCCAGGTCGCTGAAGGGGCACTTGAGACGAGCAGCGGTGGACATGAACACCAGGTCGGCGTAGCCGAGGAACGTCGTGCCGGCACCGAGGGCGAGGCCGTTCACCGCCATGATCAGCGGCTTCGGTAGCGCGGCCATCGCCTTCAGCACCCCCAGGAAGCCGTGCCTGCCCATGACGAACCCGTCAGGGTCGGCGTTGCGCTGCGCCATCTCCACGAGATCGGCTCCCACACTGAACGCACGTCCGGTGCCGGTGACGAGGACGGTGGCCACGTCAGGGTCGTCTCCGGCTCTGATCAGCTCCTCGGCGAAGGCGTCGAGCAGGGCCTCGCTGATGGCGTTGAGGTTCTCCGGTCGGTTCAGGGTGAGCGTGCGGACCCTGGCGGAGTCCTCGACCAGGACCAGGCTCACCGCTGTCCGAGGGGAGCGCTGGGCGTGAAGCGGACGGGGAGCGCTTCGTACCCGCTGACGAAGTTCGCCGGACGGAGCGCGGGCTCGTCGGGCTCGACCAGCTCGAGGTCCGGCAACCGCTCGAGCAGGCGGTCCACCATGGTGCGGACCTCGACCCGGGCAAGGGCGTTGCCGAGGCAGAAGTGCGGTCCCAGGCCGAAGGCCAGGTGCTCGTTCGGCGTGCGGGCGATGTCGAAGCGGAAGGGGTCGTCGAAGACCTTCTCGTCCCGGTTCGCCGACGGGTAGAGCAACAGCAGCTTCTCGCCCGCGGTCAGCTGCTTGCCGTGCAGCTCCGTGTCCTGCATGACGGTGCGGGCCATGTTCCGGATGGGACTGACCCAACGGAGCATCTCCTCGACCGCCGTTCCCATCAGCGATCGGTCGGCGGACAGCCGGTCCCACTGGTCGCGGTCCTTGAGGAGCTGGTAGATGCCCCCGCTCATCACGTGCCGGCTGGTCTCGTCGCCGCCGATGAGGATGAGCAGCGACTCGTGCAGCAGTGCCTCATCGTCGAGCTTCTGCCCGTCGACCTCGGCGTGGACCAAGATGCTGATCAGGTCGTCGGTGGGGGTCACGCGGCGCTCGGCGACCGCGCCCGTGAGATAGCCGGCGTAGCCCTCGAAGGCCGTGACCATCTTCAACGCCGTCTCGTCGTCCTGGACGCCGACGAGGGCCGACAGCAGCGTGTCGGACCAGTCGAGGAGCTTCTCGAAGTCGCGGCTGTCGAAGCCGAGCGCCTGGCCGATGACCTCGATGGGGAGCCAGGCCGCGACGTCGCGCACCAGGTCGCACTCGCCCTTCTCGCAGATCCTGTCGATGATGCCGTCGGTCATCTCGACGACCCGTGACTCCTGCTCGGCGACGCGCCGAGGAGTGAACCCGGTGGCCACGAGCTTGCGCCGCAGCAGGTGCTCGGGGTCGTCCTTGTCGATCATCGACGGGACCGGTCCTGCGTCCGGCCGGATGCCCTGGGCGTTGCTGAAGAGCTCGGGACGGGTGGCGACCTCGCGGACGTCGGCGTGCGTGGTGATCCCCCAGACCTGGCCGTCCCAGTGGACTGGATCGTTCTCGCGGCACCAGGTCAGGCCGGCGTGCGGATCGTCGCCCCAGAAGGCCCCGTCAACGAAGTCCACCTGCACTGCTGCTCCCGCCCTCGTGTGCGCTCTCGCACCTGTCGTCGGACACTACGCACCCGTTCAGCGGCGGTAAAGGCAGAAGGGACAGGAGATCTGGCCTGTCGCGATGACCAAGCGCTTGCTAGGTTGCGGCGCATGACGCTCGAGATCCCCTCTGTCGTGAACGCCTCTGAGGTCAGCTCGTGGAGCGACGAGGTGGACGTGCTGGTCATCGGCTTCGGCATCGCGGGTGGGTGCGCGGCGGTCGAGGCGGCCGCGGCCGGCGCCCGGACGCTCGTGCTGGAGCGCGCCGCTGTCACCGGAGGCACCAGCGCCATGGCAGGTGGCCACTTCTACCTCGGTGGCGGCACCGTCGTGCAGCGAGCGACCGGGCACGACGACAGCGCGGACGAGATGTACGCCTACCTGATGCAGGTCACGCCCCACCCCGAGGCGGACAAGATCCGCGACTACTGCGACGGCAGCGTCGAGCACTGCGACTGGCTCGAGTCCCTGGGCTTCGTGTTCGAGCGCAGCTACTACCCCGATAAGGCGGTCATCCAGCCGGGGACCGAGGGCCTGATGTACACCGGCAACGAGAAGGTCTGGCCGTTCTTCGAGAAGGCCGTGCCCGCGCCCCGCGGCCACAAGGTCCCGGTTCCGGGCGACACCCAGGGCGCTGCGCTCGTGACCGGGTTGCTCCACCAGCGCGCGGTCGAGCTCGAGGTCGAGATCCGGCTCGAGACCGGAGCGATGCAGCTCGTGGTCGACGGGGACGTGGTCGTGGGCGTGGCGTGGAAGCGCTTCGAGGAGTCCGGCTTCATCAGGGCGGGCTCCGTGGTGCTGGCTGCCGGCGGCTTCGTCATGAACGCCGAGATGGTGGCGGCGTACACGCCGGCCCTCGCGGAGAAGCCGTTCACGCTCGGCAGCACCTACGACGACGGCCTGGGCATCCGGATGGGACAGTCGGTCGAGGGCCAGGCGCTGCACATGGACGTCCCGTTCATCACGGCGCCCGTGTACCCGCCGTCGCGACTGCTCACGGGGATCATCGTGAACAAGCAGGGCAAGCGGTTCGTCGCCGAGGACAGCTACCACTCCCGGACCTCCGGGTACGTCATGGACCAGACCGACCACGCGGCGTACCTCGTCGTCGACAGCGAGCACATCGAGCACCCGGTGTTCTCCCTGACGCCGTTCATCGACGGGTGGGAGACGGTGGCCGAGATGGAGGTCGGGCTCGGCATCCCCGCTGGGGCGCTCGAGGCGACGCTCGCGGAGTACAACGAGCACGCCGCGCGCGGCGAGGACCCCGTCCTGCACAAGCAGCCGCCCTTCGTCGAGCCCCAGGCGACGGGGCCCTGGGGGGCGTACGACCTGACCCTGGGCAAGGCCCTCTACGCGGGCTTCACGCTGGGCGGGCTCCGCTGCACGCGGCACGGCCAGGTGCAGCGCGAGGACGGCAGCGTCGTCAGCGGGCTGTACGCCGCGGGTGCCTGCGCGGCCAACATCGCCCAGGACGGGAAGGGCTACAGCAGCGGGACCCAGCTCGGCGAGGGCTCCTTCTTCGGCCGCGTGGCCGGGCGCCACGCGGCCACGGTCTCCCGTTGACCGGGTAGAACCGGTTCCAGTCGCGTCCTTGACCATGTGACCGCCGCCACAGTAGAACGTGTTACAACAAACTGACACGGACCGACCGGCAGATCGAGGCGGCATGTACCTGACCTACACCGACGAGCAGCGTCAGCTGCGCGATGAGCTCAGGGCGTACTTCGCTCAGCTGATGACCCCGGAGCTCCGGGCGTCACTGTCGGAGGGCGAGCTCGAGGGCGATGCCTACAAGGAGATGGTCCGCCAGCTCGGGCGGGACGGGATGCTCGGCATCTCCTGGCCCAAGGAGTACGGCGGCCAGGGGCGCAACCTGCTCGACCAGTACATCTTCTTCGACGAGAGCCAACGGGCCAACGTGCCCGTGCCGTTCCTGACGCTGAACACGGTCGGTCCGACGATCGCGGCGTTCGGCACCCCGGAGCAGAAGGCGTTCTTCCTCCCGAAGATCCTCACGGGCGACCTGCACTTCTCCATCGGGTACTCCGAGCCGGGCGCCGGCACCGACCTCGCCAGCCTCACGACCACCGCGGTGCGCGACGGCGACCACTACGTCATCAACGGCCAGAAAATGTGGACGTCTCTCATCCACCACGCCGACTACATCTGGCTGGCCTGCCGTACCGACCCGGATGCCAAGCGGCACAAGGGCCTGTCGATGATCATCGTGCCGGCCGATGCCGAGGGCTTCTCGTGGACCCCGGTGCACACGATCGGTGGCGGCTACACCAGCGCCACCTACTACGACAACGTCCGCGTCCCCGTGGAGAACGTCGTGCTCGGGGAGAACCGCGGGTGGGAGCTCATCACCAGCCAGCTCAACCACGAGCGCGTCTCCCTCTCCAGCGCCGGCAGTATCCAGCGCAAGATCGACGACGTGCGCCGGTGGGCGCAGGACACCAAGCTCGGCGACGGCCGTCGCGTCATCGACCAGGAGTGGGTGCAGACCTCGCTGGCACGCCTCACGGCGAAGACCGAGTTCCTCAAGCTGCTCAACTGGAAGGTCGCCTGGAGCGTCACGCAGGGCGCCCTCAACCCGGCCGACGCCAGCGCGGTCAAGGTCCACGGCAGCGAGTTCTACATCGAGGCCTACCGCGCCCTGATGGAGATCCTCGGTCAGTCCTCGGTGCTCAGCAAGGAGTCAGCCGGAGCTCTCCTCGGTGCTGACCTCGAACGCGCCATGCGCAACACCCTCGTCCTGACCTTCGGCGGCGGCACCAACGAGATCCAGCGCGACATCATCGCCATGGTGGGTCTCTCCATGCCCCGCGCTCCCAGATAGGCGCCCCGTGGACTTCACCCTGAACGACGACCAGCAGGCGCTGGTCGGCCTCGCGAAGCAGATCCTCAGCGAGCGGTCGACGCAGAAGCGCCTCGACGCCCTCGACGAGGCCGGCACGTGGTTCGACGCCGAGCTGTGGAAGCAGCTCGCTGACGCCGGCATCGTCGGTGCAGCGCTCCAGGAGGACGTCGGCGGAGGCGGACTCGGGTACGCCGAGCTCGCGCTGCTCCTCGAGCAGGTCGGTGCGACCGTGGCGCAGGTCCCGCTGTTCGACACCGTCCTGTGCGCGGGCCTCGTGATCGACGCCTTCGGGACGCAGGAGCAGCGGCAGCGGGACCTGCCTGGCGTCGCCGCCGGGACGACGCTGCTGACGGCAGCGCTGGTGGAGAGCGGTCGCGACGACCTCTACCGCCCCCTGACCCGGGCCACTGCAGCGGGGACGGCGTACACGGTGACGGGGACCAAGACGAGCGTGCCGCTGGTCGACCTGGCTCAGCGGGTGCTCGTCTCGGCGAGCACGGCCGACGGGCAGGTGGTGCTGCTGCTCGTCGAGCCGTCCGCCTCCGGGGTGACGGTGCGGGAGGGACGAGGCACCAGCGGGCAGCCGCTGTTCGAGGTGGAGCTCGAGCAGGCGCCGGCGGAGCTGCTCACGGCAGACCCTGACGCGCTGGGCTGGCTGCTTGACCGGGCGCTCGTGGGCCTCGCCGCGCAAGCGCTCGGAGTGAGCGCCACCGCCCTTCGCCTGTCGGCGACGTACACCACGGGACGGGAGCAGTTCGGCCGCGCGATCGCGACGTTCCAGGCGGTGGGCCACCGCCTGGCCGACGCGTACATCGACGTCGAGGGCATGCGCCTGACGACGCTGCAGGCCGTGTGGCTGCTCGATGCGGGCCTGCCCGGAAGGGACGAGGCACGCATCGCCAAGTGGTACGCCGCTGAGGGCGGCCACCGCGTGGCGCACGCGTGCCAGCACGTGCACGGCGGCGTCGGCATCGACGTGGACTACGTGCTGCACCGCTACTTCCGCTGGTCCAAGCAGCTCGAGTTCACCTTCGGCAGCGCCCAGACCCAGCTGCTCTCGCTCGGTGCCAGCCTGGCCGCCGAGCCTGTTTAGACCCGCCTCAACACCTCCAGGAGAACCCACCCCGTGAACGACCTGAACCTCGACGGCACGTCCGCTCTCGTCACCGGCGCCGGCGCCGGACTCGGCCGTGCCGAGGCGCTGGCCCTCGCGGCGGCGGGGGCGGGTGTCGTGGTGAACGACTACGACAAGGACGCCGCGCACGCCGTCGTGGAGGAGATCACCGCCGCGGGCGGGCAGGCCGTGGCGGCTCCTGGCGACGTCAGCTCGTGGTCGACGGCACAGGAGCTCGTCGAGAAGGCGGTGTCGACGTACGGCCAGCTCGACATCCTGGTCAACAATGCCGGCGTGCTCCGGGACCGCACCATCTTCAACATCACCGAGGAGGAGTGGGACACCGTCATCGCCGTGCACCTCAAGGGCCATGCGGGCACCTCGAAGTTCGCGACGCAGCACTGGCGGGACCGCTCCAAGGCGGCAGGCGCCCCGGTCTACGCCCGCGTCATCAACACCTCCAGCGAGGCGTTCCTGTTCGGCTCGGCCGGGCAGCCCAACTACGCCGCGGCGAAGGCCGGCATCACGGCCCTGACGCTCTCCATCGCCGGCGCCTGCAGCCGGTACGGCGTCAAGGCCAACGCGATCTGCCCGCGGGCGCGCACCGCGATGACCGAGAAGGTGTTCGGGGAGGCCCCCGAAGGCGGCGTCGACCCGCTCGGCGTCGAGCACGTCGCGCCGCTGGTCGCCTACCTCGCGAGCCCGGCCGCCGACGCGATCAGCGGCCAGGTCTTCGTGGCCTACGGCCCGATGGTGGTGCTGGTGTCCGCGCCCGGTGTCGAGGAGCGGTTCGACGCGCCCGGGGCCACCTGGTCGGCGGACGGCCTGGCCGAGGTGCTCGGCGGCCATTTCGCTGAGCGGGACCCCGAGCGCAGCTTCCGTGCCTCGGCCATCGCGAAGCTGTGACCCGCACGCAGGAAGGCGCCCGAATCTGACCGGGATGTCCGGATCGTTGTAGAACCACCCTCGACACGGGGGCGTATCCCCCGGACCATGGGAGTCGTTGTGACCCACGACACAGACCGTCTGCTCGCCGCACCCCTCAGACCTCGGGGTGCACCACCCAGCCGCCCAGACCGAGGAGCCTTCGTGCCCGCGCCCCATGGCGACGTCGTCGTCCAGGTCCGCCCCCTGGCTGAGTGCCCGTGACCGACTTCATCACCTTCACGATCATCGGGATCGTCCTGGGCTCGACCTACGCCATCGCGGCGACGGGCCTGGTCCTGACGTACGCGACCTCCAACGTCTTCAACTTCGCGCACGGCGCCGTCGGCATGGTCATGACGTTCCTGTACTGGGAGCTCTACGTGAACCAGGGCTGGCCGCTGCTGGCCGTCCTGCCGCTCATCCTGCTCGTGATCGCGCCGCTGTTCGGCCTTCTCATGGAGCGCATCGTGATGCGCCGTCTCACGGCAGCCGACGTCACGACCTCTCTCGGCGTGACCGTGGGTCTGCTCGTGGCCCTGATCGGCATCGCGCAGCAGGTCTGGAAGCCGCAGGGGCGCACCGTCGACGCGTTCTTTGCCGGCCACGGTGTCTCGTTCGGCATCGTCCGGGTCACGGCGCAGCAGTTCATCACCATCGGCATCGCTGCAGCGGTAGCGCTCGGCCTCTACGTCCTCCTGAACCGGACCCGCGTCGGGACAGCGATGCGGGCCGTGGTGGACAACCGCGAGCTCCTCGCGCTGCACGGCGCCCGGCCGAACCGGCTGAGCGGGCTGGCGTGGGCCCTCGGCTCGTCGCTGGCGGCGCTCGCCGGCATCCTGCTCGCGCCGTCGCTGTCGTTCGACTACACGATCCTGACGTTCCTGGTGGTCAACGCCTACGCCGCCGCGATGGTCGGTCGCCTCAAGAGCCTCCCGCGGACCTTTGCCGGAGCGATCGGCCTGGGCCTGCTGATCAACTATGGCCAGTGGGCCTACATCTCCCTTCCGGAGAGCTTCATCACCGACTCCCAGGGCTTGGTCTACGGCATCAAGAACTCGCTGCCCACCATCTTCCTGCTCGGCGTGATGCTCCTCCTGCCGCAGGAGAAGCTCCGGGTGGGGCGCATCGCGGGGACCAAACTCCCGAAGATCCCGTCGTGGCGGCGCACCTTTGCGTTCTCTGCCGTGCTGCTCGCCGGTGCCTGGGTGCTCACGAGCTCCATGGGCGCGGCGAACAACTCCCGCTTCGGCCAGGCGATGTGCCTGCCTCTGATCATGCTGTCGCTGGTCCTGCTGATCGGCTACGGCGGAGACGTCTCGCTGTGCCAGCTCAGCTTCGTGGGCGTCGGCGCACTGGTCGCTGCCCGCGGGTTCGACATCCCCTTCACCGGGCTCGGCTTCCACCCGCAGATCACCGTCCTGTCGCTGATCACGGCCTTCTTGCTGACCGCCGTGGTGGGGGCGCTCGTCGCCCTTCCGGCGCTCCGGCTGCGAGGGCTCTACATCGGGCTCGGGACCCTCGCGATCGCCGCGGCCATGGATCACACGGTGTTCGAGACAGGCCTGGTCGGCTTCGGCGCGCAGGGGTCCACGATCAACGTCGCACGGCCGGGCTACCTGGAGTCGGAGCGCTCGTTCGCGATGGCCGTGGTCGTCGCCTTCGTGCTCATGGCCTGGGTCATCCTGTCCATCCGCCGCAGCAAGTACGGCCGGATCCTGCTCGCCACCCGCGACTCCCAGGCTGCCTGCGCCACCCTGGGCTTCAGCACCACGGTGACCCGCGTTGCCGTCTTTGCGACGTCGGCTGGGCTCGCCGGTGTCGCCGGCGTGATGTTCGCCGGCATGAAGAGCACCGTGGGCACGCTGGACTTCTTCTTCTTCCAGAACCTCCCGCTGCTGCTGTTCGCCATCGTCTTCGGCGTCACCAGCATCTCGGGGGTGCTGGTCGGTGGCTTCATCTACGGGTGCCTGACCACGGGCTTCATCATCAACAGCGACGCGACCGTGAAGAACCTCGCCTACATCGTGCTGTTCGTCGGCATCCGGTTGCTCGTCAACAACCCGAACGGGTTGGTCGGACTGCTGATGGAGCAGGGACGTCGGTTGCGGTACTGGGAGAACCCCGCACCTTCCACCGAACGCCTCCTCGACCCGTACGCCCCGATCAGTGGGTCACGAAGCCTGGAGGCTCCCGTTGGCTCTTCTTGAGATCGACGATGTCCACGTCCGGTTCGGGGGTGTGGTCGCGGTCAACGGTGCGACGTTCGACGTCGCCGAGAGCACGGTCGTCGGGCTGATGGGTCCGAACGGTGCCGGCAAGACGACCCTGTTCAACGTCATCACCGGCCTCCAGACCCCGACGAGCGGGTCCGTGCGCTTCGACGACAGAGACGTGTCCAAGGTCCACCCGCGGCAGCGCGCGCTCGCGGGCATCGGGCGGACGTTCCAGCGCCTCGAGGTGTTCGGGTCATTGTCGGTGGCCGACAACATCCGGGTCGCCGCGGAGATGCGTGGCCTCGACAACCCTCGCCAGATCTGCGACGAGCTGCTCGACCGGGTCGGTCTGCGTGCCTTCGCGCACGTGACCGCCGACTCCGTCCCCACCGGCATCGCTCGGCTCACCGAGCTCGCCCGTGCGCTGGCATGCAGCCCTCGACTCCTGCTGCTCGACGAGCCGTCCAGCGGTCTCAGCGAGGCGGAGACCGAGGACTTCGCTGTCCTCATCCGCTCGCTCGCCGAGGACGACGGCCGGTCGGTGCTCATCGTGGAGCACGACGTCGAGCTCGTGCTCGGGCTCTGCTCCACGATCCACGTCCTCGACTTCGGCTCGATCATCGCGAGCGGTACCCCCGACGCCATCCGCGCCGACAAGCGAGTGCAGGACGCCTACCTCGGTGCTGACGACAGCGCCGCTGAGCTCGCGGAGGCGGCCTTGTGAGTGAGAGGCAGAACGCCCTCGACGTCATCGACCTCACCGCCGGATACGGCCGGATCGAGGTCCTCCACGGCGTGAGCTTCTCGGTGCCCCAGGGGAGCGTCGTGGCGCTGCTCGGGCCGAACGGCGCCGGGAAGACCACGACCTTGAACTGCATCGCCGGGCTGCTCAACCCCACGGGGGGGCACGTCCACCTCGGGGGGCACCACCTCAACGGCGCCGCACCAGACCGGCTCGCCCGCGCGGGGCTGTGCACGATCCCCGAGGGACGCGGCATCTTCCCCAACCTCACGGTCACCGAGAACATCAGCCTCTTCGCGTTCGCGGCCAAGGCCTCGTCGCGCGAGATCGAGGAGCGCTCTTTCGCTCAGTTCCCGCGCCTCGGAGAGCGTCGGACCCAGCTCGCCGGTCGCCTTTCCGGCGGCGAGCAGCAGATGCTGGCGATGGCGCGCGCGCTCTCGAGCGATCCCGCGCTGCTGCTGCTCGACGAGCTGTCGATGGGGCTGGCCCCCAAGATCGTGGAAGACCTCTACGAGATCGTCGGCGACATCGGACGCCAAGGCGTCTCGGTGCTGGTCGTCGAGCAGTTCGCGCGCCGGGCCCTGGCCGTCGCGCAGCTCGGCATCGTGATGGTGCAAGGACGGGTCACAGCCCTCGGCGAACCTGCCGACATCGAAGGCGAGCTCTCCGCCGCCTACCTCGGAGGTGCAGCATGACCAGATCTCTTCGCACAGCAGGCCGGTTCGTGGCGGTCGGAGCCCTGACCGTCGGCATGGTGCCACTGGGGACGGCCGTCGGAGCGGAGACGGTCCGCACCGAGACGACCCTTGCCGGTTACTCGGTCGTGGTCGAGGCCACGCCGCTGCGCGTCCTGATCGACGACCCCGAGCTGCAGGTGCCCCACGACTCGGGTACGGCGGTCCTCGAGGGCGACCCCAACTACACGCTCGCCTCGGTCTCGGCCGGCCCCAACGCGCACGCCATCACCGCGTCGTTCTGGCCGGGCAACCTGCTCGGCCAGGGCCTCGCGCAGATCGCCCCCGGCGCCCCGGCCTATCCGCTCAAGGGCGAGGCGCGCTACCCCGACAAGCCGTTCGACGCCACGGGCGTCGACGGCGGAGCACTGAGCGGCGCTCACGCGGAGGGCCTCGAGGCCTCGGCCACCGCCGACGGTACCCCGACCAACAAGCCCGGCCAGGTCATGGTCGGAGACGTCACCGCGACGTCGGTGGCCACCGTGACGGACAAGAACGTGGCCGTCGGCCGCGCCGTGAGCGCGGTGAAGGACGTCAACCTCCTCGCGGGCGTCATCACCATCGGTGCGGTGAAGACCGTGCTGGCGACCGACGCCGACGGCACCAAGCCCGGCTCCAGCGGGACGACGACCGTCACCGGGCTGACCATCGCCGGAACCACGTTCAGCGTCGATGACAAGGGCCTGCACGCCGGACCGCAGAGCAACGGCCTGCCGACTCTGGACACTCCCGAGGAGGTCCGCGACGCGCTGGGCATCACCGCAAGGACGCTGAACCAGTCGAACAGCGACGTTCCGGGCGGGGTGAAGCGGGTCGCGGGTGGACTGATCATCGACATCGACACCGGCCCGTTGCGCAAGCTGCTCGCCCCGGCCACCGGCGTGCTCAACCCGGTGCTCAACGGCCTCATCAGCAACCTTCCTCCCGAGCTCGCCAGCCAGCTCTACTACTTCGTGAAGGCGACGCCGCACATCACGTTCATCTTCGCGTCCGCCAACTCGCTGTCGGCGGCGACGCTGCCGATCTCCCTGCCGCCGTTCGAGTTCCCCTCGTTCCCGTCCACTCCTGGCACGGTCGTCAACAACCCCGGCGGTGGGTTCACCGCCGCACCACCGATCGACGCGATCGCTCCCGGTGGGGCGGTCGGCACCTCACCGTTCGTCAGCGGAGCGACGGACAACGTGACGCCCCCTCAGCTTCCGCCGTCCTCCCCGGGCTCGCCGGCCCTCGCGGGCAACCCGACGTACCTCGGGTTCGGCGGCATCGGTGCGGGGTGGGTCTTCGCGGCCCTCCTGGGTGCCGGCGTCATCGGCTTCGGGTTGCTGCGCTTCTTGGGGCTCGCCGGTGGCGCGCTGCTCGGCTTGGGCTGCCGACTCGGTGCCCCGACCTCCGTCCCCGACCTCCGGAGCGTGACCGCATGACCAGTCCCACCGAGTCCTCCACCGGGAAGGCCCGCCGCGTCTCCGTCGAGCAGGTGCTGGCCGTCGTGAGCGCGGTGCTGCTCCCCCTCGGCCTGCTGATGATCCTGCTCGGGTGGTACGGCGCCGCGCACACGCCTTACCTGTTCGAGCAGCTCCCCTACCTCATCAGCGGCGGGATCCTCGGCCTCGGGCTCTCGGTGGTCGGGGGACTGATCTACTTCGGCTCGTGGGTCGCCCGCAGTGCGGCCGAACAGCGGACCAAGACCGACGAGCTCGCGGAGCTCCTCCGCGACATCCGCGACGAACTCCGCGACGAGCGGAACCAGCCCCTTCCCGCTCCCGCGTCACGACGCGGCTCGTCGTCCACCAACGGCGCGGCGTCCACCTACGTCGCCACCGCCCGGGGCGGGATGCTGCACCGTCCGGACTGCTCCGTCGTGGCAGGGCGGCAGGACCTGCGCAAGGTGAGCGCCTCCGGTGACGGGCTCTCGCCCTGCACCCTGTGCAACCCCCTCGATGCTGACGTCCTGACGCACTGATCCCGCACTGATCCCGCACGGACCCCGCACGGACCCCGCACTGACCCCGCACTGACCCTGCACCCGCTCCTCCCGTCTCTCGACGCTCTCCCTCGACGAAGGACCCTCCATGCTCGTACGTTCCCCGCTCGCACGGCCCCTGGTCGTCGTCCTCGCCGTCAGCGCCCTCGCCACGTCGGCCTGTGGCGCCCGCCTGACCACGGACCAGCGGCAGGCCGCGCTCTCCCAGGGAACCGGTGGTGTCGGAAGCGGTACCGGAAGCACGGGTGATGCCGCCCCCGGTGACGGCGGCACCTCGGGCGCGACCGGGACCACCGGTGGGACCGACCCGGCGGGTACCACCGGCAGCGCCCCAGGAGGCACGTCGGGAACCGGCGGTACGAGCGGGACCTCCGGGTCCTCCGGCAGCAGTGCTCCTGGGGGCACCTCGGGCACCAGCGGGACGACCACCACGACCGGCGGGTCGACCGGCGGCTCGACGGGTGACTTCCGCCCGGCGCCGCCCGGCGGCAACGGAGGCGCGACGGATGTCGGCATCACCAAGGACTCCATCACGATCTACAACATCAGCGACGTCAGCGGTGCTGTCCCCGGGCTGTTCGAGGACGCTCGGTTCGCGACGCAGGCCTACGTCAAGTACTTCACGGCCCGCTACGGCACGCTGTACGGCCGCAAGATCAACCTGAAGGCCCTCGACGCCCAGCTCGACGCCGGAGCGAACAAGAGTGCCGCGCTCGACCTGTGCGCCAACGCGTTCGCGGGCGTCGGATCGGTGTCGGCCTTCGACCAAGGGGCCGCGGACACGGAGCGGGAGTGCGGTGTCCCGGACGTGCGTGGTCTCGCCACGACCGATGAGCTCAAGAAGGTCCCGAACGTGTACCCGGCGAACGCGGCCGGGGAGGGGCAGTACCGCGGGCTCGCGCAGTTCGCGTGGGCAGCGTCGCACCCCGACCCGAAGATCCGGGCCTCGATCAAGAAGGCTGGCTACGTCTACAGCGACGGCGCGGTGACGCGCCAGCAGTCGTCGCAGGACAAGAAGGCGAGCGCAGCGGCGTACGGCTTCAACTGGATCGCGGACGAGCCGTTCCCGACGTCCTCGACCGACTACACGGCGGTCGTGGCTGATCTGAAGAAGAAGGGCGTCGAGTTCGTCACCTTCTCCGGTGCCTACCAGCAGGCCGCGGGCATCCGTAAGACGATGCGCGACCAGGCGTACGACCCGGTCGTCTGGCAGCCGACCGTGACCGCCTACACCCCTAACTACCTGCAGCAGGCCGGTTCGGCGGCAGAGGGGACCTACCTGGGGATCCAGCCGACTCTGCTGGAGGAGATCTCGTTCAGCCCGGAGCTGCAGACGTACGCCCAGTGGCTGACCCAGGTGAAGCCGGACGCCGTCCCCACGTCCATCGGGGAGTACGCCTGGGCAGCGGCAGCGCTGTTCTTCGACAAGATGATCAAGCTCGGTCCCAAGCCGACCCGCAAGGGCCTGATCAACCTCTTGTCGCAGGAGCACAACTTCACCGCCAACGGGATGATCCCAGGCCAGGACATCGGTGGGCGCCGGCTCACTGACTGCATCCAGATCATCAAGGTGAAGAACGGCAAGTTCGTCCGTGAGCTCCCCGCGGCCAAGCACACCTGGCGCTGCCAGGACGGCGTCTGGGACTTCTCGCAGAACAAGAAGGTCCCCGGCTTCCCGAAGAACTAGCTCCACGGGCCGAAGGGGTCGTCCCGCGGGGCGACCCCTTCGGCGTACGTCGGATCAGTCCGCGAGGACGAGGTTGATCGCGAGCTGGATGTCGCGCCACACGTCGGCCGCGCCGATCCGCCCGCCGAGCCAAGCGATCTGCCGCGCGAACCACACGTCCTGAAGGATCGCCGCGAGGTCGACGTCGTGTTCCTGCGGACCCTCCGCTCCGCGGATGGCCTGCACGATGAGCGCCGCCATGCTGGCCCGGACGGCCGCCACCTCCTCGGCCACGCTGGCGTCGGCGGCCATCATCGCGCGGATGAGCGCTTCGGTGAGGAGCGGATCGCGCTGAAGGGAGCGGGTCGACCTCTCGAGGACGTACGAGACCCGCTCCGCGCGGGTGGCTCCCGGGACGGTGCGCTTCTGCAGCCGGGTCGACAGCCGTTCGACCTCCGAGGCCATGGCCGACACGAGAAGGTGCACCTTGGACGGGAAGTACCGGTAGAGGGTGCCGAGGGCCACCTCGGACCTTTCGGCGACCTCCCGCATCTGCACGGCGTCGTAACCGCCACGGGCGGCGAGGGCAAGCGTGGTCGCCAGGATCCGTTCGCGTCGTGCGCGCTGCGCAGCGGTCTCGGTCTCGGTCGGCGTCGCGGTCTGAGTCGTGGTCACGACGTCCACCTCTCCTGCGGGGGATAGCGGTCGAAACTAGCACCGGTTCTCGTCCGGGACGCGGTCCGACGCACCCTCGGAACGTGCCAGAAAAAGGAACGTGTTCTAGTATGCCAGCACTCCGACGGAAAGGCACCTCTCGCATGACGATCGGCGTGAACGACGACCACGAGGCCCTGGCCTCCTCCGTCCGCGGCTGGGCGGAGCGAGCAGGTCTGCGCGCGGCTGCTCGTGCCTCGCTCGAGGGCCCCCAGGAGCGACCGGGCTGGTGGAAGGGCCTGGCAGAGCAGGGCCTGCTCGGGCTGCACGTCGCTGAGGAGTCAGGGGGCTCCGGTGCTGGGGGGGTCGAGCTCGCCGTCGTCGTCGAAGAGCTGTCGCGTGTCTTCGCCCACGGGCCGTCACTTCCCACGGTGATCGCGTCGCTCCTGCTGTCGCAGGTCGGGGGGACAGCGGCCAAGGAGCTGCTGCCCTCCCTGGTCGACGGCACGGCGACAGCGGCGGTGGCGGTTGCGGACACCTTGGTCGCCACCCCGTCGGCGGACGGTTTCGTCGTGAGCGGTACGACCGAGCGCGTCGTGGGCGCGGCCGTCGCCGACCTGCTGGTCCTCGGCGCCGGCGGCACCTGGTTCGTGGTCGACGCGGCGGAGGTGGAGGTGACCGCCCTCGAGGGACTGGACGCCACCCGGCGACCGGCGACGGTGACGTTGACCGACGTCGCCGTTCCCACGTCGCGGCTGCTCCCCGGGGTCACCCGAGAGCGCGTGTTGCTGCTCGCCGGCACGGTGGTGGCTGCAGACGCCACGGGTCTGGCCGGTTGGGCACTGGACACCGCGGCGTCGTACGCCGTGACCCGCGAGCAGTTCGGGAAGCCGATCGGTGCCTTCCAGGGCGTCAAGCACAAGTGCTCGGAGATGCTGGTGCGCGCCGAGCAGGCGAGGGCCACGTCGTGGGATGCCGCCCGGGCCCTGGACGAGCCCGCCTCCCCGGAGACGGAGCTGGCCGCCGCCATCGCGGTGGCCGTCGCCGTCCAGGCCGCCGTCGACAACACCAAGGACTGCCTGCAGGTGCTGGGCGGCATCGGCTACACCTGGGAGCACGACGCGCACATCGCCCTCAAGCGCGCGCTGTCGTTGCGGGCCTGGCTCGGGGAGCCCTCGAGCTGGCGCGGCCTGGCCGCGGACCTGGCGCTCGGAGGTGCACGACGACGCCTCGAGCTCGACCTCGGGGACACCGCCTCGCTGCGTGAGGAGGTCCGCACGTTCCTGGCCGACCTCCCCGACGACCCCGACCAGCGCAAGGTCGCTGTCGCGGACGGCGGCTTCCTCGTCCCGCACTGGCCGGCGCCGTGGGGGCGCAACGCCTCCGCGGTCGAGCAGCTGGTCATCGACGAGGAGTTCGCCGCCGCGAAGGTCCGCCGTCACGAGCTGGTCATCGGTGGCTGGGCGGCGCCGACGATCGTGGCGCACGGCACCCCGGAGCAGCAGGAGAGGTTCGTCCGTCCCACGTTGCACGGCAAGATCGTGTGGTGCCAGATGTTCTCCGAACCGGGAGCCGGATCAGACCTCGCCTCCCTGCAGACCAAGGCGGAGAAGGTCGAGGGCGGCTGGCGCATCAACGGCCAGAAGGTGTGGACGTCCGTCGCCCACGTCGCTGACTGGGCGATCCTGCTGGCCCGCACCTCCGGCACCGGCAAGGGCAACGACCGGCACCAGGGGATCACCTACTTCCTGCTGGACATGAAGACGCCGGGCGTCGACGTCCGGCCGCTGCGCGAGCTCACGGGGCACGCCCTGTTCAACGAGGTCTTCCTCACCGACGTGTTCGTCCCGGACGACTGCGTCGTCGGTGCGGTCGGCGGCGGGTGGCCCCTCGCGCGGACGACGCTGGCCAACGAGCGGGTGGCCATGAGCTCGGGCTCACCGCTGGGTCGAGGCGTCGAGGACGTGCTGCGTGACGTGAACGCGCTCGGGACCCCGGACGCGCTGCTGCGGGACCGCGTGGGCCATCTGGTCTGCGAGGCGCACGGCCAGGCGCTGCTGGCGTTCCGCACCACCCTGCGCCAGCTGTCCGGTGCCGAGCCCGGGCCGGCGTCCAGCGTGCGCAAGCTCGTGGGCATGCGGCACCAGCAGGACGCGGCCGAGCTCCGCTTCGAGCTGCTCGGCCGGTCGGGGCTGTCGATGGAGGACGGGGCTGAGGCGCTCGCGCACACCATGCTCAACACGCGCTGCCTCACGATCGCGGGCGGCACCAGCGAGGTCCTCAAGAACGTCGTCGCCGAGCGCATCCTCGGTCTACCGAGGGACATCTGATGGTCGCGGACCTCAAGCTCGGCTACCAGTTCGGCTACTGGTCCGGGGAGGGCCCCGGCGACATGATCGCCCCGGCCAAGCGGGCGGAGGACGCCGGCTTCGACTCCGTCTGGACGGCCGAGTCCTGGGGCAGCGATGCGTTCACGCCGCTGTCCTGGATCGGGGCACACACCTCACGGATCAAGCTCTGCACGGGGCTGGTGCAGCTGTCGGCCCGTACTCCCGCCGCCACCGCGATGAGCGCGATGACGCTCGACCGGCTCTCCGGCGGACGGATGCACCTGGGGCTCGGGGTCAGCGGTCCTCAGGTCGTGGAGGGCTGGTACGGCGTCCCGTTCCCCAAGCCCCTCGCGCGCACCCGGGAGTACGTCCAGATCTGTCGCGACATCTGGCGCCGCGAGGGGCCGGTGACCAACAGCGGTGCGCACTACCCGATGCCGTTCCCCGGGGGGACCGGACTCGGCAAGCCGCTCAAGGCCAACATGCACCCGCTGCGTCCGGAGATCCCGGTCTACCTCGGCGCCGAGGGACCCAAGAACGTCGCGCTGGCTGCGGAGATCGCTGACGGCTGGCTACCGATCTTCTACGACGTGGTCACGGCGCCGGCGGTCTACGAGCAGGCGCTGTCGGTCACCAAGCCTGGCTTCGAGATCGCCTGCCCTGTCACGGTCGTCATCGACGACGACGCGCAGAAGGCCATCGACTGGGTGAAGCTGACGATGAGTTTCTACATCGGGGGCATGGGGGCCAAGGACAAGAACTTCCACCTCGACGTCGTCTCGCGCTTCGGCTACGAGGAGGCGGCGCACAAGGTGCAGGACCTGTTCCTCGCCGGTGACCGTGATGGCGCCGCCAAGGCGGTTCCGGACGAGCTGTGCGACAACATCGCGCTGTGCGGCCCGATCGAGCGGATCGCCGAGCGGCTCGAGCTCTGGCGCAGCTCGCCTGTGACGACCCTCATCCTCGGTGGTGTCAGCGATCCGGCGCACCTCACGGCCCTCGCAGATCTGACCCGCTGACGTGGAGAAGCTCGACCTGCTCGTGTGGGACGACACGGCGATGTCCGGCGCGGCAGGACTCGACGTACCGGGGCTGCGCGAGCTGACCGTGTCGAGGGCGGCGCGACTCCCCGGGGCGCCGCTGGTCATGGGGCGGGGGCCGCAGCTCGCGGGGCTGGTGCAGCTCTGGGTGGACAGCGTCGACGTGTGGCCGCAGGTGCTCGAGCAGGTCGCTGGCGATCTCTACCTGGTCACCGAGTCGGTGCCCCAGCTGCCTGCGTCCGGTCACCTGCTGACGCACCTGACGTGGTTCCCCAAGCCTGAGCGGTTGAGCGAGGCGGAGTTCTTCCACGGCTGGCACGTGCTCCACACGCCGGCGTCGGCGGCGCTCCACCCGCTCCGCCAGGGGTACGTCCGTGACGCCGTCGTGCGGACCCTCACCGAGGGCGCCCCGCCGGTCCGCGCGATCGTGAGCGAGCTGTTCGCTCAAGGGGACTACCTCGACCCGACGCGCTTGTTCGGCAGTGACGAGGCGCTGGCGGCCACCGTGGAGGAGCTCCCGCGGTACGCCGACCACGCCGACATCTCCTGCTGTCCCGTGTGGAGGACCTGACATGCTTGGTCACCAGGAGCTCTCGGACCGGTTCGAGATCCAAGACCTGCTGGTGCGCTACAGCCAGCTGCTCGATGCCTTCGCGTTCGACGCCATGGACGAGCTGTTCACCGACGACGCGATCGTCGACTACACGCAGACCGGCGCCATCGTGGGTTCGTGGCCTGAGCAGAAAGCCTTCATCGCCTCAGCCTTCACAGGCTTCACCGGTACCCAGCACCTGCTCGGGCTGCCGCAGGTGGTCGTGTCGGGGGACACGGCCACCGCCCGCACCATCTGCTTCAACCCGATGGTGGTCGACAAGAAGAAGGTCTTCTTCGTCGGCATCTGGTACGACGACGAGCTGGTCCGCACGTCGACGGGCTGGCGCTTCCGACGACGGACCGAGCAGTTGTCCTACTTCCACAACCTCTGACCTCAGCCGGTCGGCGCCGGGGTCGGCGCAGACGTCGCTGTGGGTCCCGTGGTCGCGGACGGGGTGGTCCCGGGGGCCGACGAGCCGTCTGGTGTCGGGGTCCCCGTCGGCGTCGCTGTCGGCGTCCCCGACGTCGTGGGGTCCGCGGAGGTCAGGGCGGTCGCGGAGGGTGACGGGTCACCGGAGGGGCTGGCGGAGGCCGAAGCCTGGGTGGTGGCCACGTCGGTCGCCCCCGCGCCGGCCAGCAGGGTCGTGACCTCCTGCTGGGTGCGCCGCATCTCGGCGTAGATGGTGGCGGGGTCCTCTCCCTGCACGTCCTTGAGCCGCGACAGGGCCTGCTCGATCTGGCTGCGGACCTGCGCGTCGGGCTCCTGGGTGAGGGTGGCGACGAGTTGGACCGCCAGGGCGCTGGTGGAGCAGCGCAGGCAGGCCTTGTTCGCGGCGACCGAGGTGTTCACGGGCGTGTACACGTCGCTCTGACCGATGACGAGCACGATCTGGAAGGCCACGGCGACCGTCGTGCAGTCGGTGCAGGAGGCGAGCGCGTAGGCGCTGTTGGCCCGGTCCACGGCTTGTCCGTCCGTGATGGTCAGCAGGGCCACCGAGACGTCGTAGACCGTCGTCCCGTCCTGGTCGTTGACGGCGAGCGCCTGGTTGTCGCCAGGCCGCGGAGCCGCGGGGAGAGCGAAGGGGAAGGACCGGGCGACCGAGCCGTCCTTGTCCAGGACGAGGGCCCGCAGTCCCTTCTCCTCCCGGACCAGCAGGATCGCGGGATGGGCCTCGGTGACGCCGCCCCGCGGCACCATGGCGAGGCCGGTGCGGCGTACGGGTGCCGGGGCGACCTGGGTGGTGGAGACGAGGCTGGTCAGGGTGCCGCGCTCGTCGGCACGCACGGGCTCGTACTGGCCGGACGGCCACCACGCCAGCAGGAGCGCGGCCAGGCCCACCGCAACCAGACCGCTGAGCGCGCCACGAAGGAACGGGCGTCGATCGGTGGCGTGCCACGCGCTGGCGCCGCCGCTGCGCACCATCCGCACCACGAGGTAGCTGATCCCCAGCACGGGGAGCAGGAGAGCGATCAGCTGCAGGAGGCCTGCCCCGACACCGAGCAGATCAGCCCGCTCGGCGGCGTGGAGCACCTGTCCGGCGCGGACGCGTCCGCTGACCCAGGCGGTGGCGATCAGCCGGGGGAGCAGCAGCACGGCGGTGAGCATCATCGCGATGAGGATGGGGACGATGACGAGCACCCACGCCGTGACGAGGACCCGGGCCTTGCGGGTGAGTGGCGATGGCGTGCCCCAGTTCCTGGGGAGGAGTCCACGCAGCGTCGGGCCGAGGTGCGCGAACAGGTCCGGCACCCCCGTGAGGTCCGACAGGATGTGGTAGCCGTCGGCGCGCAGCATGGGCGCGAGCTGACGCAGCATCTGCAGCAACTGGGTGGCGACGCCGAGCAGGAGGGCGTCGACGCCGGTGATGAGCCACGCTGCGGCGACGGCGACGGCGACGAGTGCGTTGAAGTACAGCCCGCCCAGGTCGACCCGGAGGCGGCCTCGGCGGTCCAGCCGGTACGAGTCGTCGACGTTCGTGTAGAAGGCGGGCCAGACGAGGTAGAGGCCCATGCCCATGGCGCCCGGGGTGGCTCCGCCGTACCGACAGGCTGCCGCATGGCCCAACTCGTGGAAGCCGGCCGACAGCACCGTCAGCGCGAACACGGCCAGCAGCAGGCCCGGGGTGTCGAAGGCCTGACGGGTTGCCGAGGCAAGGCCTTTCTCGACGAGGACGAACCAGCAGACGGCGACGAAGGCTGCCAGCACCGGCCACAGGATGTAGGGCGCGAAGAGCGCCGCGAAGGGGGCCGTCAGGCGGCGGGTGGTGGCGGGGTTGGACGCCACCACCTTGAACCGCAAGGCGAGCAGCGGGTTGCTGGTCACCGCCTGGGCAAGGTCACTGCCCGCGAGGACGCCGAGCGGCTCCAGCTTGCCGAGCAGGTGCTGGACGTCGTCGACGGACGCGGTGCGGCCGATCTGCGCCGACAGCTCCTCGGCGAGGACGTCCAGGCTCTTGGTGCCGTCGAGCAGCTCGAGCAGGGAGTAGAGAAGGGGGGTGAGCTGCAGCGTCTGCCCGTCCGGTCGACGGACGAGCTGCTGCGCTTGCCGGTAGCCCGACCCGCCGGGCGCGCCGAGGAGCTCGAGCCCCTCGGCGCGCGCCGGCGCGTCGGTGAGTGCTGGGTGTGTCACTGCTTGACGTCAGCGTCCTGAGCCGCCGTCGCCGTCGCGTCCACACCGTCCAGGTCCTGCGTGATCAGGGCGGTCTGGGAGGCGAGCGAGGTGGCGCTCGAGTCGACGGACCCGATGTTGGCCGCCACCGAGGCGTCGATGGGAGCGGCGATGTTGGCGTTGGCGGCGACGGCGCCGGCGATCGGCGCAGCCAGGTCGGCGTCGGCCTTGACGTCGACGTTGACGTCGAGCAGGTTGCCGCCGTTGGCCAGGTCGCCGAGCGAGGTGGTCCCGGCAGTGGGGGCGGGGGCCGCCGGCGGCGGTGCGGTGCTGTCAGTGGGCTCGGGCGACGCGGCCTGGTCGAGGCCGGCCGTCTGGTCCCCGGTCGCCGTCGCGGAGCCGGCCAGGTGCTGGTCGAGCAGCACCTGCTGCGGGGCGAGCGCGGTGGCGTCGGAGCCGACCGAGAGCACATTCGCGGATGCGGCCGCGTCGATGGGGGCGGCTACGTTCAGGTTGGCCGCGACGGCGAGGTCGACGGGGGCAGCCAGGTCCAGGGCGAGGTCGACGTTGGCGTTCAGGTCGAGCAGCGACATGACCTCCTTGCTCGGAAGCGCGGTTCCGGACTCCGCGTCGAGCTCGGCGGGGGTGAGGCTGTTGCTCATGTGATGCTCCGATCGCAGGGGTGCGTACGTCTGATGACGATGCGGCTACCCGAACGATCAGGTGGTTTAACCCGCTCCTGCAGCGGTCATCCCTAGCCCTTGAGCAGCGCCTCGGCGCGCGCCTTGAGGGCCTGGGCCGTCGCGTTGAAGCCAGCAGTCACCCACTCGACCTGCATCCGGTAGATCGCCTCGGCCGCCTCCCCGGTGAACACGTCCGTGGTCCGGTACGTCGAACGCCCGTCCCCGAGGTCCTCGACCCACTGGTCCCGGACGGCCAGCAGGCCGGGGAAGGAGTCGCCGGTGTCGTACTGCAGGTGGTGCGGCGCGTCGATGATCCGCATGTGCTCCAGAGTCGTGAACGTCTCGCCCGGCTTCCCGGGGTCGGGCAGGTGCAGCACCACCTCAGCGCCGATCTCGAGCACGGTGTCGACGCGCACGGTGTAGGGGTTCCACTCGGGATACCGGGCGTAGTCGACGAGCACCGACCAGACGTGCTCGGCCGGAGCGTCGATCTCGACGGTGTCACTGGCCACCGTGGTGTCGTTCAGCGCTGCCCCGCTCATGCCGGCATGTACTCCCCGCCGTTGACGTCCAGGATCGCGCCGGTCATCTCCGAGGAGTACTTGCTGAGCAGGAACAGGATCGACCCGGCGCAGGCCTCGTCGGTGGGGATGCGGCCCAGCGGGTTGCGGGAGGCGATGTCGTCGTACACCTCCTGCTCGGAGATGCCCTTCTGCGTCGCCGTCATCTCGAGGTAGAAGCGCACCCCCGGCCCGTCGAGCCAGCCCATGATGGCCTGGTTCACGCGGATGTTGTGCTCGCCCATCTCCAGCGCGAGGAACTGGGTCGCGCAGGTCATGGCGGCCTTGGCGACGGCGTACCCGCCCTCGCCCTTCATGGGCTTGCGGGTCGTCATGGTGCCGACGTTGACGATGGCTCCCCCACCGGCGGCGATCATGTGCGGCTTGGCGAGCCGGGCCATCTGCAGGGCACCGAACAAGATCACGTCCATCGAGCGGCGCAGACCCTTGTCGGGGGTGTCCAGCAGGTCGTGGAAGCCCGGGTGGGCGTAGGCGCTGTTGACCAGTCCGGTCACCTTGCCGAAGCGCTCGATCGCGGTGTCGATGACCCGCGCGCAATCCTCCTCCTTGCGGACGTCGCAGGCGACAGCCACCGCCGCTCCGTCGGTCTCCTTCTCGATCTGCTCCGTGACGCTGCCGCTGCGGGCCGCCATGACGACCTTGGCGCCCTCGGCGACAGCGCGCTGCGCGAGCTTGGCGCCGAGCCCCGCTCCGACCCCGGTGATGACGACGACCTCGTCGGTGAGGATCACAGGTAAGCCCTTTCGTAGAAGGCGAAGTCACGCGCGAGCTGCTCGGTCGAGAGCCCGAAGTCCTCGGCGGTGTAGGAGTGGGAGCCGTGCTTCTCCTGGCGGTTGATGTCCAGGTAGGCCTCGAACGCCGCGAGGTCTGCCGGGCCGGTCGCGAGCCCGAGCTGGGCCATGACCGACTGCACGGTCTCGAGCGGCTCGGCCACGGTCGCCTTGAAGGGAACGTCGATGAAGCGCTCGGGCCGTCGGGCGCGGACGTCCGCGAAGTCGGTCAGGCACTCGCGGAACCGGTCGTTCCAGTACTGCCCGATCGCCACCGGATCGCCCCTGTCGCTGTACTGCGACGTCATCGCCGCCACCATCGAGGCGTACGACGGGACCGCGGACGTCGGAGAGCGGTGCGTCATGACGATCTTGCAGTCCGGGAACTCGTCGAGGGTGGTGTTGACCGCAGTGAGGTGGTGCGGCGACTTGAGCACCCACTTCTGGCCGGCGCGGGAGGGGTCCTGCCACTGGAGCACCTGCAGCCACTCGCGCAGCTCGGCATACGCCTTGCTCTGGTCGAACGAGCGCAGCCAGACGCCGTAGGTCGGGACCCAGTAGAAGGAGTCGTAGCTCATCGAGGTGAACGTGCGGTCCAGCAGGAGGACGTCCTCCTCCGGACCGTCCCAGACGACCGTGTGGATGTCGGCGAAGTCCGGAGCCAGCTCGAGGAACATCTCCATCATCTTCTTGGCCTTGCCCTTGCGAACCTCGGCTCCAGGGCCCTCGCCCGGGAACGGCAGGGGATAGGAGCACTCCCAGCTCAGGGTGGAGGTGAGCTGGGGGCTCGCCGAGAGCAGGCGGTGCAACAGCGTCGAGCCGGTCCGGGGGAGACCGCAGATCTCCGCGACCACGTCCACCGGCGTCTCGCGGATCTCGGGGTGCTGGGCCTGCAGCGCGCGCAGTCGCAGCCGATCGACGAGCAGCGCGGTGAGCCGGCGCTCCGTCATCTGGCGGCCCATCTCCGAGAGCTGGGCCTCGTCGTTGAGCGCCTTCACCAGCACGCCCAGCGGCTCGAGGAACCAGTCGTCACCGAAGTCGTCGTGCTTGGCCTTCGCCTTGGCGGCCCTGAGCAGGTCGTCGATGGCGATCACAGATCGACCACCTTGCACGTCGGGAGCGGGTGGTCCTCGGTGCCGACCCAGCGCAGGAGCGCCGTACCGGTGCGGTGCCCGGTGGTGTCGATCCAGTTGCCGAACCCGGGGTCCTTGTCGGCGACCACGAGGGTCAGGGTCCCGTCGTCGTTGAGCACGGCGGTGTGCTTGTTGACCGTGATTCGCTTGTCCCAGTCCATGGACTCCATCCACCAGTTGTCCAGCTGGAAGTTCCAGTACGGAGCGTCGGGGACCCGCGTCTCGATGACCAACGCCTGACCGGGGGCCAGGTCGAAGTACCCGTGCAGGTAGAAGATCTCGGGATCACCGCCGGCCTTCTGGAACATCTCCTGGCCCCAGTCGGGCAGCTCGTTGGGCCGGGTCATGAACAGCTTGGTCCAGGCCACGAAGGTCGCGGCCGTCCCGTGCACGCCCATCGCGGCGCGCTGCAGGCTGCGCACGACGTGCTTCGCCGACAGTGGCTCCGTGGGTGGCGTCTCACCGAGCCGCTCGATCGACCAGGTGCCCGGCACCTCGGTGCTGCGGTCCAGGTATGACTCCCGCAGGACGATCATCGTGGAGTCCTCGGCCAGCGGCAGCCAGTTGCCCTCCTGCGGCGTCGCGCTGGCCAGGATCTCGACGGTCCCGTCGTCCGCGACGACGAGGTCGTCGTTGCGCAGCTCGCCGGTGGACGCCATGGTCCCGTCCTTGGCGTAGCGGTTGGCCTTGCTCCCGAAGGTCGTCTGCGCGATGGTGCCGCGGCTGCCGGTGATGCGGTAGCTGTTGCGGCCGGTCACGGGCGCCGAGTGGTAGACGTTGTCCGGGTTGTCCGCCCCGATCTTCACCAGGTCCAGGCCCTGCCAGCGCGGGCGGTCGGGGTCCGAGTTCTCCAGCGTCGCGTAGAGGCTGTTGCGCAGCAGGCGGGCGAGGTAGCGCATCCCCTCCGCTCGGTCGAGCACGGTCTCCGGGCCGTCGAGGACGACCTGGCCCGCCGCCTCGAGGGCACGACAGAAGTCTGTCCACGCCTGCCCGGTCAGCACGGCTTCGTCGGCGGACATGCGACTCCTCGTCTCGGTGCAACAACTGGAACACGTTCTACCAGAGCGGGAGCCCCCGCTGCTAGGGCTGGGCCATCGTCGCCATCATCCGGTCGAGCTCCCAGAACGCGCGCAGGGACAGCAGCCTGCCCTCGTCATCGACCCGGTAGGCGAAGACGCCCTCACAGGTGGTCGTCGCCCCGCCGGGCAGGGTGATCGTGATGTCGGCGATGTTGGCCACCTCGCTGCCGCAGGCGAACGAGTCCTTGAGCGCGAACACGATGCTGTTGGGCGCCATGTTGCTGTCCCAGAAGGCGGCCCGACCCTCCGGACCGTGGTGCCCCAGGCCCGTGGGGTCGATGAACGACACTCCGATGGGGTCCTCGACCCAGCCGTCCTCGGCCCACAGCGCCAGCCAGCCGTCCCGGTCCTTGCGCATCACGCAGTCCATCGAGCGCATGGACATCGTGCGGGCGGGGTGCTCGGAGTAGCGGGCGAACATCTCGGTCACGTCGGGGCTCACCATGCCTGGATCACGTCCTTGGCGAAGCGCGCGATCCCGTCGAGCTTGGCCTCGAGCGGGGCGTCCCACCCGTGTCCGTAGAACAGCCAGGGCACCGTGACGATGTCCGTGCAGCCCGCCTGCGCGAGGTCCTTGTAGCCGTCGAGACCGAACCGGTCGGCGGGGGCGACCTGGAAGGCGAAGTCCTCGATCGGCCGGCCGGCGGTGAGGAGCAGGTCGACCAGCTCGTCGTGGACGGCCGCGAAGTCGTCGCGCGAGATCATGGCGCTGGTCCAGCCGGATCCGAAGCGCACGGTGCGCTTGAGCGCCACGGGGGAGTGCCCGCCGATCCACACCGGGACCTTCTCGCTGGGCGCCGGCGGCATCTTGATGCGGCCGAACTGCACGTGCTCCCCCTCGCGCGACACCCAGCCGCCGTCGAGGATCTCCAAGATGGCGTCCAGGGCCTCGTCGGTGCGCTTGCCCCGGCCGGCGTACGCCTGACCGGACCACTCGAACTCCTCCTTGAGCCAGCCGATACCGGCGCCGAAGGTGAAGCGGTTGGTCGAGAGGACCGCGGCGGTCCCGACCTGCTTGGCCAGCAGCAGCGGGTTGCGGGTCGCCACCTTGATCACGTGAGTGAGGAAGCGGAGGCGCGTCGTCACCGCCGCCATGTGGGCCACGGCCATGAAGGGCTCGACGAAGGGGGTGTCCTCGTTCCACAGCCGGCTGCCGTCCTCGGTGTACGGGTAGGCGTCGCTCACCTGCTCGGACCAGAACAGGCTGTCGGCCACGGCGATCTGGTGGTAGCCGTGCTCCTCGGCAGCCTGCGCCAGCGCGGCGTACTGCGTCGGGTCGGTCATCGCGACAGACATCGTGAACTGCAACGTGTTCTCCTTTTGCCGTTGCCGGACACTACGGCGAGCAAGGCTGCTCGCGCTAGCCGCCGACGGCTTCTGGGGGTTGCTCGAGCGGGCGCACCTCGAGGTCGGCCAGGGTCGGCGCCTCGCCCTGCCAGCGGATCCCCGGTGCGTCCAGCTCACCCGTGAGGGCGTGGGAGAGGGTCGTGTAGACGTTGCGGGAGGCCAACAGGCCGACGTGCGTCCCACGGATCTCGACGTTGCTCGCGCCGTCCTCGAGGCAGGCCTGCCACCGGACGACCTCGTCGTGCCGGGTGAACAAGGTGATGAGCGGGGGCATCCCCGGCTCGAGCGGGCGGCGGAAGAACCGGCCGTAGGTGCAGGCGCAGGCCTCGGTGAGGCACCCCATGGTGAGCAGGGCAGGGTCGCTGCGTTGCAACCTCGCGCGAGCGGCCGAGGCGGCGGCCGCGAGGGTGAGGTTGGTGACGGCGAAGGGCTCGTGGATCGGACTGGCCAACGCGATGACGCGCTCCACGAGGTCCGGACGGGCGGTCATCATCGACCGGGAGAGCAACCCGCCGCGACTGTGCCCGATGAGCGTCACCTTCCGGCCGTGCCGTTCTGCGATCTCCTCGACGCGGGGCAGCACCTTGGCCATCGTCCGGTCCGAGCAGTCGACGTGCAGGCCGATCGAGGACCGGTAGGCCTGGTAGTCGATGCGGCGGAGCCAGCTGAGCATGATCGGCATGAGCCAGTCGCCTGCCGCCGCCGGCGGCAGCAGCATGACCGGCCGACCGTCGCCGTGCGGCACGCCCTCGCCGGCCAGGACAGGGGAGCGCAGGAACCGCGTCAGCGCGACGGGGCCTCGCACCCGAAGGGCCGCGGAACCGAGCTGCTTGACCGCCAGCGGCACGTTGCCGCCCGGGAGGTTGCTCACGTGCGCGACTCTGGCACAGCGTTGATCATGCCTGCGCGCGGGCCGCGTCGAGCATCTGCTCGACGGCGAGCGGGAAGTGCGCCGCGAGCTCGGCCAGGTCGGGGAGGTTGTCGGCGCAGGCGATGAGGCCGAACCCGACGCGGTCCTTGTAGCTGACGATCGTGATGTTCAGCCCTGGCCCCTCCAGGACCGGACCCAACGGGTACAGCCCCTCGACCTTGGCTCCGGCGAGGTAGATCTGGACGGGCGGACCGGCGACGTTGCTGATGACGACGTTGTGCACGATCGGCAGCCGGTCAGCCAGGCGCAGAGAGCCGTAGAACCGCGCGATCGCCGCTGTGGTGTTGGGCGGTGCGATCTCGCTGACGCGGGCCACGATGTCGTCGCCCGCGGCTCTTTGGTCGCCACGACCCACGAGGTTGGCCTGCCGCACGACCTTGAGTCGCTCCACCGGGTCCTCGATGTCGGTCCCGAGGATCGTGAACATCGCGGAGGTCCGGTTGGCCGCGATGTCCTCGTCGCCACCGCGGACGGAGACCGGGACGACCGCGATGAGACTCGACTCGGGCAGGTCGTCGTGGTCGGTGAGGTAGCCGCGGAGCGCTCCGCCGCAGATCGCCGTGACGGCGTCGTTGAACGTGCCCCCGACGATGTTCTTGATGGCCTTGACGTGCTCGAGCGGCACATCGACGTACGCCACCACCCGATCTCCACTGATGGAGCCGTTGAAGTGCACGCGCGGGGCAGTCATGGGTACGGCCCCACCGCTCGTGTCCGCCTCGCTGCGCCGATGGCCGACGATGCCCGCGACCGCCTTCACCGCGGTGGGGAGGAAACGGGCGGTGTGCACCGGTCGCATCGCGAGCCCGGTGGCGGTGTGGAGGGCCACGTCGCGGATCCCCGGTTGCGGTCGCCGAGACGCGAGTGCGGCCGCACGGGCCCCGATCAGCTCCGCCTCGCTGCGCCCCTCGGGCACCAGGTCGAACAGGTGTCCCAGGATGCGTGCGGCTCCCACGCCGTCCACGGCGCAGTGGTGCACCTTGAGGACCACAGCCGCTCGGTTGCCGGCCATGCCCTCGACCACCAGGCACTCCCAGAGCGGCCGCGAGCGGTCGAGGCGTCGACCGGCGAACGCGGCGACCTCGTGCGCCATCGCCGCGACATCGCCGGGTTCGGGGCAGTGCACGCGGCTGACGTGCGCCGCGACGTCGACTGTCGGCACGTCGACCCAGACCGGGTGGTGCAGGCGCAAGGTGGCACCGACGAGCTTGCGCCGGAACGGCGGAAGCAGGTCCATCCGCTGCTCCAGCAGGGCGATGACGTCGTCCGCCGACCAGTCCGGTCGGTCGCTGTGATCGATCAGGATCGTCCCGAGGACGTGCATCGGGGAGCTCGAGGTCTCGAAGTAGAGGAACGTCGCATCTGCCCCGCTCATCTCATGCACATCGACACAGTAGGGAACGGGGACGGCGTGTGTACGACAATCTGCCGGTGGCCGTCACCTTGCTCGTCCTGGCAGTGCTCGGATTGCTCCTCGTCGCCAACGGACTGCGGCCCACGCGATGGACCCCGTTGCTCGTCCCGTCCTTTTTCGCGGCCTGGTTGACGGTCGAGCTCGCACCGCAGCTGCTCGTGCTCATGATCGTGGTCGCCGCCGTCCTCGCAGCGTTCGGGGCGCTCCAGGGCGTGGGGTGGCTAGGGCTCGCGCTTGTCGTCGTGAACGTGCTCGTGCTCGGTCGGATGGTGCTGCAAGCCGAGCAGGCTGCCGCCGTGGCGGACGCTGCCCTCGCTGAGTGGCCGGAGCCCGACGAGCCCGAGCCGTACGTCGTCCGCGGTCTGCGACGGTTCTTCGTGCCGATGGCCTTCAGTCACCCTGACGTCGAGCGGACGGTGGACGTGGCCTACGGCGACGGTCCCCGCCAGGTGCTCGACGTCTACCGCCGCACCGACCATCCGACGGCGTGCCCGACGCTGCTGCAGGTTCACGGCGGCGCGTGGGTCATCGGCGACAAGCGGGAGCAGGGCCGGCCGCTGATGCTGCACCTGGCGCGCAAGGGGTGGGTCTGCTTCGCCCCGAACTACCGGCTCTCCCCGAAAGCCACCTGGCCCGCGCACCTCTACGACGTGAAGCAGGCCCTCGCCTGGGTGCGCGAGCACGGCGAGCAGTACGGCGCCGACCCGGGTTTCGTCGTCGTCACCGGAGGTTCGGCCGGCGGACACCTGGCAGCCCTGCTGGCGCTCACGCAGAACGAGCCGGAGTGGCAGCCGGGTTTCGAGGACGCCGACACCTCCGTGCAGGGCTGCGTGCCGTACTACGGCGTGTACGACCTGGCCAACGACCTCGACAGCAAGTGGGGCCGGCAGCGGGAGAACCGGCTGCTCGCCAAGGTCGTCATGAAAACCCACGACCGGGCGGTCTACGAGGCGGCCTCACCGATCGCTCAGGCGAAGGACGCCCCGCCGATCTTCGTCATCCACGGCCGGAACGACACGCTCGCGCCCGTCGAGGAGGCCCGCGAGCTCGTACGACGCCTGCGAGAGGTGTCGACCCAGCCGGTCCTCTACCTCGAGCTGCCCGGCACCGAGCACGCCTTTGACGTCTTCCCGTCCGTTCGCTCCGACCACGTGGTCAGAGCGGTGGGCAGGTTCTGCGAGCTGCTGCGCGCGCGGCGGATCAGCTGACCAGGCCGCGACCGGTGATCAGGGGCAGGTCCAGGGCCGTGACCAGCCCGGGCCGAGCCTCGACCACGGCGGGAACGGCGTTGACCAGGCGCATCGCCGTGGCCTTGAGGCCGCCGGTGTTGTGGTCGCCGTCGCTGCCCATCAGCTGCAGGTCGAGCGTGTAGTTGGGCTCGCCCGTCACGACGACGCGGTAGCAACCCTTTCCAGCCGGCTGGGGCCACGTCTTGCCCAGGTCGTCGTGCAACCGCGTGACGTGCTCCAGCACGATGACGGCGCGGCCGTTGCGCATGCCGCGTACCTCGAAGTGCAGCGCCGCGACCGTGCCCTGCTCGATGGTTCCGCTGTCCACGTCGAAGGTCTCGTCGGCGATCTCGCGCTCGTACCACTCGACGACCTCGTCGAGCTCGACGTCGAGACCGGCAGCGAGCTGGTGCACCACGCTGCCCCACGCCATGGACAGGATGCCGGGCTGCAGCAGCATCGGGATGTCGTCGAGCTGACGCCCGAAGCCCATGACGTCGTGCAGGATCATCCACTGGTCGTAGGTGTTGTAGTTCAGGACCTCGACGCAGCGGACCTCGTCGATGCGCTCGCTGATGCCGGTGAGCACCAGGGGCATCGCGTCGTTGGCCCAGCCGGGGTCGACGCCGTTGACGAACAGCGAGACGCCGGCGTCCTCCGCGGCCTTGCGCACGCCGTCGGCCATACCCGCAGCGGGACCGCTCGGGTACTGCAAGAACACCGGCCCGCTCGCGACCACGTTGATGCCGGCGCGCAGGAGCTTCTCGAGGTCCTCGATCGCCTCGACCAGGCGGTGGTCGGCCATCGCGGTGTTGACGATGCAGTCGGGCTGCAGCGCGAGGATCTCGTCGACGTCGTTGGTCGCGAGCACCCCGAGGTCGCGACCGAGGCCCGCGAGCTGTCCCGCGTCCTTGCCGGCCTTGTCCGGGTTGGAGACCCACACGCCGACGAGCTCAAGATCAGGTCGGGCGTCGATCCCGGCGAGGGCGTGCCGTCCGACGTTTCCGGTGGACCAGGCGACGACCCGGTAGGTCTTGCTCACAGCGTCTCCCCGAGGTCCGGCATGCCCATGTCGAGGTTGGGCTGCTCGAGCCCGCCGTCCACCTCGAACACCTTGCCCGTGACGTACCCGCCCGCGGGGCTCGCGAGGAAGAGCACCGTGGCGGCGATCTCGTCGGGGTCGCCGATGCGGCGGAGCGGAGTGGCCGCCTCCATCGCCTCGCGCAGCGAGTCGGTCTCGGTGACGATCTGGAGCGCGCTGGTGGCGATCGAGCCCACCGCGATCGCGTTGACGCGGACGCGAGGTGACAGGTCCGCGGCGGTGAGTCGGGTCCAGTGGGCGAGCGCCGCCTTGGCCGTGCCGTACGCGACGAATCCCCGCCCCGGTACGCGACCCATGATGCTGGAGATGTTGACGACCGACCCGCCGTCCTTGAGCAGGTGCGGGAGGGCTGCGCGGGTCAGCGCATGGGCCGTGGAGACGTTGAAGTGGAAGGCGTCTTCGAGGAACTTCGTGTTGGTCTTGAGGAACTCCTTGGGCATCGAGCCGCCCACGTTGTTCACCACGACGTCGAGCCGGCCGAACGCCTCCACCGCACTCCCGGCCAGGGCTGCCACGGCGTCGAGGTCCATCGCGTCGGCGGGGACGATGTGCGCCCGACGTCCGAGGGCGACGACCTGCTCGGCGACCGCTTGCAGCTGGTCCTCGGTACGCGCCGACAGCACCACGTCTGCGCCGGCCTCGGCGAGAGCGAGGGCGCTCGCGGCGCCGATCCCGCGACCCGCCCCGGTGATGACGGCGACCTTGCCGTCCAGGCGGAACTTCTCCAACACCACGGCTTGCTCCTCACGACGGACGGGAGGCTGGACGCTAGCGCAGGTTCTGCAACACGTTCTCGTCTGCTCCATCCCGGTGAGCGGGACCCGTGACTCGTCATCCCGTCGGGGTCGCCGTAGCGTCGGGTCACGACCGTCGCAGGTGGATGCAGCAGGAAGTGGGGTGACCAGCACCATGACCAACAAGGTCCTCGCGGCTGTCGCCGACCTCCTGCCGGCGATCGCCGAGCGCGCCGACGCGTGCGAGCGGGCCAGGCAGGTCCCCGTGGAGAGCATGGCCGAGCTGACCCACGCCGGGGTGTTCCGCATGCTGCAGCCGAAGCGGTGGGGTGGCCTGGAAGCGGACCCGGTCGAGTTCTACGAGGTCGTGCGGGCGATCGCGGCCGCCGAGGGCTCGACCGGCTGGGTCGCGTCGATCGTGGGGGTCCACCCGTGGCAGCTGGCCCTGTTCGGCGACGCGGCGCAGCGCGACGTCTGGGGTGCTGACCCGAACGCGCTCGTGGCGTCCTCCTACGCCCCCACGGGTCGGCTCACGCCGGTCGACGGCGGCTACGAGGCGACCGGCCGGTGGTCGTTCTCCTCCGGCTCGGCGCACTGCTCCTGGGTCCTCCTCGGCGCCCTCGTGGTTGGTCCGGACGGGAGCCCGACGGACTTCCTCACCATCTTGGTGCCGCGCAGCGACTACACCATCGAGGACGTGTGGGACGTGGTGGGCCTCCGGGGGACCGGCAGCAACGACGTCCTCCTCGACCGGTGCTTCGTCCCCGCGCACCGGACGCTGTCCTTCCACGACGTCGGTGCGCTGGACTGCCCCGGCCACGCGGAGAACACCGCGCCGCTGTACAAGCTGCCGTTCGGCACCGTCTTCAGCTACACGATCACGACCCCCCTGCTGGGCATCGCCACGGGCGCGTACGACGCCCACGTCCACCGCATGCGCGAGCGCGTGCGCATGTCGTACGGCGGTCAGAACGTCGCCGGTGACGCCTTCGCGCACGTGCGCGTGGCCCGTGCCGCTTCGGACATCGACGCCTCGTGGCTGCAGCTCGAACGCAACCTCGACGAGCAGATGCGCTACGTCTGCGCCGGCGAGGAGATCCCGATGGAGCTGCGGCTGCGGGCCCGACGGGACCAGGTGATGGGCGCCGAGCGGGCGGTCGAGGCGGTCTCCCTGCTGTTCAAGAACAGCGGGGGTCACAGCCTGCGCAGCGGCAACCCGATCGAACGGGCCTGGCGAGACGCGGGGGCCGCCTCGGTCCACGCGGCAAATGACACAGAGCGCTGGTTGGCGCTCTACGGCAAGGGAGCCTTCGGGCTGCCGACAGAGGAGGCGATGGTCTGATGGGCGCTTCGGTGCACAGCTTGGGATACCTGGTGGTCGAGACCACCGACATCGAGCGCTGGCGCGAGCTCGCGGTCGACGTGCTCGGCATGGCGATCGGCTCCGGACCCGACCCCGCGGCGCTCTACCTGCGCATCGACGACCGACCGGCCCGCGTCGTCGTCCACCCGGGACAGGCCGACCGTCTGGTCGCCGTCGGCTGGGAGGTGCGCGACCGCGAGGCGTTCCGCCAGGTCGTGCGGCAGCTGGAGGACGCCGGTGCGCCGGTGAAGCACGGCTCCTACGACGAGGCCGACGAGCGCCGGGTGCAGGAGGTCGTGTTCACCGAGGACCCTGCGGGGACGGCGGTCGAGGTCTACCACGGCGCCGCGCTGGTCCACGACACGCTGCTGACCCCGCACGGGGCGACCTTCGTCACCGGCGCCCAGGGCCTGGGTCACGTGGTGCTGCCGACCCGCGACGCCGAGGCGTCGTACGACTTCTACACGCAGGTCCTGGGCTTCCGCAGCCGCGGCGCGTTCAAGCTGCCCCCGGGCATGCCGGGCGCGGAGCCGGGTGTCCCGACGTTCCTGCGGTTCCTGTCCTGCAACGAGCGGCACCACGCGCTGGCCCTGGCGCCCTGGCACCAGGACAACGGGATCATCCACTTCATGGTGGAGGTCTCCACCCTGGACCACGTGGGCATGGCCCTGGACCGGATGCACAAGCGGAAGTTCCCTCTCTCCTCCACCCTCGGTCGGCACACGAACGACAAGATGGTCTCGTTCTACGTCGCGACGCCCAGCGGGTTCGACATCGAGCTCGGGTTCGACGGGTTGCGCGTGGACGAGAACGGCTACACCGCTGAGGACATCACGGCGGACTCCATCTGGGGCCACCGATGGGGTGGCGGAGCGGGGTGACCTCGGTGGACCACGTCGTGGAGGCGAGCGAGATGCGCCGGGTCATGGGGCACTTCGCGAGCGGCGTCACGATCATCACCGGCGACGACGCGGGGACGCCGGTGGGCTTCGCCTGCCAGTCGTTCACGTCGGTGTCGCTGGAGCCGCCGCTCGTGCTGTTCTGCCCGGCGCACACGTCCACGACGTGGCCGCGCCTGCGCGCCGCGGGCGCGTTCAGCGTCAACGTCCTCGCCGAGGACCAGACCGACCTGTGCAAGGCCTTCGCCACCAGTGGTGGAGACAAGTTCGCCGGCCTCGACTGGGAGCCGACTCCGTGGGGGCCGTCGCTGCACCACGTTCTGGCGACGGTGCACTGCACGGTCGAGCAGGTGCATGCTGCTGGTGACCACGACGTGGTCATCGGTCGGGTCCAGCGGTTGGTCACGCACCGCGAGGTGGGACCGCTGCTGTTCTTCAAGGGACAGTTCGGACTGGCAGGGGAGTGACATGGCACTGACCGACACCGAGCGGCGCGACGCCGCTGAGGCGCTGCGCATCGCCGAGCAGACGCAGGCGGCGATCCCGCCCCTGGTGCAGACCTGGCCCGCGATCGATGTGATCGACAGCTACGAGATCGCCCTGCTCAACATCCGCCGGCGACTCGCGGCCGGAGCGACGGTCTACGGGCACAAGGTCGGCCTGTCCTCCAAGGCGATGCAGGAGATGATGGGCGTCGACGAGCCCGACTACGGCCACCTGCTCTCGGACATGGTCTACACCGAGGACGCACCCATCCCCACGGGCCGCTTCCTGCTGCCCCGCGTCGAGGTGGAGGTCGGGTTCGTGCTCGGCGACGACCTGCCCGGCGAGGGCTGCACGGTCGAGGACGTGCTGCGCTGCACCGACTTCATCGCGCCGGCCATCGAGCTGATCGACAGCCGCATCGCGGACTGGAAGATCGGGCTGGCCGACACCATCGCCGACAACGCCTCCTCGTGCGGGGTGATCCTCGGCGCCCAGCGCGTCAAGCCCGACGAGCTCGACCTGGCTGCCATCGAGGCGACCCTCGACATCAACGGCGAGCGGGTCGCCGCCGGCACCTCGGGCGCCGTCCTCGGCGACCCCACCATCGCGGTCGCCTGGCTCGCCAACAAGGTCGCCTCCTTCGGCGTGCGGCTGCAGGCGGGTCACGTCGTCCTGCCCGGTTCCTGCACCCGCGCCTACGACGTCAAGCCCGGTGACGACGTGGTCGCGACCTTCGCCGGTCTCGGCTCCGTCTCCCTCTCGTTCTCCTAACAGCCCCCTCCCCAAGGAGCGCACATGCCCAAGCTCACCGCCGCGATCGTCGGGTCCGGCAACATCGGTACCGACCTCATGTACAAGCTGCTGCGCTCGGAGCACATCGAGCCGCGCTGGATGATCGGCGTGGATCCCGACTCCGAGGGCCTCAAGCGGGCCAAGGACCACGGCCTCGAGGCCTCCCACGAGGGCGTCGACTGGCTGCTCGCGCAGCCCGAGACCCCGGACTTCCTGTTCGAGGCCACCAGCGCGTACGTCTACCGCGACAACGCCCCGCGCTACCGCGAGGCCGGCATCAAGGCGATCGACCTGACGCCTGCGGCGATCGGGCCGTACTGCGTGCCCGCGGCCAACCTCATGGAGAACATCGACGCCGACGACCTCAACCTGGTCACCTGCGGCGGTCAGGCCACCATCCCGATGGTCCACGCCATCAGCAGCGTCGTGCCCGTGAAGTACGCCGAGATCGTCGCCTCCGTGTCGTCGCTGTCCGCCGGGCCGGGCACCCGCAACAACATCGACGAGTTCACGCGCACGACCGCTCGGGGCATCGAGGTCGTCGGCAAGGCCGAGCGGGGAAAGGCGATCATCATCCTCAACCCGGCGGATCCGCCGCCGCTCATGCGCAACACGGTGTTCTGCTCGATCCCCGAGGACGCTGACCGCAACGCCATCGCGGCGGCGATCGAGCAGCGGGTCAAGGACGTGCAGGAGTACGTGCCCGGCTACCGCGCCCGGGAGCCGCAGTTCGACGACCCCTCCGACATCAACGGGGGGATGGCCCGCGTGGCCGTCTTCCTGGAGGTCGAGGGGGCCGGGGACTTCTTCCCGCCGTACGCCGGGAACCTCGACATCATGACCGCCGCTGCTGCCCGCGTCGGTGACGTCCTCGCCGCTGCCCGCCTCTCCACGACCGTGACCGGAGCCTGAGATGCCGCTTCCCGAGACCGTGACCAAGAAGTACAGCGACACCCTCGACCTGCGGATCACCGACTCGTCGCTGCGCGACGGCTCGCACGCCAAGCGTCACCAGTTCACGACCGAGCACGTCGTGGACATCGTGGCCGCGCTCGACGACGCGGGCGTCCCGGTCATCGAGGTGACGCACGGCGACGGGCTCGGTGGGTCGTCGTTCAACTACGGCTTCAGCCACACCCCCGAGCTCGACCTCATCCGGGCGGCCGTCAAGACCGCGAAGCGGGCCAAGATCGCCTTCCTCATGCTCCCGGGCCTCGGGACCAAGGACGACATCCGCGCCGCCCAGGACGCGGGTGGGCAGATCTGCCGCATCGCGACCCACTGCACCGAGGCCGACGTGTCGCGCCAGCACTTCGGGCTGGCGCGTGAGCTCGGCCTCGAGACCGTCGGCTTCTTGATGATGAGCCACTCGACGACGCCGGAGGAGCTCGCCCGCCAGGGACGCATCATGGTCGACGCCGGGTGCCAGTGCGTCTACGTCGTCGACTCGGCCGGCGCGCTCATCATGGAGCAGACCTACGACCGCGTCGCCGCGCTCGTCGCGGAGTTCGGCGACGACGCCCAGGTCGGCTTCCACGGCCACGAGAACCTCGGCATGGGCATCAGCAACTCGATCTACGCCGCCCGCGCGGGCGCGCAGCAGATCGACGGGTCGACCCGCCGCTTCGGGGCGGGTGCAGGCAACACGCCCGTCGAGGGCTTCGTCGCCGTCTGCTCGAAGCTCGGCGTCGAGACCGGCATCGACGTCCGCAAGATCATCGATGCAGCGGAGGACGTCGTCCGCCCGGTCATGGACGGCGAGTGCCTGCTCGACCGGCTGTCGCTCACCATGGGCTACGCCGGGGTCTACTCCAGCTTCCTGAAGCACGCCGACCGCCTCTCCAAGAGGTACGACGTCAGCGGCGCCGAGCTGCTCATCCGGGCCGGTGAGCGCAAGCTCGTCGGGGGTCAGGAGGACCAGCTCATCGACATCGCCCTCGAGATCGTGGCCGAGAAGTGAGCGACCTGACCGCAGAGGGCACGCGCAAGGTCGTCCAGGTCGGAGGGCACGACGTCGCCTACCACGACGTGGGTGAGGGTCCGGTGGTCGTGTTCCTCCACGGCAGCGGTCCCGGGGTCACGGGCTGGGCCAACTTCGGGGCCAACCTTCCTGCCTTGCAGGGGATCAGGTCGATCGTCGTGGACCAGCCGGGCTTCGGGGCGAGCGGTCGCGCCGAGGTGTACGACCGCAGCTACCTCGACATCGCGGCCGACGCCGTGGTCGGGCTGCTGGACGCGCTCGGGCTCGAGCAGGTCGGGATCATCGGTAACTCGATGGGTGGGGACGTCGCCGTCACGATCACCCTGAAGCACCCGGCGCGGGTCTCCCGGCTGCTGCTGAACGGCCCAGGAGGGACCGGCGTCCCGATCCTGGGCCCCTCGCCGTCCGAGGGGATCCTTCGCCTGATGGACTTCTACGCGAACCCGACACGCGAGCAGCTCGTCATCTGGCTCAAGACCATGGTGTCGGACCAGCGGGTGCTGACGGAGGAGCTCATCGACAGCCGCTTTGCCGCGGCGACCTCGCCGGGCGCGGTGAAGAACCTTCAGGACGCCTACGCGACCTTCTACAACCCGGCGTTCACCGGCAACGTGCCTCTCTGGGCGCAGGTCCACACGATCCGGCAGCCCACGCTGATCTGCTGGGGTAGGGACGACCGCGTCGCCCCGGTCGAAGGGGCGCTGCTCCCCGCGCGACGGATGCCGAACTGCGACCTGCGCATCTACAGCCGCTGCGGTCACTGGGTCCAGGTCGAGCGCAAGGCCGACTTCGAGCGCGCTGTCATCGAGCACTTCCTGATCTAAGAAGCGCCGAGCTCTCAGAACCAGTAGTCGCCGCTGAGCCCCTGGAGCGCCTCGTCCAGGGAGCCCGGAGGCCACTGCTTGGTCACCGGCTGCAGATCGACGGTGCGCGATCGACGGCGCTGCCCCGGGTCGGGAAAGAGCATGCGCGAGGCCTTGCGGGCCGCCTCAGCGACGTACGGTGCGAGGCGCTCGAGGTTCACCGCTCGCGCATCCCCGGACAGCTGCAGGGCCGCCAGCGCCTTGCCGGTACCGCGGAGGGCCACGGCGACCGACGAGGTGCCCTGGGCGGCCTCCTCGCGGTCGAAGGCGACTCCGCCGCGCGACCGCACTTGCGCGAGATCGTGCCGGAGGGCCTCGATCGTCGTGATGGTCCTCGGGGTGCGGGTCGGCAAGCGGTGCGGCCACTCGGTCCGCAGCAGGGCATCCGCGTGCCACGCCAGCATCGCCTTGCCTGCGGCCGTGGCGTGCGCCGGCACCCGGCCGCCGACGCGCGTGACCGGGTCGGTCGACAGGCCGCGCCCGTGCCGGTCGACGAAGACCACGTCCCGTCGGTCCAGCACCGCGAGGGTCGCCACCGCGCCGGTCCGCTGGTGCAGATCGGCGAGCAGGGGGGTAGCGATGTCCCGCAGCTCGTGGTGGGCGACCGCGAGGCCGCCGAGCTCGAGGGCGCGCATGCCGAGGCTGTAGCTCTGGCCGCCGTGGTCCAGCCAGCGCAGGGCGACCAGCTGGTCCAGGATCCGGTGCGTGGTGGACCGAGGAAGACCGGTGCGATCACTGAGCTCTGCCAGCGTCAGCCGCGGTGTGGACGCGTCGAACGCGTCCAGGATCAGCGTCATCCGCTCCACCATCGAGACGGGCGCCTCGGCCATGAGAACACGTTACACCGATGGGCGACCAAGCGCTTGCTTGCTCAGAAGCTGCGGGGGAGACTGAGCAGGTGAGCAGTGACGACGCAGGTCTGGTCCGCGAGGTCGACGTGGTGGTGGCCGGTTCGGGCGCCGGTGGGCTGGTCGCGGCCCTGCGCGCGGCCGAGCAGGGGCTCGAGGTACTGCTGCTCGAGAAGGCCGCGGTCTGCGGCGGGACGGCGGCGTACTCCGGGGCTGGGCTCTGGGCCCCCGCCAACCTGCACGTGCTGGCCGCTGGCCAGGAGGACGACCTCGCCCTCGCCCAGACCTACCTGGACCACACGGTGGGCGACCGGACACCGCGGGAGATGCAGCAGGCCTTCCTGCACGCGGCCCCCGACACCTTCGCCTGGCTCGAGACCAAGAACGTGCGCTTCTCCTACATGTCGGGGTATCCGGACTACCACCCCGAGGAGCCCGGCGGCCTGCTCACAGGGCGGGCCATCACGCCCAAGGCCCTGCGGAAGTCGTTCACCGACACGCTGACCCACCCGGTGCGGCCGAAGCTGGCGCTGGGTCACGGCGGCCCGCCGATCGCCGATCCCGGACCGGAGGGTCCCCACTGGGGCGGTCAGTCCCTCATCGCCCAGCTCCTCGCGGCGTGCGCCACCGAAGGCGTCGAGCTGTGGACCTCGGCCGCCTTCACCGACCTGCTGGTCGAGGACGACCGCGTCGTCGGGGTGACCCTGGAACGCGACGGCGGCCCGACGGCGGTCCGTGTCCGTCGGGGGGTCGTGCTCGCCGCGGGCGGGTTCGACCACAACGTGCCGATGCGCGAGAAATGGAGCCATCAGGTGGTGAACCACGACCGGTGGACCCTGGGGGCCGAGAGCAACACCGGGGACGGCATCGTCGCGGCGCAGAAGCTCGGCGCGGCGGTCGACCTCATGGAGGACTGCTGGTGGGCCCCGGGCTTCCTGCAACCCGACGGGAAGGCGTCGTTCCTGCTGTGGGACCGCACGGCGCCGACTGGCATCCTGGTGGACCAGCGAGGGCACCGGTGGGTCAACGAGGGCGTCGCCTACAACACCTTCGGACACCTCGTGCTCGCCGCCCTGGACGAGGGCGTCCCGTGCCTACCGAGCTGGTTCGTCTTCGACCAGCTCGCCTTCGACCGCTACGGCTTCGCCGGGCTCTACCCCGGCGCGGACCTCGAGCCCTGGGTCCAGGCGGGTGTGCTGCATCGGGCGGACACGTGGGAGGAGCTGGCCGTGTCCGTGAACGCCCCGGCGCTGGAGACCACGGTCCACCGGTGGAACGGCTCCGCCGAGAGCGGCGTGGACGAGGACTTCGGGCGTGGTGCCGAGGGCAGCTACGAGCGGCAGCTGCTCTCGGTGTTCCAGCGCTACCCCGGCATCGAGGGCCCGCACCGCTGGCCCAACCCCTCCCTCGCGCCGCTGGCGCACGCTCCCTTCTACGCGGGTCAGGTGGTCCTGTCCGACCTCGGGACGAAAGGCGGCCTGGTCTGCGACCCCCGGGGACGGGTGCTGCGTGAGGGAGGCTCCGCGATCGACGGTCTCTACGCCTGCGGTAACACGATGGCGTCCGTGTTCGGCCACGCCTACCCCGGCCCCGGCGCGTGCATCACGCCGGGCATGACGTTCGGGCGGCTCGCTGCGGACGACCTGGCTGCCCGATGAGCCGCGTCGTGCTGATCACCGGCGGGACGCGCGGTCTGGGTCGCGGGTTGGCGGAGGCGTTCACTGCCGAGGGCGACCGGGTCGTGGTCTGCGGCCGGACCCCGGGGGACGGGCCTGGTCGGTTCGTGCCTTGCGACGTACGGGATCCGGCGGCGGTGGACGCGCTGATCGCCGACGTACTGGCGAACGAGGGTCGACTGGACGTGGTCATCAACAACGCCGGCGGGTCACCCTCGGCGCTCGTGGCCGAGGCGTCGCCGCGGTTTGCCGAGCGGATCATCGCGCTGAACCTGATCGCGCCGCTCTACGTCGCCCGCGCCGCGCGGCTGGCCATGGAGGCCGGTGTGGTCCTCAACATCGGCAGCGTTGCTGCGGTCCGACCTGCGCCCGGCACGGCCGCCTACGCCGCCGCCAAGGCGGGGTTGGCCACGCTCACCCGGGCCCTGGCCCTGGAGTGGGCGCCGCACGTCCGGGTGAACCAGGTCACGGTCGGCCTGCTGGACACCGAGCGCACGGCGGACACCTACGGCGCGGACACCAGCGCCGTCGAGGCCACCGTGCCGATGGGCCGCCTCGCCTCGCCCGCCGACGTGGCCGCGGCCTGCGTCATGCTTGCCTCACCCGCCCTGGCCTACGTCACGGGTGCTGACCTGTTCGTTGACGGAGGCGGGGAGATCCCCGCGTTCCACAGTGCCCTGGAAGGACCCGCCCATGCCTGAGGCCTACCTCGTCGAGGCCGTCCGCTCTCCCGTGACCCGCAAGGGGACCGGGCTCGCCGGCGTCCACTCCGCCGACCTCGGCGCGCACGTCCTGAACGCCCTCATGGACCGCACCGGCATCGACCCCGGGGCGGTCGAGGACGTCGTCTTCGGCTGCGTCGACACGATCGGATCGCAGGCCGGTGACATCGCCCGGACCTGCTGGTTGGCGGCCGGTCTGCCCGAGCACGTCCCGGGCACCACCGTGGACCGGCAGTGCGGCTCGTCGCAGCAGGCGGTGCACTTCGCCGCGCAGGCCGTCATGAGCGGTACTGCTGACGTCGTCGTCGCGGGCGGCGTGCAGAACATGAGCCAGATCCCGATCAGTGCCGCGATGCTCGTGGCGGAGCAGTTCGGCATGACCGACCCGTTCAGCGGCTCCGAGGGCTGGGTCAAGCGGTACGGCAACCAGCCCGTGTCGCAGTTCCACGCCGCCGACGAGATCGCCCGTCGCTGGGACATCAGCCGGCTGCAGATGGAGGAGTGGGCGTACCAGAGCCACCAGCGGGCCCTGAGCGCTATCGCCGAGGGGCGGTTCACCCGCGAGATCGCGCCGTACGGCGAGGTCGCCGAGGACATCGGTCCGCGGGCCGACACCTCGCTGGAGAAGATGGCCGGCCTCAAGACGCTGCAGGAGGACGGCCGGGTGACGGCCGGCGTCTCCTCCCAGCTCACCGATGGCGCCGCGGCCCTGCTCGTCGTCAGCGACGCCGCGCTGAAGGAGCACGGGCTCACCCCGCGGGCCCGGATCCACCACCTCTCCGTGCTCGGTGACGACCCGATCCTCATGCTCACGGCACCGATCCCGGCCACCAAGCGCGCGCTGGCGAAGACGGGCATGAGCATCGACGACATGGACGTGGTCGAGATCAACGAGGCGTTCGCCTCCGTGGTGCTCGCGTGGCTCAAGGACACGGGCGCCGACCCGGCGAAGGTCAACCCGAACGGCGGGGCGATCGCCCTCGGCCACCCGCTGGGCGCCACGGGGGCGCGGCTCATGACGACGCTCCTGCACGAGCTCGAGCGGACAGGTGGCCGCTACGGCCTGCAGACCATGTGCGAGGGCGGCGGGCAGGCGAACGTCACCATCCTCGAGCGGCTGTAGATGCTGCGCGTCGCCGTCTGGGGCACCGGCAACATGGGCCGGGCCGGCATCCGGGCGGTGCTGGCCCACCCCGAGCTCGAGCTCGTCGCCGTCCTCGGGCGGTCGCGTGCGGGCGACGACGCCGGTGAGGTCGCGGGCGTCGAGGCGCTCGGCCTCGCGGTCACACCGGACGTCGACGCCGTCCTCGCAGCCGGTCTGGACGCGGTGGTCTACATGGCCTCCGGGGACATCCGGCCTGATGCCGCAGTGGCTGACCTCATCCGCTGCCTGCGGGCGGGTGCCGTGGTCGTGACTCCGTCGGTCTACGCCCTCTACGACCCGACCTCCGCACCCGTCGCCCTCCGGCTCCCGCTGGACGAGGCTGTCCACGAGGGCGGCGGTGCGCTCTTCGTCAGCGGCATCGACCCGGGTTGGGGCAACGACGTCTTGCCGCTGCTGGTGTCGGGCATCGCCTCCTCCATCGACCAGGTGCGCTGCCTCGAGCTGTTCGACTACTCGACCTACGACCAGCCGGACGCCGTGCGCCACTCGGTGGGCATGGGGATGCCCATGGACCAGGTACCGATGATGGTGGCGCCGGGGATCCCGACCATGATCTGGGGCGGCCAGCTGCGGCTGCTCGCGCGCGGCCTCGGGATCGAGCTGGAGGAGATCCGCGAGCAGGTGGAGCGCCGGGCGCTCGAGGCCGACGTCACCAACAGCATGGGCCTGTTCGAGAAGGGCACCCAGGGTGGCCTCAGGTTCGAGGTTCAGGGCATCGTCGGGGGACAGGTGAAGCTCGTCGTCGAGCACGTCACCCGCATCGACGCCGCCGTGGCGCCCGACTGGCCCTCGCCCGCGGACGGCGGGGCGGGCGCGCACAAGGTCATCATCGAGGGCCGGCCGCGCATCGAGGTCTCGATCGAGGCGACCGATGAAGGCGGCAATCGGGCGGCGGGTGGCAACGCCACAGCGGCCGCCCGACTGGTCAACGCGATCCCCTGGCTCCGCGCGGCCGCACCCGGGGTGTACGACGCCCTCGACGTCCCCCTCTCGCCTCGTCAGCTGTGACGGCAGACTGACCTCGACGAGAGGACGAACACGTGCAGCTCAGCGCGGCCGAGTCCTTGCTGCGTCGCGCCAAGGACGCCTCGTGGACGACGGGGGTGAAGGCACCTCGCGGGATCGGTGCGGGACGCGCGCCGCGACTCCGGTCGGCTGCTGCTCGTCGGTCATCCGGACGACGCGCCCTGGCACCTGACCGCGCACCTGGAGATGCTGGCGCGCTACCGCAACCTGCCGCACCTGACGCCCACCCTGCTGGAGCCCGACGGGCTGTCGGAGGTGACGTCGGCAGACACCGTGCTGTTCGTGTCGGAGCTGGCGGCGCCGGAGCGGGTCCTGGACGGCCTGCAGGACGCGCGCCGTCGCGGCTCGTCGATCTTCGGGTTGGTGGCCGAGGACGACGAGCTGGCCGGGGTCGCCGCGGAGTGCGTGTCCCTCGGTCGGGACCCGCTTCCCCTGGGCGGCCTGGTTGTCGGGGACTTCGAGGTGGCCGCCCACCTGCTCGGTGCTGCGGCTGCACGGCCGGCGCGCAGAGCCCTCTGGCGGCCGCGCGGGACGTAGGGTCGCGCCATGGCCGTGGACGTCGTCACCGAGATCGTCATCGCCCGTCCGCGTGCCGTCGTGGCGGCGTTCGCTGCTGATCCCGACCGGGCAACCTCCTGGTACCTCAACATCACGCAGGTGCGCTGGGAGACCTCGCCACCGCTCGTGGTCGGCTCGCGCCTGGCCTTCGTCGCGCAGTTCCTCGGCCGCCGGCTCGCCTACACCTACGAGGTGGTGGAGCACGTCCCGGGCGAGCGGTTCGTCATGCGTACGTCGCAAGGGCCCTTCCCGATGGAGACGACGTACACGTGGGCGGACGAGGGCGACGGGACGCGCATGACGTTGCGGAACGCCGGCGAGCCGGCGGGGTTCGCCCGGATCGGCGCGCCGCTCGTGGCAGCGGCTATGCGGCGTGCCAACAGCAAGGACCTGTTGCTGCTGAAGACGCTGCTCGAGGCTCAGTGCATCTGACGACGCGGAGGTCGTCGTCGTTCGTCGTCGCGACGGTCAGCGGGGACCAGGGGCGCTGGGGTCCGCGGCCAGAGCAGGAAGGTCGAGGGGCTCCACGGCGCTCAGGGTAGGAGGTACGACCGCTCGTGGGCGACGAACTCGGCGCGTAGGGCGTCGCGGTCCGCCTCCGCCATCAGCCGGTACGACGCGTCGCCAGCGGCGCGCCACCAGACCTCACCCTCGGACCACTGCGACCTCCGGAGCGGCTGCTTGTCGACCTTGTTGGTCGCGGTCAGCGGCATCGCGTCGACGACGCGGACGTAACGAGGTGCCCACTTGGTTCCCAGGTCGGCGGCGGCGTCGAGGAAGTCGGCCAGGTCCGTGGGATCGAAGCGCGCGCCCGGCTGCAGCTCGACGGCCGCCATCACCTGGTCACCGGTCCGTGCATCCGGCACCGGGTAGACCGCGACCATCACCGCGGGTGCCCACCGGGACAGGATCGTCTCGACCGGCCCGGCGGCGAAGTTCTCGCTGTCGACGCGCAACCAGTCGGCACCACGTCCGGCGAACCAGAACCACCCGTCCGTGTCCTGGTATCCCAGGTCGCCTGTCCGGTAGGCGCTTCCGGCCACCCGCTCGGCCTCCGCGGTGGGGTTGTTCCAGTACCCCTCGAAGGTCAGCGCCGCCCGCAGGCCGACGATCTCGCCGATCGCGACGTCGCCGTTCAGCAACCGGCCGCCCCCGTCCAGCACGGCCCGCGGGCACTCCCGCCCGTCCTCGTCCCAGATGGCCACCGGCATCCCTTCTGGAGGTCGGCCGAGGGCCCCGCGGGGGGTCCCGACGTCCTTGCGGATCGAGATGGCGCCTTCGCTGGAGCCGTAGTTGTCCAGCAGGGGACAGTCGAACCGCTCGGTGAAGGCGTCCTTGTCCCGCACGCTCGCCTCGGTGCCGAAGCCGAGCCGGAGCCGGTTGTCGGCGTCGTGCCGCGTGGCAGGCGTGGCGAGGACGTAGGCAAGGGAGCGCCCGACGTAGTTGAAGAAGGTGCAGCCGTGCTCGCGCACGTCGGGCAGGAAGCCCGTGGCGGAGAACCTCCTGCGCATCACCACCGTCGCGCCGAGGGCGGTGGCCGGCGCGATGCTGGTCATCAGCGCATTGCCGTGGAACATCGGCATGGACTGGTAGAGCACGTCGTCGCGGGTCAGGCCGAACAGCAGGCTGCTCGACTCCGCCAACCGTCCGAAGCGACCCTGGGTGCAGATCACCGCCTTCGGTGCGCCCGTGCTGCCAGAGGTGAACAGCAGGAGCATCCGCGTGGCCTCGTCGATCCTCTCGGAGAGGACCAGCGGGACCCCCCGGGGCACCGTCAGGTCTTCGACCAGCAGGGCGGCCGTGCGGTCGGGGAGGAGGTCGACGTGCCGCCGTTCGGTGAGCAGCAGGTCGACCTCGGTGTGCGACAGGTCCGCGGCGAGCTGGGACCCGCGACGGGTCGGGTTGAGGCCCACCAGCGTGCTCCCGGTCAGGGCGCACGCCCCCAACCAGAACAGGTAGTCCGGCAGGTTGTCGAGCAGCAACCCGACGTGCTGACCCGGCCGCAGCAGCGGGGTGCGGTCTGCGCACTCCTGCACGACCTCGCGCCAGGTCCACCGGCGCTCCTCGAAGACCAGCCCGAGGTGGTCGTCCTCGGCGCGGGCCACCAGCAGATCGGCGTACGTCGGCACGGGTCAGTCCTTGAAGTCGGGGGCCCGTTTGTCCTTGCGGGCCCGGATGGACTCTTCGAAGTTCTTGGTCAGCAGTCGGACGTAGAGCTGGGCGAGGCCCTCGTGCTCCATGTGGGACTGGAACCCTGACTCGAGCCCCGACCGCAGCGTCTGCTTGGTGAGGTGGACCCCGACGTGGCTGAACCCGGCGATGCGGGAGGCCATGTCGAGGCAGGTGTCGAGCAGCGCCTCGTCCTCGACGACCTGCGAGACCAGACCCATGGCTGCCGCCTCGACCGCGTTCACGTCGCGGCCGGTCAGCATGATCTCCGCGGCCCGGCTGCTCCCGATGGCGCGGGGGAGCAGCCATGACAGCCCGAGCTCTGAGGCGGTGAGCCCGTTGTTGATGCCCGCGGCGCGGAAGTACGCCGCCTGGCCCGCCACCCGGATGTCGCAGGCGAGGGACAGACAGAAGCCACCGCCGATCGCGGCGCCGTTGATCGCCCCGATGACCGGTTGGTGCATCTCGCGCACGGTGGTCACGACGTCCTCGAGCAGCTTCATCGACCGGCGTCCGATCGAGGGCAGCTGCAGGCCGTCGATCCCGGGCGGGTAGCCCGCGTCGACGAGGTCGGCCCCGGAGCAGAAGCCCCGACCCTCCCCGGTCAGCACCACGACCCGGATGCTGTTGTCCACGGCCAGGCGTTCGAGGGTCTCGCGCAGCGGCACCATGACGTCGAACGCCATCGCGTTCATCCGCTCCGGCCGGTTCAGCGTCACCACGCAGACCTGGTCGCGTGGCCGGTCGACCCGGACGAAGTCCTGTGCCGGTCCTGCCGCCGCGCCGTCAGACAAGGTCGGAGCGCCCGTCGGTCCCGAACCAGGAGGCGCTCGTGCGGGTCCCCTCGGGGCGCGGTCCGATCTCCTCGTAGAGCCTCTTGTAGCCGGTGTGCTGGATCTTCCACGTCCCGTCGACCCGGACGTAGCGATCGTCGTAGATCGACGCGCCTCGGATCTGCAGGGAGAGGTCTTGCAGGATCACCACGTCCTGCAGGGCCCAGTGGGCGGTGGCCACGTCCCCCTGAACGTCGATCTCCGGGTGGCTGAAGACGTGGCTGGTGAGCATCGTCGGCGACCGCATGGCCTGCGACAGGTAGTCCTCGACCGCTTGGCGGCCGTCGAGGGTGATGGCGCCCCCGCCGTACGCCACGGTGACGTCGTCGGTCATGAGACCGCACAGGGACGTGAAGTCCTTGGTGTCCAGGAAGCGGCCGTAGGAGTACTTCAGCTGCTGGATCGCGTAGACGTCCTCGAGCAGGCTCACTTCTGGCCCTCCTTCATGGACTTGGCCGTCATGCCGGCGAGGGAGTCGACACCGACCTCGGCGTTGTGCGCGTGGGCCAGGTGGTGCAGTCCGAAGACGCTGTCCATACCGTCCCGCAGGCCCATCTGGTCCTCGCACTGGTTGACGGCCTTCTTGGTCAGCGCCAGTCCGAAGGCCGGCATCTCGGCGATCTTGTTCGCCATGTCCATGACCGAGGTCTCGAGGTCCGCGCGCGGGACGACCCGGTTGATCATGCCGAGCTCGCGGGCGCGCTCGGCACCGACCCGCTCGCCGAGGAACAAGAACTCCTTGGCGAAGCGCGGTCCCATCTGCCATGGGTGGGCGAAGTACTCCACGCCGGGGATCCCCATCTTGACGACGGGGTCGGCGAAGAAGGCGTCATCGCTGGCGACCACGAGGTCGCAGGACCAGGCCAGCATCAGCCCACCGGCGATGCAGGCGCCCTGCACCATCGCGATCGTCGGCTTCGGCAGCTCCCGCCACCGGCGGCACATCCCGACGTACACCTCGGACTCACGAGCCAGCCGGGAGGCGCCGCCCTCGTGGGTCGTGTGGTCCCACCAGAGAGTGGCCTTGCGGGGAAAGGACTGGTCGATGTCTCGGCCCGGGGTGCCGATGTCGTGTCCGGCGCTGAAGTGCTTGCCGACACCGGCGAGCACGACGACCTTCACCTCGTCGTCCGCGGAGGCGCGGTAGTAGGCCTCGTCCAGGGCGTAGGTCATCTTGGAGTTCTGGGCGTTGCGGTACTCCTCGCGGTCCATGGTCACGATCGCCACGGGGCCCTTGACCTCGTACCTGACCGGGTTTTCCTCGCTCATCGGGACTCCAGACTCATCGGTGCTCCAGCTCTCGTGCCACGAGGCGGCGGTGCTCCGCGGCAGTACCCCAGTCGTTCGCGAGCGCCCAGGTGCGCTTGGTGAACAAGTGCAGGTCGTACTCCACGGTGTAGCCGATCGCTCCGTGGGCTTGCAGGCAGACCCGGGACATGCGGTACGCCGCGTCGCTGGCCGCTGCCTTGGCGTGGCTCACCCGGAGGGCAGCGTCGTCGGCGCCGGTGGCGAGGGAGTGGGCGGCCTGGAGCACGACGGGCCAGGCGAACTCCGTGCCCACGACGGCTTCGGCGATCGGGTGCTTGAGGCCCTGGTTGACCCCGACGGGCACCCCGAACTGCTGGCGCTCCTTCACGTAGCCGACCGTCAGGTCGAGCTGGCGTCGCGCCAGGCCGAGCAGGAAGGCTGCGGTGCCGAGGACGGCCCGCTGGTGCGCCGTCGCGTCCTGGGCCGGAGCTGCGTCTCGGACCAGGGCGAGCTGCCGCGAGCGGTCGACCGACTCGACAGCCTCGGCGTCGAAGCCCGCCACGAGGCCGTCGCCGGTCATCAGGTGCGTGGCGATCCCGGCGTACGGCGTGGGGCGCGCGCCCTTGTGCACGACGGCGATCCGGACCGAACCGTCCAGCGGGAGGTCGTGACCGGGCAGGTAGGCGATCGTCTCGATCAGCGGGCCGGGGACGCCGGCCCAGCCGCACTCCTCCATCGCGGCGACGTAGGACAGCTCGTCGAGGCCGATCCCGTCGCGGTCCTCGGGAACCAGGAGACCGAACAGGCCGAACCCGGCCAGTTCCTTCCAGAGCCCGGCCGAGTCGGAGCCGTCCCAGGCGGCGCGGACCGTGGCCGGAGTGCAGGCCCTGGTCAGGACGTCGCGCAGGCCCTCGCGCAGGGCGAGGGCGTCGTCAGGCAGACCGAAGTACATGCATCACTTCCGGGGGAGGCCGAGCAGGCGCTCGGCGACGATGTTCTTCTGGACCTCGTTGGTGCCGGCGTAGATCGGGCCGGAGAGCGCGAACTGGAAGCCCTTGCTCCACGGGCCCTCCAGCTCCGCCTCGGCGCCGAGGGCGTCCATCGCGAGCTCGTGCAGCGCGATGTCGAGGTCGGACCAGAACAGCTTGTTCAGCGAGGACTCCCCGACCCGGCCGCGGCCGGCCTGCTCGTCGCTCACCTGCCGCAGGGTGAACAGCCGGTAGGACTCCGCGTCCATCCAGGCCTGGGCGAGGCGCTCGGGGTCGACGTCCAGCGACCGCAGCTTCTCGACGGTCGCGGTGTAGCGGCCGGGGGAGCGCAGGGTGAGCCCGCGCTCCGATCCGGTGGTCGCCATCGCGACCGACCAGCCTTTGCCGACCCCGCCGAGCACCGCGCTGTCAGGGACGAACGCGTCGTCGAAGAAGACCTCGGCGAAGCCCTCGTCGCCGTCGAGGCGGGCGAAGCCGCGGACGGTCACGCCGGGGGTGTCGAGCGGGAGGAGGAGGTAGGTGAGGCCGTGGTGCCGCTCGGAGGAGGGGTCGGTGCGGAACAGGCCGAACAGGTGGGTGCAGAAGGCGCCGCGGGTGGTCCAGGTCTTCTGGCCGTTGATCCTCCACCCGCCGTCGACCTTGTCGGCCCGACTGGTCAGGGATGCCAGGTCACTGCCGGCACCGGGCTCGGACCAGCCCTGGCACCAGAGGTCCTGGGCGCCGGCCATCCGTGGCAGCAGGGTGTCCTGCTGCTCCTGGGTGCCGAACTCGAAGAGCGTCGGCGCCAAGAGGAAGATGCCGTTTTGCGTCACCCGCTGAGGACCGCCGGCGCGGTAGTACTCCTCCTCGAAGGCCAGCCACTGCCAGACGTTGGCACCGCGACCGCCGTACGCCTCAGGCCAGGACACGACGGCCCACTGGGCGTCGTAGAGCCTCTTCTCCCAGTCGAGGTGCAGGGCGAAGCCTTCGGCCGTGTCGCCGGACGGCAGGCCGCGCGGGACGTTGGCGGTGAGCCACTCCCGTGCGTGCGCCCGGAACTGCTGCTCCTCAGGCGTCTCGGTCAGGTCCACGAGGGGACGCTACCAAGCAAGCGCTTGGGAGGGAAACGCTAGGTGCGGATGCCCTCCACGAACACCTTGACGTAGTCGGCCGCCAGCTCGCGGTGGCCGTACGACCGGGTGGGCGTGAACCAGCGCGCCGTCAGCCACAGCCCGTCCCGCAGAAGCGGGTAGATCACCTTCACCGGGACGTCGGAGCGGAACACGCCGGTCGCGGCGCCTTGCTCGAGGACCGCGATCCACGCCCGGCGCACGGCCCGGGCCGAGTCCCGGACGACCGTGGGTCCATCGGCAGCCTGCAGGTAGCGGGCGTCGTTCTGGTAGATCTCGGTCGCGTGCGGGTGTTCGGCGGACGTCGCGATGGACGCTTCGACCAGGCCGCGCAGCCGGTCGCCAGGATCGTCGGTGGCGGCCAGCACGGCGTCGTACCTCGTGACGAGGTCGTCCAGGAAGCCGCCGACGATCGCGTCGACGATCTGGTCCTTGGAGGCGAAGTGGTGGTACAGGCTGCCGCTGAGGATGCCTACGGCCTCGGCGATCTCGCGCACGGTCGTCGCGGCGACGCCCTGCTTCGCGAACAGATCCGCGGCCCGCTGCAAGATGACGTCGCGTCGGTCGATCGTGGTCGCCACGCGCGCCCCCTTCCGTTGACTCCGAGCGAGCCGCGATCGTAGCCTCTCGACCAAGCGCTTGCTAGGGCGCTGCTGATCGAGAGGCCGTCGTGTCGAGCACCCTCCCCGCGCTGCTGCGGGCCGCCGCCTCCGACACCCCCGATGGCGAAGCCGTCGTCACCCCCGAGGCGAGGCTGACCTTCGGCGGGCTGCTGACGCAGACGCGTGCCTTCTCCGCTGCCGCCCTCGGCGCGGGTCTGCAGCACGGGGACCGCGTGGCGATCTGGGGCCCCAACTCCGCCGACTGGGCGGTCGCGGCCCTCGGCCTGACGGGGATCGGTGCGGTCCTGGTGCCGATCAACTCCCGGTTCAAGGGGGAGGAGGCGCGTTACCTGCTCGACACGACGGGGGCGAGGGCCATCGTCGTGGACGACCCGTTCCTCACCGAGCTGCTGGGTGCAGATCCCCTGCAGGCACTGGGAGACCCGGGGCTGCTCGTGATCCGGACCAGCGACCTGGCGAGCTTCCTCGCGCTCGGGGACACGGTCGATGCCGAGGCCGTGGAGACAGCTGCCGCGCAGGTCCGTCCGGACGACGCGAGTGACGTCATCTTCACGAGCGGCACCACTGGCAAGCCCAAGGGCGTCATCGCGACCCACGCCCAGAGCCTCGGGCTGTTCCAGACCTGGGCGGACACGGTCGGGTTCCGGACCGGCGAGCGCATGCTGGTGGTCGCCCCGTTCTTCCACACCTTCGGCTACAAGGCAGGGCTGCTGGCCTGCCTGCTCAAGCGGTCCACCTGCGTGCCGCTGCGCGTCTTCGACGTCGACCTCGCCCTCGAGACGATCGCCGCGGAGCGCATCGATGTCATCCCTGGACCGCCGACGCTCTACAGCTCGCTGCTCGAGCACCCGCGGCGCTCCGAGCTCCCTGCCGTGCGGCTTGCTGTGACCGGCGCAGCCGTGGTCCCGCAGGCGCTGATCGCCCGCATGCGCTCCGAGCTGGGGTTCCAGGAGGTCATCACGGCGTACGGCCTCACCGAGTGCGGTGGCCTCGCCACGGCGTGCCGACCCGGGGACAGCGACGAGGTGATCAGCCTCACCAGTGGCCGAGCGGTCGACGGCGTCGAGGTGCGCGTGCTCGCGGAGACCGGGCAGCCCGGTGAGGTCCTCGTGCGGGGGTACGGCGTGACACAGGGCTACTGGGAGGACCCGGACGCGACGGCCGAGGCGATCGATGCCGACGGGTGGTTGCACACCGGCGACGTGGGGGTGCTGGACGAGGACGACAACCTGCGCATCACCGACCGGCTCAAGGACATGTATGTCGTGGGCGGCTTCAACGCCTACCCCGCCGAGATCGAGCAGGTCCTCGTGCGGCACGACGGCGTCAGCGAGGCGGCTGTCATCGGGGTCCCGGACGCGCGCATGGGGGAGGTCGGCAAGGCCTTCGTCGTGCCGAGGGCCGGCGCGGCACTCACCCCCGACGAGCTGCTCTCCTGGTGCAAGGAGAAGCTCGCGAACTACAAGGTCCCGCGGTACGTCGAGCTCGTGGACGCGCTTCCGAAGAACGCCACCGGCAAGGTCACCAAAGGAGACCTGCGCCGATGAAGCCCTTCGAGCCGGCGGTTCTCGGGCCCAAGGTGCTGCGCAACCGGCTGGTGAAGGCGGCCACGTTCGAGGGCCGGACGCGGCGCGGGGCGGTGACCGACGAGCTCATCGACTTCCATCGCGAGGTCGCGGCCGGAGGGGTCGGCATGACGACGGTCGCCTACTGCGCCGTGTCGCCGTCTGGCCGTGTCTTCCGCGACTGCCTGGTGGTGTCGGAGGAGACCAGGCCCGATCTGGCGCGGCTGGCGGACGCCGTCCACGCCGAGGGCGCCCTGGTGAGTGCGCAGCTCGGTCATGCCGGCCTGGTGGCGGACGCCATGAGCAACAAGCAGAAGTCACTGGCCCCGAGCCGCCGGTTCTCGCCGGTCGCGAAGGGCCTCGTGCCGCCGGCCGGCACCTCGGACCTGATCGCGGTCCGCAAGGACTTCGCCCGTGCTGCGGTGATCGCCGCCGATGCCGGGATCGACTGCCTGGAGGTGCACGTCGGGCACAACTACCTGCTCAGCTCGTTCCTGTCACCGAACCTCAACCGACGTAAGGACGCGTACGGCGGGAGCATCGAGAACCGCAGCCGCTTCCCCCGCGAGGTGCTGGCCGCCGTGCGCGATGCCGTGGGTGACCGGGTCGCGGTGACGGCCAAGCTCAACATGACCGACGGCGTGCCTCAGGGCCTCCAGGTCGAGGAGAGCCTGGTGGTCGCCGGCCTGATCGAGCAGGACGGCGCGGTCGACGCGCTGCAGCTCACCGGCGGCAGCTCGCTGCTGAACGGCATGTACTTCTTTCGTGGCGACGTGCCTCTGGACGAGTTCGTCGCCACCCAGCCGAAGGTGCTGGCGCCGGTTGTCCGACTGTTCCTCAAGCGGATCATGCCCCGTTACCCCTACGAGGAGGCGTTCTTCCTGGAGCAGGCGAGGCTCTTCCGGTCGCAGCTGACGATGCCGCTCATGCTGCTCGGTGGGATCACCCGGCTCGACACCGTGCAGCAGGGGCTGGACGAGGGGTTCGCCTTCGCCGTCATGGGGCGCGCGCTGCTGCGTGAGCCCGATCTCGTCAACCAGTGGCAGCGCGATGCGGCCCACCAGAGCCCCTGCAGCCACTGCAACCGCTGTGCTCCCACGATCTACTCGCGCGCGGGGACCACCTGCGTCGAGCGCTGAGGTCTCGCGTCGTTTCTCAGTGCAGCGCGGGATCGTCGGCAGGGAGAACGCCAGCGGCGAGGTCGCTGCGCTTCCAGTCCGGAACGGGCGTCTCGACGCCGGGCAGCGGGACGAACGGCGAGCGCTCGACGCGCTCCATCTGGTGGACGTAGCGCGGGCAGTTCGGGTAGACGCGCGTGACATGGACCCGGACCACGCACTGCGCCTCGGGCCACCGGGGCAGCAGCGGATCGTCCTGCCGCACGGTGGCGGTCCCCTCCAGTCGCATGCGGAAAGGTGAGGCGAAGTCGACCAGGAGCAGGCCCACGTGCGGGTTGACCAGCACGTTGCCGAGGGAGAAGAACATCCCGTTGCCGTCATAGCTCGGGAAGGCGACGGTCTCCAGGTCGATCATCGCGAGGACGCCCGGGTCGCCGCCCTTGTAGGAGCAGGTGGGGCGGCCCTCGGCGTCCGCGGTGGCGAGGAAGAACATGTCACGGGCCTCGATGAACGCCCGGTCCTGTTCGAGCAGGACCCCCCGGACGACCCGCTCGTCCAACCGGTCGGCGAGCCGTCGGGTGTCGAACTGGTCCTGCAGCGCGCGCGAACCCTCGTGGTAGGTCATGGAGCCAGGGTCTGCCTCGGTGCGGTCGCGGTCAACGCCGCAGGCAGCGCTGGTTCAGGAGTCGACGCCACCGTCGATCATGAAGGCAGCACCGGTGACCGACCGCGCCGCGTCGGAGGCGAGGTAGGCGATCGCCTCGGCAATCTCCGAGGGATCGGAGAACCCGGGCGGGAGGACGTTGAAGGTCCGCTGCAGCAGGCGCTCGTTCAGGTCGGTCGGCATGGTCTTGGCCACGCCGGTGACCAGGGGGGTGTTGATGCCCCCGGGGCAGACTGCGTTCACGCGCACCCCCTTGCGGGCGTACTCCAGCGCCAGGCCCTTGGTCATCATCACGACGCCGCCTTTGGAGGCGCAGTACGCCGCGGAGTAGGCCTGCCCACGCACGCCGGCGATGCTGCCGACGTTGACGATGTTGCCCTTGCGCTCGATCAGCCCCGGCAGCGCAGCCTGCATGATGGCGAACGGCGCCGTGAGGTTGACGGCGATCTGGCGGTCCCAGGCCTGCATGGTGACGTCCAGCGTGTGCTCGACGCGCACGACCCCCGCGACGTTGAGCACCACGTCGAAGGGTCCCCCGGAGGTCACGAGGTCGACGACGGCTGCGGTGTCGGTGATGTCGCAGCGCACGACGCCCGGGGCCTCGGTGATGTCCACCGCCACGACCTCTGCGCCCTCTCCCCGGAACAGCGCGTGGGTGGCTGCACCGACGCCAGAGGCCGCCCCGGTCAGGAAGACGCGCTTGCCCTCGAAGCGGCTCATCTGCCGAAGTCCTCTCGTACCTTGTCGGCCACGCCCAGCAGGTTGAGCTCGTAGGTGTAGCTCTGCTCGATGCGGTAGCTCTTGTGGACGTCCCAGAGGTCGATGGCGGCCAGCGACTCCTTGGCCATCCGGATCACCTGCGGGTCCTTCTCAGCGATGGACCCGGCGACGTCGAGGGCCTTGTCACGCAGCTGGTCCTTGGGCACGACGTGCAGGACCGAGCCGAACGCGTGCAGCTCCTGGGCCGTCGCGGTGGCGGAGGTGTAGACCATGGCGCGGGCCTTGTGGAGCGGGACCAGGCGGGACAGGTGCGTCGCCGCACCGAGCGCCCCGCGGTCCACCTCCGGGAGCCCGAAGGTCGCGTCGTCGGAGGCGATGACGATGTCGCTGTTGCCGGCGAGCCCGATGCCGCCGCCGAGGCAGAAGCCTTGCACCGCGACGATGACCGGGACCGGGCACTCGTAGCAGGCACCGAAGGCCGCGTGGCAGCCGCGGTTCGCCCCGACGAGCGCGTTGAAGGTGTCGTCCTTCTGGAACTCCTTGATGTCCGCGCCGGCGTTGAAGCCGCGGCCCTCGGCACGCAGGACCACGGCGCGGGTGCTGAGGTCCTTGCCGGCCGTGAGGATCGCCTCGGCGAGGTCGAACCAGCCTTGGACCGGCAGGGCGTTGACAGGCGGGTAGTCGACGACGACCTCCACGACCCCGTTGTCGTGGCGCTCGGTGCGGATCACAGAAGGCTCCTAGGGGTGCTGGCTGGAGACGGACACGATCTCGCCGGTCATGTACGACGAGTAGTCGCTGGCGAGGAAGACGATGACGTTGGCGATCTCCCACGGCTCGGCGGGGCGCCCGAAGGCCTCCTTGGCCGAGAGCTCCGCGAGCAGCTCGTCGGTGGTGACCTTCGCGAGGAACGGGTGCATGGCGATGGAGGGCGACACGGCGTTCACGCGGACGCCGAACTTCGCGGCCTCGACGCCGGCGGTACGGGTCAGCGCGTTCACGCCCGCCTTGGCCGCGGCGTAGTGCGCCTGCCCGTCCTGGGCGCGCCAGGCGATCACGCTCGAGTTGTTGACGATCACGCCGTGACCTTGCGCCTTCATCTGCTGCATCGCCGCGCGGGTGCAGCGGAAGGTGCCGTTGAGGGTCACGTCGAGGACCCGCAGCCACTGCTCGTCGGTCATGTCGACCAGCTCGGCGGTGCCGCCGAGGCCGGCGTTGTTGACCATGACGTCGACACGGCCATGAGCGGCGACCGTCTGGGCGATGAGCGCATCCACCTGCTCCTGGACCGTCACGTCGCAGACGATGCCCTGCACCCCGAGCTGCTCGGCGGTCTCGCCGAGCCGGCGCTCGTGCCAGTCGGACACGATGACGGTCGCGCCCTCCTCGATCGCGCGCTTCGCGGTCGAGAAGCCGATGCCGGTACCGGCCGCGGCCGTGACGACGACGACCTTGTCCGCGAGCAGCCCGTGTCCGGGGACGTACGGCGGGACGGTCATGTGAGCCTCTTCAAGGTCGCCTCGGCCTCGGTGATGATGCGGTCGATCAGCTCCTGGCACGACGGGAGGTCATCGATCACTCCGACGACCTGACCGCTGGCCATGACCCCGAGGTCGGGTCGGCCGTCGACCATCGCGGCCTTCAGCAGCATCGGGGTGTTGGCAGCCATGACGAGCTGAGACAGCGAGAGCTCGGCGCTCTTGCGCATGGCCAGGCCCTCGGTCACGACGGCCTTCCAGGGGGTGCCCGAGAGCTTCTGGAAGGCGATCGCGTTCTTGCCGGCGCGGGCCAGCCGGCCCAGGGTCCGGCTCGTGAGCAGCTCCTCGACGAACTCGGTGCGCAGCACCCGGTGTGGCACCCCGTCGACCTCGGTGGTGACGACCGTGTCGGCGACCCCCTTGCCGAGGTAGACGTCCTTCACCTGCTGGCCGACCGCGCTGTCACTGGTGAGCAGGAAGCGGGTTCCCATGGCGATGCCCTCGGCGCCATAAGCCAGGGCGGCGACCAGCCCACGGCCGTCGAAGAAGCCACCGGCGGCGATGACGGGGATGTCCACGGCGTCGACGACCTGGGGGAGCAGGACCGTGGTCGGCACCTGTCCCGTGTGGCCGCCGCCCTCGCCCCCCTGGACGATCACCGCGTCCACACCCCAGGCAGCGACCTTCTCGGCGTGCCGCTTCGCGCCGATCGACGGCATGACGACCATGCCGTGGTCCTTGCAGCGCTTGATGAGGTCCTGCTTCGGTGCGAGGGCGAAGCTCGCGACCTTCACGCCCTCGCGCGCCATCAGCTCGATGCACTGCACGACCTCGGGGGAGTCGGCGCGCAGGTTGACCCCGAAGTTGTTCGTGGTGCGGGACTTCGTGTCGCTGATGGCCCGTGCGAGCTCCTCGTAGGACATCACTGCCGCGGCGAGGATGCCGAGCCCGCCGGCGTTGGCCGTGGCGGCGGTGAGCTGCGGACCGCTGACCCAGCCCATGCCGGTCTGGACGATGGGGTGCTCGACGCCGAACAGCTCGGTGGCGCGGGTCTTCACGCGGGTGCCACCTCCTTGTCGCGCAGCGACTTCGGGTCGAGGACGTCGCGCATGAGTCGCAGCTCCTCCTCCGTCGGCAGGCGTGACTCCACCACGTCGCCGACGTGCAACGCGAAGCCGGTCGCCTCCTGGACCTGCTCGACGGTGACGCCGGGGTGGACCGACACCAGGCGCAAGCTGCCGTCGGGACCCAGGAGGTCGAGCACGGCGAGGTCGGTGACGACGACCCGCAGGTCGACGGGGACCCCGCGGTCGGTGCCGACGCCGCAGACCACATCCACCTTCTCGACGAAGACGCGCGGGGAGTGCTTGGGCACCCAGTACGACGTCGTGTGGCAGACGGTGTTTCCGGGGGCGCCACGGACGCCCAGCAGCTGGTTGGTGGGGCGGTCGTGCGGCCCGATGCAGCTGATGTTCTGGTTGCCGAACCGGTCGATCTGCGACGCGCCCATCATGACGTGCCGGCGGCCGTTCCAGACGAGGTCGAAGATCGAGCGGTACGGGATCCAGGCCTCGGTCGTGGCCGGCGGGCGGGCCCCGAGCGCCCACGGCCCGGCGACGAAGGTGGCCTCCCCGTCGGACAGCAGCAGGTCGGGCTCGAAGGTCTCCCGGGCCAGTCGGGCCCCGAGCGACGGGACGAGCGCCATGGGGGAGGCGAGGATCTCGCCGTCACCTCGGAAGGCCTCGGCGCACGCGATCGCGCACACCTCGGCGCGCGTGATGTCGGAGCTCATGCCGTGGCCGCCTTGCGCTCGGTGTGGAAGTCCTGCACGGCCTGCTGGTAGGCCGCCTCGTCGCCGGCCAGGAACCGTTCCTGGAAGGCCTGCCACAGCGCGGGGTCCTTGGCGGCCGTGACGTACTCCTTCTGGAAGGGCTCGTCGCGCTCGTAGTCCGGGCTGCAGGAGGTGAAGTGCGCGCCGCCCGGCGCCTCGACGACACCGGCCACCATCCACCGGGCGATGCGGCGCCGGGTGAGCTCGCCCAGGTCCTCGGTGACCCGCTCGCATGACAGGTAGGCCTTGGTGGCCGCCTGGCAGAACAGGTCGTCGAAGTAGAGGTCCGGGCCGTGGAAGGCGGCGTTGCCGCGCGCGTCGGCGACGTTGAGGTGCACCAGGGCCGCGTCGAGGTGCAGCGCGGGGACGGCGAGCAGGTCGGGACCGCCGTACGGGTCGGTGACGGTCTTCAGGCTCGGGTCGTAGGTGAGGACGTCAGACCCCAGCCCTGCCTTGGTGGGCAGGAACGGCAGGTTCACCGAGGCGGCGTAGAGGCCCCACTGCACCATGCCCTCGTCCCACTCGCGGACCAACAGGCCGCCGGCCTTGCGGGCGGCCTGGAAGTTCGGCTCGAGCGGGATCGAGTCGAGGGAGACGAAGCCGTAGACCAACTCCTTCACCTTGCCGGCGGCGCAGAGCAGCCCGACGTCGGGACCGCCGTACGACACGATCGTCAGGTCCGTCAGGTCGGAGCGCAGGATCGCGCGGACCAGGCTCATCGGCTTGCGCCGGGAGCCCCACCCGCCGATCCCGATGGTCATGCCCGAGCGCAGCTCGCCGACCACCTGGTCCTCGGTCATCCGCTTGTCGCTCATGCGTGGCTCCTGTCGAACGCCAGTCGGCGCAGGGCTCGTGGGTCGTGGAGCAGGGCTGTGGTCCAGGCCCGCTTGAAGTAGAGGTGGGCGTCGTGCTCCCAGGTGAAGCCGATCCCGCCGAACAGCTGGATGGCCTCGCCGGCCACGTGCACGAACGCGTCCGCGGCGCCGGCCAGGGCCAGGGGCGCGGCGACGGAGAGGTCATCGGGCTCGCCCGCGGCGTACCAGGTGCTGGAGGTCGCGGCCTCCGTGGCAACGGTGAGGTCGGCGACGCGGTGCCGCAGCGCCTGGAACGACCCCAGGGGCCGGCCGAACTGCGTGCGCACGAGCAGGTGCTCGACCACGGTCTCGAGCAGGCGCTGCATCGCACCGACCGACTCGGCGGCAAGGGCCACGCTCTGCAGGTCGTGGGCGTGCGCTGCGTCCCCGATCGTGCGGCCGGCACCGGCCATGACCGACGCCGTCGGCCGGGTGGGGTCGAGCTGCTCGAGGGGGATGGCGGTGAAGTCGGTGACGACCTGCAGCTCCCCGTCCCGGGCGACCAAGAGCAGGTCGGCGCCCTCCGCGTGGGGGACCTGGCCGAGTCGGCCGTCGAGGGCGAGGGCAGCGGTGAGGGAACCGTCGGCGAGGCCGCTGAGGTGCTGCTCGTCACCGGCGGCCGACAGCGCGGCGGCAGCCACCAGGGTGCTGAGGAGCGGGGCGCGCAGCAGGACGCGCCCGGTCTCCTCCAGGACCGCAGCGGTCCAGGCCAGCGGCGCCTCGGTGGCCAAGCTGGTCAGGCCCATGTCTGCCGTCAGGCGCGTCCAGACCGACGGGTCGTCGGTGAGGTTGGAGCGGACCGGTGCCTTGTCGGTGAGGACGTGCCGGACGGCGGCGCGCAGGTCGTCGAGCTCGGTCATGCCGGTGTCCAGGTGTCGCGCGGGAGCTTCCACAGCCGCTCCGCGATGACGTTGCGCTGCACCTCGCTGCTGCCGCCGTAGATCGTGTCCGAGCGGGTGAACAGGAAGAGGTTCTGCAGGGGCGAGAGCTCAGCGTCGACGAGCAGGGCGGCAGGGCCGGCGACCTTCATGGCGAGCTCGCCGAGGTGCTTGTGCCACGGCGCCCAGAGCAGCTTGTTGACGCTCGCCTCGACGCCGGTGCTGGCGGAGGCGTCGGAGGACAGGGTGCGCAGGGCCTGGTGCTTGAGGACCTGAAGGTCGGCCCACGCAGCAACGAGCTCTTCGGCGTGCTCGTCGAACACGCCGTTCGCGTGTGCCAGGGCCAGCACCTGGTCGTACTCCTGGGCGAAGCCGACCTGCTGTCCCAGGGTGGAGACGCCGCGTTCGAAGGCCAGCAGGCCCATGGCCACCCGCCAGCCCTCGCCCGGGGGGCCGACGACGTTGTCGGCGGCAGTGACCGCGTCGTCGAAGAACACCTCGTTGAACTCGCTCGTCCCGGTGAGCTGCACGATCGGACGGACGTCGATGCCGGGCTGGTCCATCGGCACCAGCAGGAAGCTCAGGCCCTTGTGCCGCGAGGACTCCGGGTCGGTGCGGGCGATGACGAAGCACCAGTTCGCGAGGTGCGCGAGGGACGTCCAGACCTTCTGCCCGGTGACGTGCCAACCGTCGGCCTCGAGCGTCGCCTTGGTGCGGACGCCGGCCAGGTCGGAGCCGGCGTTCGGCTCGGAGTAGCCCTGACACCACAGCTCGGTCCCGGACAGGATCCCGGGCAGGAAGCGGTCCTTCTGCTCCTGCGTGCCGTAGGCGATGATCGTCGGTCCGGCGAGCTGCTCGCCCATGTGATTGACCCGGGCGGGACCACCGGCTCGGGCGTACTCCTCGTGGAACACCACCTGGTCGGCGATGCTCGCGCCGCGGCCACCGACCTCCGTGGGCCAGCCCAGGCCGATCCACCCGCCGGCCGCGAGCTCGCGCTCCCAGCCCGTGCGCAGCTCGACCTGCTCGTGCTCGCGGCCGGGCCCCCCGCTGCCGACCAGCGGGGCGAAGTCCCCGACCAGGTGCTGCGCGAGCCAGGTCCGGACCTCCTCCCGGAAGCTTCCCGCCTCCGCAGTGGGCTGGGGGACCGGGGAAGGGGACGAGGTCATGCGCCGTACACGGGCGCGGGGGCAGGGGCCTGGGCGAGCAGGCGGTCGACGGCGGCACCGATCTCGGTGACCGGCCAGCGGTCGCCACGGTCTTCCTTCGGCCCGTGCTGCCACCCGTCGGCGACGCTGAGGATCCCCGCCTCGACCTCGAAGACGCGACCGGTCACCTCGCACTCGGCACTGGCCAGCCAGACGACGAGGGGGGAGACGTTGGCCGGGTCCATGGGGTCGAAGCCGGTGTCCGGCTTGGCCATCGTCTGCGCGAACACCGTCTCCGTCATCGGGGTCCGGGCCGCCGGTGCGATGGCGTTGAGCTTGACGCCGAAGCGGCTCATCTCGACGGCGGCGACCTGGGTCATCGCGACGACGCCGGCCTTGGCCGCGGCGTAGTTGCCCTGGCCGACGCTGCCGAGCAGCCCGGCGCCGGAGGAGGTGTTGACCACCCGCGCCGTCACGGGGTTGCCGGCCTTGGACTGCTCGCGCCAGTACGCGGCCGCGTGCCGCATCGGGACGAAGTGGCCCTTGAGGTCCACCTTGAGGACGAGGTCCCACTCCTCCTCGCTCATCGTGGTGAGCATCCGGTCACGCACGAGGCCGGCGTTGTTCACCAGCGCGTCGAGCGTGCCGAACTCCGCGACCGTCTCGCGGACCAGCTGCTCGCCGTACGCCCAGTCGGAGACGTCGCCCTTGCTGACCAGGACCTCCCCGCCGGAGGCCCGGATCTCGGCGGCCACGTCGTCGACCGCTGCGCTCATGTCGTTGATCACCACTCGGGCGCCGTCGGCAGCGAACGCGAGCGCATGCGCGCGCCCGATCCCCTGACCTGCGCCGGTCACGATGACGACCCGTCCGTCGCTGATGCTCACGCTCGCAACCTAGCAAGCGCTTGGTCGCTTGGCCACCCGTCGGCAACTGGTTGCGTAGTGAATGCATCCATGTGAGGATGCCCACATGCATCTCGACGAGCTCGCCCGGGCGCTGAACGACCTCTACCGGTTGTCGGGCTCCGCTCGGGTCCACGCGGACACCGTCCGAGCGACCGGCGTGGCCATCACCCAGACCGGGCTGCGGTTCCTCAGCCTCATCGAGGACTCGCCGCGGATCAGCGCCACCGACCTGGCCGCGAGCGCCGATGTCAGCCAGCCCACGGCCAGCCGCGTCCTGCAGCAGCTCGAGGCCGACGGGTACGTCGAGCGGCACCCCTCGACCAGCGACGGCCGGCTGTCGCACTACCAGACCACGAAGCCCGGACGGGCTGCGCTGGCCACCGTTCACCGCTACCACGTCGACCGCCTCGCGTTCGCGCTGGGCGACCTCGACGAGCGTCACACCGACGCGATCGGGCAGGCTGTCACCGAGCTCGTGACCAGGTTGCACACCGCCGCCACGACCCGCACCAGGAGGACTGCATGAACGAGATCCGCACCATCGAGGCCGGCGCGCCCCCGGAGCGGTTCGCGCGCGGGTGGCACTGCCTGGGGCTGACCAGGGACCTCGCCGACGGGAAGCCGCACGGGCTGGAGGCCTTCGGCACCAAGCTCGTCGTGTGGAAGGGCGCGGACGGTGAGGTGAAGGTGCTCGACGCGTACTGCCGTCACATGGGCGGGGACCTGTCGCAGGGCGAGGTCGTCGGCGACAACGTCGCCTGCCCGTTCCACTCGTGGCGCTGGGGTGGCGACGGCAAGTGCCAGGAGATCCCCTACGCCCGGCGGGTCCCGCCTCGGGCACGCACGCGTTCCTGGACCGCGATGACCCTCGACGGTCAGGTCTTCGTGTGGCACGACCCCGAGGGCAACCCGCCACCCGAGGACGTGACCATCCCGGCGATCGAGGGATTCGAGGACGGCGCCTGGACCGACTGGGTCTGGGACGACACCGTCGTCGAGGGCTCCCACTGCCGCGAGATCATCGACAACATGGTCGACATGGCCCACTTCTACTACATCCACAAGGGCCTGCCGACCTACTTCAAGAACGTCTTCGAGGGGCACGTCTGCACGCAGTACTTCAGCGGCACCTCGCACGAGGAGGCGGCCAAGGGGCTGCCGATCGAGATCGGTGTGGCCGAGGACCAGCTGACGGTGTCGGATGCGACGTACTGGGGCCCGAGCTACCTGGTGGACAAGCTCTGGACGAAGTACGGCGAGATGGTCTTCGAGACCGTCCTCATCACGTGCCACTACCCGATCACGTCGAACAGCTTCCACCTCAACTACGGCATGGTCATGAAGAAGAAGCCGGAGTTCGACGACGCGACCAACGACATGATCGCCGGCAAGATGCTCGACATGATCGGGAGCGGCTTCCTCGAGGACGTGAAGATCTGGAAGAACAAGACCCGGATCGACAACCCCCTGCTGTGCGAGGAGGACGGGCCGGTCTACCAGCTCCGCCGGTGGTACGAGCAGTTCTACGTCGACGTCGCCGACATCACCCCGGAGATGAACCAGCGTTTCGAGTTCGAGATCGACACCACGAAGGCCGTGGACTTCTGGCAGAAGGAGCTCGTCGAGAAGGCCAAGCTCGCTGCGCAGTCGCAGCCCGCGGAGGCGTAGTGCAGCCGGTCGACTGCGCCCGCTGCGGCACCACCGTGCAGGTCTCGAAGAACAGCGCGGCGCAGACCTCGATCCAGTGGGAGGTGGACAGCGCCGCCTGCCCGCTGCGCGCGGAGCTGCCCGTCGGCGACACCTGCCCCGAGCTGTCGGACGCGATCCGGGACGCGGTGTTCCAAGGCCGGCTCGAGGTGAGCAGTGAGCTCTGAGCAGCTGCGGCTGAAGGTGCTCGACGTCGTCCACGAGACCGGCGACGCCCACTCGGTGGTCTTCGAAAAACCCGAGGGCGTGACCTACAGGCCGGGTCAGTTCCTCACCTTGCGGCTGCCGTGGGAGGACGGGTACGTCGCCCGCTGCTACTCCCTGTCGAGCGCGCCGGGTGTCGACGAGCACCTGCAGGTCACCGTGAAGCGGGTCAAGGACGGCCGGGGCTCCAACTGGGTCTGCGACACGGTCCTGGCCGGTCACGAGATCGACGTGCTCGCCCCGTCCGGGACCTTCACCCCCCGGTCCCTCGACACCGACCTGCTGCTGCTCGCCGGCGGGTCCGGCGTCACGCCGGTCATGAGCATCATCAAGTCGGCGCTGGCCAGCGGTACGGGCAAGATGCTGCTGGTCTACGCCAACCGTGACGAGCAGTCGGTGATCTTCCACCGCGAGCTGCGCGAGCTCGTCGCTGCTCACCCGGACCGGCTCGTCGTCCTCCACTGGCTGGAGACGGTGCAGGGCCTGCCGTCTCTCAAGCCGCTGCAGGAGATCGTCCGTCCCTGGGCGCACGCCGAGGCGTTCATCTGCGGCCCGGCGCCCTTCATGGACTGCGCCGCCGATGCGCTCAAGGAGCTCGGCGTCAGCCGCGACCGGATCCACATCGAGCGGTTCACCAGCCTCGCCGGGGACCCGTGGACCGAGGTCGACGCCGCCCCCGCTGTCGCGGGCGAGGCCACTGTCGACCTGGTGGTCGAGCTCGATGGCGCCACTCATGAGCTCGCCTGGCCGGTCAGCCAGAAGCTGCTGGACTTCCTGCTCGACAAGGGCCTCGATGCGCCGTACTCCTGCCGCGAGGGGGCGTGCAGCGCCTGCGGCCTCAAGCTGCTCGAGGGCGAGGTGAGCATGGACAACAACTCCGTGCTCGAGCAGCAGGACCTCGACGAGGGCTGGCGCCTGGCCTGCCAGAGCCGACCGGTGAGCGACGCGGTGAAGGTGGCGTACGACTAGAGGCCGACGAGGGCGGCGCTGTCGTCCCAGAGCCGGGCTGCCATCGCGGGGTCCTTGGCGTAGTCCTTGGTGGCGTGCACCTTGCCGTCGGCGAAGTACTCCCCGGAGACGCCGACGTCCTCGGTCGCGAGGCGCAACGTCGTCGAGGCGCCGTCCGCGGGTGACTTGACGAAGGGGAGGAACCGGGCGAGCGGGAGCAACAGCGCGGCGATCTTGTTGTCCCGGCCGAGCGAGGTCGAGACGAAGCCGGGGTGCAGGCAGTTGACCGTGACGCCGCTGCCCTTCAGGCGCTTGTCGAGCTCGACCGTGAACAGGATGTTCGCGAGCTTGCTGCGCCCGTAGACCTTCAGCGGCTTGAACGCGCGCGTGCTCATGTAGTCGTCGGGCTCCATCGCTCCGAACGTGTGCGCGTCCGAGGCGACGTTGACGATCCGCGCCGGCGCCGACGCCACGATCCGGTCCAGGAGCAACCGGGTCAGGAGGTACGGCGCGAGGTGGTTGACGGCGAAGACCTTCTCGTAGCCGTCGACGGTTTCCTCGCGGTGCTGCAGGACGAGGGCGGCGTTGTTGATGAGGACGTCGATCCGGGTCCAGTCCTCCTGCAAGGAGTCGGCGAGGCCGCGCACCTGATCGAGGACGGCGAAGTCGCACGGGTAGGTGCGTACCGTTCCCGCACCCGCGCCACGGCAGTCCGAGGCCACCTGGTCCAGCCGCGCCGCGTCGCGGCCGACCAGCGCGAGGTCGGCGCCCTGGCGCGCCAGGCCGAGGGCCGTCGCCGTCCCGATGCCGGCGCTGGCGCCGGTCACGATGCAGACCTTCCCGTTCAGCGGTGTCATCCCCAGATCAAAGCACTGGCAGGCCTCTGAGAGGGTGACCTCGTGACAGCGGCGCCCTGGCGGATCTGGACGGCCCTCGGGCTGGTGTACGTCTTCTGGGGCTCGACCTACCTCGGGATCGCTTATGCCGTGGACGGCAACCCGCCGCTGCTCGTCGCCGGGGTGCGGTCGACGGTGGCGGCTGTCCTGCTCGCTGCCTACCTGCGCGTCCGGCGGGGGCGACACGCCTTCCGCGGGACGGTGCGGCAGTGGGCGCGGACGGCCTGGATCGGGGTGCTGCTGCTGTCCGCGGGCAACGGCGGGGTCACCGTCGCGGAGCACGCCGACCTGCCGTCCGGGCTGGCAGCGCTGCTGGTCGCCAGCGTTCCGCTGTACGTCGTGCTCCTGCGGATGGTCGCCGGCGACCGGCCGCACCCGCGCACCGTGACGGGCGTGGGAATCGGCTTCGTCGGGCTCGGTCTGCTCCTGCTCCCCGGGTCGCGCCCGGGGGGCGTGTCGGCGCTGCCGGCCGGCCTGGTGCTGGTCGCCGCGCTGCTCTGGGCGGTCGGGTCGTTCCAGGCGTCGCGGTGGAGCCTGCCGCCGGACCCGCTGGCCCGGACGGTCGGCCAGCTCGCCGGGGGCGGCCTCGTGCTGCTGGGGGTCGGCTTCGCGAGCGGCGAACGGGTGCCGTCGACGTTCCACGCCTCAGCGTTCTGGGCGCTGGTCTACCTGATCGTGCTGGGCTCCGTCGTGGCCTTCACGGCGTACTCGTGGCTGTTGGGAGCGGCCCCGGTGAGCCAGGTCGCGACGTACGCGTACGTCAACCCGGTGGTCGCGGTCCTGCTGGGGGTGGCCTTCGCAGGTGAGCGGATCGGTCGCAGCGGGCTGGTCGGGGGGCTGCTCACGGTCGTGGCGGTGTTCGTCGTGGTGAGCCAGGAGGGGCGGGCGCGTGCCGCCGTACCCGCGGCCGAGGTGCCTGTCAGGCCGTGACAGCGGCGCGCGTCGACCCGCGCTGACCCACCAGCGCGCCGAGAAGGGCCCCGACCAGCACCAGCAGCACGCACCCCAGGGTGTCGAGCTTGAGGATCATGTTGAGGATCACGGCACTGGCGCTCAGGGTGCTCACCCAGCTCAACCGCCACGCGCGGGGACTGGCCAGCAGGGCCTGGAGGTCGGCCGGCACCGGACCGTCAGGAGCCTCGGCCACCGCGGACCGCACCTTCGTCTCGTGCGGTCCGAGCACCAAGGGCCCCACGAGGAGCAGGTAGGCCACGACCACCAGCGCCGTCCAGATGAACGGGTCGCCGAAGCCGTAGCGCTCGTCCGACATCCCCAGCAGGGCCATGCCCAGGACGAGCAGCAGCGCGGTCAGGGCGCCGAACGCGGGTCCCAGCTTCAACGGGGCGGTCGTGCGGCGCAGCTCATCCACCGTCTGGGCGCGGGCGCTGAGGTGCTCGGCGCCGTGCACGAGGCCGGCCAACAGCAGAGCGGCCACGGCGGTGAGGACGTGGAGGGCGAGGACGACGTCATACCCAGTCATGATCGCGAGTCTGCACCAGGCCGGAGTCGAGGGCTAGGAACCCGTGGAGCGACACGGCCTGCTGCGCAGCTCCGCGATGTAGTCGTCCGGCGCCCCCGCGGCCTCGGCGGCATCGGCCAGGACTCCGAGGTAGCGCGCCCCGGGCAACCCGCCCTCGAAGCCTTCGAGGACGTACACCCAGGCCAGGCGGTCGCCGTCCAGCGTGGCGACGCGGATGCGCAGCTTGCGGTAGAGGCCGGTGTCGGCGCCCTCCCACGTGTCGAGCGCCCGAGCGTCGGGCTCGGTGATGTCGTAGAGCTGCACGAACACGTGCTCACCGGGCGCCTCGACCATGGTCGCGAGCGAGCCCTCCCAACCGAGGTCCTCGCCGCCGAACGTCAGGCGCCAGCCCTCGATCCAGCCGCTGCCTGCGGCAGGGGAGTGGGGGCAGCGCTCAAGCATCTGGGCCGGGTCCAGGTTGCTGCCGTACGCGGCGTAGAGCGCCATGCGGGCAACCCTACCGACGCCGACGGGGCCGTCGGGGACAATGGGACCGTGACGCGCATCGCTGTAGTAGGAGGGGGCCCCGCGGGCTACGAGGCGGCCTTGGTGGCCGTGGAGCTCGGGGCGGAGGTGACCCTCGTCGAGCGCGACGGACTCGGTGGCATGTGCGTGCTGTCGGACTGCGTGCCCAGCAAGACCTTCATCGCCACCAGTGACGCGATGACCACGCTCTCGGAGGCCGACCGTGTCGGCGTCCACGCCACCGGGGACGTGGGCGTCGCCGTGGCCGAGGTGCACGCCCGCGTCAAGGCACTGGCGCTGGCGCAGTCCTCCGACATCGAGTCGCGCTTGCGTCGTGAGGGGGTGCGCATCGTGCGCGGTGCCGCGCGGCTCGAGGGACCGGGCCGCGTGTCGGTAGCCGGCGAGGTCGTCGACGTCGACGTCGTCCTGCTCGCCGTCGGGGCGACCCCTCGCGTCCTGCCCGGCGCCGAGCCGGACGGCCACCGCGTGCTCGACTGGCGCCAGCTGTACGACCTCGACGAGCTGCCCGAGCACCTGGTCGTGGTGGGCTCGGGCGTGACCGGTGCGGAGTTCGCCGCGGCGTACCTCGCCATGGGCTGCCGGGTGACCCTGGTGTCCAGCCGTGACCGCGTCCTGCCGAGCGAGGACGCGGACGCCGCCGAGCTGCTCCAGCAGGTCTTCGAGCGGCGCGGCATGCAGATCTGCCGTGGTCGAGCCGCCGGGGTGGTCCGCTCCGACGAGGGCGTCGTCGTGACGCTGACCGACGGGACCGAGGTCGCCGGGACGCACGTGCTGATGACCGTCGGGTCCATCCCGAACACCACCGGCCTCGGCCTCGAGGAGGCAGGCATCGCGCTCGAGGCCGGCGGCTTCGTCAAGGTCGATCGCGTCTCCCGCACCACCGTCCCCGGTGTGTACGCCGCGGGCGACTGCACCGGGGTGCTGATGCTCGCGTCGGTCGCCGCGATGCAGGGCCGCATCGCGATGTGGCACGCCCTCGGGGAGGCCGTGGCCCCGCTCGCGCTCTGGTCGGTGTCGTCCAACGTGTTCACCGACCCGGAGGTCGCCTCCGTCGGCGTCACCCAGGCGCAGGTCGACAGCGGCGTGGTGAGCGCCAACGTGCTGAAGCTCCCACTCGCCACCAACGCCCGGGCCAAGATGGAGGGCATCACCGACGGCTTCGTGAAGCTGTTCTGCCGACCGGGCTCGGGGTCGGTGCTGGGGGGCGTGATCGTGGCGCCGCACGCGAGCGAGCTGATCTTGTCGGTGTCCCTGGCCGTGCAGAACGGCCTGACCGTGGACCAGGTGGCCCACACCTTCTCGATCTACCCGTCGCTGTCCGGCTCGATCAACGAGGCCGCCCGCCAGCTGATGTCGCGCGAGGTCTGACTGCTCGTCAGTCCTTGATCTCGCAGAGGGCGGTGCCGGCGGTGACGACGTCACCGACCGAGGAGGACAGGCCGGTCACGGTGCCGGCCTTGTGTGCGTTGAGCGGCTGCTCCATCTTCATGGCCTCGAGCACGACGATGAGGTCACCGGCCTCGACCTGAGCGCCGTCCTCGACGGCGACCTTGACGATGGTCCCCTGCATCGGCGAGGTGAGGGCGTCGCCGGACGCCGCGGCGCCGGCCTTGCTGCCCGCCTTGCGCTTGGCCGGGCCCTTGGCAGCGGGTGCCCCGCCGCCTCCGCCGAAGCCGGCAGGGAGGGACACCTCGAGGCGCTTGCCCCCGACCTCGACCACCACGGTTTCGCGCGGCGCGGTCTGCTCGTCCACGTCGGCAGCACCGGCGTACGGCGGGAGGTCGTTGTCGAACTCGGTCTCGATCCAGCGGTTGTGGACCGTGAACGGCTCGCTCGTGAAGGCGGGGTCGACGACGACCTTGCGGTGGAACGGCAGCAGCGTCGCCATCCCGTCGACCGTCATCTCGTCCAGCGCGCGGGCGGCGCGCTGAAGCGCCTCCTCGCGGGTCGCGCCGGTGACGATGAGCTTGGCGAGCAGGGAGTCGAACGCCCCGCCGATGACGGAGCCGGACTCGACCCCGGTGTCGACGCGGACACCGGGTCCGAGCGGCGGGATGAAGGAGGTGACGGTGCCGGGGGCCGGCAGGAAGCCGCGCCCCGGGTCCTCGCCGTTGATGCGGAACTCGAAGGAGTGCCCGCGCGGCTCCGGGTCGGTGAAGGTCAGCTCGAGGCCGTCGGCGATGCGGAACTGCTCGCGCACGAGGTCGACACCGGTCACCTCTTCGGTCACCGGGTGCTCGACCTGCAGGCGGGTGTTGACCTCGAGGAAGGAGATCAGCCCGTCGGCCCCGACGAGGAACTCGCAGGTGCCGGCCCCGACGTACTTCGCCTCGCGGATGATGTCCTTGGACGCCTGGTAGATCTGGTCGATCTGCTCCTGCGACAGGAACGGGGCGGGGGCCTCTTCAACGACCTTCTGGTAGCGGCGCTGCAGCGAGCAGTCGCGGGTGCTGACGACGACGACGTTGCCGTGGGTGTCGGCGAGGACCTGCGTCTCGACGTGGCGCGGCTTGTCGAGGTAGCGCTCGACGAAGCACTCACCGCGGCCGAAGGCAGCCACGGCCTCGCGGACGGCGGACTCGTACAGCTCGGGGACTTCGTCCTTGGTGCGCGCGATCTTCAGACCGCGCCCGCCGCCGCCGAACGCCGCCTTGATGGCCACGGGCAGGCCGTACTCCTCGACGAAGGCGAGGACCTCGTCGACGCCCTTCACGGGGTCGGCGGTGCCGGGGACCAGCGGGGCACCGATCTTCAGCGCGATGTGGCGCGCGGTGGTCTTGTCGCCGAGCGCCGCGATCGCCTCGGGGGACGGGCCGATCCACGTGGCGCCGGCGTCGATGACGGCCTGGGCGAACTCGGCGTTCTCCGACAGGAAGCCGTAGCCGGGGTGGACCGCGTCCGCTCCGGACTCCTTCAGCGCCGCGAGCACCTTGTCGATGCGCAGGTAGGAGTCGCCGGGCGTCGTCCCCCCGAGGGCGTACGCCTCGTCGGCGACGCGCACGTGCAGCGCGTCGAGGTCGGGCTCGGCGTAGACGGCGACCGAGAGCAGGCCGGCGTCCTTGCAGGCGCGGGCGACACGGACAGCGATCTCGCCGCGGTTGGCGATCAGGACCTTGCGCACGGAACTCCCTAGCTCGGTGAGGCGCCGTGAGCCTATCGAGCGGCCCGGCGCCCGGTTCGGGCGGCTACTCGTTCACCAGGACAGGGACGCCGACAGCCGCCGCGGCCACTCGATCGCGGTACGTCGGCGGAGCTGTCACGGTGAACCTGGCGACCTCGTCCGGGTGTGAGCCCTCGCCGTGCTTCTCCCAGATCCCTGTGCCGAGCAGTGACCCGTCAGCGTCGTAGAAGCCGACCTGGACCTGCAGGTCGATCACCTCGCTCACGTCACTGGTGACGGTCACGACGCCGCGCGCGGTGCCGTTCGTCAGCGTCGTCTCGCTCAGGGTGAAGCGGTCATCGAAGGGGCCGCTGACCTGCGCGAGGCGGCCCCGGGCCGGAGCGGTCTCGGTGAACCCGCTCAGGACCGGGTCGCCGGCACCAGCCACGAGACCGGGCAGCGAGAAGCGAACAGCGGTCGCCGGGTCGGGCGGTGCCACGGCCGTCGCAGTCGGCCCGAGGATCAACCCGACGACGAGCCCCACCCCGAGGCAGGTGGCAGCGGCACTGAGCACGCGGGAGAGCCTCACTGCTGGACGACCTTCAGCGCCTGGCCCACGATCGTGAACAGGTCGGTGTTGTCGACGCGGCCCTCCAGCCGGGCAGATCCCTTGCCGTAACTGAAGATCGGAACGTCCGCACCGGTGTGGTTGCCCGACAGGTAGGTGAGCCACAGACTGGCCTCCTTCGACCCGTCGACGACGGAGGAGGGGTCGGTCGGGATCCGGAACGTCGTAGGGGCAAAGCTCTTGGTGTTGCCGGCGCCCGCACCGTTGATCGGGTCGGACGTGCGGGCCGGGTCCTTGACGTTGCCCGACGGGCGGAGCGTCAGGCTGTTGTTCGCCGGGTTGCCACCGTCGACGTTGGTCGGGGGAGCCGCCGCCTCAGCGTTCGCGAACGTGCCCTTCTCGATGATGTTGAAGCCGGCGCACTCGTGGTCGGCGGTGACGATGACCAGGGTGTGCCCGTCCTTGCGCGCGAAGTCCAGCGCCGCCTTGACCGCGTCGTCGAAGGCCTTTGTCTCCTCGAGGGTCTGCGCCGCGTCGTTGGCGTGGGAGCGCTTGTCGATGAGCGCACCCTCGACCTGCAGGTAGAAGCCCTTGCCCCTACCCGCCGTGGAGGACAGCAGGGAGATGGCCTTGGAGGTCATCTCCGCCACACTCGGCTCCTGGGCCTGAGGGGCGGCCGAGTTCTCCCGCTTGAACTTCTCGATCGTGAGGTTGCCCCTGTTGAACAGGCCGAAGACCTTGTTCCCGGTGGCCGCGGACAGGTCACTGCGCGTCGCGACGGTCTGCGTGCTCGGGGGGCTCAGGACCTGGTAGCCCTGGCTCGTCAGCGCCGACTCGTCGGCGGCGTCGAAGCGGGTGAGGCCACCGCCGAAAATCACGTCGGCGGTGCCGTTGCGGGCGATCTGCTTGGCGATGGGCGTCACCCTCAGGTCGGACTGCGGCAGGGCGGTGCCGGTCACCGCGAGGTCCTGGCAGGAGCTCGCGGAGTACGTCGGCCCCTGGCAGCCGCGGGCGAGCGCGTGGCTCATCTGGCCGGCCGGGGTCGCATCGGTGATCTCCGCCGTGGAGACGTTGCCGGTCCGGTAGCCCGCCTTCTTGGCCAGCTCCATCAGCGTCGGCGTGGCGGTGCCCTTGGCGTCGACCCCGAGGGCGGCGTTGTAGGTCTTCACCCCGCTTGCCCAGGCGGTGGCGGCGGAGGCCGAGTCGGTGACGGCGTTCGGCGCGAAGTCGGACGCGCCTGGCTGGCCGCTGTTGCGTTCGACCGAGTAGGTGCTGACGAAGCCCTTGGCGGGCAGCGTCTCCATGGCCAGCTGACCGTTGAGGCCCTGGTAGCGCTCACGCGTCGCCGCGACCTGCGTCACTCCCATGCCGTCGCCGAGCAGGTAGATGACGTTCTTGATCGAGCCGTTGCTGTCCTCGCTGTCGGCGAGCGCCTGCGGCACCGTCAACGTGGTCGCGGCAGCGGTGGCGAGGGCGACAAGAGCCAGGGACAGGGAACGAGCGCGCACAGGTTCTCCAGACGGGTGGGCCCCTCCGTCGGGAGCCGTTACCTCCAGCCAAGGCGCTTCGTCCGTCGCGCAGCCGAGCCGTGAGGGTCCGCCCGGTGAACGACGGGGGAACAGTCAGCCGGGAAGGCCGGAGGCGACCCAGGCGCCGGGTCCCGGGTGCAGCGGGGCACGCAGCTGGGGACGGCCCCACGCGGAGGGCACGGCCGGCGGCGGCTCGTCGGCCGCACCAGCACGGGAGGCCAGCAGGGCCACGACCGCCGCGATCTCCTCGGGTGTCGCGTCCCCGCGCACGATGCGCAAGGGGGCGGTCACAGGGGGATGTTCCCGTGCTTCTTGGGGGGCAGCGTCTGGCGCTTGGTACGCAGGGCCCGCAGCGCCTTGGCGATCTCGCGGCGCGTCTGGTTCGGCTCGATCACGGCGTCCACGAAGCCGCGCTCCGCCGCGATGTAGGGGTTGGCGAACGTGTCCTCGTACTCCGTGATGAAGTCGGCGCGCGCCTTCTCCGGATCGTCGGCGGCCGCGATCTCCTTGCGGCGCACGATGTTCACCGCTCCCTGGGCGCCGACGACAGCGACCTGCGCGGTCGGCCACGCAAGGTTCACGTCGGCACCGAGGTGCTTGGAACCCATGACGACGTACGCGCCGCCGTACGCCTTGCGGGTGATGACCGTGATCTTCGGGACGGTCGCCTCGGAGTAGGCGTAGAGCAGCTTCGCGCCGCGGCGGATGATGCCGGCGTGCTCCTGGCCGACGCCGGGCAGGAACCCGGGCACGTCGCAGAAGGTCAGGATCGGGACGTTGAACGCGTCGCAGGTACGGACGAAGCGCGCGGCCTTCTCGGAGGCGTCGATGTCGAGGGTGCCGGCGAACTGCATGGGGTTGTTGCCGACGACCCCGACCGACCGGCCCTCGATGCGGGCGAAGCCGACGACGATGCTCGGCGCCCACAGCTGCTGGACCTCGAGGAACTCGCCGTCGTCGACGACCGCCTCGATGATCGTGTGCATGTCGTACGGCGCGTTGTTGCTGTCCGGGATGAAGGTGTCGAGCTCGGTGAGCAGGTCCTCCTCCAGCGCGTCCGGGGCGTCGTACACCGGCGCCTCGGACAGGTTGTTGCTCGGCAGGTAGGACAGCAGGGTCTTGGCGACCTCGAGCGCCTCCTCCTCGTCCTGGCTCATGAAGTGGGCCACGCCGGACTTCGAGTTGTGGGCGCGGGCACCGCCGAGGTCCTCGATGGTGATGTCCTCGCCCGTGACCGTCTTGATGACGTCCGGGCCGGTGATCATCATGGCGCTGGCGCCGTCGACCATGAGGTTGAAGTCGGTGAGCGCGGGGCTGTACACGTGGCCACCGGCGCAGTTGCCGAGGATCAGGCTGATCTGCGGCACGACGCCGGAGGCCATGACGTTGCGGTAGAAGATGTCGCCGTACAGCGCCAGGCCCATGATGCCTTCCTGGATGCGTGCGCCCGAGCCCTCGTTGATGCCGACCAGCGGCATGCCGGCCTTGATCGCGAAGTCCATGATCTTGACGATCTTCTCGCCGTAGACCTCGCCGAGCGCGCCGCCGAACACCATCGCGTCCTGGCTGAACACGCACACCGGGCGGCCGTCGACCGTGCCGTAGCCGGTGATGACCCCGTCGCCGATGGGGCGGTTCTTCTCCAGCCCGAAGTCCCGCGCGCGGTGGCGCGCGAGCGCGTCGGTCTCGGTGAAGGAGCCGGGGTCGAGGAAGGACTCGAGGCGCTCGCGGGCGGTCCGCTGTCCCTTGGCGTGGCGCTTCTCGAGCGCGGCGTCGGTCCCGGGGTGCAGGGAGGCGTCCACGCGACGGCGCAGCTCGGCGAGCTTGCCGGCGGTCGTGTGGAGGTCGGGCGTGGTCTCGAGAGGCTCAGCGGTCACGTCGGGGAGCGTATCGGGGGCACACTCGAGACATGGCAGACGGGCAGACCACACCGGGCAGGTACGGCGACCTGGACCGCCCGCCGCTGCGGGCCGCTGGTCTCGCGCGGGCGCTCGAGCCGGACGGCTGGCGGGTGGAGGTGCTCGCGGAGATCGCGTCGACCAACGCGCTCGTGGCCGAGCGTGCCCGCGCGGGAGAGGCGCACGGCCTGGTCGTCGTGGCCGAGTCCCAGACCGGCGGACGGGGCCGGCTGGACCGTGCGTGGGTGTCGCCACCGCAAGCTGGGTTGACCTTCTCGGTGCTGCTACGGACCGCGTTCCCGCCGGAGCAGCTCGGCTGGCTGCCGCTGCTCGGTGGGCTCGCGGTCGCGCGGGCGCTGCGGTTGCAGGCTGAGGTCGACGCCGTCCTGAAGTGGCCGAACGACGTGCTCCTCGACGGCAAGAAGGTGTGCGGGTTGCTGGCTGAGGCCGTCGGCGGAGCCGTGGTGCTGGGCGTCGGGCTGAACGTGTCCACGCGGGCCGACGAGCTGCCGGTCCCGGGCGCCACGTCGTTGCTGCTCGCCGGGGCGGCCGTCACGGACCGGGACACGCTGCTGCGGGCCGTCCTGCGCGAGCTCGGAGGGGTGCTCGGCGACCGCGACGTCGACGGGTACCGCGCGCTGTGCAGCAGCGTGGGCCGGCGCGTGCGCGTCGAGCTGCCGGGGAACCAGGCGGTGGAGGGCGAGGCCACCGGGGTGGACGACGAGGGCCGCCTGATCGTGGACGGCACGCCGTACGCCGCGGGGGACGTGGTGCACCTGCGCTAGGCGCGCCATGATCAGCCCATGGCGTACCCGCAGAAGCTGCTGTCCGAGGGCGAGACGGTCGTCCTCGACCTCCACCCGCACTGGAAGATGATCTTCCTGCCGTTCGTCGAGTTGCTGGCCGTGTGCGGCCTGGCGGGCTTCTTGCTCGCGGTCGTCGATGACCACGTCGGCCGGTACCTCATCCTGGGCGTGGCCGCGCTGCTGCTGATCGTGTTCGTCCTCGTGCCGTTCCTGCGCTGGCGCACCACGCACTTCGTCATCACCACCGAGCGGGTCGTGATGCGGGCCGGGATCTTGTCGCGGTCCGGCCGTGACGTGCCGCTCGTGCGCATCAACGACGTGTCGTTCAGCCACACCTTCTTCGAGCGCCTGCTCGGCTGCGGGACGCTGGTCGTGGAGTCTGCGGGCGAGCGGGGCCAGGTGACGCTGGCCGACATCCCGCGCGTCGAGCGCGTGCAGAAGACCGTGTACGACCTGGTGGACCAGGCCAGCGACGCGGCGGGCGGGCGGGCCCCCCACCCCGAGCAGGCCGGCCCCCGCACGTAGCTCAGCGAGGCGGGACGACCTCGCCGTCGACGACCTTCTCCGGCGGGTACGGCGGCCAGTCGCCCTGTGGCGCGCGGGCCCGGTCGTAGCGGACGCCCTGGGCGAGGGAGCCCGCTCGCTCGCCCGGACCGCCGGCGTTGACGCCGATGCAGGTGAGCAGGCCGCCCACCCCGGCCACGACGCTGCCGATGACCGCAGGCGCTCCGTGCGGGAGCACGGTCGCGCTGATCAGGAAGATCCCCGCGGAGCCACCACGGAAGGCGAAGTACGACTTCTCGCGCGGCGTCATGGTCCGGACGGTACGCCGGAGCCCCGGCCCCCGCCATGCGTAGATTGGCGCCGGTGGGAACCGGTGAGGACGACATCGAGGCGCTGCTCCTCGGCGAGGCCCCGAGCCTGACCCGCGAGGACGTCGCGGCACGCACCGGCGTGCCCCTGCAGGTCTCGCAGGACATCTGGGCGGCCATGGGCTTCGCCGAGGTGCCACCCGGTGAGCGGGCCTTCACCACCCGGGACGTCGCGGCGCTGCAGACCGCGGCCTCCCTGCTGGAGCTGGGCGTGATCGACAGCGACGTGCTGCTGGTCATGGCCCGGGCGATGGGGCAGGAGCTCTCGCGGCTGGCCGAGGGGCAGGTCGACGTCTTCCGCGCGATGTCGGGCGGAATGTCGGTCGGTGACGCGCTGCAGGCCGTGGCAGCCTCCGCGGGCGACGTGCTGCCCAAGCTCGATGCCCTCGTGCTGTTCGTCTGGCGCCGGCAGTTCGCTGCGGCGGTCCAGCGATCCGTGGCGGCCGTCCGCGAGGGCGGGCTGCCTGTGCTGGCCGTCGGGTTCCTCGACCTCGTGGGCTTCACCAAGTCCTCCCGCGAGTGGGACGCCGGAACCCTCGAGCGCACCCTGGAGCACTTCGAGCGCGACACCTCGCTGCGCGTCGGTGCGGTGGGCGGCCGGGTGGTGAAGACCCTTGGCGACGGCGTGCTGTTCACGACCGACACTGTCGACCACGCCGTGAGCGTCGCACTGGACACGGTGGCAGCGCACGCCGCGGACCCCGACGTCCCCGCGGTGCGCGGAGGAATCGCCGCGGGCCCGGTCCTGCTGCGCCTCGGTGACGTGTTCGGCGAACCGGTCAACATCGCGAGCCGGTTGTCGGACGAGGCGCGGCCGGGATCGGTGCTGGTGGACCGTGAGGCCCACGCAGCCCTCGGTGACGAGTTCGAGGCCCGCTCGCTCTCGCGCAGATCCGTCCGGGGCTACCGGTCGTTGACGCCGTACCTGGTGAAGCGGTCGTCAGACAAGCGCTGAGCGCTCGGCCGCGTCCTTGTCGCCGACGAACACCCACTTGCGGTAGGCCCAGAAGCGGAAGACGGTCGCGATCGCCGTCCCGAGGATCCCGCTGATCGTGAAGGCCAGCGGGCTCGTGGCGTCCAGCAGGTAGTGCGCGATGTCGACCGGGATCAGCGTGATCACGAGCCCCACGAAGTTGATGGCGCCGTACGTCGCGATGTCCTGTCCGTGGCCCCGGTCGTCGTCGACCCGGTGGCTGAACGACCACAGCCGGTTCCCGGCGTACGAGACCCCGGTGGCAAGGACGGTCGACAGAGTCTTGGAGGTGGTGGGTCCCAGGCCGACCTGGAAGCGGAAGACGTAGGCCAGCAGCACGTCCAGGACGAAGCAGAAACCGCCGACGACGACGAACTTCGTGAGCTCCGCGGCGATCGGTCGCAGACGGGAAACGACGCGCTCGACGGACGGGGCAGGCATCGGGCCAGACTACCGGCGTGAGAGGGTCGGTCCCGTGACCTGGATCGAGCTCGATGGAGCGGTGAACGCACGTGACCTCGGCGGCCTCAGCACCGTTGACGGACGACGGGTGCAGCGCGGGGTGCTGCTCCGCTCGGACAACCTGCAGGACCTGACGCCGACCGACCTCGACGTGCTCGCGGCGGCCGGCGTCCGGACCGTGCTGGACCTGCGCACGGCGCCGGAGGTGGAGCTCATCGGACCTGGGCCCCTGCGTGCGACCGACGTCCGGCACGTGCACCTCGACCTCATCCCGCTCGGGCTCGACGGCCGCGAGAACCTGGTCGACCGGACGATCCCCTCCGAGGACGCGCACGAGCACGCCATGGACCACCTCTACTTCGACTACGTCCGGGACGCCCCGGAGGGGGTGGCCCAGGCGATGCGCGAGATCGCCGACCCCCGTAACGGTGGGGTGCTGGTGCACTGCGCTGCCGGAAAGGACCGCACCGGTGTCGTCGTCGCGCTGACGCTGTCGCTCGTCGGCGTGACGCGGGACGAGGTCGTGGCGGACTACGTGCGCACCGGCGAGCGGGTCGCGCGGATCCGGGACCGCCTGATCGCCACCGAGCTCTACTCCGCGTCGATGTACACCCGCACGGTCGACGCGATGATGCCGCACCCGGAGAACATGGAGCGGTTCCTGGACCGCATCGACCGGGAGTACGGCGGGGTGCACGCCCTCGCCGCGAGCATCGGCGTGACGGAGGAAACGCTGGCGTCGCTCGGGCACCGGCTGCTCGGCCACTAGCCTTCCCCCTGTGGCGGGCGACCGAGCGACGGTGCGGGGGGCGATGGGCTTGCCCGTCGTCGGCATGGTCGGTGGCGGTCAGCTCTCGCGCATGACCCACCAGGCGGCGATCGCCCTCGGGCTGTCGCTGCGGGTGCTCGCCGACGCCACCCACGACAGCGCCGCGCTCGTCGCGCAGGGCGTGGTCGTCGGCTCGCACACCTCGCTGCAGGACCTGGCCGCTTTCGCCGCGGGGTGCGAGGTCGTCACCTTCGACCACGAGCACGTCCCCGGTGCGCTGATCGCGGCGCTCGAGGAGCAGGGCCTGAACGTCCAGCCCGGGTCGGCGGCGCTGCTGCACGCGCAGGACAAGCTCGTCATGCGGGAGCGGCTGGTCGCGCTCGGCGTCCCCGTCCCGCCCTTCGCCGCTGTGGCTTGTGCGGAGGACCTCGAGGCCTTCGGTACGGCGCACGGCTGGCCCGTCGTCCTCAAGGCCGCCACGGGCGGGTACGACGGCAAGGGCGTCTGGGTGGTGGGTTCCGTCGCCGAGGCTGCCCCGGTGCTGGCCAGCGGGGTCCGGCTGCTCGCGGAGCAGCGCGTCGACCTGGTGCGGGAGCTCGCGGCCGTGGTGGCGCGGTCGCCGTACGGGCAGGCGGCGGCCTGGCCGGTCGTCGAGACCGTGCAGGCAGACGGGATCTGCGTCGAGGTGCTGGCCCCGGCGCCAGGGCTGTCGGAGGAGCGCGCGGTCGAGGCCCAGGCGCTTGCGCTCGGTCTGGCCGCGTCGTTGGGCGTGACCGGTGTGCTTGCCGTCGAGCTGTTCGAGACGGCCGACGGGCTGCTGGTCAACGAGCTCGCGATGCGCCCGCACAACAGCGGCCACTGGACCATCGAAGGCGCGCGGACCTCGCAGTTCGAGCAGCACCTTCGCGCGGTCCTGGACTACCCGCTGGGCGCCACCACGATGACCGCCCCGGTGGTCGTGATGGCGAACCTGCTCGGCGGCGACGGGGAACCCGACCTCGACCGGCGGCTGCACCTGCTGTTCGCCCGCGACCCCGCGCTGAAGGTCCACCTGTACGGCAAGGAGGTCCGACCCGGTCGCAAGATCGGGCACGTGACCGCGCTCGGCACCTCGCTCGAGGAGACCCGCACGCGCGCCCAGGTCGGCGCGCACTACCTGAGGACGGGCGCGTGGCTGTGACAGCTCAGACACCGGTGGTCGGCATCATCATGGGCAGCGATTCCGACTGGCCGGTGATGGAGGCGGCGTCGGTCGCCCTGCGCGAGTTCGACGTCGCCCACGAGGTGCACGTGGTGTCGGCGCACCGGATGCCGCGAGAGATGATCGCCTACGCCGAGTCGGCCGCCGGGCGCGGACTCCGAGTCGTCATCGCCGGTGCCGGTGGGGCGGCGCACCTGCCGGGCATGGTGGCGTCGGTGACGCCGTTGCCGGTGATCGGCGTCCCGGTCCCGCTGTCGTACCTGGACGGGATGGACTCCCTGCTGTCCATCGTGCAGATGCCCGCGGGGGTACCGGTCGCGACCGTCTCGATCGGAGGTGCCCGCAACGCCGGGCTCCTCGCGGTGCGCATCCTCGCCGCGTCCGACCCCGCGTTGTTGCAGCGGATGTCGGCGTTCCAGGACGCGCTCGGTGAGGTAGCGCGGGCGAAGGACGCCGCTCTCCAGACCCGTCTGACCTGACTGAGCCTGTCTGGGTCGACCCCGGGCGCCCGAACCTGACCGTCACGGCCCGAACCTGGCCCCCGATGTCGCCCTCGAAATCTCGTTGCGCGGCACAACGGCAACAGCGGTGGGGCGAGCCGCGTACCGCAGAGCATGACCTGGGAGGTCGAGCTCCTCGGTGGCCAGGCGATGTTGCTGTTGTGCCTGCGACCTGGCCGAGATCAGGGCGTTTGCGGCGCTACCGAGGCGCATTGCCCTCGGGCAGGTCAGGCGGCGGGGCGCTGGGTCCGATCGGTCCGGTGGGCCCGGTGGGCCCGGTGGGCGAGCAAGGCGGCGATCGACTCGAGCGCTGCGGGGTTGCTCGGGACGGCGATGTCGCTGTCCGGCGCGCGCAGCTGGTCGAGGTGCGCTCGGTCGCACGGCGTCTCCACCCGGCCGTTCCGCGCGTCGGTGCTCATGGTGTCCTCATCGGCCGAACCGCCGAGGAGATGACGTCGAGCCGGGTGCCTGCTGGTCTGAGCTGAGGTAGCTCAGCGGACACATCATGTTCTTGAAGCTGCCCCGCTTTCCCGGGGTAAGCCCCGGGAAAGCGGGGCGACCCCGAGGGGACAGGGTGCCCCCGAATCCGCCGGGGGGTGGGAGTCGGGGGGTGGGGGAGGCGGGAGAAGCGCGCGGGCGGAAGGTGAACTCCGAGCAGCGCGGTGCCCCATCCAGCTAGGCCTGGTGGGTGCTCGCCCACTGGGCCGCTGTGAACGCCCAGCGCTGGAGGTCGGCCAGCGGCACCGAGGCGGGTGCGGCCCAGGTGGTCATGACGCCGTCCTCGGTCACCACGGCCACTCCGTGGGCGCCCACTGCCGGATCCGTCCCGGCGTACGGCGGGGGAAAGCCGTAGCCGTACTGCGGGTACACCGCGGCGCCGGCTGACGTGCCCGGCACGGGCCGCTCGGTGGCCCCTTCGTTCACCCCGTCTCCCGCATATGCGTGGAAGGGAAGTGGTCCGGGGAGCTGCCGCCGCTCGACCTCCACCGGAGTGCCGTCAGCCAGCGTCAGGTGCAGAGCTGTGGCGTCAGGGTCCCCGCCGGGGCTGTCCTCCCGGCGGACGTCGGTCCCCGTGGGGAGGTCCGCGTGGCCACCCTCGTCGGCAAGCTGCGCGGACGGGGAGGCGAGCGGCGCCGGCGAGGGAACACGGCCCTGGCCGGGCCCTGGCGAGGGCACGGGGGCTCGGGTGTGCGAGGCCTCGAAGGCGTCGTACTCCGCGGTGGTCATGAGCCAGTCGTTGCCCGAGTTCGGCATCCAGGCAGGGGAGATGCCCGGGACCGATGAGGCGGGGGTGGCGGGGCTGCTGGCGGGCGGGCCTCCGGCAGCGGGGCGCAGGGAGGACGACGGGGTGGTCGGGCGGACGGACTGCACGACGAGGACGCTGGCGAGCACCAGGCTCCCCGTCGCGCCCACCGCACCCACCGCGCGGACGCGCTGACGACGGGCCCGTGAGCGGCGTACGGCGGAGAGGGTGTCGGGCGAGACGGGAAGGGCAAGGCGGTCGTCGTGCAGGGCTTCGGAGAGCAGGTCGTCGAGGCGGTCAGTGGAACTCACGGAGCACTCATCTCGTGGTCGGGGGACAGGTGGGTGCGGAGGGTGCGAAGAGCACGTGACGCTTGGCTCTTCACCGTTCCGGGGGAGCAGCCGAGGACCGCGGCGATGTCCGCCTCGGACAGGTCCTCGTAGTAGCGAAGGACGATGACGGCGCGCTGCCGGGGCGGGAGCAACCGCAGGGCGCTGAACGTGCGGTCACGTTCGGCGGACAGCGACGCGAGGTCAGGACCTGACGCGCCTGCAGGATCGAACCCGACCGGAAGTGGGGTCTCGCGGCGCGATCGCCTCCACCAGGAGGTGTGCGTGTGCACCATGGCACGACGGACGTAGGCGTACGGCTGGTCGTGCTGGATGCGCTTCCACCGCTGCCAGGTGCTGACCAGCGCCTGCTGCACGAGCTCCTCGGCCCGCAGCGGGTCACCGGTCAGGACATGGCCGAAGCGCAGCAGGCCGGGCAGGGCCGCCGCGGCGAACTCCTCGAAGTCAGTCACGACACCTCAACGCCGCAGCAGGTCCGCAGGTTGTCAGCCCGGCCACTCGATCTTCGGGCAGGTGTCCATCACGACCGTGAGGCCGGCGTCGCGCGCCCGCGCGCAGGCCGCCTCGTCGATCACTCCGAGCTGGAGCCACACGCCGCGTGCACCGACGGCGATGGCCTGGTCCACGACCGAGCCGACCAGGGAGGACCGGACGAAGCAGTCGACGACGTCGACGGGAAAGGGGATGTCGGCGAGCGAGGCGTATCCCTGCTCGCCGTGCACCGTGGCTGCGGAGGGATGGACCGGCACGATGCGCTTCCCGCGGGCCTGCAGGAACGACGCGACGCCGTACGCCGCCCTGGTCTGGTTGGTCGAGAGCCCCACGACAGCCCAGGTCTCGAGCGCGAGCAGGGCCTGGACGTCGGCGTCGGTGTGCGGCATCCCCCGATTCTGCCTTCAGGACCAGGAGGCGAGCTCTCCCCGCAGCCGTGCCACGTCGCGCCGGCGCTGCTCGTACGTCGCCCCCACCGTCAGCAGTGCCGCGCCCGTGGTCGCGATCACCGACCAGCGGGGCAGCGCCGCGGCGTACGGCGCCAGGAGGAGCAACGCGTCGAGGACGAGGACGGCGCCGCCGATCAGCAGGGGTGCGCGGAGGCGGAACGTGCGCGCCGAGCAGGACGACCACGCCGGACGCCAGGAGCAGCAGCAGGGCGCGGGTGGGATCGTCATCGGCGACGCTGCGGAGCAGCACCGGGACGAGGGCGAGCGTCAGGCCGGAGCCGTAGGCCTCGAGCGAGCCGATCCCGAGGGCCCGTCGGCGAAGGTGTCCGGCGACCAGAGCCGCGGTGGCCAGGGGGAGGACGTACGGCTCGGGCGCCTGGACGCCGGCGTCGACGAGGCGGACCCAGGAGGACGCCGAGAGCAGCAGCCCGCCGGCGATCCCGACCAGGCGCCGGTCGGCGCGGACGGCCACCACGAGGGCGAGCAGACCGGCAGCGGCGAGCGTCCAGGACAGGGCCTGCACGTCGTCATGGGCGAGGGCCACGGCGGTGGCGGCCAGCAGGGCTGCCGCGGCCTCCGCGCCGAGCCGACGGGCGTCGCGCAGGAGGTACGACAGTCCGACCGCGACGGCGGGAGCCACGACCAGCAGGCCGGCCACCTGGTGCCGCAGCAGGTCACCGGCGAAGCCCACGGCCGCGAGCTCGGCCCCAGCCAGCAGGATCGCCACCGAGGTGGCGATCCCCACGGCGGTACCGACCGAGGTCCCTGCACCGTCGGTGGAGCGGCGGAGGGACAGCAGCGGGCGAGCCGCCGCGACGGCGGCGAGCACGGACAGGCACGGCAGGACCGCGAGGGTGGCCACCTCGTCGGCGACGGACCAGGCCGCGACGACCAGGGCGGGCACGACCGCAGCGAGAAGGAGCACGTCGCGAGCAGCGAGCGACCGGGAGGACAGGACGACCCGGTCGACGAACGGGAGGAGAGCGGTGATGGCCAGGACGGCGGTCACGGCCACGAGGACGGCGAGCGCGACGGGGTAGCTCGCGCCGACCGACGCCGGCAGCACGATCATCGCCAGCAGCCCGAGCCCGGCGGCCGGCCCAGCCGCGTCCCGCAGGCGGTCGAGCAGCAGTCCGGCGACGAGGACGGTGCCCGCCGCGGCGACGAGCACCAGCAGCACGGCCGGAGTCGCTCGCGAGGCGGCCTCGGTGCTGACGGCTGCGCGGGCGGAGGTACCGGTCACGAACCGAGGGTCGGCGAGCCCGCCGAGAGCCCAGGGGTGGGCGAGCCACGACAGGGGGCCGGCGACCGCGAGCAGCAGCTGCTCGCCGTGCGCGAGGACGGCGCCACCGCTGACGAGCAGCGCGCCGGTCAGGGCCCCGGCGCGGTCTGCGGCCGGGAGCAGGTTCGTGGCCAGCGCGAGCAGCAGCGCGGCAGCAGCCAGCACCAGGGGTTGGTTCATCTCCCGGTAGGTCGGCTCGACCGCAGCCAGCGCAGCGCCGCACAGGAGCACGACGGCGGCACCGGCGAGCACACCGCGGCGCAGGGTCGAGGTGCCCCAGGCGGCGAGCGCGGCCACCGCGGCGACGGCGAGCAAGCCGAAGGCGGCGGACGCGCTGTCTGCCTGGACGGCGGCGGCGCAGGACACCAGGGCGCCGGCCTGGGCGACCCCGGCCATGACGGCGGCGGTGTCACGGGAGTCGCGCGGCAACTGGGGCGTGAGCCACACCAGCACGTCGACGGCGGCGAGGCCGGCGAGGGCAAGGGCCGCCGGGACGGGGTCGGCGTCGACGCGGGTGAGCAGCAGCGCAACGATCGGCTGGGCCAGCACGACGGCCGCGATCCGGGCTGTCCGCACGGGGAGCTGGGCGGCGTACAGCGCCGTGAGGCCGGCGAGCAGGCCGAGGGCGAGCGCGGCGTACGTCGTGGACGCGAGACCGTCGCCCAGGCCGGCGCGCCGGAAGGCCCAGGCGTCCAGCAGTCCGAGCACGACGGCGACGCCGGTGAGGGCCTCCGCCGTCGCGGTGAGACCGCGTCGCACGAAGAGCACGGGCGCGGCGGCGGCGGCGGCGGTGAGCGCCAGCAGCACGAGGGCCCGGCCCGTGGCCCCGAGGTGCTGGTAGGTCACGGCGCCGAAGACGAGCGCCGCGACCGCCAGGAGGAGGGCCCCGAGGGTCAGCAGCGTGTTCTGCACGCCGGCTGCGGAGGCTTCCGGCCGTGCGGCGGGAGCAGACGTGGGGTGGCCCGCCGCCGTGGCGGACGAGATGGGCCAGGGAGGACGCCGCCGGGGAGCGCGCCCGACAGGAGCCTGCCGGCGAGCGACCCGGTGGCCTCGGGGGACGCCCCGGTGCGCATCGCGGTCAGCAACCCGATCCGCTCGCTCCGCAGCGCGTGCTGCTCCCCGTCCAGGGCCGCGAGGCGCTGGTCGACGGCCCACAGCCGGGCAGCGGACGGGCCGGTCAGCGGCAGGTGGCAGTGCGGGCAGGAGGTGCTGCCGTCGAGGGGACGTCGGCAGTCCGGGCAGGGAATCACGTCGCTCATGCCTGCAGCATCGACCTGCGACGGACCCCAGCGCGTGAGTAGAGCTACTCAGGGTGGCGCGTGTCGGTCAGTCCCGTCCCTGGATGTCGCGCGTGTAGACCTTGTCGTCCACGTCGTCGAGCGCGTCGTCCCGACGGTTGGCGATGATGACGTCGGAGCGCTTCTTGAACTCGTCGAGGTCGTGCACCACCTCGGAGTTGTAGAAGGAGTCGCCCTCGAACGCGGGCTCGTAGATGATCACCGGCACGCCCTTGGCCTTGATCCGCTTCATGATCCCCTGGATCGAGGAGGACCGGAAGTTGTCCGAACCCGTCTTCATGATGAGCCGGTAGACGCCGACCGTGCTGGGGCGGCGCTTCAGGATGTCGGTGGCGATGAAGTCCTTGCGGGTCGTGTTGGCCTCGACGATCGCGCTGATGAGGTTCTGGGGTACGTCGGTGTAGTTGGCCTGCAGCTGCTTGGTGTCCTTCGGCAGGCAGTACCCGCCGTACCCGAACGAGGGGTTGTTGTAGTAGTCGCCGATACGAGGGTCGAGCCCGACGCCCTCGATGATCTGGCCCGTGTTGAGGCCGTGCGTCAGGGCGTAGGTGTCGAGCTCGTTGAAGTACGCCACCCGCAGCGCGAGGTAGGTGTTCGCGAACAGCTTGACGGCTTCTGCCTCGGTCGAGTCGGTCAGCAGCACCGGCGCGCTCTTGTCGATGGCCCCCTCGAGCAGCAGGTCCGCGAAGCGCTGGCCGCGCTCGCCCCGGTCGCCGACGATGATCCGCGACGGGTGCAGGTTGTCGTAGAGCGCCCGGCCCTCGCGCAGGAACTCCGGGGAGAACAGGATGCTGGCGCCGGGGTGCACCTCGCGCATCCGGGCGCAGAAGCCCACCGGGACGGTGGACTTGATGACGAGCGTCGCCGTCGGGTTGATCTGCAGGACCTCAGCGATCACCGACTCGACGGAGCCGGTGTTGAAGTAGTTGGTCTTTTCGTCGTAGTCGGTCGGGGTGGCCACGATCACGAACTCCGCTCCCGCGAACGCCTCGGTCGGGTCCAGGGTCGCGGTGAGGTCGAGCGGCTTGGTCCGCAGGTAGTCCTGCAGCTCGTCGTCGATGATCGGCGACTCCCGGCGGTTGATGAGGTCCACCTTGGCCGGGTCGATGTCCTTGGCCATGACCGTGTTGTGCTGGGCGAGGATCACCGCGTTGGACATGCCGACGTAGCCGGTGCCGGCAACCGCGATGCGGGGGCGTGAGGTCATGCCTCGGGAGGCTAGTCGCGTGCGGACTCACTAGCATCGGTGCATGGGAACTGGCGACGCGACGTACTCGATCTACGGCCTCACCGAGGAGCACCAGCTGCTCCGGAAGGCGGTCCGTGAGCTGGCGGAGGACCTCATCGCCCCGCGGGCCGCCGAGATCGACGAGACGGAGCAGTACCCGTGGGACGTCCACGAGGCGCTGAAGAAGAACGACCTGCTCGCCCTGCACGTCCCCGAGGAGTACGGCGGGGCCGGCGCAGACCGGATCGCGCACTCCATCGTGGTCGAGGAGGTGGCTCGCGTCTGCGCGTCCAGCAGCCTCATCGTCGCCGGCAACAAGCTCGGCACCATGGGGATCATCCTGGCCGGCAGCGAGGAGCTCAAGCAGCAGTTCCTGCCGCTGGTCGCCAGCGGGGAGGCGACCTTCTCCTACGCCCTCTCCGAGCGCGAGGCCGGGAGTGACGCGGCGGCGATGAAGACCCGCGCAGTCCGCGACGGGGACTCCTGGGTGCTCAACGGCACCAAGTGCTGGATCACCGGCGCGCAGGTCAACACCCACTTCACGGTGATGGCGACCACCGACCCGAGCAAGGGCGCCAAGGGCATCAGCGCGTTCGTGGTGCACAAGGACGACCCCGGCTTCTCGGTCGGCACCAAGGAGAAGAAGCTCGGGATCAAGGGATCTCCGACGTCCGAGATCTACTTCGAGAGCTGCACCATCCCGGCCGACCGGCTCATCGGTGAGGAGGGGCAGGGCTTCATCACGGCGCTCAAGACCCTCGACCACACCCGCTCGATGATCGGCGCGCAAGCCGTCGGGATCGCCCAGGGCGCCCTCGACGCGAGCATCGCCTACGTCAAGGAGCGCCAGCAGTTCGGCAAGGCGATCGCTGCGTTTCAGGGCGTGCAGTTCATGCTCGCGGACATGGCGATGAAGGTCGAGGCGGCCCGTCACCTGGTGTACGCCGCCAACGCCAGCGCCGAGCGCGGCGACCCCGACCTGACGTTCCTGTCGAGTGCGTCCAAGACGTTCGCCTCCGACACGGCGATGTCGGTCACCACCGACGCCGTCCAGCTGTTCGGGGGCGCCGGGTACACCCGCGACTTCCCGGTCGAGCGGATGATGCGCGACGCGAAGATCACCCAGATCTACGAGGGCACCAACCAGATCCAGCGCATGGTGATGGCGCGGGCACTGCTCGCCTGACCGGGACTCTCCGGGCGGGGACTAGGTTCGGCTCATGACCGAGCGCGCCGTCCCGGCGGAGCGACTGCAGGGGCTGCTCGACGCGGTCTCGCTGGTCGGGAGCGAGCTCGACCTGCAGGTCGTCCTCCGCAGCATCGCCCAGGTCGCCGCGGACCTCGTCGACGCGAGGTACGGCGCCCTGGGTGTCTTGGCCCCCGACGGCACGCTCGCGCAGTTCGTGACCGTGGGCCTCGACGAGGAGCAGATCGCGGCGATCGGCGCGCCCCCGCGCGGTCTGGGCATCCTCGGCGAGCTGATCCGTCACCCGGTCGCGCTGCGGACCGAGGACCTGGGCGCGCTCCCGGCCGCGGTCGGCTTCCCGGCGGGCCACCCCCCGATGCACTCGTTCCTCGGGGTGCCGGTGCGGGTGCACGGCAAGGTCTTCGGCAACCTCTACCTCACCGACAAGCGCAGCGGGGAGTTCGACGCCGACGACGAGGCTCTCGCCGCCGGCCTGGCCGCCGCCGTCGGCATCAGCGTGGACAACGCCCGCCTCTACGAGCAGGCCCGCCGACGCGAACGCGCGTCGGCGGCGGTCGGTGAGATCACCACCAGCCTGCTCGGGGGAGCAGACCCGGAGGAGGTGCTGGAACTCGTCGCCGAGCGCGTCGCGGACCTGCTCGGCGTCGACTTGGGGCTCATCGCGCTGCGCCACGAGGACCGTCTGCTCGTCGAGGTGTCCTGGGGGGCAGCCCCCTACACCCACCTGCCCACCGACGGCCCGCTCGCGCTGCTCCTGGCGGCTCAGGAGCCGTTCCTGCTGGAGCCGGCCACCGCGCAGCAGCTGTGGCCGGGCACCCTGGCCGGCCCGGCGCTGGCCGTGCCGTTGGGTGGTGGCATGGTCGTCGCGGCTCGCGGCAGCTCCGGGCTGCGCTTCACCGACGAGGAGCTGGAGTCGATCGCCGGGTTCGCCCGGCAGGCGACGCTCGCACTCGAGCTGGCGGAGCGTCGGCGCGACGTCGAGCGGTTGATGGTGCTCGCCGATCGTGATCGCATCGCCCGCGACCTGCACGACCTGGTCATCCAGCGCCTGTTCGCCACCGGCTTGCAGTTGCAGAGCACTGTCGGGCAGATCGACCAGGGGCAGGCGCAGCAGCGCGTGCGCCAGGCGGTCGACGACCTCGACGAGACGGTGCGGCAGATCCGGCAGACCATCTACGGACTGGGGCACGACCCGATGGTCCCCACAGTGGGGGTGCGTCGCCGGGTGCTCGACCTGATCGACACCGCCGAGGAGCTACTCGGGTTCGCCCCGCACACCCGGTTGACCGGGGCGGTGGACACCGACGTCCCCGCCGAGGTGGCCGAGCACCTGCTCAGCGTCCTGCAGGAGGCGTTGGCCAATGTCGCCCGGCACGCTCGTGCCTCCTCGGTCACCGTCGAGGTCGAGGTGGGCGACAGCCTTGCCGTCCGCGTGGTGGACGACGGCACCGGTCTCGTCGGCGACGGGCGCCGCAGCGGGCTCGGCAACCTGGCCGACCGGGCGGAACTCCTCGGCGGACGGTTCGAGGTCCGCACGCGGGAGGAGGGCGGCACGGCCTTGACCTGGGAGGTGCCGCTCAGGGCCGGGGTCGCGCCTGGCGCTGCTCCGTGACCAGGACGGCGGCCTGCGTGCGGCGTACGAGACCGAGCTTGCTGAGCACCGCCGACACGTAGTTCTTGACCGTCTTCTCGGCGAGGAACATGCGCGCCCCGATCTCCCGGTTGGTGAGCCCCTCCCCGATGAGCTCCAGGACGGTGCGTTCCTGATCGGTGAGCACGTCCAGCGGGTCGCGCGCCGTGGCCTGCGTCCGCATCGCCGTGAGCATGCGCCGGGTCGTCTCGGGGTCGAGCAGCGAGCCACCGCCCGCCACGGTCCGGATCGCCCCGAGCAGATCGCTGCCACGGATCTGCTTGAGGACGTACCCGGAGGCGCCGGCGAGGATCGCCGCCATCAGGGCCTCGTCGTCGTCGAAGGACGTGAGCATCAGGCAGGCCAGTCCGGGGACCTGTTGGGTGAGCTCCCGGCACACCTGCACGCCGTCGCCGTTGCCCTCGCCGAGGCGGACGTCGAGCACGGCCACGTCCGGCCGCAACGCAGGCACCCGGGCCAGGGCCTCACTCGCGGAGCCGGCTTCGCCGACCACCACGAGGTCGGCCTCGGCCTCGAGCAGGGCGCGCAGCCCTTGGCGCACGATCTCGTGGTCGTCGAGCAAGAAGACCCTGATCGGCGCGGTGTCGGACATCGCCCCAGGATGACAGCAGAAACGGTTTGTCGGGGTCCTTCGAGTGCTCCTGGTGACCTGTGGCGGCCCGATCGGGACCTAGGTCCCTGTCCCCGGCGGCGTCGACGGTTGCACGGTGGACTCCCCGGCCAAGGAGCCCCTGATGACGATCGTCACTTCGCGCAGGACCGTCCCCGTCCCTCCTTCCGACGACGCATCGCTCGAGGAGCGCCTGATGTGGTGCGCGTACGTCGCCCAGCTCGCGCCGTCCAAGCACAACAGCCAGCCGTGGCGCCTGGTCGTGCGTGACGGCGCCCTCTGGCTGTGGCCGGAGCTCTCCCGGACAGTCCCGCTCACCGACCCGTCGAACCGTGAGCTGCTGCTGTCCTGTGGGGCCGCAGCACACCTGGCGACCGTCGCTGCGCGGGCGCTGGGTCGGGTCCTCGATATCGCCTGGCTGCCCGAACCCGGTGGCCGGCTGCTCGCCCGCCTCACCGAAGGCCGCCGGGAGCCCGCGACGGAGCAGGATCAGCACCTGCTCCGTGCGGTGTTCGAGCGGCGTACCGACCGTGGTCCGTTGGACGCGTCGTCCCTGCCGACTGAGGTGCGGGTCGAGCTGCGACAGGCAGCGCTCGCGCACGGCGCGGACCTGCACCTGGTCGAGAAGGAGTCCGAGCGCCGGTCGCTGGCCGAGCTCGTCGCCCAGGCCGACCGCCTGCTCGTCCGGAGCGGCGCGGTCGACGAGGAGCTGGCCGCGTGGCGCCGTGACCCCCAGGACGTACGCCGGGACGGGGTGCCCACCGACCACACCCGCGGAGCCGCGGCGTCGTACCGCGCGGAGTTCGTCCAGCGCGACTTCTCGGCGGGCGCGGGGACGCCTGCGCTGATGGACCGAGCGGGGACGGACGCGCCGTGGATCATGGTGCTCGGCACCACGGGTGACCACGCAGGGGACTGGTTGCTCGGTGGACGCGCCCTGGCCGCCGTGCTGCTGCACGCGTCCGCGCACGGGGCGCAGGCGTCCTACCTGAACCAGCCGTGCGAGGTGCCGGCGTTGCGCGTGGCGATGCGCGCAGCCCTGTCGATGGACAGCCACCCCCAGGTGGTGCTGCGCATCGGCCGGGGCGGAGACGTCCCGCCGACCCCCCGACGCAACGCCGTGGAGGTCGGGTCGCGGTGAGGAGCATCGTCGTCGGGGTGGCGGCTCACGGGGGCCCCGAGCCCCCCCTCGAGGTGGCGATCGACGAGGGGGTACGCCGCCGCCTCCCGGTCACGGCGGTGCATGCGCTCGGGCTGCCCGCGTTCGGGGGTCTCGTGCCGGGACAACCGCGGCCGTCCGAGCGATCGCGGTCAGCCGCTGACAGTGCCGTGAGTGACGCCGTGGACCGCGCCAGGGTCAGCGTGCCGGGTGGCGTCACGGCACGGATCACGGTTCGCCTGGTGGACGAGGACGCGGTGCCTGCTCTGCTGCGCGAGGCCGGTTCGGCGGCCCTGCTCGTGGTCGGCACCCACGTACCGCCTGGGTCAGCACGCGTGCGGCTCGGCTCGGTGAGCACGGGGTGTCTGCAGCGCGCGAGTGCTCCCGTCATGGTGATCCCGGGCACGCGCGCACCCCACCCCACGCGGGTCGTGGTCGGCGTCGACGGGGGCGCATGCTCCCTGTCGGCCCTCGCCTGGGCGGTGGCGCAGGCGCAGGAGCACGGTCTGCCGCTCTGCGTGGTGGGGGTGTGCCCCGAGTCCGATGTGCTCCCGCCCGCCCTGGCCGCGCTCAGCAGCGATCCGGTGCAGGCACTGAGGACGCTGGTCCACCAGGCAGGAGGAGCAAGCCTGGCCGCTCAGGTGCTCGTGGCGGTCGGCGACGTGACGGAGTCGCTCCAGGCGCAGGTGGGCCTCCGAGACCTGCTGGTGCTGGGGAGCCGGGGCCACGGGAGCCTGCTCAGTCTCCTACTCGGCTCGACCAGCACCCAGCTGGTCAACCGTGCCTGCTGCCCCACGGTCGTCGTGCGCTCCGGCCAGGCCCGGCGCGAGTTGCATCGGAGCCCCGTGCTGCGTCGCCTCGTCGCCGTCCGGCCGCTCGCGGACAGGACCTAGGTCCCTCGCCCAGGGGACCTTGCCCCGTAGCCCCGACCCCGGACCGCTGCTGGACTGGCCTTGTCGCCCACAACCCCTACTGCACAAGGAGAACGCCATGCACCGCAAGAGCTTCGACCTCGTCACCTCGGCGATCGGGCTGGTCCTCGCGCTCGCCCTGTTCGTCGCCTCCGGCCTGCTGCTCTGGGCCCACAGCTTCGCGGACAGCAACGTCCGCACCCAGCTCACGGCGCAGAAGATCTTCTTCCCGCCGGCGGGCTCCGACTCGCTCAACGACCCCCTGGTGAAGCCCTACCTGGAGAAGTACGCCGGTCAGCAGCTCACCAGCGGTGCGCAGGCACAGGCGTTCGCCGACCACTTCATCGCCGTGCACCTTCAGGAGTCGACCGGCGGGCTCACCTACTCCGAGCTGTCGACCCAGTCGAGGGCGAACCCGGACGACGCCGCGCTCCAGGCCAAGGTCGAGACCGCGTTCCGCGGCGAGACCCTGCGCGGAATGCTGCTCAACGCCTACGGCTTCTGGAAGATGGGGCAGATCGCCCTGTACGCCGGGTTCGTGGCCTTGGGCGGCGGAGCGCTGCTGCTGATCCTCTCCGGCCTGGGTGTGGTGCACGCTCGACGGACGGCTGCCGACGCTCAGGTGCACGTGCCGGGATGGCACCCCGAGAACGTCGCGACGAGCTGAGGACGCGGACATGACGACCGCCCGTGACCTGGACACCGAGCTGCTCGACCACGCCGTGCGCGTGGCGACCACGGCTCCGAGCGTGCACAACACCCAGCCCTGGCGCCTGGTGCGACAGGGGCACGACCTGGAGCTGTGGGCGGACCGGAGCCGACAGCTGCGGGTCCTGGACCCGGGCGGTCGTCTGCTGGTCACGTCCTGCGGAGTCCTGCTGCACCACCTGCGGGTGGCGCTCGTCGCCGTCGGCTTCGGGTCCGACGTGGCCCTCCTCCCGGACCCGACTCAGCCCGACCTGCTGGCCCGGATCGAGGCGCGTCGCCAGGGCGAACCGAGTGACGCCCAGGTCGCGGATGCCGTGGCGGAGCTGCAACGCACTACCGTCCGCGGTCGCTTCGGCGCAGAGCCGCTGCCGACAGGCCTGCTGGACCAGCTCGAACGGGAGGTCTGCGACCACGGAGCGATGCTGAGAGCGGTGCGCGGAGACGAGTTGGTGGACGTCCAGGTGCTCGTCGCCCGGGCCGAGCGCTACCTGGAAGTCGATGTGCCCTATCAGGCGGAGCTCGCCCGGTGGGTACACGAGGGACCCGGGGTCGACGGCATCCCGCTCGAGGCGCTCGACGTCGCCCAGGACCGGGCAGAGCTGGTGGTGGGTCGGGCGTACGTCCCGCACGGCGACGCGCCGCACCAGGACGTCCCGCCGATCGCCGAGCACCCGACGCTTGTCGTGCTGCTCACCGAGGGGGACCTTCCCTTCGACTGGCTGCGGGTCGGGCAGGCACTCAGCCGGCTGCTGCTCACCTGCACCGAGCACGGCGTGGTCGCGCAGCCGATCGGCCAGGTGACGGACATCCCGTCCACCCGGACCGCGCTCGCGGGGGCGCTGGGGGTCCTGGGTCGTCCGCAGGTGCTGCTCCGGCTGGGGAGGGGTCACGGCGAGCACCACACCGCCCGTCGGCCGCTCGAGGACCTGCTCGAGGTCCACGACAGCTGAGCGCCGTCGTTCGTGTGGGTCGGGGGGCGAGAGGGCAAGATCGCGGGATGAAGCGCGTCGTCGTCATCGGGTCCGGGTTCGGCGGGCTGTTCACGGCCAAGGCGCTCAAGCGTGCCGACGTCGAGGTCACCTTGATCGCGAAGACCACCCACCACCTTTTCCAGCCGCTGCTCTACCAGGTGGCGACGGGCATCTTGTCCGAGGGGGAGATCGCGCCGGCGACGCGGGAGATCCTCAAGCGGCACAAGAACGCGCGCGTCCTGCTCGGGGAGGTCACCAGGATCGACCTCGAGGCCCGGACCGTGACGCACGAGCTGCTCGACCGGGTCACGGTCACGCCGTACGACGAGCTGGTCGTCGCGGCCGGAGCCGGTCAGTCGTACTTCGGCAACGACGCGTTCGCCAGGTATGCGCCCGGCATGAAGTCGATCGACGACGCGCTGGAGCTGCGCGGCCGGATCTTCGGGGCGTTCGAGCTCGCGGAGCTGGCCACCGATCCGGCAGAGGTCGACAAGCTGCTGACCTTCGTCGTCATCGGCGCCGGCCCGACGGGGGTGGAGATGGCCGGCCAGATCACCGAGCTGGCCCGGCGAGCGCTGCCCCACAACTTCCGGACCTTCGACCCCCGGACGGCCCGCGTGGTCCTCCTCGACGCCGCGCCGACGGTGCTGACGAGCTTCGGAGAGCGCCTGTCCGAGAAGGCGGTGCAGCACCTGCGGCGCATCGACGTGGAGGTGCAGCTCGGTACGAAGGTCGTCGGGATGGACCGCGACGGCCTCGACGTCGAGGACGCGAACGGCCCTCGGCGGATCCCCTCGTTCTGCAAGATCTGGGCGGCCGGGGTGAAGGCGAGCCCGCTCACGCAGCAGCTCGCCGAGCAGACCGGAGCCGATCTCGAACGTGACGGCCGGATCAAGGTGAACCCGGACCTGACCTTGCCCGGTCATCCCGAGGTCCACGTACTCGGCGACATGATGAGCCTGAAGGACTACCCCGGTGTGGCGCAGGTGGCGATCCAGGGCGCCAAGCACACGGCGAAGGCGATCAAGGGCAAGCACCCGGGCGACTTCAGCTACTTCGACAAGGGCTCCATGGCGACGATCAGCCGCTTTCACGCCGTCGCGAGCGTCAAGGGCCTGCGGTTCTCCGGGTTCGTCGCGTGGCTGCTCTGGCTGGTGATCCACGTGTTCTACCTGGTGGGCTTCAAGAACCGCATCACGACGGTGCTGCACTGGTTTGTCAGCTTCCTGGGCCGGGGCCGCAGCGAGCGGGTGGCGACCGAGCAGCAGGTGCTGGCCAGGCTCGCGCTCGAGCAGGTGGGGGACGACTTCGTCCAGCTCGGCGACGAGCGGACCATCCCGGACCGTCGCGACCCGGTGCCGCCCGGGGCGAAGCCGGCTCAGACCAGCGGGAGCAGGGCCGCGAAGCCCAGGTAGAGCAGGCCTGAGCACGCCAGCGCTCGCGCGTGGAGCCGCCCTCGGCGCAGTGCCAGCAGCAGCAGGCTGATGGCCACCGCCGTCGCCACCGCCGACAGGAGCAGCGGTCCGGCCAGCTCCCACCGGGTGAACAGGATCGCCAGGCCGCTCGGCACCGTGGCCTGGACCATCATCGAGCCGCTGATGTTGGACAGCGCGAGCTGCACCTTGCCCTGGCGCGCCCAGATGACGGCGTTGAGGACCTCCGGCAGCTCGGTCGCGACAGGGGCCAGCAGGAGGGCGGTCACGGCGTCCGAGAGCCCGAGCTGCGGTCCGGCCCACCCGAGCTGCGCCACGAAGACCTGGGAGGCCAGGAAGATCACGGTCAGGGTGCCGAGCACCTGCACCAGGACGGGGCCGATCGTGGGGGTGGCCGACCCGCCCAGGCGCAGCGGTTCGAGCTCCTCGGCGTCCTCGTCCGGCCCGGCGCGCAGCTCGGTGACGACGTACGCGGCGTAGGCAGCGAAGAAGAGCAGCCCGAACCATCGCTTGCCCCCGAACACCACGAGCCCGAGGCCGATCTTCGCCGCGAAGAGCAGGAGGAACAGTCGCTGGTCGCGGGCCAGCCGGGCGGTCTCGATCCGGGGGACGGCCCGGCGCCGCAACAGCAGGACCACGCCGACGATCCCGTACGCGATCGTGGCGAGGGCCAGCGGACCGCCGAGGGCGGCGCCCACCCCGATGTCCTTGGCGTTGCCGAACGTGACGGCGATGCCGGTCACGACGCTCTCCGGCAGCGCCGTGCCCACGGCAGCCAGGACGGTGCCGACCGCGAGGGTGCCCAGGCGCAGCGCACGTCCGAGGTGCTCGATGGCGTTCACGAACAGCTCACAGGCCAGGTAGATCGCGATCGCCGAGCCGACGAGCAGGAGCAGGTGCGTCAGGGGACTCTCCGATCAGGGGGGAGGCCAGCCTAGGAGAGGAAAAATCCGGACAGACCACTCGAATGGCCCTGCGGTCGATGCTCCGGACGGCCGACACAGAGAAGGTCAGACCCCCAGGAGGACCTCATGGCCACGATCCCGCCGCCCGTCGTCACAGGTACCACCCTCGACCTGCCGCGTGTGCCCGCTCCGCGTCTGGCCGGCGAGCCCACCGTCGTGTCCCTGCTGCGCGCCGGGATCCCGCTCACCTTGCTCATGGACCTCGCCGGCCCGGACCCGCACAGCGAAGAGCTGTACCGGCTGGAGCTCTCGCGCTAGTCCCGCTCGGCGACGACGGTGACCGACTCCGCCGCGACGGCGGCGTCGAGGTCACCGGACCGGAGCAGCACGACCGCGGCCCCCGCGACGAGTGCCCCGAGGAGTGCTCCCAGTCCTGAGGCGGTGTGCAGCGGGGTGCTCACGAGCACCCGGTCGGTCCCGCTCACCGGCAGCGCCGGCGGGCTGAACGGGGCGCCTTCCAGCTCGAGGTGAGCCGCGCCCGGGCGACCGCCGAAGTGGTCGCCGTACGTCGGGATCTCCAACGCGGCGTCGAGCGCCAGCGGGGGTACGACGGAAAGGCGCGTCGCGAACGGCGTGAGGGAGCAGGCGAAGACGTCCTCCACCCCTGCGTCGAGTGCGGCGGTGGCGTCGTCGGCAGCGGTGAACGCCACAGGGCAGTCCCCGAGGTCGCTGGCCTGCGCGCCGACGACGACGGTGGCTCCGGCCGCCACGCCCCCGAGCAGCAGGCACACCGTCTGCCAGTGCAGCGGCAGTAGCAGCCCCACGCGCGCGGGAGCGGCGTACCCGTCCGTGAGGAGGTTGGCGGTCTTGGCGACCCAGTTCGCGACGGTGCTCCCCGACAGCTCGACCCGGTCGGGGCCGTCGAGGTAGGTCAGCAACGGCTGGGCCGGGTCGCGGTCGCCGACGAGCCCCGCCGTGAGCCGGGTCAGGTCGTACAGGGGTTGTCCTGGGCGGTCTGGACGGGGACGGCCGTGGTGTCGGACGGCGCCTTGGTGGGGGGCGTCCCGGTGACCGTGACCTTCTTGGCACCGGAGTACGAGGACCCGATCACCAGGTCCAAGGTGCGTCCCAGGCTGCTGTCGGCCACCAGCACCGAGCCGGGGATGGCTGCCTGGAGGGTGCGCGCGGAGTCGGCCTTGGTCGGACCGTAGGAGATGGTGGTCTGGGTCGCGCCGGTTCCGCGGTTGGTCGCGATGCCGATGACCTGGAAGCCGACCTCGCTGATGTCGGTGGCCGCCTTGCGCCCGATGCCGCTGACTCCGGAGCCGTTGTAGACCGACACCCGCACGTTCGTGGGGGCGACGACCAGCGGGACGGTCTTGGTGGGCTTCGCGGCAGCCGGCGGCGTGCCCGGCGCGATGTCGTCGCGCAGCGACTGGAAGAGCACCTCGGACTTCGCCTCGTCGAGCAGCACGACGGAGGCGCCGTTGCGGCGGGCGTTGATGTCGGTCACCGGAACGGTCGTGAAGATGACGCCGCCCGAGCTGAACTTGCGGACGCGGAGGGCGAGGCTCTTCAGGTCGTTGCCGGTCAGGCCCTTGTCGGCCTGGAGCGAGGCGGTGGCGACGTTGAGCACGCCGTTGAGCTTGATCGGGTTGAGCAGCGTCCCAGCCGACAGGATCTTGTTGGCGAGCGAGCCGATGAACTGCTGCTGACGGGCGATCCGGTCGATGTCGCCGTTGGCAAGCCCGTGCCGCTGGCGGACGAACGCCAGCGCCACGTCGCCGCTGATGTGGTGGTTGCCGGCGCTCAGGTTGATGCCGGAGAAGCTGTCCTTGGCGGGCTTGGTGAGGCAGACGTCGACCCCACCGAGCTCGTTGACCATGCCCTTGAAGCCGGTGAAGTCGACCTGCAGGAAGTGGTCGATCCGGACCTGGGTCATCCGCTCGATGGTCGCGATGAGCAGGGGAGCGCCGCCGATGAAGAAGGCGCTGTTGAGCTTGGAGGTGTGCTCCTTGGTGACCTTGCCGGTCGTGGGGTGGGTGAACTCCGGAATCGTGACGTAGGAGTCGCGCGGGAAGCTGACCAGCTGGGCTTTCTGCGACGAGCCGAACAGGTGGACCAGGATCACCGTGTCGGAGCGCTGGCCGGTGACGAAGTCGGCTCCCTTGCCCTGGGTGCCCGCGCCGTTGCTGCCCTCGCGGCTGTCGGACCCGACGAGCAGGTAGTTGACGGCGTCCTGCTTGGTCGCGGTCGGCCGCTTGCCGGTCAGCGCGCCGAACACGTCGATGCGGTTGATCTGGCCGTTGTAGTGGTTGAACGCGACGTACAGACCACCGGCGGCGAGCAGCACGACGATGGCCATGCTGAGCGCCACCCAGGACAGGACCCGCCCGACCCGCTGGCCTCGGGTACGCCGCGCCGCGGGAACGACCGTGCGCGGAGCGGGGCGGGGCGCCGGCTCACCCGCGCGCCGCGGTGGCGGCCGGCGCGGGCCCCGTGGGTCCAGGTGCGGGGGAAGGTCTCCGCGACCGGGCTCGCGAGGGTCCGAGGGGGTGGTCACGACGCTCCTGGTCCGAGTCAGTGGTGGGATCTTCCCACCGCGGCTACGCAACGAGGACGCCTGAGCGCACCCGGGGGTTCCCTTGAGGATAGGAGTCCGACGCGGGAACGGCCGCCAGACGCGCCTCGCGGCGTGCTCGCACACTCAGAACGGGGGGTTCTGGTCGTGCCAGGTGGGGTGGGTGACGAGGCCGTTCTCGTTGAGCCAGCGGCCGTCGCGGAGCTTCACGGTGCGTTTGCCGGTGTGGAGGTCGTGGTGGAGGGTGTCGCAGACGTTGAGGGTCTGCTCGAGGCTGGTGATCTGGTCTTCGGCGTAGCCCAGGATGTGGTGGGGGCGGAGGACGGTCAGGGGGTCGGGGGTGCCGGGGCAGCAGCCGTCGCCGGCGCACCTGCTGCCGCCTTCGAGGTCGAGGGCGCGGCGTTCGTCGGCGGTGAGGGTGCGTTGGGAGTGGACGGTGCGGAGGGCTTTCCCGCCGAGGCTCAGGACGGTGGTGGTGACGGTGCTGTCGCACCACCAGCGCCGGACCAGGCTGCGGGGCAGGAGCTGTCCGCTGTCGCCGCGGGGCGGTGGCGCACCGGGTCTGCGGTGTGGGGGCTGCGTTCCGGTGAGGGTGGCTTCGGGGATCGTGACGTGGATCTGGACGGGGGTCTTGCTGACCAAGCCCCCGAGGCCGGCGGCGAGGTAGCGCTCGAGGGCGTTCGAGAACGCGTCGTGCAGGCGCTTCCTGCGGCCGCGCGGGAGTCCGTGGGGCAGGACCCCGTCGGTGTCGAGCCGAGCCCCCAGGGGCCCCCACACGTCCTCGGGCTCGGTCGCCCCGTGCTGGCGGGCGTCGGCCCACGCTGCGGTGTCGTCGGGGTTGCGGGTGTCGTGGGCGGCGGCGGCGCGCAGGATGGTCCAGAGGCGTTCGCCGCACTCGAGGTCCAGGTCGCCGCACAGGTGCCAGCCCTGCCCGTCAGGCAGCTCGGAGAGGGAGAGTCCGCGGCGTTCGTGGCCCTTCGCGGCGCGGTCTTCCAGCAGGCTCGGGAGGACCGCGACGACGATCTCGTCCAACGCCCCCGTGAGGGCTCGGGGCGCGATGGTCTCGGCGAGCCACAGCAGCGCCTGTTCGAGCCGGTCGGCCTGCGAGCCCTCCAGCGCCAGGAGCGACTGTGCTCGGTCGATGATGAGCTGCAGGCGCGGGTCGGTGTCGTGCAGGCCCTGCAGCTCGCGGCAGACCAGCGCGGCGACGTTCCCCACGACGGCGTTCAGCACCAGGTCGCCTGGCAGGCCGTCGATGAGCCCGTCGGCTCGGTCCAGGTGCGGACCGCATTGCCGCAGCGCCCCCGCGGTCTTGCGGGCCGCGGTCAGGCTGACCCGCCCGTCCTGCACGGCCGCGTTCAGGACCGGGAAGGTGCGCAGCCGGTGGGCGAGCAGCGCATCACCGGGGTCGCCGTCGGGGCGGTGCTCCCGCACCCATGCCTTCACGCTCCGTGCGCCGACGAGCTCGGTCAGGCCGCGGGCGTGCACGTCGGCCAGGCGGGTCAGGTCGTGCACCCGCAGCTGCTGCTCGGCCTGCAGCAGCGCTTGCGCATCGGACAGGGCCTGGGCCGCGTCGACCTGCGCCGGCCGCAACCGCGACGACCCGCTGGACCGCGCGCAGCAGGTCCGCGACCACCGGGCTCGGAGGAGGGCAGCGGCCCGGCCTCGACCGGACCCAGCCCGGTCACGCCAGGAGTCGACCACGGCACCGAAGCCTCAGCCGCCAGGAGGTCTTGCGGGTCGGTCGGGTCGCAGCAGGTGCAGCCGAAGTGCTGCTGCTGCTCGAGCTCGAGGAGCCAGGAGGGGATGACCGACGGGGCCTGGCACTCCAGCCCGTCGAGCGACTGCGGGGCGTCGGAGGGCGCCAGCAGGGCGTCGTACGCGTTCATCAGGGTCCACCTCCCTACCCATGACCGTATCTGTGTTCGATACTGATGTCAAGCGTTTCCACCTGCTGTGCATGACTTTCTGCCACCGTCCGTCGAGTGGGCCGCGAGAAAGTGGCCTCCGGCCTCTTCGTGTCGATGATGCCCACGCCGAGGGATGACCCCAAGGGCCTGCGGCAACTCTTGCCGACCCGAGCAGGAGATTCGGGGGAGACGGCGAACACCCCCGCATGCCCTCGTCCAGGAGGGCCGTCTCAGGGGGATCCCATGCGTCCGCTCCGTACCGCGACCTGCCTCGTCCTCACCGCCGCCGCCTTCGTCGTCCCGAGTGCCGGGGCTGCGACCGCGCCGATCTGCAACCTCATCACCGACCCGCCCAAGGACACCTTCCTCGTGCGCTCCCAGGACTCCCAGGGGGCGTACGGTCCGCAAGAAGACGCCCTGGACCTCCTGAGCATCGACATGGGCAGCGACAAGACCACGCTCACCGGTGTGATGCGCATGGCCAAGGTCGCGACGACCGCGTCGTCGGCCCCCGGCGGGCTGGACGTCCGCATCAGCTTCACGCTCCCGGGTCAGGACCCGACCAAGGGCAACTTCTTCCTCAACGCGCGTACGACGTCCGCCGGTGACCCGAGCTTCCTGCTCGGCCTGCGCACCGTCGTCGCGCAGGGCCAGTCCACGACCGCGAAGGTCGTCGACGCCACGGGGGTCTTCGACACCGCCAAGAACGAGATCCGCATCTCGGTGCCGCTGGCTGCCGTCAAGGCCGGAGACGCCGCCCTCAAGTCGGGGGACAAGATCTCCTTCACCGGTCTGGACCTCACCTCGGCCCGTCAGGTCGCGGTCAACCCCGCCACGAGCGTCGGTACGGCGACCTTCGCCGACGTGACCACCGCGGACGTCAGCTACGTCGCGGGCACGAAGACGTGCGTGACCCCGGGGAAGTAGCGCCGCGTACGTCAGCAGCCCGGCCCCCCAGTGGGGCCGGGCTGTTCTGCTGCCTCGTCAAAATCGACCGGCTCGTCCAGCAGGACTCCGGGTGGTGTCGTCGAAATCACACAGCACGCCCCGGACCCAGCCCGGGCCCCCACTCAGCCAGGAGATCCCATGCGTCTCGCCCGCCCCGCCCTCTGCCTCGCTCTCGCCGTCACGGCCGGCTCCGGCGTCGTCGCCTTCGCCGCCGACGCCCCGAAGTCCTCCACCACCAGCAAGACCCTGTTCATGTCGCAGGAGGGCTGCGGCTCGACGGCCGAGGCCGGGCGCCTCGAGGAGAAGGCGACGGCCGACGGTGCCACCGGCTGTGGCGTGGTGGCCGGTTTGCCGATCGAGGAGGCGTTCTACCAGCTCGAGGGCTCGACGCCGGACGACTACACCAGCACCGCGAAGCTCACGCCGTTCAAGGTCGATGGCAGCAAGAAGGTCACCGGACAGATCGCAGCCGGATCCTGGTTCGGTGCGGGTGGTGTTGGCACGGTGACGTTCGACATCCAGCTGGCCGGTATCACGAGCAAGGGTGCCGGGGTCGACTTTGGAACCACGACGGTCAGCGGCAACGTGGCCGGGCCCGACGCCGCTGTCTTTGTCCCGTTCACGCTCAGCGTTCCCGCGAGCGCCACCGGCGTCACGCTCAAGGCGTTCACCCTGTCGGTCGTGCAGCGGGGGATGAACGTCGGCATGAGCTCAAAGCAGCTCGATGGCGACTCCTACGTGGTCATCCCTGCCAAGAAGTAGCTCGCCTCGCTGATGGCCCGGTCCCGTGAGGGGCCGGGCCATCATCGTGTCCGGGCTGCGGAATCGGAACTCGTCCGACGTGTCCAGCAGGACTCGAAGCGGTGTTGTCGAATCTCGTCCGTGACCGCCCCACCCAGACGGGGCCACTTCACACCCAGGGGATCCCATGCGTCTCGTCCGCACTGCCACCGCTCTCGCCGTTGCCGGGTCGCTGTTCGCCGTCGGCGTCCGAGCCAGGCCGCGACCGCCCCGCCTCTGCAACCTCGTCACCGACGACAAGGGGGACGCCCAGTTTCATCGGCGACAGCAGCCCAGCGACGAATCCTCGACATCATGAGCGCCGACCTTGCCACGGACTCCAAGGCCCTGACTGCTGTCCTGCGACTCGCTGGGTTCGCAGACAACGACCCGCAGCGCCGCTGGGGCGCGGCTACTACGTCCTAGTTCACGGCGACGGGAGCGACGGCTCCGATCTACTTCAACATGCTGTCGACGCCAGACCTGAAGCACTTCGCCTGGGGCGACTTCAGGGAAGTACTGGCCACCGGAAGCGGGTCCTACGCGACGAAGGGCGATGCGACGGGGTCATCGACGCGGCCAAGGGCGAGGTCCGTATCTCGGTCCCCGTTGCGGACCTCTCTGCCGTTACCAAGATCAAGAAGGGTGACAAGCTGAAGGACGTCATCGCCAGCACGACGGCGGTGCATCGGGACGTCCGCGAGCGGCGGACTCGTCGCCACGGTCGACGAAGCAGCAGCTGCGTCGGCGTACGTCGCGGACTCGCCGTCGTGCATCGAAGCCCGGCGTCGTCGTCGGTCAAGTAGCCCCTCGCTCGACGGCCCGGCCCCCTTGTGGGGCCGGGCTGTCGGCTGCCCGGGCGCAGAAGGTCGCCCGCTTTGTCCAGCAGGGATGGGCGACCGCTCGCGTCGAATCTTGCTCGCGACCGCCCCACCCAGCCGGGGCCACTTCACCCAGGGGATCCCATGCGTCTCGTCCGCACTGCCACCGCCATCGCCATCGCTGGCTCGCTGTTCGCCGTCGGTGCCAGCGAGGCCGCCACGAAGGTGCCCTGCAACCTGATCACGGACGACAAGGGCGATGCCGACATTCAGAGCGGCCAGGGGAACGACGCCGCGCTGGACATCACCTCCGTGGACATCGCGGCGGACGCCAAGACCATGACCCTGGTCATCCGCGTGGACAAGGCCTCGACGAAGAGCTCGGTCTTCCCGGTCGGGGCGATCAAGATCCAGACGAACTTCACGGTCAACGGGACGGGTTACTTCGCCTCCGTTGTCAGTGACAGTGCGGTGAACGGTGCCTTCGGGACGACCGGCACGGGGAGCAACACCATCCTCACGACGCCCCCCGCTGTGATCGACACCGCGAAGAACGAGATCCGCATCTCCGTCCCGGCTTCCGACTTCCCGACCCCGTACAAGGTCGGTGACGTGGTCAGCGCCATCACCGGCCGGACGTCGTCGGCGGTCGCGGTGATCGCCACGCCGGTCATCAACGGCAGCAGCGGTGGTCTGGGCATCGACTCCGCCACGGCGGACGTGACCTACAAGACCGGCACAAAGAACTGCGTCACCGTCGGCAAGTAGCCGCCGCCTCCTACACGGCCCGGTCCCCTCGTGGGGGCCGGGCCGTCGGCGTTTCTGGAACACTGTCCGCATGCGCATCCTCGTCACCGGTGGCGCCGGCTTCATCGGCGCCAACTTCGTCCACTGGACCCTCGCGAACCGTCAGGACGTCGAGGTGACCGTCCTCGACAAGCTCACCTACGCGACCGACGGGACCAGCCTCGACCCGGTCCGTGACCGGATCACCTTCGTGCAGGGAGACATCGCCGACGCCGCGCTGGTCGACTCCCTCGTCGCGCAGACCGACCTGGTCGTCCACTTCGCGGCGGAGAGCCACAACGACAACAGCCTGGTGGACCCGTCGCCGTTCGTCACGACCAACATCATCGGGACGTTCGCGATCCTCGAGGCGGTCCGGCGACACGACGTGCGGCTGCACCACATCAGCACGGACGAGGTCTACGGCGACCTCGAGCTCGACGACCCGAAGCGGTTCACCGAGGACACGCCGTACAACCCCTCCTCGCCGTACTCCAGCACCAAGGCCGGCAGCGACCTGCTGGTCCGCGCGTGGGTGCGGTCGTTCGGCGTGAAGGCGACGATCAGCAACTGCAGCAACAACTACGGGCCCTACCAGCACGTCGAGAAGTTCATCCCGCGGCAGATCACCAACGTCATCGACGGCCTCGCGCCGCGGCTGTACGGCGACGGGCTGAACGTCCGCGACTGGATCCACGTGGACGACCACAACAGCGCAGTCTGGGTGATCATCGACGAGGGCCGCGTGGGGGAGACCTACCTCATCGGCGCGGACGGGGAGCGCAACAACAAGCAGGTCGTGCGCGCGATCCTGTCCGCGTTCGGCAAGCCCGAGGACTCCTACGACCACGTGACCGACCGCCCGGGCCACGACCTGCGCTACGCCATCGACAGCGGCAAGCTGCGCACCGAGCTCGGCTGGGCTCCGACCTACTCCGACTTCGAGGCCGGTCTCAAGGCCACGGTCGAGTGGTACGTCGCGAACGAAGCCTGGTGGCGGCCGTTCAAGGACGCCACGGAGGCGAAGTACGCCGCCGCCGGCGAGAAGGTCACCCCGTGACGCTCGCCCTGCTCGTCACCGGCGCCAAGGGGCAGCTCGGCGGCGAGATCGTGCGCCAGGCCCAGCGGGCGTCGGGGATCCCGTTCGCCCGGGGCATCGACATCGAGGAGTGCGACCTCACCGACCCGTTCGCGGTGCGCGACTTCGTACAGGAGTGGGCGCGCGTGGTCCGCTCCGACTCCGCGGGTCACCGGCTCGTCGTGCTGAACCCCGCGGCGTACACCGCCGTGGACAAGGCCGAGGAGGACGAGGAGCTCGCGTACGCGGTCAACGCCACCGCGCCCGCCCTGCTGGCGGGGGTGTGCGGCGAGGTCGGAGCCCGCATGGTCCAGCTGTCGACCGACTACGTGTTCCCCGGGGATGCCTCGGCGCCGTACGAGCCGACGGACCCGACCGGGCCCCGCAGCGCCTACGGCCGGACGAAGCTGGCGGGGGAGCAGGCCGTGCGCGAGATCCTGCCCGACGCGTCGTACGTCGTGCGGACCGCCTGGCTGTACGGCGGGGGCGGACCCAACTTCGTGAAGACCATGGCCTCGCTGGAGAAGACCAAGGACACCGTGAGCGTCGTCGACGACCAGGTGGGTTCGCCGACGTGGGCCGGCGACCTGGCCGCCGGGCTGCTGTCTCTCGCCCGTTCCGAGGCAGCGGCGGGGACGTACCACGGGACCAACGCCGGGGCCGTGAGCTGGTTCGGCTTCACGCAGGCGATCTTCGAGGAGCTCGGCGCGGACCCGGCACGGGTGCTTCCCACGGACTCGGCGGCCTTCGTCCGGCCGGCCCCGCGTCCGGCGTACAGCGTGCTGTCGCCGGCGGCCTGGAACGATGCCGGGCTGCCGGCCTTCCCAGGATGGCGGGAGGCGCTCGCCGAGGCGTTCCGCACCGAGGGCGACGCTCTCCGCGGAACCTGAGGCCGCCCGGGGAGTGACACCTGTGTGACTCCTGTGACCCCGTGGCGCTTCAGCGGTCACAGATCCTGGTCGAGGTGGTAGCAAGGAATCCTCGGCCCCGATCTTGGAGCACTCCCCTTGCGTCGCCTGCTCAGCATCACCGTCCTGTCCGCTCTGTTCTCGTCGGCTCTCGTGGTGCTGCCCGTCTCCGCGCAGCCGGGGCCGGTCCGTCCGCACCCCGTCAGCGCGGCGCTGCGTACGTCGGCCGCGCCGTCGGGTTCCGCGCTGTTCAGCACGATCGGGGCGACCTGGGAACGCGGGTCGACCGGGACCGTCGAGGTGCGCACCCACAGCGACGCGGGCTGGTCCGCCTGGAACCGGCTCGAGGTCTACGACGCGGGTCCGGACACCGGCTCGGACGACGCCGCGCGTGAGGCGCAGCTCCCGCTCGACTCCGGCCCGATCTGGGTGGGCAAGGCAGACGGCTACCAGTCCCGCACGTCCGGCAAGGTCCTCGGCCTCAAGGTGGTCACCGTCGACCCCGGGACCAGCCCGGCCGACGCGCGCGTCGGTGCCGCCGTACGCGGTGACGTGGCGCAGGCGGCAGCCTCGCAGCCGACCATCTTCTCGCGGGCCGAGTGGGGAGCGGATGAGTCGCTGCGTTCCTTCAACGGCAGCAAGTGCGCCACCCCTGACTACAGCGGCAGCATCCGGGTCGGGTTCGTGCACCACACCGACGGCGCCAACGGCTACGCCCCTGGCGACGTCCCTGGCATCCTGCGCGGCATCTACGCCTATCACGTGAAGTCCAACGGCTGGTGCGACATCGGCTACAACTTCCTCGTCGACGCCTTCGGGCGGACCTGGGAGGGCCGGTTCGGCGGCGTCGACCGCCCGGTGATCGGCGCCCACACCGGGGGTCACAACAGCAACTCCTTCGGGACGGCGCTGCTCGGGAACTTCACCAGCGTCACCCCGCCTGACGTCATGCTGTCCGGCCTCGCGGACTTGTTTGCCTGGAAGCTCGCTCCGTACTACGCCGACCCGAACGGCACCGCCAAGCTCACCTCCGGGGGAGGTGGCACCTCGCGCTTCGCCTCGGGGACGACCAACAGCTTCAACGTCATCAGCGGCCACCGGGACGCGGGGTACACCGCCTGTCCTGGAGACGCGGCGTACCCCCTGCTGGGCACGATCCGGGACGGCGTCCGCTCGCGCATGGCTGCCGGGCTCGTGCAGCCAGCGATCTCCTCGCGCACCGCGACGTTCCAGGGCGAGGGCGTCACCGTGTCCGCGGGGACGCTGACGCAGCAGACCTGGTCGCTGGACCTGCGCAGGACCGGGGACACGGCCGTGCTGCGGACCTGGACCGGACTGGCGCAAGGCTCGCTGAGCCAGTTCGTCGACCTCAAGGACATGTCGGGCGCGTGGCTGCCCGCCGGCGCGTACAACCTGACCCTGTCGAGCAACGCCGGACAGGCCGTGGCGGTGCCGTACGTCGTGGGGCTGGACATCGCGGGCCCGACCGAAGCGGGAGGGCCGGTGGCGACGCGCTTCACGCCGGTTGCGCCGGCGCGCGTGCTGGACACGCGCACCGGGCTGGGCAGCTCGATCGGCAAGATGGCGGTGAGCCCGCGCTCGCGCGTCACGGTCAAGGTGACCGGTACCGGCGGAGTGCCGGCGACAGGGGTCAAGGCCGTCGCGGTCAACCTCACCGGCATCGTGCACGGCGGTCCGACCTACCTGTCGGCCTACCCGGCCGACAAGGCGTGGCCGGGGACGTCGTCGCTGAACCTCGCCAAGGACCAGGTCCACGCGACCTTCCTGATGCCCAAGGTCAGCCCCGACGGGTCGATCTCGGTCTACAACGCCTCCGGGTCCACGGACGTCGTCGTCGACGTCGTGGGCTACCTGTCGACCGACGAGGGCCAGACCTACTCGGCCGTCACGCCCACCCGGGTGCTGGACTCCCGCAAGACCGGAGAGGAGTTCACCAACGGGACCATCCGCGCGGTGCAGATCGCCGGGCAGGCAGGGGTCCCGGCCGACGCGACCGCCGTCGTCGCCAACCTCACGCTGACCGGCTCGACGACCCAGGGGCTTGCCTCCGTCTTCCCCGCTGGCGGGACGCGCCCCCCGACGTCGACGCTGAACTTCGAGAAGGGCGAGGTCGCCACCAACCGCTTCCTCACAGGCCTGGTCGACGGCAAGCTCTCGGTCTACACGCAGGTCGGCAAGGTCGACGTCGTCATCGATGTGGTCGGCTACGTCGGAGGGACGAACGGGTCGGCGTACTACCCGCTCGACCCCGCGCGCGTGCTCGACACCCGTAAGGCCGTCGGCGTCGCGGGGACCTCGCCGGTGGGGGGCGGCAGCACGATCGCCGTGCCGTTCGCGGGCCAGGGCGGCATCCCCGGGAACGCCACGTCCGCGGTCTTCACCCTCACCACGACCGACGTGTCCCGCGGCGGGTACGTCACCGCCTGGTCGGGAGCCGGCCCACGCCCGGGCGTCTCGGACGTCAACACGTGGACCGGCCACGACGTGCCCAACCTCGCCCTGGCCCAGCTCTCCGGCGGGTCGCTCTCGCTGTTCAACGCCGGCGGGCCGGTGCACCTGATCGGTGACGTCGTCGGCTACCTCGCTCCGCTGCCCGGGGCCACGCCGACCGCGAGCGCGAAGGGCTAACCCCTCGGCGACTTCCCTGATCTGGTCAACGGTCGGGACCGGTCACCGACGCCCTGCCACGCTCACATGACACCGGCTCGCCCACGCGCAGGTGCGATGAGATCAGGGAAGTGCAGGGGGAGGGGGCGAGTGCCGCCGCGGGACCCGCTAGAGGGGCTTGCGCGCGCGGGCGACGAGGCCGGTGCCGCGGGTGGGGAACCGGCGCTGGACCTGCCGGAACGGCGCCGTCACCGCCTGCGTGGCGAGCGCGAGCGCGGCGGGCGGTTGCATCAGCCGGCCGCTGCCTGCGGTCATCGCCGCCATCTCCTCAGCCGTCGGGGGCGTCACCGTCCCCGTCGCCACGCCGCTGTGGCCGGCCCCGACGTCGCCACCGGCCTTGAGCCGGCGCTTGCCGACGATGTTGCGGACCGACTCGAGGGCCTCGCCCAGCCCCGCGCCGTACGCCACGACCTCGACGTCGACCAGGCCGGCGCCCTCGAGCAGGGCCTTCATCCCGTCGAGCTCGTACCGGCGGTAGTGCCCCACGATCTTGTCGAACGGGCCGTAGCGCGCCTGGAACGCCGGCGTCGAGAGCATCAGCCAGCCGCCCGGTCGCACGCGCGTCACCCACTGCGCGACGGCGCCTGCGTCGTCCTCCAGGTGCTCGAGCACCTCGAACGCGCAGACCAGGTCGAAGGTGCGGCCGGGCTCGACGACGTCCTCGACCATCCCGTTGCGCACCTTCCGGGCGCCGATGCGGGCCGATGCCGTGGCGTACGACGTGCCGTCCGGCTCGACGCCGAGGTAGTCGTGCCCGGCCGCGAGCCGCGCACCGACCGCGCCCTGACCGCACCCGACCTCGAGCACGGACCTCGCCTGGGCGGGCAGCATCCGGCGGACGAGGTCCCAGCGCAGCCAGGCGTTCAGGGGCAGGGCGGGCTGGCTCACGCGGGGAGCGCCTTTCGTCGGAGGTGGTCGAGCAGCGGCACGACGACCGCTTCGGGAAGGTACGACGACCGCGCTGTCGCCCACGCCGCCTGGCGCAGGGACAGCAGGCGCGCCGGGTCGACGGCGAGGGCTTTGAGGGCGTCGGCAAGCGCCGCAGCGGACCCCGGCTCGACGAGGACGGCCACGTCCGCGAGAGCGCGTCGCTGAGGTGGGGTGTCGGAGGTGACGACCGCGCAGCCGGAGGCGGCGCCCTGGTAGACCTTGTTCGGGACCACGCGCGTGCCCTTGCCGGCGTCGCTGAAGATCCCCAGGCAGACCTGGTGCGCAGCGACCACAGCGGGCAGATCGGCCGGCTCCACCCAGTCGCGCCAGGTGACCGATGGGTTCGCCGCCGAGAGCTCCCGGCACCGGGCGAGGTCCTGACCGCTGCCGATCATGGTGACCTGCACCTCGGGCACGCCGGCCAGCAGCGCGAGGGCCTCACCGATCACCGGCGCCCCCTGCAGCGGCGTGAACAGTCCGAAGAACACCACCCGCAGCGGCCCCTCGACCGCCGTCGGCTCAGGTCCCTGCCAGCTGTACGGCGCCCCGACCGGCACGACGACGCCGTCGTCCTGGCGACCTGCAGGGAGCATCAGCCGGTGCTCCTCGGTGTCCACGACGACCACGTCGCTGGACCGGATCGCGGCGGCGTCGAGCACCCGGAGCAGCCTCTGCTTGAGGCCGCCGGCGCCGCGGTCGCGGGCGGTGTCGGAGGCGAAGATCAGCATGTCGTGCACGACCGGTGTCCCGCGGAACAGCAACCGGGCCAGGTGCACGTCGAAGTGGCCGAGGTAGCCGACCAGCACGACGTCCGGTCGGGCCACCGACCGCGAGAGGCGCGCCAGTCGGAGCCAGGTCCGCAGCAGGGCCAGCAGCAGCAGCGGGAGGCGCCACGGCTGACGGAGCATCCGCACCCGGTCGGCCGTGTCGAGCTCCAGCGGGGCGTTGCACTCGTCGACGTCGTGGCCCTGCCGGCGGAGCCCGTCGAGGAGCACCGCGACCCGCGGGTGCCGCGTGGCGTCGTAGGTGCCGAAGGCCAGCACGCGCACGGTGGTGGGTCCTCGCTCGGGGCTCGGGGCTGGGATCGCGGTCACGGTACCGGGATACTGGAGGCATGCCGCCCCGCCCGAGCCCCCGACTGCTCCGCCGGGTGGGCATCGGCGTCGCCCTGGTGCTGGCAGCGGTGGCGATGGTCAAGAGCGGGGGAGCGGTCCTCGACCACATCGACGAGCTGTCCTGGTCGGCCGTCTGCCTGTCGCTGCTCGCCGTGCTGGGAGGGCTGCTGGCCAGCCTGATGGCCTGGCGCGCGCTGCTCGCCGATCTCGGCTCGCCGCTGCCCTTCGTCCCCGCCACCCGGGTGTTCTTCCTGGGCCAGCTCGGCAAGTACGTCCCAGGGTCGGTCTGGCCGGTCGTGGCGCAGATGGAGATGGGCAAGGAGCACGGCATCCCCAAGGCGCGCTCGGGGGTCGTCGGACTGCTCACGGTCGCGATCGCGCTGGTCGCCGGGCTGCTGGTCGCGGCCGGCACCCTGCCGTTCACGTCCGCCGAAGCGGCGTCCACCTACTGGTACGTCTTCCTCGCCGTACCCCTGCTCGGTGGGGTGCTGCTACCACCGGTGTTCAACCCGCTGATGGACCGGGCGCTGCGGCTCGCCCGTCGCGGCGCTCTCGAGCGTCCACTCAGCGCCCGCGGTCTGGGGGTCGCGCTGCTCTGGTCGGTGCTGAGCTGGGCCGGCTTCGGCGTGCAGATGTGGCTGCTGGTGCGGACGCTCGGTTCTGACACCACAGCCGGCGCCGAGGCGAGCCTGCTCCCGCTGGCGGTCGGTGCCTTCGCGCTCGCCTGGACCGCCGGTTTCCTGTTCGTCATCGCCCCTGCCGGGGCCGGCGTGCGCGAGGTCGTCCTCGTCGTCGCGCTCAGCCCGGTGCTCGGCAGCGACAAGGCCCTGCTCGCCGCGTTGGTCTCCCGGGCGCTCATGACCTTGGGCGACGGCGTCGTGGCCGGTGTGGCGATCCTCATGGCGCGTCGTCACCTCCCCGACCGCGAGGCCCTCGCCTCCTAGACTCCACCAGCGTGCCTGACCCCGACCAGCCCCCCGCTCAGCCGACCAGCAGCGGGATCGTCCGGTTCGTGGCCTCGCTGCCCCTGATCGTCCCGGTCTTTCTCGCTCTGCTGGCCGCGTCGAGCACGTTCCTCATGCTCTGCCGCTCCTTTCACGGCCCGCTGGCCCTGCTCCTCGCGGCGGCCCTGACCGGGCTCGTGATGTGGCGCCTGGGCCTGGGCGACCGGCACGTCGCACGACGAGCGCTCGCGTTCGACGTCCTCGCCGTGACGCTCGCGCTCGGGTTCGCCGGCTTCAACGCCGCCCACTCGGCGCAGAACATCATCATCAGCCGTGACCCGGGCGTCTACTCCGTCACCAGCAAGTGGCTGGTGGACCACTCCAGCACCGATGTCGACACGCAGTTCCGCCTGTTCGGGGAGGACCCGCAGATCCAGTCGAGCTCCTCGGGCATCGGCCGCCGACCCGAGCTCGGGCACGTCTACCCGCAGGGCTCCCACGGCCTGCCGGCGGTCTTGAGCATCGGCGGCTCGCTGCTCGGCTCGAAGGTCATCTACGCCAGCAACAGCGTGCTCGGCGGCTTCGCGCTCCTCGCGGTCTACGGCTTCGGCCGCCGCGTCGTCGGCCGCGCGGGGGCGCTCGTCGGGGCAGCCCTGCTCGGCCTGACGCTGCCGCAGATCTACTTCTCCCGCGACACCTACACCGAGCCGCTGTCCCAGCTCCTGCTGTTCGGTGGCCTGGCGCTCCTGCTGCAAGCCCGACGCGGCAGACCCCTGGACTGGGCGGTCGCGGGGCTGGTCGCCGCCGGCGGCTGCCTGGCGCGCATCGACTCCTTCCTCGTGCTTCCGCCGCTCATCTTGTCCGCGGGCCTCTGGCTGGCCCTCGCTCCGTCCGGGAGCCGCCGCACCACGGGGCGCGACACTGCCGCCCTGGCCGTCGGTGCGGTCATCCCTGCGCTGCTGGGCTACCTCGACCTCAAGCACTTCGCGGCGGGCTACCTGCACACCCTCGAGGACCAGTTCGGCCAGATCCAGAAGCTCACGGCGCTCTCGCTGGTCGTGGCGGTGGTCGCGGTGGGACTGGCGTGGGCCACCCCGGTGGTCGCCCGCCTGTCGTCGTTGCGGGACATCACCCGCAGTCGCCTGGGCTTCGCTGCCGGCAGTTCGCTCGTGCTCGGCATGGTCGCGCTCGCCCTGCGGCCGCTGTTCCACACCTCGCAGGGCATCAAGAACCCCGGCCAGATGGCGTTCATCACGCGCCTGCAGACCATGGAGGGCGACGCGATCGAGCCCTCCCGGTCGTACGCCGAGAGCTCGGTCACCTGGCTGTCCTGGTACCTCGGGCCGGTGGCGGTCGTCCTCGGGGTCCTCGGCCTCGCGGTGCTGCTCGCTCGCGCCGTACGCCGGGGGGACACCACCTTGGTGCCGTTCTTCCTCGCCCTCGGCTTGACCGGGCTCGTCTACCTGGTGAACCCGTCCATCACGCCCGACCAGCTGTGGGCCATGCGCCGCTACGTCCCGATCGTGCTGCCCGGGCTCGCGCTCGCCAGCGCCGTGCTGATCGTGCCTGCCCTCGTGTGGGTCGCAGGGCGCACCCGCGCGGGCGCAGTGGTCGCCGGCGTGGCGGTCCTGGCTGCGCTGTTCGTGCCCGTCTACCAGGTCTCCCAGCCGCTGCTGGGGGTGCGGGAGGGCGTCGGCCAGCTCAACGAGGTCGAGGCGGTCTGCACCGCGCTGCCCGACGACGCGGCCGTCTTGGTGCTGGGCTCGCTGGCCAGCCGCTACCCGATGACCGTGCGGACGTTCTGCGACGTCCCCGCGGTCTGGACCACCAGCAAGGGCGCCGGCACGCCCGCCGAGCTCGCCGCGATGGCGGGGCGCCTGCGCTCCAAGGGCTACCAGCTGTACGTCGTCGGCGCCGGCGACGTGGTCAGCCAGGTCACGACGACCACCAAACCGGTGCCCCTGGTGGAGATCCAGACCCGCGCCATCGAGCAGACGCTCTCGCGGCCCCCGCGCAGTGCCCGCACCGCCGGCCGCGGGATGTTCATCGGACGCGTCGGCGGCCAGGGGACGGTGACCGCATGGCTGACCAGGACGTGACCTCCCGCGCCGCCCGCTGGCTCGCGGCGCTCCCGCTGGCCGGCGCCGTCCTGCTGGCCTCCCTCGGGCTGGTCAGCACCGCCCTGCTGCTGCTCGAGTCCTTCCACGGCGTCCTCGCCCTGGTCCTGTCGCTCGGGGTGACGGCGGTCGCGCTCCGCCTGCTGGGTCCCGGGGACGAGCGCCTCACCCGGCGCCTGGTCGCGCTCGACCTCGCCGCCCTGGTCCTCGCCGTGGGCTTCGCCGGAGTGCAGAGCCAGATGTCGGCGCAGAACCTCGCCGTCACGCGCGACCCCGGCGTCTACTCCGTCACCGCCAAGTGGCTGACGACCCACGACAGCGTCGACATCGACACCCAGGCCGAGCTGTTCGGCCAGCCGGAGGCGCTGACCTACCCGTCCGCCGGCTACGGCCCCACCACGACGCCGGGGCACGTCTACGCCCAGGGCACCCACGTACTCCCGGCCGTCCTCGCCGTCGTGGGCTCCACCCTCGGTGATCGCGTGATGTACCGCACGAACGCCCTCATCGGGGCGCTGGGCCTGCTGGCGGCGTACGCCCTGGGGCGCCGGATCGCCGGACGGGGCGCCGCCCTCGCGGGCGTGGGCCTGCTCGCGCTGACGCTGCCGGTGCTCGCCTTCTCCCGCGACACCTACACCGAGCCGTACAGCCAGGTCCTCGTCCTCGGGGGGCTCGCCGTGCTCTGGCGGGCGCGCGCCGGGCGGCCGGGGGAGTGGGCGGTGGCAGGGCTGGTGCTCGGCGGCTCGTGCCTCGCCCGCATCGACGCCTACCTCGTCCTGCCCTTCCTCGTGCTCTACGCCGCCCTGCTGCTGGCCGTCGCCGCACCCGGTCGGCGCGGGCTGGTCGGTCGGGACGTCGCCGCCCTGGGCCTGACCGCGGCCGTCCCGGCGGTCCTCGGCTGGCTCGACCTCACCCGGCTGGCGCCCGGCTACTACCGCGACCTCCGCAGCCAGTTCACCTCGATCATGGCGTTGCTCGTCGTGAGCGTCGTGGTCGCGCTGGTCCTGGTCGTCGTGGCCTGGCGGACGCCGCTGCTGACCCGGCTCGGCGCCCTGCGGGAGCGGACCTGGGACCGGGCCGGTGCGCTGGCCGCGGGCGCGGTCGTCCTTGCCGGAGCCGCCCTCGCGGTGCGGGCTGTCGTGACCGAGGCCCACGGGATCGTCAGCGTCCCGCAGCAGAAGGAGATCGCCGCGCTGCAGGAGGCCGGCCGCGTCGCGGTCGACGGGACGCGGTCGTACTCCGAGCACGCGGTCCTCTGGATGGTCTGGTACCTCGGCCCGCTGGCTGCGCTCGCCGCTCTCGTCGGCACCGCGCTGCTGCTCCGTCGCGCCCTCGTCCGGCGCGACCTGCCGGCCGTCCCCTGGCTGCTGGTGTTCCTCAGCACGTCGCTGCTCTACCTCTACGACCCGTCCATCACGCCCGATCAGATCTGGGCGATGCGCCGGTTCGTCCCGGTGATCCTCCCGATCGGCGCCGTCGTCGCGACGTACGCGCTGGGGCTGGGCTTGCGTCGGCTGCCGTCGCGGCTCCGATTGGTGGCAGGAGGCGTCGTCGCCGTCCTCCTGGTGGCGCCGGTGCTCTACCTGGACCGGCCGTTCCTGACGGTCCGGGAGTACAACCCGCAGCTCGCCGAGGTCCGCAGCGTCTGCCGCGCCCTGCCCGACGACGCGGCCGTCGTGGTGATCGGTGCCTTCTCGGTCCGCTACCCGATGACGGTCCGCGCGTTCTGCGACGTCCCGGCGGTCGCCGCGAACCCGTTCGTGCCGGAGATCCTGCCCGAGGTGCGCCAGGCCTTGGGCACTGCCGGCAAGGTGCTGTACGTCGTGACTGCGGGCGACGCCGTCGACACGCTGCCGACCACGGCCGCCGCCGGGGCTCCCGCGCCGGTCAGCACCATCGACGTCACGGTGTGGGTCCGGACGCTCGTGACCCCGCCGCGCCAGACCCGCACAGGGGAGCGCGAGCTGTTCGTCGGCCGCATCGGCCCGTCGGGCGCGGTCGAGGCCTGGCTCCGCTGAGCCGACTGCTGACTACGATGACGGCTCCCGACGCGAAGGACCGACCATGACCGTGCTCGAGCCGCGCCCGCTGCACGGGCCGGCGGCTGTGCACGACCTGCCGATGGAGCGGGTCAACGCGCCGCAGGGGTTCTGGCGCGGCTTCGGTCCGACGGTCGGGGACATCTGGCGCTACCGAGAGCTGCTGACGAACCTGGTCCGCAAGGACCTCAAGGTGAAGTACAAGGGCTCGTTCCTCGGCTTCGCCTGGTCGCTCGCCCGCCCCTTGCTGCTGCTGCTCATCTACTACATCGCGATCGGCAAGTTCCTGAAGTCGCCGGTCCCGGACTTCGTGGTGTTCCTGTTCAGCGGGCTCGTCGCCTGGACGTTCTTCGCCGACGTCGTGAACGGCGCGACGACCGCCATCACGAGCAACGCCGGGCTCATCAAGAAGGTCTACTTCCCGCGCGAGATCCTCCCGCTCTCCGTCGTCGGGTCGGCGCTGATCCAGCTCGCGCTCATGCTGCTCGTCCTGTTCGTCGTGGTTCTCGCCTCCGGCCGCCACCTCGACCTGCTGAACCTGCTCTACCTGCCGTACGCCCTCGTGCCGCTCATCGTGTTCGCGAGCGCCGTGGCGCTGCTGATGTCCGCGGCCAACGTCTTCCTGCGCGACACCCAGCACCTGGTCGACGTCGGCCTGCTGTTCTGGTTCTACATGACCCCGATCCTCTACGCCTTCGGGACCGTGCAGGACCGGTTGGTCTCCACCGGGACCTGGCTCGAGCAGCTGTTCCTGCTCAACCCGCTCGCGCCGGTCGTCTTCGGCTTCCAGGACGCGATCTACCAGACCCGCTACACCGCCGACGGCAAGCAGCTGCTGTACGACGGCAACCTGTCGCTGCGGCTCGGGATCATGACCGTCCTGTCGCTCGGGTTCCTGTGGCTGGCGCAGCGCCTCTTCGCGCGCGCTCAGGGCAACTTCGCGCAGGAGCTGTAGTGGCGGAGACCGTCATCCGGGTCAGCGACGTCAGCAAGCAGTTCCGCATCGACAAGGACAAGTCGCTCAAGGAGCGGCTGGTCCTGCGCCGGGCGAACCGCCTCCCCGTCGAGGAGTTCTGGGCGCTGCGGGACGTCTCCTTCGAGCTCGACGCCGGGTCCACCCTGGGCCTGATCGGCCACAACGGCTCGGGCAAGTCGACGCTGCTCAAGATGGTCGGCGGGATCCTCACCCCGACCAAGGGGTTCGTGGAGAAGCGCGGCCGGATCGCGGCGCTGCTCGAGCTCGGCGCGGGCTTCCACCCCGACCTGACCGGTCGGGAGAACGTCTACCTCAACGCCTCGATCCTGGGCCTGTCGAAGGTCCAGACCGACAAGTACTTCGACGCGATCGTGGACTTCTCCGGCATCGAGCAGTTCATCGACACCCAGGTGAAGTTCTACTCCTCCGGGATGTACGTCCGGCTGGCGTTCGCCGTCGCGGTGCACGTCGACCCGGAGATCCTGCTGGTCGACGAGGTCCTCGCCGTCGGCGACGAGCCGTTCCAGCGCAAGTGCCTCGAGCGGATCAAGACCTTCCAGCGGGAGGGCCGGACCATCGTGTTCGTCACCCACTCCCTGGACCAGACCCGCGAGCTGTGCGACCGGGTGATCCTGCTGGAGCACGGGTCGGTCATCGTCGACGGGCCGCCGATCGAGGCGATCCGCACCTACCGCGACCGCTACAACGTGCCCGAGGAGAACCCGGAAGAGGTCGCCGACGTCGGCACCGGCGAGCTGACGGTCACCGGCGTCTCGGTGGTCGGGGCGGACGGGCAGCCGCGCACCGAGTTCGTTCCCGGCGACGACGTCGCGGTCGAGATCGAGGTGACGGCCCACCAGCCCGTCCCTGCGTGGGTGTGCGGGATCGAGCTGCTCAACCAGGTCGACGCGCTGGTGTTCGGAACCAACTCCGACCTGCTCGGGACCAGGCTGCCGGCGTTCGACAGCGGCGTGCGCCGCTTGCGCTTCACGCTGCCGCAGATCCCGATGACCGAGGGCGTCTACTCGGTCACGGTCGCCGTCCACGCCCCGCTGGCCGAGAAGGAGTTCCACCGGCTGGACCGGGTGACGAGCTTCGCCGTCCGTGCGGATGCGGACCAGACCGGCGTCGTCTACCTCAGGGCCGGCCTGCAGGTCCTCTGACCGACGAACCGCTGAGTCAGGCGGGGAGCTTGCCGCGCTCGCGGTAGATCTCGGTGAGGCGGTTGCGAATGACCGCCCCGGTCACCTCGTAGTTGTAGTTCTCCACGATCGTCTTGCGGGCGACCTCGCCCAGGCGCGTGCGCTCCTTCGGCCGGTCGTAGAGGTGGCGCATCCAGCGCGCCGCCTGGTCGACGTCCGGGTTGGCCCAGTACTGCCCGGCGCGGTACAGCCCGGTCATCGCCTTGTGGTACTTGTGGTCGTCGTCGCTGACCGGCACGAGGTCGTAGCCCACTTGCAGGCAGTTCTCCGCGGTGCAGAAGTCGACGTTGGCGCTGTAGGCCGTGGCGATCAGCGGCTTGCCCATCCGCATCGCCTCCGCCATGCCCATGCCGAACCCCTCGCAGCGGTGCAGCGAGACGTAGACGTCGATGCCGTTGATGAGCGACGTCATCTCGGAGTGCGACAGGTCGTCGACCATGAGGATGCCGTTGACCTTGGCCATCTCGCGGCGCAGGAAGCGCTCCAGCTCCGGGAACCAGTGCAGCCGCATGACCTTGATGACCAGTGTGGCGGCGGTGCCGCGCTCGTGGGCGGCAAAGGCCCGCTCGAACGCCCGGATGACCCCGATCGGGTTCTTGCGGGCGTACGACGACGACGCGTCGAAGTTGAAGAAGTAGAGCACCGAGCGGTCGGGGAGCCCGAAGTGCTGGCGGTCGTAGGCGTCGCTCGGCTCGCCGGTGATGACGGCGGGCACGATCGTCACGGGCTTGTTCACCACGCGGCGGAAGATGTGCTGGACGTACTCCGCGGCGACCCAGATCTCGTCGACCTTCAGCACCGACGGGATGAAGTCCCAGGGCAGCTCCGGGAGCTCCCAGTACCAGGACGCGATCGTGTAGGACCGCGGCCGGCCGGGCGGGTGCACCAGGGCGTCCGGCAGCGAGGAGAACACGTTGGCGTTCTCGTAGTGGATGTCGATGTCGGCGCTGCGGCCGCGAGGGAGGGACTGCACGATCGGTGAGACGCGGTTCTGCGCCTTCGGGGCCTCGAGGTCGACGGGCACGACCTGGATGCCGATGCGCGCGTGGGCCATCGCCTCCACCTGGCGGCGGGCTGCCTCGGCCAGGCCGGTGGAGGACTGGAAGTCCCCGATGACGTTGACGTCGAGCTGGACGTCGTGGCGGCTGGACGTCGGGGGCCGGCGCGGGGGCGGCTCCGGTCACAGGCGCGTCCCGAGCACGGCGTAGTCGGCCGCCGCACCCAGGTGGTGGTTCACGACCTCGGTGAGCCGGGCCAGGACCGGGTCGGCGTCCTCGGAGACCGGCACGGGCAGCTCCGAGCGCGACAGCGGCCGCACCTCGACGCCACCGAAGCCGCGGCTGTGCACCAGGAAGGAGAGCAGGTCGCTGGGCAGCGGGCGGACGTGGGTGGGGTCGAGCCAGAACGTCGTGGCGCCCACGGTCAGGTTGGCCGGGTTGGGGGTCTCGAGGATGAGCTTGCCGCCGGGCACCAGGACGCGCAGGGCGCTGTCGATGAGCGCGATGAGGTCGTTGAGCTGCAGGTGCTCGGCGACGTGGAACGCGGTGACCGCGGCGACGCTCTTGGCAGGGAGCGCCCCGAGGTGCTCCATCGCGTCGCCCAGCCGGACGTCGAGCCCGCGGTCCGCCGCGCGGGAGACGACATCGGGGTTGTTGTCCACGCCGTACGACGTGACGCCCTTGGCCTTGAGCAGGTCGAGCCACTCACCCCGGCCGCAGCCGATGTCGATGACCGGCTCCGCGCTGGTCAGCAGGTCCGGGAGGTAGACCTCCAGGCGCTCGCGGATGACCTCGTAGCTGCCCCGCTGCTTGTCCTCGAAGGCGTTGTAGAGGTGGTCCCACGCGCTGGGCTCGGCGGCGAGCTCGTCGGCGGTGGGGGTGCGGCAGCTTGCGGCGCACCGACTCGAGGAACAGGTCGACCTGACCGATGGACTCGTGCTGCTCGGTGCGACCGCGGTCGAGGTTCGCCTGCATCTCGACGACCTGCTGCTGCAGGGCCGACGAGGTCGCGGCGGACCGCCGAGATCCCCTCGTGCTGCTGGAAGAACATGTCGCGCGTCTCGGGCGGGATCGCGTGCCCCTCCGCCGCCATGCGCAGGTGGTGCATCGCGTCGACGACCGCCTCGTTGAAGCGGATCTGGCGGAAGACCAGGATCTTGGTGGCCTTCATCTCCAGGTTCTTCAGCCACCGGAAGCGGACGTTGGCCGGCACAGGCCGACCGAGCCCCTTGAAGAGCTCGGCCTTGGCCATGGCTTCCTGCAGGTCATAGCGGCGCCTCATGGCAGCCAGACTAGTGCGTGGCCCCCCACACGCACGTGACCCCATGCGCTTAGATCGCCAGGTGTCCGAGACCCCGCGCGTCGTCGTCCTGGAGGTGACGAACACCCTGCAGGCGAGTGCGGTCACCGGCTACCAGCGCTTCGTCCGCGCCTTCCTGCGCGAGCTCAGCCGCGACGGGGAGCCCGCCCTGGACGTCGTCCCGGTCGTGTGGGAGGGGCGGGGGTACCGGCGCCTCACGCCCGCCGAGGACGCGCGGCTGCGCCAGCCGCACCGCTCGCCCGCTCCCGCCGGCCCGCCGGCGGCCCGCACCCACCCCGCCCTAGGCCCGCTGCGGGCAGTGGCCCGCCGGCTCCGGACCCTGAGCCGCCGCTCGCTGAGGTACGCCGTACCCGCCGGTGCCGTGTTCTTCGACGCCGAGCCGGCCTGGCACGACCCCGAGCCGCGGCACCGCCTGCTGCCGGCGCTGCGCCGGCGGGGCGTCACCGTCGTGACGATGGTGGCGGACGTCCTCCCGGTCACGTCCCCCCGGTGGTTCGAACCGCGGATCGCCGACGCGTTCGGACGGTGGCTGCGAGCCCATCTGGACGAGACCGACCTGGTCCTGGCGATCTCGCAGTTCTCCGCCGACCAGGTCAGCGGACTGCTGGACCGCGAGGTGCCCGTACGGGTCGTCCCCCTCGGCGCGGACTTCGCCGAGGACGCCGCGCCGGTCCCCGTCGCGCTCCCCGAGGGCCTGGAGCGGCTGCTGCTGGTGGTCGGCACCCTTGAGCCGCGCAAGAACCAGGCTCTCGCGCTCGACCTGCTCGACCGGCTCGCCCCCGACCACCCCGACCTCGGTCTGGTGCTGGTCGGCAAGCAGGGCTGGCTCGTCGAGGACCTCGTCACCCGGATCCGCAGCCATCCGGCGTACGGCGACCGGCTGGTCTGGCTGTCGGGCCTGGGCGACGCCGAGCTGGCCTGGCTCTACCAGCGGGCGACCGTCGCGCTGGTGCCGTCGTGGTCCGAAGGGCTCGGCCTGCCCGTGCTCGAGGCGCTGCGCGCCGGGACGCCGACCATCACCTCCACCGGCGGCGCGCTCCCCGAGGCCGGGGCGGGCCTCGCCGAGACCGCTGACCCGGCGGACCTGGACACCTGGGAGCGGCTGGTGCGGGCCCACCTCGACGCGCCGCGCCCGCGACCGTCGTACGACGCCCCGACCTGGGAGGCTGCTGCCCAGGTGGTCCGGGAGTCCCTGGCCTCGGCGGAGGGAGTGCGCGGATGAGGCAGATCGCCTACCTGTCGGCGCGGCCGGAGGTGCTGGCCGAGACGCACGCCTACGTGCAGCACTTCCTGCCGTGGATCACGTCGGTGGTCGTGGTCACGCCGGCGCGCACCGCCGCCGCGATGGGGGCCGCCGACCTCGGCGACGACGTCACCGTGCTGACCGACGAGGACCTCGCCGGCCAGGACCTGCGCGCCCTGGACCACCAGACGCGCAACCTCGCCCTGCGGGTGGCGCTGTGCCGCAGCGGCCACGTGGACGAGGTCTTCCTCTCCTCCGACGACGACTACCGGCCGCTCAAGGCCCTGGCGCCCGACCGGTTCGTCCGCGACGGCAGGCTGGCCGGCTTCACCTTCTACGACCTCGTCGACTGGACGGCCGACAGCACCGACTTCGACCGGGGGCAGCAGCACACGCTGCAGGTGCTGGCCTACCTCGGCGCTCCGACGCTGGCGTACGCCTCCCACCAGCCGCAGGCGGTCGACCGCGACCTGTTCGTCCGGGTCGCCGACGTCGCCCAGCGGTTGGCTCCCGGGTGCCCCGCTGGACGAGTGGAGCCTGTTCGGCAACCTGGGGCGCCAGCTCGCGCCCGAGCGGTTCCTCGACCCGGAGCCGCACCTGACGCTGGCCTGGCCGCAGTACCCCAACCAGTGGCGCCGGGCGGTGGTGCCCAAGGAGTACGCCTTCGAGAACTTCTACCCCGAGCTGTACGCCGACGGGCACCTGTTCGCCGGACTGCCCACGGCCCTGGACCCGGAGCGGGTCGAGCAGGACGCCATCGACAAGCTGGTCCGCTGGCGACGGCTCGACCTGGCGATCCGGCGCCTCGAGGTCCCCGCCGACGTGGTGTCCCCGTGGACGACGACGTCGCGGCTGCGGCGGGCGTACTTCCGGGCGTTGCGACCGGCCCGCAAGACCATGGACCTGCTGCTGCTCGGCGACCGTGCGGACCGGGACCACCCGTGACCGGCCCGGAGTCGACCGACCGGGAGCGGGAGCTGATGGCGGAGGTCGCGCTGTGGCGCTCCCGCGCGCTCGCGGGCTGGCAGGAGCAGGTTGACGCCGCGCCGGGGATCACCGAGCTCCTCGCTCTGCGGCAGAGCCTGTCGTGGCGGGTGACCCGTCCGCTGCGCGTCCTGCGCGGGCGTCGCCTGCGCGGATGAGTGGCCTCGCCGAGCGGCTGACGCAGGCTGCCGCGGTGCTGCTTCCCGACGCCGCGCCGGAGCTCGACCCGGGGGCGCTGCTCGACGCGCTGGTGCGTGACCTGCAGAGCGACCTGCACCTGGATCGAGTGTGGTTGCTCATGTCCTGCCTGTCGATGGCACTGCCCGACGAGGAGCAGGTGCGCGCCACGGCCCGGGTGCTGCGGCGCGGTTCCGCGGCCGAGGCAGCGGTCCACCTGCTCGACGAGGCCCTCCCCGAGGCGCTGGTCGTCGGTGGTGGGGGTCGGCTCAGGGTCGTGTCGCACGCGGTGCTGGTCCTCGTCGACCACACCGCGCGGTTCGACGTGCAGACCGGCATCCAACGGGTGGTGCGTGCCGTCGTACCCCGCTGGCAGCGCGACCACGAGCACGTCCTGCCGGTCGCACACGGTCCGGAATCGCTGGGGCTCCGGACGCTGGCCCGCGACGAGGCGCAGCGTCTGACGGACTGGCGGCCCCAGCCGGAGGGGCGCGACCAGGAGGCGACCTCCGCGTATGACCCGGCGCAGTGGGACCTCGTCGTGCCCTGGCGGTCGACGCTGGTGCTCGCGGAGGTGCCGCAGCCGGCGGCCTGCCCGCGTCTCGCGGCGGTCGCGGCCCTGTCCGGCAACACCGTCACGGCCATCGGCTACGACTGCATCCCGATCGTCAGTGCGGGGATCGTGTCTCCGGGCCAGCCGCAGCGGTTCGCGGCGTACCTGTCGGTGCTCAAGCACGCGGGGCGGGTCGCGGCGATCAGCCGGTCGGCCGCGCAGGAGTTCTCCGGCTTCACCTCGATGCTGGGCGCGCAGGGGCTCACCGGGCCGGACGTCGTACCCGTCGTCCTGCCCTCGGACATGGCCAACGCATTGACGCAGGTCCCGTTCCGGCCCCGCCGCCCGGTGGCCGAACCGGTCGTGCTCTGCGTGGGTCGGCTCGACCCCCGCAAGAACCAGGTGGCGCTGCTCCACGCGGCTGAGCGGCTGTGGCGCGAGGGCCTGGTGTTCCGCCTGGTCGTGGTCGCGGGGGGAGGGTTCGGTGCGGAAGGCCGCGCCGCGGTGCAGGCGCTGCAGGACGCGGGTCGGGCGGTGACGCTCGAGCAGGGCGTGAGCGACAGCGACCTGCGGGCGGCCTATGCCCAGGCGCGGTTCACCGTCTTCGCCTCGCTGCACGAGGGGTACGGCCTGCCGGTCGCGGAGTCGTTCGCCCTCGGCGTCGCGGTGCTGACCTCCGACTTCGGCAGCACCCGCGAGATCGCCGAGCGTGGTGGGGCGCTTCTCGTCGACCCGCGCGACGACGACGCGCTCACTGACGGGCTGCGAAGGATGCTCACCGACGACGACCTGATCGCGCGGCTGCAGTCGGAGATCGCCGTCCGGCCGGTGCGCACGTGGGACGACTACGCCGCCGATGCCTGGCAGGTGCTCTCGTGATGGGCGACGACGGGGTGTGGCTGGCGCTCTCGACCCGGACCGGGCGGTTGCCTGTTGAGTCCGAGGTGGAGCAGGCGCGTCGGCGACACCAGCTGGGCGAGCCACGGCCCGAGCCCGGCCACGTCGAGGTGCTCGAGGGCCAGGTGCTCGTCGACGTGCACGACCTCAGCCCCTTCGGGGCAGCCCTGGTCGCGGCCTGGCCGGAGGGCACGCCCGTTATCTGGACGGCGGACGGTACGACGTTGACCCGTCCCGGCGGCGGCGTCGTCGTCCCGTGGCGGTGCCGGTACGTGCAGCCCGAGCCGGTGCTCGACCCGGCGCGCAACGCCCGGGTCGCGGCGATGCTGCGGTGCGGTGCGGTCCAGGGTTCGTTCGTGGGCATGGGCTGCGGTCCGCTGGTCAGCGCCGAGGGCGTGCCGGGAGCGGTCAGCGACGGCTTTGCCACGTGGCTGGCGTCGGCGGCCCACGCCGAGCGGCTGGCCGCCACCTCGGCCGCCGCAGCGCAGGAGCTCGAGGGTTGGCGGTCGATGCTCACCGGGACGGGGCTCACCGGACCGGAGATCCGCGCGGTGCTCGTCGGAGACCCGGCGCTCTCGCCGTCCGGCCCAGAGGTGGACATCCACGTGGCGGGTGTGCCGGCGACGGGCAGCAACCACCTGACTGCCCTTGCCGCGACGGAGATGCTGTGGGGGGAGGGGATGAGCTTCGGGGTCGGCGTCGACGCCGGGGGACCAGCCCGGATCGTGGCGGAGGTCGCGCGGCTGATCGCCGCCGGACACCCCCTCGTCGTGCTGCACGACGAGGTGCCGACCGCCCGCGTGACGGTCTACCCGCCCTCGTCGGACGCCCTCGCCGTTCCCGTGGCACGTTCGGTGGCGCGCGGGGTGCCCGTGGTGTGCGCCGGGCACGGGACAATGGCGGAGGTCGGTGGGTCCGGCGTCGTCCCGGTGGACACCCGCGATGATGAGGCTCTGGCACGTGTCCTCCGCGACCTGCTGACCGACGACGCGCTGCTCCTCGAGGCCATGGCGGGAGCGACCGCCCGCCGCGAGCGGCCCTGGGGCGACTACGCCGCCGAGGCCTGGGCCTACCTGACCGGCGGGTCGGCGGCCGGTCCGCGCGCGTAGGAGCAGCCCGGACTTGCGAGTCGGCTCGTGATCGCGTTTACAGGGAAAGTGCGTGGTCAGTTTTCTCGTGAATAACCCTGTGAATACTGGTTTTCTCTTGACAGTCGAATCTGTGGTCGGTATATTTAGGGCATAAGATGTGAGGTAGGAGGTCAGATGCCCGCGCGGTCCCGCTCGCTACGTGATCCGGCCTACGCCCTGCCCGACCAGCAGCGTGCCGCTCTGGCGGAGATCAGGTCAGTGGACGCCGACTATGCCCGCGCCTATGCGCGCCGGGTGCGTGCGCGCTACACGCTGAGTCAGCGCTGGGAGCAGGCGGCCGGTGGTCGTGATGACGTCGTCCTGGAGCTCGCCGGGACCGGCAAGATCGGGCAGACCCGAGCCACCACGGAGCTGGGCGACGCCCGCCGCCTCGTCGAGGTGCTGCGCGGGACCCTCCGGCTGCTGGAGGAGGGCGCGGTCTTCGTCCCGACCGTGGAGCTGCTGCTCAGCCTGACCCGTCGGTGCACCGACGAGGTCGCGGCGGAGGTCGAGCGTCGTGTCCTTGACCGGCTGGCTGCGGACAACACCACGGACCTGCGGCGCCTGCTGCGCGAGGTCGTGCTGCAGGTTGAGGTGGACCTCGACCCTGAGCTCGTGCGTGAGCGCGAGCAGCGGGCGCGGGACGATCGCAACGTGTGGGTCGCGCCCGGGGAGGACGGCATGGCGCAGATCGGTGCGACCGTGGATCAGCTCGTCGGGCAGCGCTGGTGCCTGGACTTCGAGGAGCTCGTCCGGGCTCAGGCCGCCTATGACCAGGCCCACGGCGTCCAGCGCACCCGTAACCAGCGTCGGTCGGATGTATTCGCCGCGCTCCCCGGGCGGCTGCTCGCCCTGCTGCGGGCGCAGACCGATCAGCAAGGTGATGCGGACCTCGCGCTGGGCACGGTGCTGCAGGGGCTTCGGGCGCGTGACGCGCGCACGATCGTGGTGCACGTCCCGGTGACGACCCTCATCGACACCGACCACCGGTGCGGCTGGATCGACGGCCTCGGACCGGTCACGCCGCACCGGGCTCGCCTGCTGCTGCCCGCGGCGGGACTCCGCCGGCTGCTGGTGGACGCGGACACTGGTACGCCGCTGCACCTGGACCCGAAGACCCTGCCGCCGCTGGAGCTGTTCGACCCGGTGCATGGCGACGCCGATCTCGACCAGGCCTTGGCCGAGAAGATCCGCGAGCGCATGCTGTCGCTGCTCGAACCGGCCGCCGTACGCGAGGACGCCCTGGCCGGACACGACCCGACCCGGGCGCTGACGGAGTTCCTGGAGCTGCGCGACCAGACCTGCGCTGGTCCGGGGTGCAGCATGCCCGCGCGGGCCTGCGACAGCGACCACGAGACGCCCTGGCCCGAGGGTCCGACGGCGTCGTGGAACCTCAGCAGCAAGAGCCGGCGCTGCCACCGCGCCAAGCACCATGCCTGGGGTTCGGAGCGGGACCTGGACACCCAGCGGCACGTCTGGCAGAGCCCCCTTGGGCACGTCTACCAGCGCCCCGGCGTCTGGCAGGCAGCAGCCCCGATGCCCTACGACACCGAGCTCCCCGGGCCGCGGCTGGTCCGCGACCAGCCAGGACCGTACTTCGACGACAGCACCTGGAACCAGCCCCTCCACCTGCCCGACCCGCCAGCCGCTCCGGAAAGACCGGCGGGGTCCACCCCCGAGCGGCCGACGCCAGCCCCTGGCGACCCGCCCTTCTGACGCAACTTCGAGGCGTACGACGAGCCCCGGCGCGGGATGACGGCCGCTTCTGGCTCCGATGTGCGGACGGAGCAGAACTGATGCTCCCGCTCACCGAGCTGACCCCGCTGCAAGGTGAAGAGCGGCACTTCCTCGCTCATCGGCAGAACGCGATAGGCTGTTCCCATGGAGACCGGCTCGCTGCTTCGGGAAGCCCGCACTCGTGCTGGCCTGTCGCAGTCTGACCTCGCTCGACGGGCCGGCGTCCCGCAGAGCGTCGTGAGTGAGTACGAGGCCGGCAAGCGGCAGCCCTCCGTTCCGACGCTGGCACGGTTGGTCGGTGCGACCGGGCACGAGCTCACGCTTGGCCTGGAGCGCACCCATCCCGAGGTGCGGGGGCTACCTGACACTCCGTTGGGACGGCGGCTGCGCCAGCATCGGCGGGCCTTGCTCGACGCGGTGACCGCAGCTGGGGCGAGCAACCTGCGCGTGTTCGGCAGTGTCGCCCGCGGACAAGACGGACCGGACAGCGACGTGGACCTGCTCGTCGACCTTCCCGAGGACACCAGCCTCTTCACCGTTCTGGCCCTCGAGGGCACTCTGGAACGGATCCTGAAGGTGAAGGTCGACCTCGCGCCCGTGAACGGCCTCAAGCCACGCGTCCGTGCCGAAGCGCTCGCCGACGCGGTCGCCGTATGAGTCGCCGCGACGCCGAACGCCTACAGGACATCCTCGACGCCATCGCGGCCATCGAAAGTCACCTGACACGGGGTGACCTGTCAGACGGCCTGATCTTCGACGCCGTCCGGGTCCGCCTCATCGAGATCGGTGAGGCGATCAAGGCGGTCTCCGCCGAGCTGCTCGACACCGAGCCGGGTCACCCGTGGAGCGACATCGCACGGATGCGCGACCGCTTGGCCCATCGGTACTTCGACACGACCCACGGTCACGTCAGCAGCGCTGTCCACCACGATCTTGAACCCCTCAGGAAGGCCGTACTTCGACTGCAGGGGCGACTACCCAGAGGCGATTAGCCCTCAACTCCATCGTGGCTGCAGCAGCGCTCAGCGGCTTGCCGGATCCCCGCTCAGCGGGGACGATTCGCCCATGCAATGGACCTACGGCTCCGACTCGCCAATGCGAGACTCCTCGATCTCGATCGAGGAGGAGGTCGCGCGGCTCGTCGCTCCGCAGGTGATCCCATGGCGATTCAAGTTCATGCGCCTCTGGCGGTTCCTGATCCGACGAAAGGGTTGATCGAGAACGCCGCCTATGACCGAACCCGGTCACGACGCTTCGGCATCTTGCACTCGTAGGCGGCCATCGCTCCGAGCGCCGCCGCTGGTACCAACAGGGAAGAACTGCGGGCCTGCCACCGCGAAAAGAAGCAGAGCCCAGCGAGCCCGCCGTGGCACGGCCACATGCTTCTGCTGAACCCGTGCCCGAGCAGGCCCTGTCGGTTGTCCGGGTGCCACTTGTCACCGTCAGCCGGGTTCGTCACGAACACATTGTCGTTGGCGTGGTCGATGAGCGCGAGTGCCGATGCTGTGAGGTGGAGAACGCCTGATCCCGTTCAGGGATCCGGCCGTCGCCGCTGGTGGTAGCGCCACTCCTTTGGGCCTCTCAGTCTCCTGCGTGACGCCGGGTAGTTGTTACTACCCGGCGCCTCACGTGGGTGTGGCCCTTCGTTCCCTGGCCTTTATCCGACGGCCATGCCGGCGAGGTAGGCCGCGACGGGGTGGGCGGCGTGGCGGTCGAGGTTGGCGCGGCTCATGTCGTAGCGCAGGGTGGTGCGGGAGTCGCTGTGCCGCATGGCGTACTGCATGTCGCGCAGCGGGACGCCCGACACGAGCCCGGCGGTGCAGAAGGTCCGACGAAGGCTATGCGGGCTGACGGGGTGCTCGAGCCCGATTACCTGGGTCAGGCGACGGAGGCGTCCGGCTGCGGCGGCTGGGGTCATCCGGGCGCCGGCGCGGTTGAGCAGGAGGGGTCCGGCCTTCCGGTCGGCCGTCGCCTCGTGGACCGCGCGTAGGACGGGGACCGGGAGCGGGATCTGGGCGGGCTTGTTGCCCTTGCCCATGATGGCCAGCAGCTCGTAGCCGCTGTCGTAGCGCAGGTCGGTGACATCCGCGCTGCAGGCCTCACTGACACGGAGGCCGAGCATCCCGAGCAGCGCGACCAGCGCGTGCGACGACGGGCCGTCCTGGCGGGCGGCCGTGAGCAGCGCCGCGTACTCCAGCGGGTGCAGCACGGTACGGCGCTGCCCTTCCCAGGCGACCCGCGGACGGGTCACCGCCAGCGTCGGGTTCGCCGTTGCGTTGCCGTCCAGGACGGCGTACTTGTAGAACCCCGCGACGGTGCCGAAGCGGCGGCCGATCGTCGCCGGCGCCAGGCCGCGGGACTCCATCCAGCGCAGGTACAGCTCCAGGTGCGGCCGCTGCGCCTGGAGTGGGGCGAGCTGCCGTTCGGAGCACCAGGTGAGGAACGCCAGCATGTCCTGCCGGTAGGCGCGCAACGTCAGGTCCCGATAGCGGGCCAGGAAGCTCGCGACCGCGTAGCTGGTCTGGTCAAAGTGCTCCCGCGCTGGGAGGAACTCCAGCCCCTCCAGCACCTCATCGGTCGCGCCGGGTGTGTTGATGTCCATCACGAACTCCTTCCGGAGGCGGCTACCGCGGCGCTCCGGGCCGGCCCGTCGCGGGCACCCCTGACCAGCGTGGAACGGAAACGATCACCGGCATATCCCTCGCAATGTCATCGCGATCACCGGCATATCCCCCGTGATCCACCCTCAAGTGCGGCTCAGGGCGCCGAGGCGCGATGACCCTGCAGGAAGTCATCGACGGCGTGGTGGGCGTCGGCCTTGATCGCCCGATACAACTCGTCGTCCACGCCGAACTCGGTCTCGCCGTCGAGCTGCTGCTCGTAGTCGGTGTGGGCGTGCCGGATCTGCGCCCGCGCCGCTAACGCAGCCCGCTCCGACAACGACAACAGTCGGGTACGACCGACCCGGCCGCTGCCCACCACCGCCGCACGCTCAGCGGCATCACGCGCGATGCGCTCGGCCAACTCCTGATGCGCTGGCTCGAACGCCAAGAAGTCGACGATGGCCTCGGCCAGCTCCTGCCGGTATCGGGCCTCCTGGCGTTCGCGACTGCGCCCGCCGGCCTCCCGCCGCAACGCCCGGGCGGCCTCCGTGTCCGCAGCAGCCTGCTCGGCAGCCCGGATCGTGGCCTCCGGCGCGACCAGCCCCATCAGGCGGCGATGCCGCCGCGACCGGCTGCGGGGCTCCCACGCCAGCCAGAACACCCCAGCGGCCTTCACCGTTCGGGTCACGAACGCCTGCCCCGTCGCCAGGAACACCCAACCGTCCGGCGCCGCGATCGACCCGTGCTCCGGATGCCACCACTCAGCCTCCCCGTCGCGGCTCACGTACACCTCGAGGTGCGTCCCTGTCAGATCCAGGTCCTGCTGAGACAGCCCGTCGCCCACAGAACACTCCCCTCGGTCCCTCGTGCCCCCCAACCACTCTGACGCGCCAGACCGCCCGAGGGCAGCGTCCAGCACCCGGACGCGCGAATAACCCACCCCTCCTTCGGCCCGGCGCGAGCGGCCTGCAACAGATAGTGGCGAAATATCGCTGTCCAGCGTGGCCGACCTGCCTTGCGGGACCAGGTGTTGTTCCACGGATCTGGGAGCGCGTTTCTCCGCCCGATGCGGCGGGTGTTCGCCCGTGGGTGCCGGCCGCTCCAGCGGGAGACAGGGTTGCAGCATCGTCGATGATGCAGATACGATGCAGACATGCGTACGACCGTGGACCTGCCACCCGCCGTTCACCGACGCGCTCAGGAACTCGCGAACGCTCGTGGTCAATCGCTGTCCGCGACCCTGGCCGAGCTCACTGCGCGGGGACTGGGCCAACTCGATGAGCCAGTGATCGTACGGACGGACGCGACCTCGGGTTTCCCCGTGCTGAGCGTGGGCCGCCGGGTGACCTCGGACGACGTCGCGGCCGCACTCGACGAAGAGTGAGGACCTACCTGCTCGACGCCAACGTGCTCATCGCACTCTCCGTGGAGGAGCACGAGCATCATGCACAGGTCGCCGCGTGGATACGCGGTGTCGACCGCGTGGCCCTGTGCCCGATCGTCGAGGGCTCGCTCGTCCGCTTCCTGGTGCGCATCGGCGAGCGCGTCAGCGTCGCCTCCGAGGTCTTGCGTTTGCTCCACGCCAACCCGATCTGCGAGTTCTGGCCGGACTCGGAGTCCTACGTTCATGCGGACCTCAGCGGGGTGCATGGACATCGTCAGGTGACGGACGCCTATCTGGTTGCGCTCGTCGCATCCCGTCCCGAAGCGCGCCTGGCCACGCTGGACCAGGCACTCGCCCAACTGCGCCCAGAACTGACCGCCTTGATCCCGCAGCTCTGAGCGATGCGGTCGAGGGAGTTGCGGTCACGCGCAGTGCAGGGAGGCGTCGGGCGAGTAGTGACGGGCTATCGCCGCTCTCGGCCCCCGACCAGCTGATCGGGACCAGGCGCTAGCCGCGTTCGGCCGCGACGACGAACAGGCCTGATGGCCCGCTGACTACAGGTCAACGACGAGGCACTCGACACCGGGAAGCGCGTCGAAGCGCGCGTTGCCATCGGTGGTCAGGATGATGCGTCGCGTTGCCACGGCCGTGGCCGCGATGATCAGGTCGTGCGCTCCGCGTTGAGTGCCTGTGCGGTGGACATGCGCGAGCAAGCGTCCGTGCGCCTCGGCTACGGCGAGGTCGTAAGGCTCGATCGGCATGGTCTCCAGGATCTTGACCAAGAACTCTGTGCGTGGGGCGCGGCGGGGTTCGTCGGCGAGCTCGATGCCTGTCCGAAGCTCGGCGACGGTGATGGCGGCAATCACGAGGTCGTCGTCTGCCTGGATGACCTCCTTGAGAGCGGTCCGGCCGCGTTCGGTCGCGACCAAGACCCCCGTATCGAGAATCAGTCGGCCGGCCACGCGGGTCCTTCCAAGGTGGCGACCTCGCGGGCCGCAAGCACATCGGCTGCGAAGTCCTCGTCTGGAGCGGCGTTCGCCAAGAGGCGGAGGAAGTCCTGGCCGTTGCCAGCTGTTGCAGGCCCGATCGCGGCGATACGTCGCCCGCCCCGTGTGACCACCACGGTCTCACCGGCTTCGACCTCGTCGAGCAGCGCGGCGAACGACCTGCTGGCTTCTGTGGCGGTCACGGTACGCACGACATCAGATTATCTGATCCTGATGCTGCTGTCACGCCGTCCCTGCCGCTGGCCGCGCACGTCGGGCAAGGTGGATAGGGCCGAAGTATCGTGGTCCGAGATGGGCAGCGCGCCGGACGGGTAACCGGCCCTACCGTCTGCCGGTCGGGTAACCGGCCCTACCGTCTGCCGGTCAGGTATCCGGCCCTACCGTCTGCCGGCGGGTAACCGGCCCTACCGTCTGCCGGACAGGTATCCGGCCTTACCGTCTGCCGGACAGGTATCCGGCCTTACCGTCTGCCGGACAGGTATCCGGCCCTACCGTCTGCCGGACAGGTATCCGGCCCTACCGTCTGCCGGACAGGTATCCGGCCCTACCGTCTGCCGGACAGGTATCCGGCCCTACCGTCTGCCGGACAGGTATCCGGCCCTACCGTCTGCCGGACGGGTATCCGGCCCTACCGTCTGCCGGACGGGTATCCGGCCCTACCGTCTGCCGGACGGGTATCCGGCCCTACCGTCTGCCGGACGGGTATCCGGCCCTACCGTCTGCCGGACGGGTATCCGGCCCTACCGTCTGCCGGACGGGTATCCGGCCCTACCGTCTGCCGGACGGGTATCCGGCCCTACCGTTTGCCGGACGGTATCCGGCCTGACCGTCTGCCGGAATGGAGATCGGCCTTACCGTCTGCCGGACGGGTATCCGGCCTGACCGTCTGCCGGAATCGGCAATCTGGCCCACCGTCTGCCGGACGGTATCCGGCCCTACCGTCTGCCGGA